>KE993468.1 GCA_000466585.1 Clostridiales bacterium oral taxon 876 str. F0540
CTGATCCAGAGTACCACGAGACACGTGAAACCTTGTGGGAAGCAGGGAGGACCACCTCCCAAGGCTAAATACTACCTAGTGACCGATAGTGAAGCAGTACCGTGAGGGAAAGGTGAAAAGAACCCCGGGAGGGGAGTGAAATAGAACCTGAAACCGTGTGCTTACAAACAGTCGAAGGGCATTAAAGCCTAACGGCGTGCTTTTTGTAGAACGAGCCAGCGAGTTACGATGTGCAGCGAGGTTAAGTACTTAAGGTACGGAGCCGAAGGGAAACCGAGTCTGAAAAGGGCAAATAGTTGCATGTCGTAGACCCGAAACCGGGTGACCTATCCATGGACAGGTTGAAGCGGAAGTAAAATTCCGTGGAGGACCGAACCACGTTGGTGTTGAAAAACCATGGGATGAGCTGTGGATAGCGGAGAAATTCCAATCGAACTCGGAGATAGCTGGTTCTCCTCGAAATATCTTTAGGGATAGCGTCGATTAATTAAGTTATGGAGGTAGAGCACTGAATGGGCTAGGGGCCTTTTAGGTTACTGAACCCTATCAAACTCCGAATGCCATATACTTGTATTTCGGCAGTCAGACTGCGAGTGATAAGATCCGTAGTCAAAAGGGAAACAGCCCAGATCATCAGCTAAGGTCCCAAAGTGTAAGTTAAGTGGAAAAGGATGTGGGATTTCTAAGACAACTAGGATGTTGGCTTAGAAGCAGCCACTCATTTAAAGAGTGCGTAATAGCTCACTAGTCGAGAGATCCTGCGCCGAAGATGTCCGGGGCTAAAACTTACCACCGAAGCTATGAATGTACCGTAAGGTACGTGGTAGAGGAGCTTTCTGTATTGGCTGAAGTCATACCGTAAGGAGTGGTGGACGATACAGAAGTGAGTATGCTGGCATAAGTAGCGAGAAATGAGTGAGAATCTCATTGGTCGAAAACCTAAGGTTTCCTGAGGAAGGCTCGTCCGCTCAGGGTTAGTCGGGACCTAAGCCGAGGCCGAAAGGCGTAGGTGATGGACAATCGGTTGATATTCCGATACCGGAAGTGGCGTTATTAGAAATGGAGTGACGCAGAAGGATAGGATGTGCACACTGTTGGATTAGTGTGTCTAAGCATTTAGGATTCTAGGTAGGCAAATCCGCCTAGAGTATCTGAGGTGTTATGGGGAGCGAAATTTAAGTAGCGAAGTATCTGATTCCATGCTGCCAAGAAAAGCTTCTATCGAGGTAGCTTCCGCCCGTACCGCAAACCGACACAGGTAGGTGAGGAGAGAATCCTAAGACCAGCGGAAGAATCGTTGTTAAGGAACTCGGCAAATTGACCCCGTAACTTCGGGAGAAGGGGTGCCTAGGAAACTAGGCCGCAGAGAATAGTCCCAAGCAACTGTTTAGCAAAAACACAGGTCTCTGCTAAAGCGAAAGCTGATGTATAGGGGCTGACGCCTGCCCGGTGCTGGAAGGTTAAGGGGACTGGTTAGCCGCAAGGCGAAGCCATGAACTTAAGCCCCAGTAAACGGCGGCCGTAACTATAACGGTCCTAAGGTAGCGAAATTCCTTGTCAGGTAAGTTCTGACCCGCACGAATGGCGTAATGACTTGGGAACTGTCTCAACAACGAATCCGGCGAAATTGTATTGCGAGTGAAGATGCTCGCTACCCGCGATTGGACGGAAAGACCCCGTAGAGCTTTACTGTAGCTTAGCATTGAGGTTCGGTATTGTCTGTACAGGATAGGTGGGAGACTGAGAAACAGGGTCGTTAGGCCCTGCGGAGTCATCCTTGGGATACCACCCTGACAGTACTGAGCTTCTAACGATAGCCCATGAAACTGGGTGTCGGACATTGTTAGGTGGGCAGTTTGACTGGGGCGGTCGCCTCCTAAAATGTAACGGAGGCGCTCAAAGGTTCCCTCAGAGCGGTTGGAAATCGCTCGAAGAGTGTAAAGGCAGAAGGGAGCCTGACTGCGACACCCACAAGTGGAGCAGGTACGAAAGTAGGACTTAGTGATCCGGTGGTTCCTCGTGGGAGGGCCATCGCTCAACGGATAAAAGCTACCTCGGGGATAACAGGCTGATCTCCCCCAAGAGTCCACATCGACGGGGAGGTTTGGCACCTCGATGTCGGCTCGTCGCATCCTGGGGCTGAAGTAGGTCCCAAGGGTTGGGCTGTTCGCCCATTAAAGCGGCACGCGAGCTGGGTTCAGAACGTCGTGAGACAGTTCGGTCCCTATCCGTCGCGGGCGCAAGAAGTTTGAGAGGAGCTGTCCTTAGTACGAGAGGACCGGGATGGACTAACCTCTGGTGCACCAGTTGTCACGCCAGTGGCACGGCTGGGTAGCTATGTTAGGACGGGATAAACGCTGAAAGCATCTAAGCGTGAAGCCCACCTCAAGATAAGACTTCTCATAGCGTAAGCTAGTAAGACCCCTTGAAGAACACAAGGTTGATAGGTCAGAGGTGTAAGCATGGTAACATGTTTAGCTGACTGATACTAATAGGTCGAGGGCTTGACCAAATT
>KE993470.1 GCA_000466585.1 Clostridiales bacterium oral taxon 876 str. F0540
GTAAATATTTATATATTTAAAAATTTTTATAGTTATATATTTAAACATATTTATACATTAATATTTAAATATGTGAATCATAAAAGCCATTGCTTGCTTTAATAAAGCCAAAATAAAAAATTAAAACAATTTTTACCTTGGTTTAAAATTCATAGTCTTCGTACATTTTCATAGGATATATACTTGTATTTTGAGCAAACTTATACTACAAACCTAAATAAAAAATAATTATTTAATTTAAAAGGAGGAGTCAACTATGTCAAGAAGAAGTAATAGAGTATTAGTACCACAAGCTAGAGCAGGTCTAGATAGATTTAAGGAAGAAGTAGCAAGTGAAATAGGAATACCAAATTATGCTTCAATAGACAAAGGAAATCTTCCTTCAAGAGACAATGGGTATGTAGGCGGTTATATGGTTAAGAAAATGGTTGAAGCTTACGAAAAGAATCTATAATATATGAAAAAGGTCAGGCGTTGTGCCTGACCTTTTTATGGGTGTTGGGGATTAGGGAATTATTTAATTTTGGGGGATGACGAATTTGGTTAAAATTTCTTCCTTGAATATATTATACAAGAGTATGTAATGGTTTGTCAATAATAATCTGTAATATTTAATAGTAATTATCGACAAAATTATTATAATTTTAATTTTTAAAAATTATGGTATAGTATAAATATAATGTAATAAATTTCTTGTAATAATAATGACACAAAATATCCAATATTTAAGGATTTTTTAGCATTACTATTGTACAATTTTTTATTGCATATAATATTGAGTTATAAATTAGAGGTAAGGTGAATTAGATGTATAAGGTTGAAGTTTTTGAAGATAAGTTTCAAATGTTTAGGCTTTCAGAGGTAAGTACAAATTCTTCTGTAGAAATTTGTACTGAAAGAGGAGGAATAATAACAAGCTATAAAGTTAATGGAGAAGAAATTTTTTATTTAGACAAGGAAACCTTTTATGACGAAAAATCAAATATAAGAGGTGGAAATCCTATACTGTTTCCTATATGTGGTCAGCTTGAACAGGGAAAATACGAGCTCCATGGGAAAGAGTACAAGATGAAAAATCATGGAGTAGCAAGAACTAATGCCTGGAAGGTTATTGATACAAATATCAATGGTGAAGCATCTATTAAATTGAGTTTAAAGAGCACTGAAATAACTAAGGAAGAATTTCCTTTTGACTTTGAATTAATTTTTACATATACGTTGAAGAACGGAAAGTTAATTATAGATCAGGAATATATTAATAACTCTGAGGAAACAATGCCAATCTATGCAGGGTTTCACCCTTATTTTAAAGCTTTAGAAAAAAATGTAAGCTATGATACTGATGCTGAAAATTATCTTGATTATAACGATATGAAAATAAAAAATTATACAGGATCCATTGATTTATCAAATATGGTTGAATCTGCAGCATTCATTGATTCGAAGAGAAATAATATAAGCTTTAAGCTTAACGATTTAAAAAGAAATATAACCTTAAACTATGGAGAAGAATTTAAGTATATCGTGCTCTGGAGTGTAAAAGATAAGGAATTTATATGTGTAGAGCCGTGGATGGCAAGAAATGGAGCGCTAAATTCAAAGGAAGGTCTGCAATATATAAATCCAGGAGAGAAATTGAAAACTTTCCTTAGTTTTGAAGTTCAAACGAACATATAAAAAAGGTGCTGCTGCAAAACGATTTAATCCTTACGGTATTATTGTTTTGTAGCAGCACTTTTTTATACAATATTATCTTGCACATTACAGCACTAATTTGTGAGAAATAGATATATAGATATTATTTTCTTCATTATGAAAGCTATCTAATACATCTCCTTTTAAATTCTTCTCAACAAGTGCTTTAAAAGAATTAATAGATTCTTTTGAAAGACTTATTGGTGTAGTTATTTCCAAAATATAGCTTGAATTGCTGTTTAATACAACATCTTTTATATCGAAATATTGCTTATATGTATTTCTAACTTCTTTACTGGACAAGATACTTTCCCATCTTTTTTTTATCCGTTCTCTAATAACTATAGGATCCTTATTTACTTTAACAACAATGTCTCCTTTATATTTATCCCAGCTTATATCCACATCTCCGCCAAAACTGTATTCTAAAATTTTTTCTATTTTCTTAAGGCTGTCCGGAGTTAATCCGGCTGGTATTTTAGCTCTTAAATCAAAGCTATCGTATCTATATACTTCTATTGATTTGATTTCAAAGGTTTCATTTAAGGTATTTTTTGTTTTAGTAACCTCCATAATTTTATGCCAATCTTTTTTAATCTTATTTTTTCTAAAGGAATCAGTTCTTGGAATAAGTGAATATATTCCTGCTGCACAAACACTAACTACTAATAAGCCTTCAGCAATCATAATAAAATCTCCTAATAAATCAATATAGTTAAATTTATTCAATAATAGAAGTTTTTATTACCTTGCTGTAGCTGACTTTGTAGCCTTTAAACTCAGGTTTTCATACAATAGTAGTATAGATTTGATGGGGGTGTAAAAGTTTGAACCTAAAGGCTAAGTTAAATATTTTGCAGGAAGAGCTGGAGTGTTCAATGTGTTATTTCAAGAGTAAACATAGAAGGACAAAGAATAGAGCCTATGCCATAAAAATTACTTCTGTATGCTTCAGTGCGCTTATAACAGTTATTTTAGGTTTAAGTGCAAGTGGAAGCTTACTTGATATATTTAAAGATATTGCCCTTGTTTTAGGAGCTGCAGTAACAATAATAAATGCTGTAGATGCATTTTATAATTATGGAGCTCTTTGGATTAAAAATGCCGTTACTTTATCAAAGCTTAGAGAATTAAACATAAAGATTGAAATGTATTCTGTAGGCTGTGAAGACACGGAACTATCAGAAAAAAAGATTAATGAATTTATAGGAGAATTTCAAAGAATACTTAAAGACGACATGAAGGAGTGGCTTAGAATAAGGGAAAAGGTAGGCAGGATGGAAGATAATAAGGAGGGCATTATTGGAAGTCAACCAACCATTTTGCAAGATAAATCAATAGATAAATTTAGAAGTGAAAATATAGACATAGTAAAAAATACAGAAAAATAAAGCTATTATTCATTAAGGGTTAAGTTATTATTGAACTTAACCTTTTATTTTGGAAAAAATATAATAAAATATAACAGATTTGTTTTGCGCATAATAAAATGGACTACAATATGTTGGAGGGTGTTATGTGCAAAGAAGCTAAAATTCTTTTAATTATCAGCGCTATATTTACATTTGCTATGGGACTATCAGGCATATTTGTAAATGTATTTTTCTGGAGACAAACCAGCGATTTTATTGTAATAGTTATATATAATTTGATGCATTATATTACTACTCCAATAGCGTTCATATTAGCAGGTATTATCGCTAAAAAGAAAAATGGAACATGGGCCCTTAGAATTGGATTAGTGATATTTGCTATATTTTATACACTAATACTCCTAATAGGAGGAAAAGGAATAACATACATATATCTTCTGGGAATTATATATGGTATGGCGACTGGATCATATTGGCTGGCCTTCAATACGCTAAGCTTTGATTTTACATGTGTAAACAATAGAGATACCTTTAATGGTTTTAACGGAAGCTGCGCAGGGATTGCAGCAGCAGTTGCACCTATAACCTCAGCATTTATAATAAGCAGATTTAATACCGGTAAAGGCTACAGCATAGTGTTTTCCATAACTCTTGCTTTATTTATAGTTTTAATATTGGTAAGTCTAACTTTAAAATGCAAAAATTATGGCAGCAGAGTAAATTATAAAGTAGCGTTAGGAAGAAACTGCAGGGATTGGAGTATTATGAGGAAAGTTACATTCCTGTGGGGATTTAGAGACGTTATTATTGCTTTTACCGTAAATATATTAATAATCCAGACTACAGGCAGTGAATTGTCACTTGGAAAGCTTACCTTTATAGCATCACTTTTGTCCTCTGCTTCCTATGTACTGGTTCAAAAAATAATAAAGCCTCCCAAGAGAAGCCTTGCTGTATATATAGGTTCAATAGGTTCTTTTGCTGCTGTTCTTATAGTAGCTTATAAGGTAATGTACTCTACCTTGATGTTGTATGTATTATTGGATGCGTTTTTTTTGCCGTTTTTCTTGATACAGATGTCTTCTTCTGCATTTAATGTTATAAGTAGAGCTCATGACGAGGATATGAGAGTAGAATATATGATCAATAAGGATATTGCTTTAAATGTAGGTAGAATAATAAGTGCAGCTATACTAATAGTACTTCTAAATATATTTAAAAATTCTTCTGTATTAAAGTTTTATTTAGTATTCATAGGATTTGCTCCAATAGTTGCTGGTTTCTTCTTAAGACAGTTAAAAGAAGTTCTTGGTGGAAACTGCGCACCGGAGCCTAAAGCTCCAATGAATAATGAAGATCAGCAGTAAGACTATAAACTGTCTCTGTATTTGAGACAGTTTATAGAATGCTAGTATATTAAAAAGTTTAAAATAATATAATAAATTAGCCTGTATATAAATGAATTTATGTTTAGGGGGCTTATATAATGTTTAAGGTCTTGGAAACAGATATGACGGAGCTAAATATAGCGGTTAAAAATACAGAAGAGATCTATCAGCAGTTTGGATACAGCTCAATAAATGAAAACACAATAAGCAAGGATTTTGAAGAATATATATTAGGGTGTGTAAAAAATTATCCATTAGAGGAAAAGGTTAAGATTGTAATACATATACGAAAGAAGGATGAAAAGGAATTAGATAGCCTGGATGACCATATTCATAAACATTTTTGCAATAAGCTTGCAGATATAGAGCTTAGTCTAAAACAGCAGTTTAAGGAATGGAAAATAAATATGACAATCGGTATATTGTTTTTGGTTCTTTGCTTAGTTTTGGTACAAGTTCTTGAGGCTTTTCAGCATATAAATTTTATGAAGATTATAAAGGAAGGGCTAATTATAATAGGCTGGGTTGCTCTTTGGGAACCGGTGACTTTCATACTCTTCAGCTGGAGAAATTTAAGACGTGACAGGCTGTACTATAAAAAACTTTGCAGTATACCTATTAGTGTAGTAGAATATTAGTGTAATTACATAATATCAAATACCTTAGGGGGTTACACTATGGATTTACAGCAAAAGTTTCAAAAGCTTAAAGATATTCTTAAGGAAATAGGCAGTGCAGCAATTGCTTATTCAGGTGGAGTAGACAGTACATTCTTGTTAAAGGTAGCCTATGATGAGTTAGGAGAGAATATAATAGCTGTAACAGCAAAATCCTCTACTTATCCGGAAAGAGAGTATAAAGAAGCTCAAAAGTACATAGCACAGTTTGGTGCAAAACATATTACAATAGTTTCAGAGGAATTAGAAATAGAAGGATTTGCAAAGAATCCGGTAAATAGATGTTATTTCTGTAAAACAGAATTATTCAGCAAGGTAAGACAAGAGGCTGACAAGTATGGACTAAAGCATGTGCTTGATGGTTCTAATTTTGATGATATAGGTGACTATAGGCCGGGTATGAAGGCAGCTAGAGAGCAGGGAGTAAGAAGTCCTTTAAAGGAAGCGGAGCTTACTAAAAATGATATACGCGAGCTTTCAAAAATGCTTAACATACCAACTTGGGATAAGCCGTCTTTTGCTTGCCTTTCTTCAAGATTTCCTTATGGAAATGAGATAACAGTTCAAAAGCTAAGCATGGTTGATAAAGCAGAGCAATTTTTAATGGATATGGGCTTTAGACAGTTAAGAGTAAGACACCATGGTGATATAGCAAGAATTGAAGTTGCTCCGGAAGATAGGGCTAAATTCTTTGATATAGATATCATGGACAAGGTTGGCAAAGAATTTAAAAATATTGGTTTTAAATATGTGACTTTGGATATGCTAGGCTATAGAACAGGAAGTATGAATGAAGTTTTAAGCGAAAAGGAAAAAGCTTCAGCTAAATAATACTTGTAAAATGGAACGAGGGTTTAAAGTGAGTTTGTTTTTTGAAGGTGAAGAGCAGAGCCTTATAAATATACTTGATGCAAGAGAAGAAAGAGTTAAATATCAGGAATATTTACTTAGCAAATACAAAAATACAATTATTTCTTATAAACTTAATATTCCTGGTAGTATAAAGTATAACCTGCATATAAAACAGATTTTTGATGAGGGACTTTTACTATTGAATAAAAGATTAGATGAACTCTCAATAAATAAACTTAGTGAGAAACTAATTTATAAAAACAGCGGCCCTGAATATTTTGCAGTACTTGATGAAGCAGAGTATAAAATTAAAAAGCTTACAACCGATATTGAAGAGAAGCATGCTCTAGGAAGATTATTTGATTTTGATGTCATAAATAAAGATGGAAAACAAATTTCAAGAAAAGAGCTTGGAATAGAAACAAGAAAATGCTTCTTATGCGGAGGCAATGCTTTTGAATGCGGAAGAAGCAGAAGGCATGAGTTTAGAGATTTATTATCTGCAATAGAGAAAACAGCAATTGATTATTTTAATAGGTAAAAAGTATGGATATTTGGTCCATACTTTTTGTTTTTAAGCGCGCTATGAAATTGTAACTATCGTGCCTATAGGCACCAAATTAAATAGTTCTATAACGTTATTATTGTACATTCTAATACAACCGTTAGATACAGCTTTTCCTATTGATGAGGGATTATTTGTTCCATGAATGCCATAGTCACCATTAGGGGCATTTAGTCCAATCCATCTTGCTCCAAATGGACCTCCCGGGTTAACCGCTTTATTAATTATTTTGAAGGTTCCCTTTGGTGTTGGTGTTGATGGCTTACCAATGGCAATGGGGTAAGTCTTAAATACAATTCCATTTTTAAGTAAAGTTAATCTTCTGATAGATGTGTTAACTGAAATAGAATAACGAGATACTCTCATCATCTCCTCAGCATATGGACAAAAATACATAATTTCCTCCAATAAAAATATGCTCTTTCTTATATTATGCATGAGTAAGCTAAAGTGATAATCAAACAAATGTCACAAAATAAAATAAAAAATCGAATTATGAAGTTATTTTAATTGACGTAATAGAATAATTTTAATAATATATGAATATAATTAAAAAATATTTAGAAATATATCAATGTCTAAAAGTAAAGAAAGGAATTTAATTTATGGAAGCTCGTAAGCTTGATGATCATGTAGACGATTCAAAAAAGACTCTTAAGAAAGAGATCGGACTATCAGAAGCTATTACTGTAGTTATAGGAGTAGTTATTGGTTCGGGAATTTTCTTTAAAGCCTCTTCTGTTTTTAAAAATGCAGGCAGCCCAATGCTTGGAATAGCGGCATGGGTAATTGGAGGTATTATCACAATGGCCTCAGCTCTTACTGTAGCAGAAATTGCAGCGGCTATACCTAAAACAGGAGGAGTATTTGCATATTTAAAGGAACTTTATAGTGAAAAATGGGCCTTTTTATTTGGGTGGGTTCAAGCTTTAGTATATGTTCCGGGGGTTGCAGCAGCACTGTCAATTGTATTTGTTACACAGGCTACTTATTTTATTCCGATGACTGAAATTCAGCAAAAGATGCTTGCTATTTTTATGCTGTTTTTCATAACAGTTGTTAATATTATTTCGACAAAGCTTGGAAGCAAAGTACAATTATTTGCAACTATAGGAAAGCTAATACCTATATTTGTTATAATAGTTTTTGGACTTATAAAAGGTTCTGTAAACAGCTTCTCAGCTGCTCAGCCAGCAGTTTCAACAGGTTTAGCCGGTTTTGGGGCTGCAATACTTGGAACTTTATGGGCTTATGATGGCTGGGTTGGAGTAGGCAATATGGCAGGAGAGCTTAAAAATCCTAAAAAGGATCTTCCGAGATCTATAATAGCTGGCTTGGCTGTTACAATAGGCGTTTATATACTTATTAATATTGCAATCGTTAAAATTATGCCTGTTTCAGAGGTTATTAATTCTTCAAAACCTGCTTCTGATGCGGCGGTTATACTATTTGGAAAAGCTGGCGCCGGACTTGTTGCAGCAGGCATAATGATATCTATTTTTGGTGCTTTAAATGGTTATTTAATGACAGGTGTTAGAGTTCCGTTTGCTATGGCTTCCGATAACCTGTTTCCTTTTGCTAAATTCTTTGGAAAAGTAAATGAAAAATTTGGAACACCGATAAATGTTTTTGTGTTTGAGGTTGTTTTAGCAGCTTTATATGTGCTGAGTGGTTCCTTTGATACACTTACAAATCTTGCTGTATTTGTAATGTGGATATTCTTCGTGATGACTGTTGCAGGAATATTTATATTAAGATCAAAGCACAAACATCTTGAAAGACCTTACAAGGTTCCATTATATCCTATTGTGCCTATAATAGGAATTGTTGGAGGTATATATATATTAATAAGTACTTTTATCACTGATACAAATTATGCGATTTATGGATTAGCAGTTACATTGCTAGGCCTTCCGGTTTATATTTATATAAGCAGAAAAAATAAATAGAAGATAATAAAAGACATGTTTTGAAATTCAAAACATGTCTTTGTATTTAAAACTTAATTTCCCTTACTTTGAAGATACTCATCGTAAGTTACTCTCTTATCAATGATTCCGGTCTCGGTTATTTCGATAATTCTATTTGCAATAGTTTGAATAAACTGATGGTCATGTGAAGCGAATAGAATTACGCTTTTATAATCTATAAGGCCGTTATTTACTGCAGTAATAGACTCAAGATCCAAATGGTTTGTAGGTTGATCTAATATTAAAACATTGGCACTGGAAAGCATCATTCTGGAAAGCATACATCTTACTCTTTCGCCTCCGGAAAGTACCTTTGCCTGCTTTAATGCTTCTTCACCGGAGAAAAGCATTCTGCCTAAGAAGCCTCTTAAATAGCTTTCGGCTTTTTCATCAGAGAACTGTCTCATCCAATCAACTAAGCTTAAATCTACATCATTGAAGAACTCAGAGTTATCCTTAGGGAAGTATGCCTTAGTTATTGTAATTCCCCACTTAAATTCACCGCTGTCCGGCTCAAGCTCTCCAGTTAAAATCTTAAATAAAGTAGTAGTAGCTATTTCATTTTCTCCAACAAAAGCTATCTTGTCATCTTTAGAAATAGTAAAACTTACATTATCTAAAACCTTAACTCCATCTATAGTTTTAGAAATTCTATCTACAGTCAATATATCATTTCCAACTTCTCTTTCAGGTTTAAAGCCGACAAATGGATACCTTCTGCTTGAAGGTTGAATATCATCTAAAGAAATTTTATCTAAAAGCTTCTTACGTGAAGTAGCTTGCTTTGATTTAGAAGCATTAGCGCTAAATCTAGCAACAAACTCTTGGAGCTGCTTAATTTTTTCTTCTTTTTTCTTATTTTGATCTTTAGCCATTTGAGCTGCTAATTGGCTTGACTCATACCAGAAGTCATAGTTACCGACATAAAGCTTAATCTTTCCAAAGTCAACGTCAGCCATATGAGTACATACATTATTCAAAAAGTGTCTGTCATGGGATACAACTATAACTGTACCTTCAAAATTTATTAAAAACTCTTCAAGCCAATTTATTGACTTTATGTCAAGGTGGTTAGTAGGCTCGTCTAGTATTAGAACACCAGGGTTTCCAAATATTGCTTGAGCTAAAAGTACCTTAACTTTTTCAGAACCGGAAAGTTCAGACATTCTTTTAGTGTGAATATCTATTCCTATTCCAAGTCCCTGAAGAAGAGTTGAAGCCTCGGATTCTGCTTCCCAACCGTTGAGTTCAGCAAATTCTCCTTCAAGCTCTGATGCTTTTATTCCATCTTCATCAGTAAAATCAGTTTTAGCATAAAGCTCATCTTTTTCCTTCATTATTTCATAAAGTCTTGCATTTCCCATTATAACTGTTTCAAGAACTTCATATTCATCATATTGATAGTGGTCCTGCTTTAAAACAGACATTCTAACACCAGGAGCAACACTTACTTCTCCAGTGTTTGCTTCTATTTCGCCAGATAAAATCTTTAAAAAAGTACTTTTGCCTGCACCGTTTGCTCCTATAACTCCATAACAGTTTCCAGGAGTGAATTTTATATTTACATCATCAAAAAGTTTTCTATCACCATATCTTAAACTAACATTAGTTACTGTAATCAAAGTATACATCCATCCTTTATTTAAAATTTTGACACACAGAATCAAATTATAACATAAATATTTATTAATTTCACTACATTCAAATAAAGTTAACGTAAAAATAAAAAACTGTTGAATTACGCTTCAACAGTTTTTTAGGCTTTCAGAAATCTTATTTTAGAAAATCCGGTTTAGGCATTATGAATAAGTGAGGTTCTTGCAAGTGATCCTGAACTATTCTTAAAGCTTCACCAAATCGTTCCGTTGATAGTGAGCAAAATAACAGTAAAATCGTGTTGTTACGTAATTAGTTTACCATATATAACCTTTTACTATAATTTTTTATGGTAAAAATTAGTTTTTTATTGTATAATTGTGTAAACACAAAACGGAGTAAATTTATATAATATGCAGAATTAGTTATAAATACTTTAACCTACAAATACTTGCAAATATTGTCGGGTATTTGTTCTTAATCTATATTATGCTTAACAAGAAAGGATGAACATATGGATACACTTGAAAACATGAAGAATGCAATTGATTATATCGAAAAAAATCTCGATAGTGAAATTGAATACGCAAGGATTGCACAGATCGCATTCTGTTCCCAATATCACTTTCAGCGCATGTTTGCTTTTCTTACCGGCGTACCGCTGTCCGAGTATATACGACGACGCCGATTGACGCTCGCCGCCTTTGATTTACAGAACAGCAAAGAAAAAATAATTGATATTGCTTTGAAGTATGGCTATAATTCGCCTGATTCGTTTTCTCGTGCATTTTTGGTAATGCACGGAATTATGCCCTCAAAAGCGAGAGAAAAAGGAATATCTCTGAAGGCGTATCCTCGTATAACGTTCTCCTTATCAATAAAAGGAGTGATTGAGATGAACTACAGAATTGAACAAAAAAATTCATTTTCCATTGCAGGTGTAAAACAGCGATTTTCACATGTTGATGGGTTAGGTGAAAGTATCGGGAAAATGTGGAGTGAAACATCCGGGGAAACTATTGCACAAATTGCCGGACTTGGAAACGGGCTAGTAGGTGTGTACAGTGGAATGTATGAAGATAATACAACTGACTATTACATAGCCGCAATAACTGAAAAAGATCCTCCAAAAACTTTGTGCACGCTTGAAATACCATCATTTACATGGGCTATCTTTGAGATAACCGGTCCCATGCCTACTGCAATGGCTGAAATATGGGGACGCATTTTTTCTGAGTGGTTCCCTACATCCGGGTATGAGCACGCTGAAGCGCCGGAATTGGAGTGGTATTCGAAAGGTGATATGAGTGCTGCCGATTACAAAAGTGAAATATGGATACCAGTTGTTAAAAAGTAATGTTTCTAATACGTAATTGTGTAGTAATCAATAGATACTATAATGTATCAGTAAATTTAGAGGTAACTTATGGAATATATAAATGCTAAGACGATTGTAAGGAAATGTATACCTAATAGGAATTATCTATCGTTTGAATATGCTATGGATATCTATCGGGGCTGTAGCCACGGATGCATCTATTGTTATGCTAGAAGTAGTTATTACGAAAAAACTGATAATTTCAACTGCGTAAGAGCCAAAAGAGACGCATTGCGAATAATTCGCGACGAACTCAGTGGAATGGTAAGAACAGGTGTCGTGTTAATGGGAGGCGTATCAGATTCATACAATCCGAAAGAAAAGGAACTTAAATTAACAAGAAATGCTTTAGAATTAATCAACGCATTTAATTTTGGAGTATGCATTATTACAAAAAGCAATTTGGTAACTAGAGATACAGATATTTTATTAGATATAAAAGAACATTCTCCTGCCAGCGTTAACTTTTCTATTACCTGTGCGGATGATGAAACATGCAAAAAGGTTGAACCATTTGTATCAACAACAAAGGAGAGATTTGAAGCAATTGAGTATTTGACTAAAAACGGAATAACAACTGGTGTATTAATGGATCCTATGATTCCGTATATAACAGATACGAAAGAAAACGTGCAAGAAATGGTAAAAAAGGCCAAGAATTACGGTGCTAATTATATATACCTCTCAACTCAAGTAACCATGGCCGATGTTCAACGTGACTATTTTCTTCATGAAGCTGAAAAACATTTTCCTGGAATTTCAGAAAAATTTATGCAACGATATAAGAATTACTACCGCTGTTGGTCGTACAACAGTAAAAAATTGTGGCATACATTTGTGGAAGCATGTGAGAAAGAGAGTATGAATTATGATATGAGGGCAGTTAATCAAATGGCAAGGTCCGGATATAGCTCTATTTTAAATATACTTAAGTAGTTGAGGGTGAGCACCTTTCAGTACAATTCGAGTTTGCAATCTTAACATAAGATAAAATAGCTTGTGCCTTTGCACAAGCTATTTTAATAGTATTTTTTATATATTCTCTATCTACTATCACGATCCATAAAATCCGGTTTAGGCATTATGAATAAGTGAGGTTCTTGCAAGTGATCCTGAACTATTCTTAAAGCTTCTCCGAATCTTTGGAAGTGTACAACTTCTCTTTCTCGAAGGAACTTTAATGGTTCTATAACATCAGGATCATCGGCCATATTTATTAAGTATTCGTAAGTAGCTCTTGCTTTCTGCTCAGCTGCAAGGTCCTCGGTAAGGTCAACTATTGGGTCTCCTTTTACTTGTATATATGCAGCGTTAAAAGGAACGCCAGCAGCACTTACTGGATAAATCCCTCTGTCATGGTCAACATAGTAAGTGTCTAATCCTGCTTTTTTTATTTCATCCAGGCTAGCTCCTTTAACTAATTGATTAACAATAGCTCCAACAATTTCAAGGTGAGCTAATTCTTCTGTTCCTATGTCATTTAAAGTTGCAATAGCTTGAGGGGTAATCATTGAAAATCTCTGGCTTAAGTATCTTAAAGAAGCGGCAAGTTCTCCATCCGGTCCCCCGTATTGAGTTATTATAAGTTTTGCCATAGCTGGATTAGGATTTTTTATTTTAACTGGGAATTCAAGTATCTTGTCGTATGTCCACATATGCTAAATCTCCTTTCCTTAAAGCCTATAATTTGCTTCGTATTCCCAAGGCCATGGTTCGTTAATCCACTCCCATGGGTATGGGCTTAATGAATCGTCTTGAGATATCATGCCAAAACACTTGTTATACTCGTCTTTTAACATTTTTAATTCTTTAACAAAAGTATTTCTCTTTGCTAAAGCTTCTTTATCAGTTGGGTGAGTATTAAGATATAATTGAAGATCTTCAAGCATCATATGAACTGCTGCTATTTGTCTTTTTAAATCCATTTTACTCATATTTTCCTTCATAATAGTGCCTCCTTCTTAATCGCATTCATATGATTTTGGTGATTTGTATTTTTTATCTCTTGGTTCATAAGGACTGTAGAGTTCAG
The DNA here is from genome assembly GCA_000466585.1 of Clostridiales bacterium oral taxon 876 str. F0540. Classification (GTDB taxonomy): domain Bacteria; phylum Bacillota; class Clostridia; order Clostridiales; family Clostridiaceae; genus Clostridium_AT. Next base: position 13,527 of record KE993470.1, read on the forward strand.
GAAAGGCCGTTCCTCTTTTTAATGCCTCAATTGGCCTAAAGAGCTCACACATGCATTGATAAGGTACATAGGCTGCGGCTAATCTTACATTTCTAATTACTGTCTCTTGAGGGATACATTTCATCTTTGGCATGCAGTTTGAATCGTACATTTCACTATCAGGTTTTGCAATATAAGCCATTTCTAATTTCCTCCTTTTATCTGCTATCAATAAACATATTAATTGCTAGTTATAACTGATAATCTGATGTATAGATTTAAGATAAATCCGAGTATTAGTTAACACAATATCAGTATATGATCTAAGAATAACTTTGTTACTGAAAGCATAAAATATAGATTGAGCTTTCTGGTAAAGAATGATACGAACTATAAATTTATAAGGTAAATTATAGATGTGATAAATACAAACTATTTTTGCAATAACATATAAAATGTTCGTAAAAACTATTGATTTTTTAAATTAAAACTGATAATATGGACAAGTGCTAAATAGAAATAACTTGGGAGATGATAAAATGTTACAAACATTTTTTAAACTTAAGGAAAACAATACAACTGTCAAAACTGAAATAGTTGCAGGTATAACTACCTTTATGACAATGGCATACATATTAATAGTTAATCCAAGTATATTGTCACAGTCCGGTATGGACTTTGGCGCAGTATTTACTGCTACTGCAATTGCGACAATAGTTACAACTTTATTTATAGGTATTTATGCAAAACTTCCTTTTGCGGCAGCTCCAGGCATGGGACTTAATGCCTTCTTTGCTTTTACAGTAGTTAAAGGTATGGGGTACTCCTGGCAGTTTGCTCTGACTGCTGTTCTGCTTGAGGGAATAATATTTATACTGCTTACAGTATTTAATGTTCGTGAAGCAATAGTGAATTGTATTCCTATTAATATAAAGAGAGCAATATCTGTTGGTATAGGACTTTTCATTGCTTTTCTGGGATTTGATAATGCTAAGATTGTAATACACAAGGAAGGAAGCACAATTGTACAGCTTGGAAACTTAGGTGATCCTTTTACTTTGCTTGCAATAATAGGAATTCTTATTACTGCTATTTTAGTAGCTAAAAAGGTTAAGGGAGCATTCCTTATTGGTATAATAGCGACAACTCTTATAGGAATTCCTATGGGGATAACAAAAATTCCTACAAGCCTTATAAGTGCACCACCTTCTTTAAAACCAACATTCATGCATTTTGAATGGAATCATGTATTTAGCTTAGATATGCTTGTAGTTTTATTTACTTTCCTATTTATGGATATGTTTGATACCATAGGTACTTTAGTAGGGGTTGCTACAAAAGCTAATATGATTGATGAAAAAGGAAATGTGCCAAGGGCAAAACATGCGCTGCTTGCAGATGCTATCGGAACAACCTTGGGAGCTATACTTGGAACAAGTGCCTTAACAGCTTATGTTGAAAGTGCATCAGGGGTAGCTGAAGGTGGAAGGACCGGTCTTACTGCAGTTTCAACAGCGGTTATGTTCATAATAGCTTTATTTTTATCACCGCTTTTCTTAATGATACCATCTCCTGCAACAGCTCCGGCTTTAATATTAGTAGGACTCTTTATGCTTGAGCCTATAAAGGATATAAATCTTACGGATTTTTCAGAGGCAATACCGGCTTTCATAACTTTAATAATTATGCCTTTGTCCTACAGCATTGCTGATGGTATTGCATTTGGTATGATATCCTATGTTGTCATTAAGCTTGCTACAGGAAAAATAAAAGATATATCTTTTGCTACGTTTATAATAAGTGCATTATTTGTTTTGAAATTTTTTCTATAAGATATAAAAAATCGCTAAGGCATAGGAAAACAGATGCTTTAGCGATTTATGTTTATGATAGATTTGCCAAAATAAAATTCTTGTGTTTTGTAATTAAATAGAGTATACTTAATAAGTTGATAAAAAATATTAATTATAGAATAGTTGCAAGTTTTTATTTGCAAAATTGACTTTGTTTTAAATATTAGAAATATATATAAGTTAGAAACTGACAGGTCCGTGTAAATCATTATTGCCCTTCTTTTCCTTCTAATTTAATTCCTGATTATTAAAATTCTGTTTATGTTTTGTACTAAATTATACTTCTTATGAGTATACTACTATATTGCAGCGATTCTATAAGAAGACGCAGACTACAGAATTTACTAAAATTTGAGGTCTATAGGAAATTAGGAGGTAAATAAAAATGAACGAAGAAAGAATATTTGTTATAACAGAAGATGTTATTGAGGAATGTTTGGCTGAATCTTTAGCTGACTAGTAGTATAATGCTATCAGTGCTTTAGGTATTGATAGCATTTGTTTTATAACATAAAATAAAGTTATACATATACTATAATAATAAAATAGATTTGTGTTAAAATAAAAGGTAAAATAGTGGAGGTGTTATTATTAATAAAAATGCAAATTTAAACGAAGGAATAAGAGAAAAAGAAATAAGGTTGGTTTCTGATGAAGGTAGTGAAATAATAAGTACAAGAACAGCGCTGGATATGGCAATTGAGAAGGATATGGACTTAGTTATGATTTCTCCTGGAGCTAATCCGCCTGTGTGCAGAATTATGGACTACAATAAATTTCTTTATGAACAATCTAAGAAACAAAAAGAAATGAAGAAGAATCAAAAGATTGTTGATTTAAAAGAAATAAGATTAAGCCCGACTATCGAAGATCATGATATAGATGTTAAAGCTAGTAATGCAAGAAAGTTTTTAGCTAATGAAGATAAAGTTAAGGTAACTATTAGATTTAGAGGAAGACAAAATGCCAACACCAGTGTTGGATATACAGTTATGGAGAATTTTGTTTCTAAAATCGGTGAAGTAGGAGTAGTAGAAAAGCCTGCAAAACTTGAAGGAAACAACATGATAATGATCATGGCACCTAAGAAGTAGGACGATAATTGTCTAAATCTTAGATAAGCTTATTTGGAAATTAAAATGCATACGGCATAGATATAAAGAGGAGCAGTTAGCAAATTTAAAGCTAGCTGCTCCTCTTTGTTATTTAGAAACCTCATTTAATAAACTGACTGTGTATTCCACCGCTATGCTCTGCTGCTGAGCAGAAGGAATCTTAGCTTCATTATCGCCTTTTTGAAAACCATAATTACCGAACTGAGCATGATTACCACCCTCGATTGCTTTGAATTCAGCATCTTTAGGAACTATAGCTTTTGCTCCGGTAACTTTAGAAATGTCTGCGCAGCCATCTTCACTTCCCCATAATGATAAAACCTTTAGAGTATCTTTAGACATATCATCTTTTGCTTGAGGATAAGCTGCAAACATAACAAGTCCTTTTATTTCATCAGTATGCTTTTTAGCAAAGCTTGCTGCCATCACACCCCCTAAGGAATGTCCACCTATAACCCAATTTTTAATTTCAGGGTATGCCTTTATTACCTCCTGTGCTTTATTGCCATTTAGTACTGCAAGGTTCAAAGGCATTGGTACTATTATAACCTTATAGCCCTGAGCTGCTATCTTGCTGCATATAGGAGCATATGCTTCAGGCGCTACCTTGCCGCCCGGGTAAAATATAAAGCCTGTTTCAGTATTCTTATCCTTTGGTGTAAATGTTATAAATTTATCGTTTGATACCTCGATACTATTATTGCTGCTAAAAGCCATTACAGCATCTTCAGTAGGACGTGAATAACTGCTTACCCAAAAGATAGCGTAAATAACTAATGCAGCAATAAGTAGAAGGGGGGTAAATCTTAATAATCTTCTTTTCTTCATACATGAATCTCCCCTAAAAAATAATATGAAATGAACAATATCACTTTAAGGATACATTACATTTCATATTAATTATATTATATATTTAATTAGAGGGCTATAGTAACAAAGTTCTAAAAGGATACAGAAAATTTATTTGAAGACAGCATTATTTTTTCTAAAAATGCTGAAGTGTTTTCACTCTCTAGATATTCTTCAAGGGTATTATGCTTTTTAGATTCATTTATCTCTGAATCTGTTTTTACTATAAGTCTGGAAAAATCCACTTTTGTTCTGTAGAGATCCTCTATATGGGATAGGTATCTTTCTCCTAAGGTTTCTTTTATATAGTGATTTGGAACTGTAATTACTATGTTTTCATCTTCGATAAAGGCATTCTCTGTAAAGAATAACCAGGCTTTATATATAACTTCATTGTATTCTTCCTTAAGTAAGTCACAAATATTTTTACTTATTACTGTTAAGTTTTTCATATCAGAATCCTCCTTTTTATTTTGTTTATATGAAAATTATAAAATGTCGCAGTTTGGTATATTTTGATGAAATATGCAAATACAAATTATGCATCCTTCATAATATATATTATATGTCGAGGTAATATGCATCGTCAATAATAAAAATGAAATTTTAAAAAAATAAATTGCAAAATTTATATGAATATAATGGACGAATTGTAAAGAGTTCGATGAAAATAAATATTTTACTCAAAAAGAACTGACAAGGTGCAGGAATACTAATAAACACTTTCAACAATATATTATATGTCTCAGTTAATTCAAATAATTAATTGTGCTATAATAATTATATTAGTTGCAAAGACAAGTATTTAAGGGGATGACTTATATGAAGCCTTATAACAAGTATATACAAAAATATTGGAAGCTTTTCATGCTTGCGCTATGTTTTTTAATGGTAGAAGCAATTTGTGACTTGCTGCAGCCAACGATAATGTCAAAAATAATAGATAAGGGTGTAGCACACGGTAATATGAATTATGTACTTTCTTATGGTGGACTGATGCTTCTAATAACTGGGATAGGTGCCATTGGTGCTGTAATAAGAAATATTGTTTCAAGCAATGTATCACAAAGTTTTGGAGCGGATTTAAGATCTGACCTCTACAAGAAAGTTCAGAGTTTTTCCTTTGAGAATATAGACAAGCTACAGCCTGCTTCTTTAATTACAAGACTTACAAACGATGTTACACAGGTCCAAGGTTTTGTTCATGGAACTATGAGAATTTTTGTAAAGGCTCCAATAGTATGTATTGGAAGTCTTATTATGGCATATATATTAAATCCTAAGATGGCTATTATTCTGCTTATAGTAGTACCTGTAGTAGGATTAATAATATACTTGAGCATGAAAACGGGATATCCATATTTTGTGAAGGTTCAAAAGGCGTTAGACAAAGTAAATAGTGTTATGAGAGAGTACCTTTCAGGTGTAAGAGTTGTTAAAGCTTTTAATAGGTTTAATTATGAAACTAAGCGTTTTAACGAGGCAAATGAAGGGTTAGCTTTCCAAAATATCAAAGCTATGAGAGTTATGGCCATGTTTAATCCGGGTATAACCTTTACTGTAAATATGGGTATAGTAGTAGTGCTTTGGCTAGGAGGTTTAAGGGTTAGCCAAGGTCAGATAAAAGTTGGGCAAATAATTGCATTTACCAATTATATGACACAAATATTATTTTCACTAATGATGATTTCCAATGTATTTATGATGTTCATTAGAGCTAGAGCTTCAGCTGAAAGAATCGGAGAAGTATTTTTAGAGGAAAACAACCTTATATTCATGGAAAATAATATGGAATGTTCTGCAATAAAAGGAAGAGTAGATTTTGAGGATGTAAGCTTTTCTTATAGCAATTCAAGCGAGCCGGTGCTTAGAAATATAAGTCTAAGTTTCTTAGAGGGAGAAACAGTTGGAATAATAGGGTCTACAGGTGCCGGAAAGAGTACATTGGTAAATTTAATTCCAAGATTTTATAACAGCAGTCAAGGAAGAATTCTAGTAGATGGAATTGATGTGAAAAAATATAGTTTAAATGGGCTTAGAGAAAAGATAGCTATAGTTCCTCAAAAAAGCATTCTTTTTACCGGCAGCCTAACGGATAATATAAGATGGGGAAAAGAAGATGCCTCACTTGAAGAGATTATAGAGGCTGCAAGGGTTTCTGAAGCACACAGTTTTATAAAAAACCTGCCGGAGGAATACAATACTCAACTGGGTCAAGGTGGTGTTAATCTATCTGGCGGACAAAAGCAGCGTGTATCTATAGCAAGAGCTTTGATTAAAAAACCGGAAATACTTATACTTGATGATAGTACAAGTGCGGTAGATGTTACCACAGAAGCTAAAATTAGAGAAGCCTTAAAGGAATACTCAGAAAATCTTACAACGATAATAATAGCTCAAAGAATAACTTCAGTAATGGGAGCGGACAAGATAGTAGTTCTAGATAATGGAAGCATAGCAGGAATTGGAACCCACGAAAAGCTTATGGAAAGCTGTAAAGTTTATCAGGATATATTTCGTTCTCAAATAGGCAAGGAGTTGATGCAAAATGGAAAATAGAAGATTTGGTCCTGGCGGAGGAAGAACTCCAGGCGGAATGGGAAGGTTTGCTCCTATTGTAAAGCCAAAAGATCTTAAAGGCACACTTCTAAGACTGTGGAAATACTTTGGAAAAGAACGAGGAATGTTTACTGTTATATTTATGCTTTTGTTTATAAGTACTTTAATAGGACTTACAGTGCCTTATCTCATAGGTAAAGCAGTAGATGCAATGTCAATAGAGAAAACAGGTATTGATTTTACAAGCTTGAAAATCGTTGTGATAACGCTTATTATAGCCTATATTACAGATTCATTTATTAATCTTCTTCAAGGATTTCTTATGGCAGGAGTATCTCAGAGAATAGTTAAAAATCTTAGAAGTACATTGTTTGAAAAGCTTCAAAAGCTTCCTGTATCATTTTTTGATACCAGAACTCATGGCGATTTGATGAGCAGATTATCAAATGATATTGATAATGTAAGTTCAACTATTTCTCAATCAACCACACAGCTTATGTCTAATGTAATTATGATAACAGGCTCGCTTGTTATGATGATTATAAGAAGCCCGCTCTTAACTTTAGCAAGTATAATAACTATACCAATGGTTTTTGGACTGACAAAGACTATTGCTAAAAAAACAAAACCCTTGTTTAAGGAGCAGCAGGTTGCTTTAGGAAAGTTAAACGGACAAATTGAAGAAACTATTTCAGGTATTCAAGTTGTTAAAGCTTTTAATCATGAAGAAAAGGTTATAGAAGAATTTGAGGAGACAAACAGTGCTCTTCGCAAGGTTGGGATAAGAGCACAAATTTTATCAGGTTATATTATGCCCTTAATGAATGTAATAAACAATATAGGATTTGCTGCAGTGGCTGCCGTAGGAGGTGCTCTAGCTGTAAGGAATATGATTACCATAGGGGTAATTGCAAGCTTTTTAAGCTACTCCAGACAGTTTTCAAGACCATTAAATGAAGTTGCAAGCATATTTAATACACTTCAATCTGCAATAGCCGGTGCTGAAAGAGTATTTGAAATACTTGATGAGAAAGAAGAAGATAAGGATGTAGAAGGCGCAGAAGTGATGGATAAGCCTAAGGGGCACGTTGTGTTTAATAATGTTGATTTTGGATACAGGGAAGATGTACCAATACTTAAGAATATAAATTTTGAGGCAAAACAAGGAAGCAACATTGCCTTAGTAGGTCCAACAGGAGCAGGAAAAACAACTATAGTAAACCTCTTAACAAGATTTTATGATGTCACATCCGGAAGTATATTAATTGATGGACAAGATATTAGAAACTATACAAGAGATAGCTTGAGAAGATGTTTTGGTATAGTTCTTCAGGATACCTACTTATTTTCAGGAACAGTAAGAGAAAATATAAAATATGGAAGACTTGAGGCAACAGACGGGGATATGATCAGAGCTGCTGAAATGGCTAATGCTCATAAGTTCATTAAGCGTCTTCCAAATGGCTATGATACTTTGCTTACCGAAAGCGGAAGTAATCTCAGCCAAGGACAAAGACAGCTTTTAGCTATTGCCAGGGCAATACTTTGTGATCCGCCAATACTAATACTTGATGAAGCTACAAGCAGCGTAGATACTCGTACAGAGCTTCACATACAGGAAGCGATGCTTAAACTTATGGATGGGAGAACAAGTTTCATCATAGCTCACAGGTTAAGTACTATTCGTGATGCTGATACTATTATGGTAATTGATAATGGACAAATACTTGAAAGAGGAAACCATGAAGAGCTCATAGCAAGTCAAGGTAAATATCATGATATGTACTTCAGTCAATTTAAAAATTTAGGCGTTGAAGAGATTTAATATATTGTTAAAATATTGTTGAACAAGTAGACATGACTTTTTTAAAAAGATTTTATATAATATTAATCTAAACTATATATTTTAAATTAATAAATTGCTATTTGAGTGATCAGAAATTCTGCTCTAATGCAGGATTATCAGAAATTCAAATAGCTGATTTATTTTGATGATAAGGAGACTAAGGCCATAAACGGACTTCAACGGGTAATTTGGGAACATGGCGAGCGCTTTAAATTACCCAGTGTTTTCGACTG
>KE993471.1:0-30271 GCA_000466585.1 Clostridiales bacterium oral taxon 876 str. F0540
GGGTTTTTGTGTCTACACTAATATACTAACACCAAAGAACTAATCGCTGCGCAAAGAAATTCTAAGCGAAGGAACAGCTATAAAACTAAGTGTTTTCGTTAAACTCGTACCTCAAACAAACGAACAACACTAAAGTTTTATATCTATTCCTTCACTAAGAATTTCTAGTTGCTCGCTCAATGTTCTTTCTACATATTTTATATATCTATGCAGGTTAGTTGATCTAGCGCAACACGTTAATTCAATTTAAAAAGGCTGTACTAAAAAACACTAAGTTTTTAGTACAGCCTTTTTCACTTTTTAGTTATTAAATATAAATCTTAAAGCCCTGCTTGTTATTTTTGATTTACGCTTTTGAGACCTTGTTACTCTGTTATTCAAAGGTTTGTCCGTCTCTTTATAGCTACTGCATATGCTTTCTATCTTTTCGTATTTATTTTTTAGCAAAAGCTCAATAAGTATTTCTTTATTTAACTCTTCAATTGAAACATATCTCTTTTTACTATTGGCATAAAAACATTTCTTTATTATCCTTTTTACGCTGCTTTCAACATTGCTTCCATAGCTATCCTCTAAAAGAGGCTGCAGCATTGTAATAGGTTCTTTACCTGTAGCCATAAAATACATAAGTATGCCAATACTATTTATATTCTTTTCGCTGCTGGCTTTGAAAAACTCAAGCTTATTATCATATGTACTCTTAATGCTTGATATACAAGCAAAATTACTGTTGTAAAACTGAGGATTTTTTGAAGTTCCAAGATCCTTTATGTATACTCTCATGTTACTATTTATAATAATATTTGAAGGAACAAGCTGGCTATGCATAATAGAATACTTTAAACTATTTAAATTTGATAGTGTTTCGCATATACTCAAAGTAATATTATATACATTCTTTGCTTCTAAAAATTCCCTATCTTTTACGTATTCCTCTAGTGTTTGTCCTTCTTCTATCCCAGTAAAGTCTTTGTTTTCTGAATAACCTACTTCCAAATCCTTAACCTGCAAAATCTTTATAACTTTGTTTATTTTATCATTTCTAGACCTTATATTCAGCATATCTTACCTCTTTCACATCTTATGATACATCTTACGTCTATTCTATATACGTATCCATAGGAAATTTTTAGAGGGGTATAGCTTATTTTTATGAATTCCTTAGTTTTACCAACTGCTGCGCAAAAAAGTATTTTTTGCATTATACTTTGTCATAATTTCTACTATTATGCATGTTATTTATATATATTTATATTATTTGTATTTATATGTTATAATTGTAATTATATTAGGAGGTGATGCAAAAATATGAAAAAAATTAAGCTTTTTATCTGTATTTTCTTCCTTGTAATTTTTGCAGTATTTAAAAGCAATTCAGTAGATGCAGCAGAAGTAAAAAATATATTAGTAATACATTCTTATAATGAAGGTTTCGCTTGGACAAACTCACTTTCAAAGGGGATTGATTCTGTTTTTGATGCAAGCTTTACTAATGTAAATATAAAATATGATTATATGGATTTAAAAGAAAACTCTAGTTCGGATTATTTAGATAACTTTTATAATCTTCAAAAGATGAAATACTCTAATATTAAGTTCGATGTTATTATAGCATCTGATAATGGTGCTATGGATTATCTTATAAAATATGGTGACAAGTTATTTCCTGATATCCCTGTGGTCTTTTGCGGTATAAATGAGATAAATCCTTCTACCTTATTAAACAAACCCCAATACAAATTTGTAAAAGAAAATCTTGAAGTAGAGGAAATGATAAAAAACATTATATCAATTTTACCTAATACTACTACCTTCAATGTTTATGGAAGTAATAGTTCCTCAGGAGAAAACGACTTCAATAAAATAAAAACAATTTCAAGCAGATATACTAGTAAATATAAATTTAATTTTTATCAAAATACTCCTATTGAGAAGGTAAAGGATGATATAAGAAGCTCAAATAAAAATACAGCTTTTATATTTATAACAGACCCATTTTTAGATGAGTCCGGGCATTATAGATATATAAACAATTTAAAGGATGATATTTTTGAAAATTCTCCTGTTCCACTTTTTTCTTTTTGGGATTTTGACTTGGGCTATGGCCCCATAGGCGGAAAGGTTACCAGCGGTTTTTATCAAGGAGAGGAAGCTGCAAAAATTGCTCTAAAAATAATAAGTGGTGCTCCACTAAAATCTATACTTCAAGTATCTGATAGTCCCAACAAATATATGTTTGATTATGCTCAATTAAAAAACTTTAAAATAAGTCCAAAGGTACTTCCTAAGGGCAGCATAATTATTAATGAAGATTACTCTTTTTTTCAAAGATATAAGTGGTTAGTTGTAGGAACCGCAATAGTATTTTTATTTCTTATTACTACAATTTCTCTTTTATCCATAATTGTTCATCAAAAAAGAAAGAACGAGATAGAACTAAATAACAGTTATGAGGAACTAAGTGCAGTGCATGAAGAGCTCACAGCTACTGAAGAAGAGCTTAGAGCTCAATATGAAGAGCTGCAGGAGAATGAAGAAATACTAAGAAATAGCGAGGAACGCTATAGGCTTGCTATTGAAGGAGCCAATGACGCCATTTGGGAATGGAATCTATTAAATAACTCTTTCTTTATCTCAGAAAAATGGACAGAAATAACCGGCCATGATGTATTTTTTAACTTTAAAGATATATACAGCAAATACATATATCCAGAAGATATAGCTTCAGTAGAAAAAGATTTAAATGAGGCTATAAATAATAACAAAATATATAAAAGTGAATTTAGAATTATAGCAAAAGATGGTTCGATTAAATGGCTTGCAAATAGAGGCAAGCTACTTACAAATTCAGATGGCAGGGCTTTAAAAATGGCAGGTTCTATTACTGATATTACAGAAAGAAAGCTAAATGAAAAGCAAATCAAACAAATTGCTTACTATGATGTGGTTACTAATTTACCAAACAGATACTACTTTATGCAAAAATTTAAAGAAGTACTAAATTCTAATTCTTTATTCAATAAAAATTCTGCATTAATGTTTTTAGATTTAGATGAGTTTAAGAAAATCAATGATACCTTAGGTCATGATAAGGGAGATCACCTTTTAAAAGAAATCGCTATACGATTAAACGATTCTATACCATTAAATTCAATCGCAGGAAGGTTTGGGGGAGATGAGTTTTTAATTCTAGTCCCTGAATTTGACGATATAAAAGAATTGGAAGTTATCTGCAATAACTTATTAAATATGTTTAAGGAGCCCTTTATAATAGATGGTGAATTAAATTATGTTACTACAAGCATAGGAATCTCCATAGCCCCTATAGATGGCGAAAAGCCTGAAGCACTTTTAAAAAATGCAGATACGGCAATGTATAGAGCAAAAGAACAAGGTAAAAATCAATATTGCTTCTTTAGCTATTCCATGGGAAAAGAGCTTATGAAAAAAATAGCCGTAGAAAATAATCTTAGACATGCTCTGGAAAATGAGGAATTCGAACTATACTATCAGCCTCAAGTAAATTTGTTTAACGGAAAGATTGAAGGTATGGAAGCTTTAATTAGGTGGAACAACAAGGAATTAGGATTTGTGCCCCCTAACAATTTTATACCTATAGCTGAAAAAACAGGGCTTATAGTTCCTATAGGCAATTGGGTATTAGAAACTGCCTGTAAACAAAACAGACTTTGGCTGGATAAAGGCCTTAGCTACAATTCTTTAGCCATTAATGTATCCTGTATTCAGTTTATAAGACCTGACTTTATAGATAAAGTAAAAGATGTTTTAAGCAGTGCAAATCTGCAAAGCACCTTTTTAGAAATCGAAATAACCGAGAGTTTACTTATGGAATCTACAGAAGATAATATTAATAAGCTAAAAGGCCTAAAAGCTATGGGTGTTAGAATTTCGCTAGATGACTTTGGAACCGGCTACTCTTCTCTAAATTATCTAAGGCAGCTGCCTATGAATGTATTGAAGATTGATAGGTCCTTTGTGAAGGAGATCTGCGATAATACAGAACAAAGATTAATAGTTGATGTTATAATAAATCTCTCTCATAAGCTTGGGTATAAAGTTGTAGCAGAAGGCGTAGAGACTAAAGAGCAGTTAGAACTTTTAAAGGCTATGGGCTGTGATATAGGCCAAGGCTACTATTTTAGCAAACCTGTTACTGCAGAAAACATGGAAGCTTTGCTAATGAGAAATGAAAAACTAACATAAAAAACAAAGTGCAGGGAAATATTTTGATATCACCCTGCACTTTTTAAATTCATGATAAATATTAATTACATTCTTTTCATTAAGTTTAGTCCTTTTTAAAATGTACGCTAAAATTACACTTGTCACCACGGGTATAAGTCCGCGCCAGCTCTATTACTCTTTCCTTTTCATCATAACTTGTACATTCAAAAAGCATAACTGCCAAGTTTGAATCAATACCCAGCATACGTGCATCTCTCTGCTCTAACTGAGTTAAATCTAGAGTCTGGTTAGCCCTTGTTATCTTGATACCGTAAAATTCATAAACCTCATAAATTGAAAAAACTCCAAGATCAATCCCTTCAAGCTTTGGCACTATATATTTGGGTATGAAAATCTCCTCTAAGGAAACAGGCTCCCCATCAGCAGAGCATATACGCTTAATATAGTAGATGTCCTCCTCCGGTTTTATTCCAAAGATTACGGAGTATTTTTCTCCGGCTTTTCTCAAAGTCTTTGCCAGAACTTTTGTATAAGGTTCTGTGTTCTTTTCCTTCATGGTCTGAGTAAAGCCCCCTAAGGTATCCAAATCTCTTTCCACCTTGCTGCCTACAACATAAACTCCCTTTCCCTGTACTCTTTTAAGTATGCCTTCATTTACAAGGGCATCAATACCGCTTCGTACAGTCATTCTATTTATACCATAGGTTTCAGCCAAATCATTTTCAGAAGGAATAGCCATTCCCGGCATATACTCGCCTTCTTCAATTTTATTTCGAATTACCTCTCTAAGCTGTAAATATATAGGGGATTGATAATTTATTTCTTCATTACTCAAACAAGGCACCTCCAGACAACACCAACTTAGTTTTTATTAGCTTTTACCATGCACCAAAATACTGAAGTGTGACTATTGCGTTTTCAGCACCCATGTGCATACATTCCTTTATATCCTTCTTAAGCAAAAGTCCTCTTAAAAAGCCTGCTATATAAGAGTCCCCGGCACCCATAGTATCCTTTACCTCACAAGGTATAATTCCATAGGTAATAAACTCCTTTCCATCATAGCAAATGCTTCCCTTTTCTCCTAAGGTTACTACAACTAGCTTAGGGCCTTTTGCATGTGTGGTTTTCATATATTCTCTAATAAATTCATTGTCTCCTTCATCATATGCAAAGAAAGCATAATCCACATCATAAATTGCCTTCTCAATAACAGGATCAGTCAGCTTTGTTGCAAAATCAAAAGCTATTGGAGTTCCCTTTGACTTTATCTTATAAAGATCATTTTCTATCATGCCCCAAAGTCCTGTTACTACCATGTCATGAGAACATAAAAAATCTATATCCTCCTCTGAAAGCTTAAACTGTGATAAAACACCTTCATTATAATCACCAAGTATTCTGTCACCATTAACAAGCTCTACTTGCGTGATAGCTGTGCTACCTTCAAGAACTCTTATATGGGAGGTATCTACAGACTTTCCCTTAAGAGCTTCTATCATTATTTTACCATATTTATCGTCGCCTACTACACCTGTGTAGGAAGCTTCTCCGCCTAATCTTACAAAATAAACTGCCACATTCACAGGATTTCCTCCTGGAAAGGCTTGATTAAGCTTTTCATATACGTCCATGCAATTATCCCCAACTGCAGCAAGCTTCATAATTATTCTTCCTCTCTACGTCTTAATATACTAGCAAATCTTATTTTATCCGCTCTTATAATAGACTTAAAGTACTCAACAGGCTGCTCCTTTGCATCGTAAACAATACCTGTGAGATAAAAAACTGCTTGACCAGGTTCAATTTTTAAAAGCTCTGACTCATATTCAGTAGCATATGCAATTCCAACTCTTTCTTCACCCTTGACTATCTGTATATTATAACTACTTTCCAGTACAGAATAAAGAGATTCCTTAGAAAAATCATGGAGATCGATGCCTTTAAAGCGCTCATTATCCATGAAAGAGGTTTCAATAGTAGCCGGTTCATCATCTATAAAACGAAGACGTGTCAGTGCATAAATTTTATGGCCTAAAGGCACATGCAGCTTTTTGGTAATCTGCTTATTACATTCTATTATGTCTGCGGACAGAACTTCACTTGCTAGGTTTTGTCCATTCTCACTTACTTCCTTTGATAATGATCTCAGATCCTGAAGATTTCTTACTAGCTTTGGAACAGCCACATAAGTTCCGGAACCTTTCTTTTGATAAAGCTTTCCCTCAACAACCAATCTTTGTATGGCTGAGCGAAGCGTTGTTCTATTGAAGCCCCACAGCTCACACAAATCTCTTTCAGAGGGAATCTTTGCATGAGGTGTCAATTTATTTTTTATGATATAATACTCAATCTTTTCAATAGCTTCGTCTCGAGAACGATTTACATTTCTCTCGCTCAAAAAAACTCCTCCTTCTAGTCGGAACAGGGGCAGCTAAGAAATTTTGAAGTTTCTCAGCTGCCCGCTAAAGTCAGCTTTTGACCTTAGCCTCCTTCCAGGCACTTTTTCACTTAAGTATATAATATCATACCTGTATAAATTGACAATATGGGCCTATATTGAAAATAGCTTTATACAGCTGCCTGCTTGTTCTTCTTTTCCCAGTAGTAATAAACCGGTAATCCTGTTGCAACTATAACAACAGCAGCAACTATACCTTGAACAGGTGCCCACATAAAGGTGGAGAAGATTAAGGTTGAAGTCATGAACATTGCTACAATGGCCATAAGTCTCCAAGCCGGCATCTTCCATAATGGTTTATAAGTTTCCTTCTTTCTGTGTACAAAAACTGTACCAAAGGTCATAAAATTCTTAAGTAATGCTACTAAAGTAAAGTAACCTAAAAGGTCGCTTATATTTGAAGCAAATATGAGAATTATTCCTACAGCACATTGAACTAAAATTGAGAAATACGGTGTTTCCCATTTAGGATGAATCTTAGCAAAGGATTTGAAGAATAAACCATCTTTTGCCATTGCGTATTCTATACGAGGCTGGAACATGATACAGCTTGAAAGTGAACCTATTATAACGATTATAGCCATTATAGCTGTTAAGGTTCCTGCTCCGCTTCCTATCATAGGAATTTTTGAGGCTGCAAGTGCTACTGGTGCATCTGAAGCAGCAAGTTCCTTTATTGGAAGAAGTCCTGTAAGAACAGTGCTTAATGCTGTGTATAGAGTTATTACTATTAGCACTGTAATTATAAGGGCTCTTGGCATTGTCCTTTTAGGGTCCTTAATTTCACCGGTCATGTAGCAAACTGCGCCCATTCCATCATAGGACCAGGTAGTAGCAGATATAGCTGCAAATAAAGCGGCTATTCCAACTGGAGCTCCTACTGATGCAGGTGCAGAAATTAAGCTACCCTTCATGTAAAATAAACCTATTCCGATTAAAAGTGCAAAAGGCAATATCTTAAAGGCAGTTATAAAGGTTTGGAACTTTCCTCCTCCTTCAACTGAGCGAAGGTGAACCATCATGAATATAAGCACTAATGCAGTAGCAACAAGCTTAACTGTTATTCCTGAGAAGCCTGTAAAGAAAGCCAGATAGTTTGCAATTGCCAGAGCCATAATTGATATTGATGGCGGGTCTGTAGCCCAAAAGCTTATCCATCCGCAGAAAAAGGCTAAGGGACGTGAACCGGCTTCTTTAAAGTAAATGTATTGTCCTCCGTCTTCCGGGTATGCTGTAGCAAGCTCTGCATAAACTAAGTTTGCCGGGATATTAATAAGTCCGCCTATTAAAAATGCTAAAATTGTAAATATTGCGCTTCCTGCGGCACCTGCCACGCTGCCGACTGATGAGAAAATACCTGATCCAACTGTTGTGCCTACACCAAGCGCTACTGCAGCACCTAGTCCAAGCTTTCTTGCAAGTTCTGTTTTAGTACCTGCTTGTGGAGCTTTGTTGGTTTCTAATGACATGTTTATTCCTCCTTTTAGTTTTACTAATTTATAACTTACTCCCCTATTACACTGATGCTCACGGTCCTCTTGGCCGGTCCATCAAACTCACAGAAGTAAACCTCCTGAGCTTCCCCTTTTATAATTTCACCTTCAACAATTGGGAAAACACAGTTGTTGCCTGTAATATGGGCTTTTAAGTGTCCTGTTGGATTTCCTGCTGTAGAGCCATAGCTCTTAAGCATTCTTGCATGGGCATAGGGATAGTCCTCAGGAACAAGCCTTCCTAAAAACACTTCTATATCGTTTTCAAGACATTCCAAAGCTTCATTCACTGTAATGCCTGTGGTAGTGTGCTTTGTAATTACTGAGACTATTCCATTTTTTACTCCGCTCTCTCTCACTGCTTCCTTAATCTTATCTGTTACAACTATTAATTCGTTATACTGCTTTGTAAGTAAAGTAAAGCTCTTATAAACAACCAATTTGTATCACTCCTTATGTTAAGCTTAGCTAATCTAGTCCTCCCATGAACTCTATGGCGTTTTTACCCTTTATAAGCTCAAGAGTGCTTTCTCTAAAACCAAGCTCCTCAATGGCCTGCGCCATTCTAATCTGCTCAAAGCGAGGATTATTGGAGCCAAACATAACCTGATGCCTTAAGCTTCTATCTATCCAGGTTAAAGGAATATCCTGTGTAAATACCCTCTTGTAAAATTCTCTGGCACTGTCAAAATATAAAAGTCCTGTATCTGCATAAACATTGCTGTACTTAACCATAAGCATTGCAGCCTCTTGTACCCAAGGCCAGCCAAAGTGAGCAAGACAAATGCGAAGCTTTGGATGCCTATAGGCGACCTCCTCAAATTCTATGGGTCTTGCATACTTAGATAGAGTATCCGGTTCCCAGGATAAGCCGCTGTGAAATATAATTGGTTTATTGTATTTTTCACAAATTTTATAAACTGGCTCTAGCCTTTCATCTGAGGGATAAAAATGCTGCTTTGAAGGATGAAGCTTTAATCCCTTTAATTTTAAATCTGTAAACGCTTTCTCCAAAGCTTCACAAGCATCCTTTACAAAAGGATCAACAGAAGCAAAGCCAATAAACTTATCCGGTGCAAGGTCTACAAGTGTTTTAATTTCTTCATTGCTTACCACTACACCGCCGTGAGTAGTTGTATAATCTTCCGCCAGCAATGTAAGCTTATCCAAACCAGCGCAGGCCATCTGATTGAAAATATGTTCCAGGGGAGCTAGTCCATTTTTATGAATATCAAGTACTGAGTGTCTAAACTCTGTCTGCTTCTCCTCATGGTTAATAGGCTCGAAAAAGGCCGGATGCACGTGTATATCTATAAACATATCTAACTCCTTTTTGCTTAATCTGCTAAGAGTGCTCTTATATTATTAATTGCCCGCTTAGCGTAAAATCTTGGTTCGTTAATATAGGCTGTTACCAACTCTATAGTCATAGTTCCCTGATAATTTATTTCCTTAAGCTCCTCCATAAGCTCCTTTAAAGGCATTTTTCCTTCTCCGGGCATTATGTGTGTATCACTGGAACCATCACTGTCTATTACATGCATGTGATACATTTTATCCTTAAGCTTGTCAAAGTAAGCCATTATGCTCTCCTGCTGAACATAAGGTGGTACTATATCGCACATTCCAACTAAGTTTTCAGATGGAATCAGCCTAAAAACCTCAGCAAGATCATTTGCACTTTTTACTGCATTTGTCTCGTAAGGTGTAAGAGCTTCTAAAACTACCTTGTGGCCTATATTTTCTGCATGCTCGGTAATCTCTCTCATGCATTTTAAAAGTCGTTCCCATATTTCTTGGGTAGTAGCCTCATAACCTGCATGTGCTGCAGAAATCAATGTAAAATCAGCTCCTATTTCTTTAGCCATTTCCATTGAGAGCTTTACATAGTCTACGGATTCTCTTCTCATAGCTTCTGTTCCAAGCATCATATTATAGGGGTAAGCGTTCATTTCCGGGGTATAGCCTAGAACCGGAACATTATAATACTCAATGAGTTTTTTAATTTCTTTAGCTCCCCCGTTTTTTAGGTCAAAGGGATAGGCATGAGGTCTTGCTCCCCAAAGTTCAATATAATCATAGCCAAATCTCTTGGCGTCCTTAAATATATCTTCTATTGAATTGCGCTGATAACCTGAGGTGAACATTCCGATTTTCATTAATTATCCCCCCATATTTTAATAATTTTCCTGACTGCAAAATTGAACTCTTTTGCAGTCAGGTATTTATAACAAATTAGTATTTCATTAATCCGCCATAGTAACGTCTATCATCCGGATTATGATCTTTGCTTATTGCTAAGTAATAATAGAAGTACTCAAGAGGTACGAAAAGCACCATTGGAGCAAGCATTGGATGCAATTCACAGTTTAAATCAGCATAGTCAAATACTATATAATCATCTGTAAGCTGCTTAACAAAATTTATTGTTCTTTGTGTAGTTGCTCTTGATTCGTCAGTTCCAAGCATGAATACATAAGGAACTCCCTTTTCTACTACTTCAAGTGGTCCATGTCTGAATTCTGCAGCGTTAAGCATGCAGCCATGAGTCCAAGTAAACTCAAGCATTGTTATGATACCTTCCTTATATGCAAGCGGACGAAGTGGACCTGCTGCAACTGTGTAAACAAATGGCCATTTGCTAGCCTTAATTCCAAGCTCCTTGGATTTTTCTTCTGCTGAAACTACAAGCTCAGCTAAAACAGCTGGAAGCTTCTTCATATCTTCTAATATCTTTGTTACTTCAGCATTTTCCTTTAGAGCATTTATATACTTGCAGGCAATATAGTAGGTTGTCATTAAGTGAATTTCCCAGATACATTCTGCTCCGTAGCCTACAACGTACTCAGCTGCTTCTGACAATAGTGTGTTAGCTGAATCACGTGTAATACCTATAGTTATTGCCCCTGCATTTCTTGCGCGCTTTATTGAATCAGCAACTTCTTCAGTCTTTCCATAATGAGAAACCCCTACTACTAAAGTTCTTTCATCAAGCTTAGCAGGTGTATGATCTAAGAAGTCATAGCCGCTGTAAGCTTCGCATGCTATGTCTGAATACTTTTCAAAGAGCATCTTTGCAGTTTGACATGCACATAGAGGTGATCCGCAAGCTACAAAATAAACACGATCAATTTTTCTTTCAACCATTTTCTCAATAATTACATCAATTTTAGGAAAATGTTCTGACATTAACCTTTCAACTTCATTTACCATGTTATCGGTTACTAAAAAATCTACAGTACTCTTATCAATGTTTAACATAATTTCTACCTCTTTCTTTTTAAAGTTATTTTATTTCTGTAACCCAAGGCTCAAAAACTCCAACTACTTGAGCTGCTACTTTTGCACCTTGCTCTAGTGACTTTTCTATAGGGAATTTATTTAGTACCCCATATAAAAATCCTGCTATAAAGGAATCTCCTGCACCAACTGTATTCACAACCTCAGCTTCAAAAATTCCAAATTCATAGAACTTGCTGCCATCATAAGCGAGACTTCCCTTTTCACCAAAGGTTGCTACTGCTATCTTCATGCCTTTTTTTGTCATGTCAATCAGAAATTCCTTCACAAACTCATCCTTCTCCTTAAAGGAAAAGAAACCATAGTCTACAAAAGCTGCTGTTTTATTCACTAATTCATTTTGATACCTGTCAGCATAATCAAAACTTATTAAAGCACCTCTTCTTTTTATCTCTTCAAGGACTCCCTCTGCCTTACCCCAAAATGCACTATGTACCAGCTGATGAGTTGCTGCAAAAGCAATGTCCTCTTCATCAAAGCTTATATTTGAAAGAACTCCTTCGATATAATCACCATGAACTCGATCAAGTCCATTCATATCCATATAAGTAATAGCTGTTTGTCCTTCTGCCACCTTTAAATGAGAGATATCTAAACCTTCTCTTTTTAAGGTGTCAAGCATAAGTTGTCCATAATTATCGGAACCTGTTGTTGAAATGATAGATGTATTAATCCCAAGCTTCTGGAGATTAACCCCTGTATCTACTACATTTCCTGTAGGGTATAATCTTTGAAGCCTTTCGTAATAATCAATACAATTATCACCTATAGCCGCAACTTTCACATTTATCCCCCCTTAAACCTTGTATTTTATCCCCATTAGACTTAAGTCAAACCTGATTCAGCTCCGCAAACACCCATACATGTTTACATCATTTCTGAACCACTTTCAGTATAGCATCCGTAAATTTGGTTGTCAACGTTTAAAATTCATATTTTCTCCTAGAAATTTTGCATTTTTAGTATCAAAATTCATTAAATCTTGGTGTTCAACTAGTTAAAAACTCTTAATTATATGAGGTTTTTTAAGCTTAAGTGGTATATTTTTTTATTTAATTTGCATAATTTTATAATACTCTTA
The DNA here is from genome assembly GCA_000466585.1 of Clostridiales bacterium oral taxon 876 str. F0540. Classification (GTDB taxonomy): domain Bacteria; phylum Bacillota; class Clostridia; order Clostridiales; family Clostridiaceae; genus Clostridium_AT. The sequence goes on from KE993471.1 coordinate 12,542, forward strand.
TTTGAAAAAGCATTTCACAGAACTTCAATTTTAGGCATAAAATTTTCTAAAGTTATTGCTAAGAATATTTGATAATGCTATAATTATTTCTAAAAAATGGTTTGTACAATGAAAAAATACAGAATTGGTTTGAATTTTATATTTTGTTGTATACATTTTTTAATATCATATTTTTGTTTAACTTTGTACATGAAAGACTTATCAATCATGACAACGTTAACAGTAAAAGGAGAAGATATTATGATAAAAGCAGACATTGTTTTAAAATCCTCAAAAATTTTCACTTCTGTTTCAAACACTATAATAAACGGGTTTGTAGCTATAGCAGGCGAAAAGATTATTGCCACAGGTTCTTTGAAGGAAGCGGAATTATATATTGGTGAAAACACAAAAGTATTGGAGCTTGGAGATAAGGTAATTTGTCCAGGCTTTGTAGATGTGCACTGCTTTTTTACAGGTTATGTTTTAGGCTTTGTAGGAGCTGATCTTACAAAGGCAGAATCTGCTGAAGAAATACTTATTCTACTGCGAAAGCATGCAGCTAATCTTTATAAGGAGAAGCCAATATTAGGCCATGGTTTAGATTCTGAGAAAATTGATATATCAGATAGCAGTTTATTAGACAATGTATTTGGCAGCGAGCCTGTGGTGTTATTTGCTAAGGGAGGAGAAACCTGCTGGATGAATACTGCCGCAAAGAAAAAGTACAAGTTCACTCCTGATACCTGCTACCCTGAAGCCTACTGGAGGCTTTTGAAGGAAGTACTTAATGATAAGAGCTTTATTGTTCCTCAATTTAAAAATTATATATCCATGCTTAACAGCAGAGGAATAACAGCAGTTAAAGAAATGGGCTTTGATGATTTTTACGGTTTTACAGAAATACTTCAAGAGCTTGAAAGAAACAAAGAGCTTACCCTTAGAGTATCCTTTATGTCTCAGCCTGTAGGTGAAGGAGCTAACTTAGCCTTTGGAAGAAAAATGAGAGAAGAGCTTAAGGGGAATTTTCTTGAGTTCAGCGGCTACAACCGCATGACTGACGGCTCTATTTCCTGTCTCTGCGGGGATTTAAAAAAGCCATATAACTGCGCTGATACTCACTGTGCACAAGAAATTGATTATAAAATGATTGAAGAAGAAACCTTAGCTGCTGATGCTGAAAATTTTCGCTTTTCTCTGCATGCACAAGGAGATGCAGCTATAGCTAAGGTTATCGATATCTTTGATAAATGCAAAAAAGATAATGGCAAACTTATAAACAGACATGCTATTACGGATATTGAGTTCTCTGACCCTGGTGATCTTGAAAGAATGGGCAGACTTGGAGTTATTGCTGAAATCTATCCTCAAATTATGTCCATAGCAAATGCAAAAGACAAGCTAAGCATGATAAATGAAAAGATTGGCATGGAGAGAGGAAAATACTATTGGAATAGAAGGAAGATGGCTGACAGCGGAGTTACCTTGTCCTGCGGTACAGATTTGCCTCTTTTAATTCCAGACATCCCGGAATCCATATATCATGCTTGCGGTGGATTATTCCCTGAAGGAGGAGAACCTTTCAACAAGGACAACACACTTACAATCGAAGAAGTATTAACTGCATGGACAAAAGGAGGTCAATACAATCTCTACCATGAAAATATTCTAGGCACCCTTGAAGCTGGAAAGCTTGCAGACATTGCAGTGCTTGATAGGGATATCTTTAATACTGATATTGAGACTATTCGTGATGTTAAAGTATGTCTAACAATTGTAAACGGAAGAATTGTGTATTGTTCTATTTAAAAAATATCAATTAATTTATAATGGAATATTTGTATATAAACCAATTTTAATATATATATTTTTGCCTATGTATAAATTTAAATATATAAATATTTACTGCAAACATGCGCCTTTATCTAAACTATAGGCGCTGTTTGCATTTTTACTTATTAAAAAAGAGGTGAAAATAATATGACTAAAAACTTTGTCGATTCCAGTCATCTGCTAAATTAGATAAAAGCTCAAAAAAATGGTATAATGTTATATCATATTGAAGAATTTGGAGGTAAATATGAAAACATTAGTTATTATACCAGCTTATAACGAGCAGGATACTATTTACAACGTTGTAACGCAAGTTAAAAATTGCGGTTTAGAGGTGGATGTGCTGGTAATAAATGATGGCTCCAACGACTGCACCTATCAAAAAGCTGTACAAGCTGGCGCGGAGGTTATAGACCTTCCATTAAATGTTGGAATAGGCGGTGCTGTTCAGACCGGCTATTTATATGCCCTTTACAAAGATTATGATATCGCCGTACAAATAGATGGAGATGGACAGCATAATCCTAAATACTTAAATAAGCTTATTCAGCCGCTAATTGATGACAAGGCTGATATGGTTATAGGTTCTCGCTTTTTAGAGGAGACAGGCTATACGCCAAGCTTTTTCAGAAGTATTGGAATAAGGTATTTTTCAAGATTGGTTTCTCGTATAACTCATAAACCTATATTTGATACTACCTCTGGTTTTAGAGCAATAAACAGAAAAACTATAGAACTATTTGCTAAATACTATCCTTCAGATTATCCTGAGGTTGAAACAATAGTATATTGTTCCTCACGTGGTATCAGGATAAGTGAAGTACCTGTATGTATGAATTATAGACAAGGTGGTAAATCCTCGATAACACCTATTAAATCCATATACTACATGATTAAAGTTACACTTTCAATAGTCCTTTAAAATATAATAAGAAGGTGAAAAAAATGAATGCATATATTTACTGCGCACTTTTATCTTTATTATTTTTAACGGTTACCGTTCATTATGTAAAAAAAAGAAAATTAGAGTTTCAATACTGCTTATTTTGGATAATTATTTCCCTTACTTTAATTATTTTAAGTATCAATAAAAACATTCTTGAGACTATCTCCAGAAAAGTAGGAATTTACTATTCCCCCGCTTTATTATTTGTTACCGGTATTGTATTCAGTTTTTTTCTGATTTTTCATTTAACTATTGTAATATCTGATTTGAAAAAGAGAGTAGTAAAGTTAACTCAAGAGCTTGCAATTCTTAAAAACAACATGGAGGACAAAAATGCATAAAGTATATGGTTTATTGCTTATTAATATTCTACTGCTCGTAATTGGACAAACCATGTGGAAAATGGGTCTGCAAAACATAAATTTACAGCTAACCTTAGTTTCCATACTAAAGATCTTTACTAATATATATATTTTAATAGGGCTCGCGCTTTACGCAGTTGCAACCTTAATCTGGTTTTATATACTCTCTAAGGCAGACCTTTCTTTAGTCTATCCTCTGCAAAGCCTGTGCTATGTTATTGCTGCTTTTGTTGGAATGTATATCTTTAAAGAAAAGATACCGTCAACCAGATGGCTGGGGATAATGTTTATTATTATTGGCGCATACTTTGTGTCTAAGAAATAAGAGGTGCTTAATGTTTAGTCTAAAAAATGAGTCCCGTAAAATAAAAGTAATTCTTTCAGTAATATTAGCTTTATTTTTTGCTATAACTATATTCACAATCTTTCACTATGGAAACTCCACCTTACTGGGCAGTGTTGAAACCTACAACAATGATGATGTAAAGTACATCCGCAGTGCATTTACCTTATTATCTACGGGTAACTTAACCTATAAAGATCCATCAAGCCCTACAGTTTTTATCATGCCGGGACTGCCTTATATATTGTCATTTTTCATGGGTATTTTCGGAACCTGGGAAGGTGTAGCTGCTTTTAGAGTTTTTCAGGCTATCTTACAAACAGCCTCTCTACTACTAGTGTTTTTCATAGGAAGAAAAGTATTTAACAGCCGAGTAGCCTTGCTTGCAGTATTATTAAATGCACTTTATATACCGGAAGTCTGGGTGAGCAATATAATTATTACTGAAACAATATTTAAATTTTTGTTTCTTATGTTAATATACTTCTGCTTGTATGCCGTAGAAGAAAAGAAGCTAAAATACTATATCCTAGGAGGTATATTCTGGGGCCTTTCCGCTCTTTTCAGACCACCAATAGCAGCATTTCCTATTGTAATACTTATTATGTGGATAAAAAAGAAATATAAAATCGGTGAGATTATAAAATACACTATTGTTGTTTCTACAATTTTTGTATTGATAATGAGTCCATGGTGGATAAGAAACTATAAGCTTTATGATAAGTTTATTCCCTTTACAGCCTCTTCAGGTAACCCCATGCTTCAAGGCACTTATATTCACTACAATGATAAAGATGGCAGTGATGCTTATATAGACAGCTCCTCTTTTAAGTACACTGATGACGAACAGGAAAATAATAAAGTTGAAACAGACCTTGCAAAGCTGTGGATGAAAACCTTAATTCCAAAACAACCTTTTAAATATTTATATTGGTATACTATAGGTAAAACATTTATTAACTGGATACTTCCATTTTACTTGAAAGAGATATTGGGAATCAACCATGTGTTAGCAGCTCTTTATCACTTTATATTGCTTTGTCTGGCAGTACGAGGAACTATCTTTTATATAAGAAAAACAAAGGAGAATTATAGTCTTTATCTAATCCTCTACTCAGTAATTTATACTAACTGCATATATCTTCCATTCTATTGTTACTCCAGATATATGTATCCTGCTATGCCGTTAGTTATTCTGCCTGCATCTTTTATGATATTTGAGATTCGACAAAAGATGAAAATTAAAAATACTGTAAAGCTTGGTGAGTCTGCCTAGACTCACCTTTCTCATTAAAGGGTTATTCTGAATTATCAGGATGGCTTGCAATGTTATTAGGTTTTCTTGTATTAAGTACATCACACTCAATAATATTTCTTTTTATAGCAGTGCTGTTTATAGGGTTCGCATTTGCAATTATATACCCATTATTTCTTATAGATGCTACAAAATGCGTGCCGCAATATGAGAGTACATTTTCTCTAAGTATTGTTGGCAGCTTCGCGCTTTTAGGTCAGTTTTTATCTCCTCTAGTTGTAAACGCTGCTGGGAAAATAACAGGAATTTCTTCTGTAAGGCTCCCCTTTCAGTTCTCAGCCATAGCCTGCATTATAGTTATCGTTATTTTATTTTTCTCCAATATAGGGCACAGGGCAATTGATAGCTAGCCTCGATTTAAGAGAAGTTTCCATGTTTTTATAAATAAAAGCCTTAATTACTAGTACAGTAGTAATTAAGGCTTATTAATCAATAATATAATGTTTTAATTTATGCGGAGTTAATTCAACAATGATTATTATGAATATACGCTGTTTTTTATCAATAATTACTTTTTGCTATTAAACCATTCAATTGTTGCCTTTTCCACATCCTTTGGAAGTGTTTTATTAAATACATCGTCATATAGCCATGCTAATGTCTTACTGCTTAAGTATTTTCTCATTTCATTTTCTGCCTCTAACATTACAACTTTTATTGTACAAGGACATTTAGTAACTGTATCCGGTAAATTATCTTTATCTAATAATATATTATTTTGTCTAATTTCTGCACATTGAAAAAAAGGTTCACTTCCTTCTACGGCCTCAACGATATCCCAAAAGGTTATCTCTTCCGCACTGCGGGCTAGAGCATATCCCCCATTTGCACCGGGCACGGATTTTATAATTCCCGACTTGCTAAGTTTTGCATATACCTTTGATAAATAAGTTTCAGAGATGCCTTGAAATGTTGCTAAATCTCTTATTCCCACAGTTTTGCCTTCTTCAGTGTTTACCATATATAATAAGCAATGTATTGCATATTCCACTCCTACTGAAAATTTCATTTCTCATACTCCTTTGATATGTAGTCTTTTATTAATAATATCCTATTATTAATTCTCATTCAATAATCATACAGTATTAAATATGTACACTTATCCAAAAAATATCTATTGACAAAACAAATAAAAAATCATAGTATTATTAAAGACAATAGTTGTCGACGATATATTATATCCACAATCATAATTATTAAACTAAAAAGAAAGAAGGAATATTATATGTTTACAGAAAAATTTTTTGAGGTACTAAATCATGAAGGAGTAGTTTCTATTGTTACTTGTGCAAACAATGAAGCTCACGTAGCTAATACCTGGAACAGTTATTTAATAGTAAAAGAAGATAAAATCTTAATTCCTGCTGCTGGTATGATTAAAACAGAAGAAAATATTAATGCAAACCCAAAAATCAAATTGACTCTAGGCAGTAAAGAAGTAATGGGCTACAAATATATGGGAACCGGATTTTCCATTGAAGGAACTGCTAAATTCCTAAAGGATGGGGAGAACTTTAAGCTGATGAAGGAAAAGTGTCCATTCCTTACAAGAACCTTAGAAGTTACGGTTACCTCCTGTAAGCAAACACTATAATTTTCCGGATATAAGGAGAGAAATATGTCCAGAAGAATTAATAAGTCGGATTGTATAGGTTGCGGAACTTGCCAGAGGGTATGCATTGTTGGATGTATCACAGAAGATACAGACAGGAAAAGAATAATCAACGAATCTGCTTGTGTAGACTGCGGTGCCTGCCAATTGGCCTGCCCTAAAAAATGTATTTCTCAAAACCAATAAAGAAGATAGCTTAAAGCTGGCATTATACAAGAGCAGCCGTACCAAAAGAGATGGTACGGCTGAATCCTTTTAAGACAACATTATCTATTCAGTTAAATCTAATAGCCCTAAAACAAAATAAATGGTTATTGTCTTATTCCTTCAAAAGCGTAGTCTACAATTTCCTTTATAAAGGTCTCATCAATTACTTCACCAGTTATCAGCAATCTATAAAATATAGGTCCCCAAATCAAGTCAATACAAACTCCTATATTTAAGTCCTTCCTTAATTCCCCTCGTGAAATTCCACGTTCTATAATTTGTTTTGAAATCTCACGGCGAGGCGTAAAATATGCTTTACGATATATTTCAGCTAATTGAATATCACGTTGACCTTCAGCAATTATTTGAGTAATTACATTTCCTTTTCTGTTCGATAGAAATTTTACAAAATTATCAACTTGAATAAATATATCCTTAATTACTGATCCTGTATCAGGTATTGGCAATTCAGCCTTAGTAGCATTTAGGAATCCATCAATAACAACAGCAGCCTTGTTAGGCCACCATTTATAGATAGTAGCTTTGCTTACTTTCGCCCTTTCAGCAATCTTTTCAACAGTTACTGATGCAAAGTCATTTTCTATCAGTAAATCATATGAAGCCTCAAGAATATCGTTTTTCGTTTCTTCACTTCTGGGACGTCCTAATTTTTTCTCCATTTTATCCTCCAACTTGCCGTTACCGCTGCGGCACAAACATTAATGAAAAATGGTGCGCGATTTCTACCACTTACTATTATTAAAATTGTGACTATATCATTAATAAACTATACGTATATTATATATTTATATTTTTTGATTTTCAAGCAAAATAACACTTTACAAAACTGAACGTTTAGTATATTATATATTTATAAACTAAACGTTCAGTTTGCTATATACATTTGTTTTACCTTTGCCATCTTTAATTATTTTATCTATTAAAAGGAGTGGAGTATTATGGAACTATTAAAGGATAATTCTACAAAAAGTAACCCTGTATTGAGTAATTTATTAATTGCAGTAATGGCCATAGCCTGCGGTCTTACAGTTGCAAATCTATATTATATTCAGCCGCTACTAGCAGATATGGCTAAGACATTTAATGTCAGTGAAATTAGTGTGGGCTCTGCTGCAATGCTCACACAAATAGGCTATGCAGTCGGAATGATACTAATATTACCTCTTGGTGATATAAAAGAAAAAAGAAATTTAATAACTGTTATGCTTCTGCTTTCAGTGTTTTCTCTTTTAAGTATGTTTTTTTCCCGCAATATATCTATGCTAATAATTTCTTCTTTCGCAGTTGGCTTTACATCTATTATCCCCCAGCTCATTATCCCCTTGGCTGCTCAGCTATCTGATCCAAAAGAGAGAGGACGAATAATAGGAACGGTTATGAGCGGTTTGCTGATCGGTATCTTAGCCTCCCGTACATTCAGCGGTATTTTAGGCGGTTATTTTGGCTGGAGAATAGTATATATTGTTGCAGCAGCTATGATGATAATCCTTATGTTTGTTTTAAGAAAAATGATTCCCGTATACAAGCCTGTTTCTAATATTAAATATATTGATTTACTAAAATCCTTGTTTCAATTAATAAGGACTGAACCTGTTTTAAGAGAAGCTTCTATAAATGGTGCTATGATGTTTGCAGCCTTCAGCGCCTTTTGGACATCACTAACATTTTTGCTTGAAAGCTCTCATTATAATATGGGATCACAGGCAGCAGGTTTATTGGGATTGGTTGGCATAAGTGGTGCTTTGGCTGCACCTTTGGTAGGAAGAATAGCCGATAAAAGAGGTCCTAGATTTGTTATAGGAATATGTATATCTGTTGTAATACTTTCTTATATATTATTTCTTTTCCTTGGATTTAAAATGTTAGGATTGATTTTAGGAGTTATATTGCTTGACTTAGGAGTTCAGTCATGTAATGTCTCCAATCAAACAAGAGTACATTCTTTAAATGAGGAAATGCGCAACAGGATTAATACAGTATATATGGTAAGCTTCTTTCTTGGCGGATCCCTTGGCTCTTTTTTAGGATCTTACAGCTACTCCCACTTTGGATGGTACGGAGTTTGTATTTTTGGTATTGCAACTCAAATTGTAGCATTTATAGTTCATAAAACAGCGAAATCATCTAAATGAAAAATAATACGGTGTTAAATAATTAAATATTAATTTATAGTACAAGTACAATACTGCACCATCTTACATTATATGGTATAATAAATTCGAAATTGTAAAATATCATGTACTATGATAATAATAAAACATCTGTAATCTTATATAAATATTATAGAGGGGTGATGGTATGAGTGGAAAGGTAAAAAATATAATGAAACTTCGTAGATTCTCCTTAATATGTTTATTTGTATCTATTCCAATGAACTTTATTTCAGCACTTTTATCAATTACATTTTTAAATGTTCTTGGCTTAGCTTTATTCATAATATTTATAGTGATTACTTTTTACTTTTGGAGATGTCCGCATTGTAGGAGAAGATTACCCATAAAATTTAACATTAATGAAGATATTGATGATAATTATAGTTGTCCTTATTGCAATGAAAAATTCTAAACATTGGCATTAATAATTTTTGAGCTATATTAGGTTAGGAAACCATTGCAAACTAATAAGTACTAAATATTATTAATTTAATTGAGGATGTGAAAAAATGTATAATAAATCACTTTACTTGCTTGCTGAATTTGATGCCGAAACGGAGAAAGTGCTTTCCGATTATTATAAAATTCTTCATCAAAATGGATTTGTAGGGAGCCAAACAAAAGACTTGCCCTATCACTTCACATTGGGAAGTTATGATGGAAGTCAGGAAAATCGATTAATTGATGAATTGGAGTCGATATGTAATAAAACTTCAGAAATCGAGCTACGCCTCGATCATATTGGTCTTTTTGGACTCAACGTACTCTTTGTTGAACCAAACATGAATTTCGAATTGCTGAGCCTTCAGAAGAGTTTCTTTAATAATTGCGGAAATGGTTATCATCAATGGACTGCACACGCAACATTATTAATTGATGAGCCTGAAAATACTTTGAAGGCACTCCAAATTTTAGCCCAAGAATTTAAACCTATGTATGCACGCATTGAAAGTGTTGGATTATTTGAATTTTTTCCTACAAGATTTATAAAGAGATGTGATTTACTACGTAAATAATTAGCAATATTTTTATATTGAGAAATAAAGTAAAAATAGAATATTTATTCAAAACACCTTACTATTTAGAACTGAATTTTAAGGTGTTTTTGTTTCCTAATACAAAAATATGGTATAATTACCAGTAATAAATTCGTAGAGGAGTAATCAATATGGAGAGTATAACAAAATCAAAACTAAACTCTGAGCAAATCAATATGATGACAAGACAAGCATTTGGAGATAAAACAAAACCGGAAATAATAACAGAGTTAACAGATGGCTATTTCAACACTGCTTATATGTTAACGCTCACAAATGGATGTAAAACGGTACTCAAGGTTTCACCGCCTGAGGATGTGACTGTAATGAGCTATGAGAAAAACATTATGGAAACCGAAGTGTATGTTTTAAATAAGATTAAAGCACTTACAGACGTACCGATCCCAAAGGTTTTCTATTATGATCAAAGTGGACAAATTATTAAAAATGACTTTTTCTTCATGGAGTTCGTAGATGGTGTACCACTTAATAAGCTGCGTTCAGAGCTTACAGAAGAACAGTATAGAGAAATATCCTCAGAGCTTGGTGGGATTATGCAAAAAATACACAGTATAGAAGGCAGTTATTTCGGACATATATCCCAGGATGATAAGAAATTTGACACATGGGATCAGGCTTTTTTATGTATGATAAAGGATTTACTAGCTGATGCCATAGATGCTGGGGTTATACTACCCTACGATTATAATAAAATTTACAATATGATATATGAAAAGCGCGAGGTATTAAATGCAGTAAAAATGCCATCGCTTATACACAAAGATTTGTGGGATGGAAACATATTTGTAGACCCTAAGACATTCAAAATAACAGGTATTCTTGATTGTGAGCGTGCAGTATATGGAGATGCACTGCTTGATCCGGTATGCGGTTTTCTTTTAAATAATAAAGCTTTCATGAAAAGCTATAAAGGAACAATACTCCTTGATAAAGAAGAGGAAATAAGAGCAGTTCTTTATCAAATATATCTTTATCTTATTATGGTTATAGAATGCTCATATCGTAAATATCCTGATGAAAATCAATTTAAATGGTCAAGCGCGCGACTTCAGGAAGCACTGGTTGACCTTATGAAATTATAAGTATTTTTAAAAAGTAATTTCGATATCAGATAATATTGTGTTATTTAATACTAGGAATTTACTAAAGGAATGCTCCCTCCTCCAGTAACTTTAGATTATTAGGTTAAAATTATTTTTAAAGCAAATAATAAATGAAGTTACTAAATATGGGAGGTAAAAATCATGTTAGAAACTAAGAATATACCTTTAGTGCTTTCTGAAATAACAGCCTTATGGAATGAATACATGGGCGACAGTTCCGCTATATGTACCTTTAAATATTTCCTGAGAAATGTTGAGGACAGTGATATACGTGAAATTTTGCAATATGCCTTAGATTTATCTGAAAAACATGTACAGTTTAAGAAACAGTTAATGGAACAAGAGAACATTTCTATACCTGTTGGGTTTAATGAAGCAGATGTAAATATTGATGCGCCGCGTTTGTTTACTGATGCCTACTACTTATATTATTTAAATAATATAAGTAGTTTTGGTATGGAGGGTTATGCATTAATATTACGTTATGTAACACGACCCGATATAAGAGAATATTTTTCAAGATGTTTAGTTGATTCCAAAGACCTTTATAATAGGGTTGTAGATATACAGCTATCAAAGGGTCTGCTCGAAAGAGTACCAAGAGAAGAAGTAGAGAAGATGCCTATATTCCCAAAAGATGAGAGCATATTAAAGGGATCTTTAATTGGTGATCCGAGACCTATGTTTGCAAGAGAGGTTACCAATACATTTAGCGGCATTCAAATGGATTTGATATTAAAAGCTGCAGCTGTTGGATTTAGTCAAGTTGCAAAATCACAATCAGTAAAGGAGTACATGCAAAAGGGAAAAGATATGTTTTTAAGGCATTATAAAGGCTTTGCCTCTCATTTAACCAGAGAGAATTTGCCTGCGCCTTCTACCCACGAGTCCTTTGTTACGGACAGTACCCTAGCTCCTTTTTCAGATAAACTTATGATGTATTTAATGCTGCAGTTATGTAATTTTGGATTGATTGTTGATGGATCTTCTTTTTATTTCAGCTTAAGGTCAGACTTAACAGCATTGCATGTCAGATATGGTGCGGAATTAGCAAAGTATTCAAGAAACGGAATGGTATTAATGATTAATAATGGATGGTTTGAACAGCCTCCGCAAATTATTAAACATGAAAATCTATCCCATCAATAATCGGAAGATATTATAAGCTTCGCTACTCCACCGCAAAGATGCTCAACGAAATTAAAGCTTCTCATCATGATGTTAATGTTTATATGAACACCATTGTTGATGAGGCAATAAGGTATTATTATGAGTTTGGGTTAAAAAGTGATGTTAATTAAATCTTATTTTGAATATAAAAGCTGTTGCTGCATACTAGCAAATTAGTATGCAGCTACTTTAAATTTTACTTCATTATTTTATAGTTTTGTCTCCTTAGTTTAAATACAGTCCCTAACCTCCAAAATAATCTCTTTCATCCTCTCTTTTATATCATCACCAAGAAGAGACGGTCTTTTAAACCTAATAGCTGAGTCTATTTTAATATCACAATCTGTAAGTCCCACATTATTGAACAGCTTTGTAAGCTCTGAGGCATACTTCCAGGCATTTTCCGGGTCATCAGCAATTGAGCATCCGTATGCAGAAATCATCTGCTGACTGAAGTTTTTAAATACATAAAAGGAATCAGGCTCACAGCTTTCAAACTCTTTAACTGCCATTACGAAATCATTAAGATGAAAATATATAATACACTTTATTAATGAATACTTGGTTCCATCTCCTGACAGCTGCTCAGCCTTATGTATATACTCAAGAGCTTCCTCAAACCTAGCAAAATCAAATAATGTCCGTGCATAGATATAGTAATATTCCTCTTCTTCATAGCCTAAGGCAAATGCCTTTTCCAGAGCGTAAAAAATTTCTTTCATCGTTTCTTCACAGTAATCAAGCTCAAAAATTCTAATGGCATCTTTCATAAGCAATCCATATTCTCTGTGTATTTCATACTCAAGCTTACATCTTAAAAGCATTGCCTTCCTTAGATAAACAAATGATAATTGTTCGTTTGCTTTAATTAGTGAGTCAATGACTTCAAACCAAAGCTCAGACTCCTCTGAAATAAAGCCGTAATAAAATTCTATGTGATTATTTATGTCCTCCTCAGGACTTTCAAAGCCATATAATATATTTCTGCTATACCAGTCAAGAACGGCTTTCTCTAAATCAATTTTCAACTTTTCAAAGCTATGACTGCTCTTATCAAGTTCCACAGCTTTGCTGCAAAGCGACATGGCTTTGTCATAAAGCTCCTTTATATCTTCATAATCTCCGCTGCTTTTTATATAGCTGATTATTTCACTTATTTCCTTATAGTAATCCCTGATCAGAGGCTCACTGTCATTCAATTTCTTGTTTAAATTCAGTTTCTTCTGCATATAATACAAGCTTCTATCAGTATCTGCAGCTATAGCTAAATCAAGTGACTTGTTCAAATCGTATAAATAGCTTTCTTCCTGTTCATAACAAGCTGTTAATGTCTCTACAATATCCATTATTTTTTCAAATGCAGATATAGATGAATAAAACTTAATCAATCTATGAGCTTTTCTCTCATCTATCATAAAACCTTGAAAGCTTAGAAGGCAGCCCCATGCTTTTCTGCTTGAAAGCTCCTTATTAGCATAAAGAATGCTGGCAAGCCTATAATAGCAGTTCTCTGCATGTCTAAATTCTTCTTTCAGAAGTGCCTGCTCTACAACATACGCCAGACATTCAGCCAGCTGAGTTAATTCCTGCTTAGCTTCACCAATAGGCTTTGAGATTTTCTTTATTAATCTTACAGCATCATAAAAGCTTCCATTGTCTGCATATTGTCTAACCCGGCACAGCAGCTCCTCAATATCCTCTTTAAAATCAGCAGTATTCGATTCATTTTGTAATAGATAGTTGTCCATATTATCGCTCTCCTTCAAAAAGAGTCTTGACCTTTTCTATAATAACTTTGTCATTTGCCGAGAGCTGCTGACTATGTTCCGAAAGATACATAATAAACTCACCATATATTGTATAAAATAATATATCCTGCCCAAGATCTTTAAAAAGCTTTAGAGCTAAATAAAGTCTTTTCAAGACACCGGTTATATCTTTTACCTCATGTATTTCATTAAGAAAAACTTCTAAGTCTCTGGCTGCCTCATCAAAGTTTTCGTCAAACATATATGCAATAAATCTTGAAAAAATCGTAACATACAGCGGCTCAGGACTGGAGCTTACATATGGACTGTTCACTGATTTATATGCCTGTGAAATACCACTGCTTTCCAAATCAAGAATTCTTAATCTTTCATCAGTTAAATATTCATTAAAATACTGTATACAACTTTTAACACCAATCTGACTATTCCCTGAGATATAGTGCTTTAAGGAAATATGTGCATACACCAGATAAGCTGCTTCAATACCATTTATATTTAAATCCGAATCCTCCAGTTCATCCAAGAGCTTAATAGCCTTTGCAGAATCATCAAAGGCAGCTTCGCACTTGTCCATCTTATAATTACTATAGGCTCTGCAGGAATAGGCCTCAATGAGCTTTATTAATGCCCATTTATGTGTTCCTTTGAGCTGGCAGGAAATCTCTATGGCCTCAGTGTAAAAGCTTATACCCTGAAGCATATCACCAAGACGGATTTTCAAATGCCCAAGCTTAATGTAAGCCTCAGCAAGCTCTTCATAATAGTATTCCGGGGCTTCATTATCTCTTATAAACGAAACAGCATTACTGTAATGTTCTGCTGCTTCGCTGTACAGCTTAGACCTTGAATATTCATCACCCATACCCATATAAAGCTTTATCATGCTGTCTCTATAGGAGTTATCCTGTACAACTAAATTCATCTGAACATAGCTGTATGCTTTTTTGTATGCCCCTGTTCTCACCATAGCTCTTAATATATTAACATCAAAATCTTGTCCAAAGCTTCCGCAGCTGCTTTCTTCCCATAGATATAATGCCTGGCGATAGGTTGATATTCCTTTTTGGCTTATATAACTGCGGGTATCAGCTTCAGGTATCTTGTTATCATACATATTATCAGCACAATTTATAAGATGATACATAAAATCTCTATCAAAATAAACCTCAGGATCTTTGCTTACAAAGTCTGTAATGTAGCTGAAAATTGACTCAGCTATGT
This sequence comes from Clostridiales bacterium oral taxon 876 str. F0540, assembly GCA_000466585.1. Lineage (GTDB taxonomy): Bacteria > Bacillota > Clostridia > Clostridiales > Clostridiaceae > Clostridium_AT. The sequence continues at coordinate 27,634 of KE993471.1, forward strand.
ATGCCTCACCTTCAGTTTTAATCTGTATATCCTTAAAATTTTTAACTGTATCAACCCATTCAAGTATATATTTTTTCATCTCATCACTAAAATGTTCAATAATATATGCTCTCATGTGCACATGGTTTCTGAAGAACACATTGCCTCTTTTGCTCCTGCCAATACTTACAAAGGGCTTTATAAGCGACATATAAGCAAGAAAACGCAAGGAAAGCTTTTCTTCCCCGCACAGATAGCTTAGCTGCCTTAAGGTTAAGGGTTCATAGGAAGTTAAGGCTACTATTATAAGCTTTACTATTTGCTTATAATAAACCTTGCCGTAAAAATCCTGAAGCCCCTTGAAATAGGTTTCAAATATGTAGGCGCCGTTAAGCAAAAAAGATTGTTTTTCTCCTCCTTCTTCCCATAAAATCTTGTGAAGATTTCTAACACTTATAAGCTTATCAAACTCTATATTTTCATCAAGATTCAACATCCCTGCAATAAGACTGGCGTAAACAAACTTATTGCCGCAGTTCTCCATTACCCTTTTAAGTTTGTCATAATCGTATTCTTTTTTATGTTTTTTAAAGGCATTATCAAGATATTGCATTAATGTATTTTTATAATCCTTTTGGGTATTTGGAATAATTATTTTGTGTTCTTTAGCTGTATCTATTGTTTCTAGCTTAGCCTTTGTAATGCCGGACAATTCTTTATCCGTCCTGCAGGTAATAAGTATGAACACATTATCAGGCAGCATATCATAGTCAGGTATAAGATTAAAAACAGTTTCTTCATTAGTTCCGGGGATCTCGTCCACTCCGTCAATGGCAAGCATAAGTTTACTTTTTTTAAAGCCGCTTGCTTCATAGTGCTCGGCTCTGAACTTTCCAAGCACTCTGGCTAAGTCTTCACAGTTAGATATATTAGTAGAGAATTTTTTAGGGCGTATTTCAGTGCCGCCCGTCTTAGAAGTTTTCTTAAGGGCATCCCTTACCCCTTCAGTAAAACTATGAATACTGCTGTTATAGGTATCATTTGCATAAAAGGCTCTTACCGCACAACCCTCTATGTAGGTCTTGCCGCTGATACACTCATCTATGAGCCTTACAAAAGTTGTCTTTCCTGTTCCGCTTTCCATCTGAAGCAGTATAATACCCTTTTTTTCTTGTCTTACAAACTGTTTTACATTATTAAGTATGTAATCAGGTATTATGATATCGTCCCTATGATAATACTTATTTAGCTCATCTTCTTCGTCAGACAGCAGAGCATCATCCTCTGCATTTTCCTGAAGGGTTTCAAGCTCAGGGTAGTGCTTTATGGCATCATAAAATCTGTCTAACTTATTTATACTCTCTATTTTCTTCTTAGACTCAGGATAATTTAAAAGCAAGGTCCTCTCCCTTTTCTTATCCGAATAGTAGGTGTCAAAGAAATAAATTCCTCCATCTGAGGCAAGCATAAAAGGATAAAGAGAAACTACTCTTCCCTCCTTAAAGCTTACATAAAGCGAATCTTTTTTAATAGAACTTAGGCTATCTCCTGAAACTCTTCCCTTTAAGGGCAGCTCTAAAGACTCAAATTGCCCATATAGATTTAACTCCTTATAAAAATCATAATTGACCTCTATATGATTTTTTATAAGTCCAATATGATTTTGAATAGTTTCATAAAATTCCTCTGATTTTTCAGATTGAAGGGAACCATGCCCTATATATTTATTTCTCCAGCTTACAATTTCGTTTTCATCAATTATATCTACAATATGGCTGATGACAGCTTTGAGAGGATGATTTTCAGGCATTGTGCTTACTGCAAGCCGAGCAAGCTTCACCCATATGCCCATTGAAATATTAGATATAAACATGGATTTAATAAGCAGCTTTTCTTCCTCTTTAAGCTCCTCCTGCTGCTCATGAAATATCTGACTTATGTATATAAGAAGAGGGAATTTTAACAGTATTTCAAACACATCTTTAAGCTTAAAGTAAGCACCATATACATGTCCCTGACCAAGCAGGCTGTATAAATTATGATATTCCTGTGCTATTACAGAAGGAAATTCATCAAACGCACCCTTCTCCCAATTGTCACTGCTATTATAAATATCTAAATACCGCATACTTTTATTATTTTCCACTACACAACCCCCAATGCCCTTACTCATACGTAACATTTATTAGTATTATAGCATAGCGTTTTGGGCTCTGTAACTATTCTTATATTTTGTCGATATTAGAGTATGTATAGATAAAATATAAGAATGACCTGAAACGGCAAATTGCCGCCTTAGGTCATGCTTTAAATACTTCAGCTTAATAAGATTAAAAATTTTGTTAACTTTCTTTGTTAACTAGCATTATTTTGTTAACATTCTACTGTTAGCATTGTTAACCTACACTTATAGAATGTTAACAAGAATGTTAACGGCCTTAACCATTGATATTACTAGCTTTATTAATATTTGTTAACATTGTTAACATTAATATATATATAAATAATAAATAGGGGATATAGGTATATATAGAGTATATATAATATGCCTAATATGCCTATATAAATATATATAAGAAAATGCGTAACAATGTTAACAAAAGAGTTAGATTGTTAAATCAAACCTACCATCTGTCATAATGTATTCTTGCTTTATTAA
>KE993471.1:30371-43448 GCA_000466585.1 Clostridiales bacterium oral taxon 876 str. F0540
TTGATAAAGGAATTACACTATCAGGCAGGTTTAAAAGCTCTTTTATAGCTTGCACCCTATCATCTGTTGGATAAACGCCTAGCCAAACAGCTCCAAGGCCCATATCTTCCGCAGCTATCAGTATATTCTCAGTAGCAGCTGAACAATCCTGCACCCAATAGCCTTTAAAAACTTCCTTAGCTTCATCACCGCAAATAACAATTGCTATCTTACATACTTATTGCTTATTAAATGTTTTAATAATAAAGCTGCAAAAAAAATTAAAGTTTTACAGCTTTGTTAACAGATAATTTTTACTCCAATGTAATATACTTTGCATACTCATAGGAAATTAAAGATCCAGTTCCAGTTTCCTTCCAGCCTCTCTCTTTATGAGAATACTCAGAAATTCGGCTGCTATTAAAAGACTTAAATTTATCACTAATATGCTTTGCAACTACTATTTCATCTTCATCAAGATATATCTCTGAGCTATCCACCTCTGCGATTATATATTCTCCATTTGTTTCCTCATCTTCAATCATTGAAATAATGCCTTGCTTCTCAAGAAGTCCTAGTAATAAATTTCTATTTTCAATGACAGGCCCCCTTGGCAAGCGCGCGTACTGCATGCCAGTTATTGAGGTTGTTCTATCTTTAAAGTATAAGTTATCTGCATAAAAAAGAAGTTTCATTAGTTTTGTTTTGAATAGTTTTGTCTCATTAATAGCAAAATATATGACTAAACTTCTAAATTTTTCGAAGTCAAAATACTTAAATCCAGTGTAAATATCATTTCTATGTTTTACACTTTGCACTACATTATGCTCAAGTTCAGTAACAGCATTCTCAGAAAGCATTAGATTGATCTTGTCTCTAAGCTGTTTTTCTTTTGCTTGAGATAAAACCGAAGCATTGTTATCTAAAATGTTTAGCATATTCTGTGGATTCTTCAGAAGTATGAGTGTGTTATTATGCGCTTTATCTTGAATAGCCCCCATCTCATAGCGGTTCATAGTAATCTCTCCCCACTTTAGGAGCTTAGAGAAAGCTCTCTGGCTAAGCCCATAGTTCTCCCGAATAGCTTTAATTTCATCAGGTGATAAAAGCCCATGTTTCTTCCTATAAACTGACAAAGCTCTTTCAATATTTAATTCATCTAATTCCTTGTCAAAAAGCTCTTCACCACAAGACTCACAAATACAAACCTCTGCTTCTATCTCAACCTTTTCATCTTTAACACTATATACTTCATTCCTCCTAACTATATGAACCTCTTTATAATCATCGCATACATGACAAAACAATTCTTTTTTCAAAATAAACACCTCTCTATTATTTATATAAGTATCTAATTGGAAAATCTGCCTTATGAAATCCCATAATACAAAGCAATTTTCCCCTGCTGGTGTCTTTAAGTTTTAATTTTATGTATATTTGATATTGATCTTCATCTTTACCAAACTCCCAAATAAATCCTATAAACTTAGGATTATCATCTTCCTCAGGCCCATTAAAGTAATTTTTATATGTTAAATTCAGAATTATATCTAAAGCTATTTTCAAATTTATTCCCAAGTTCGTTAAATTATTTTTAGGTCTTGGAATAAAGTCATATTTGCCTTCTGTAATAAGTGACTTAACTTCCACAAGGAAGCAATTTATCTCTTCTAGACTTGTCTGAACTGCCATTAATATCAGTCCTTCCTTGAAAACTCTACTTTATATAAGTATATATTATATTATACCCAATTTCAATAAAATGTTATCATATGATAACATATCTTATATTTTTTATTATAAAGAAAATTTATTGTAGTCATTACAAGCATTTAACATTAAGAAAGCGTCCATCAATTTGCTTTATAAACAAGCACATTATTTTTACCGGAAATTAAAAAGAGCTTCGGCTATTGCCAAAGCTTATAATGAATATTACCTTACATTTTCCATAGCCTCAATATATTCACCAATCCTCTTAATAAAATACATCGGCAGAGGTAGCAGTACTTCTTTCTCGTAAGTAGGCACAAGTCTTCTCAAGGTATAACAATCCTTTGCAGCAGTTTCTCTTTCAGCTTCACTTCTGCCGCCTAATATTATCACTTCAGTAAGTCTTTGTTTTACAAAGGGAGTTGATAAGTGATCATATTTGGTATGTTTGTTATTTATCTTAAAAGTATCACTTCTAGCACCAACCATATAAAAGGTTATATTATCATTAGTAAATAATCCTTTAAATAAATTAGGAGTACCGTCACCAATGCAATAGTCCGGATTTTCACTAGTATTATTTACTCTTGCTATTTTTAATTTACAGTGCTTATCCTCAACTTCTATATTTCCTAGGCAATAATTGCTATTAGTTAAAAACTTCCAATACCTATTTCTTAAGCTGGCATCGGCAAATAGTATTATTTCTTCATCAGTTAAGTCAATCTCATCTTGTAAGGTATTCCATATCCAATCATTTACGCCATTTGCCATCTCTTTCTTAAGAATATCATATGACTTTTTCAGCTTGTTTTCATCTAAAGAGCAGATAAATTCTGAAGCTTCTATCCAGTACTCATCTTTATATATCTTGTAGTAAACAATACCTTTGGAAATTTTGCTCATAACTAAATATCTATCACTGTAGCCTGGGATAAAATCCAAGCCAATTAAAACCTTATTATCAAAACCTAACTTATAAAATTCATCATTTAGAAAACCTGCAGAATAAAATAAATCATATAGAGCATTTATTAATTTGTGGTAATCGCCCTTATCATTATAGCCATTGATAAATTGCGTCATAGTGTCATTATTTTTTAAAGCGGCCCTTACTATTTGTTTAGAGTCTAGCTTACTAAAATCTTCATTTTTACTCTTATCCTTATTTTTATGAAATGCAGGAATATCAATTAAAGCTACATGTTTTTCACATACTTGCCTGTCAAAGGCTGTTTCCTTCTCAATTTCTCTGACTCTGCCAATCTTATCTTCATTTTCCTTTAAAGCTCTCATGATATTTCCTTTTATATTATTAAACTTAAATTCTAAGCCTTGAGGAGATACATACTTGTTAGCTTTGCCGCTTAAGCCCAAAATCATTTTAGATAATTTTCTTGAATCCTCGTATAATTTTTCATTATCAGTATATATATCGATTACAAATTTATTGATTTCAAAATCATTACTGCATCTTAGGGGATTCTTAATCCATCTTTTTAGTTTAATATGTTTAAGATTAGTAAGTCTATTATCCGTTTTATTTATAACAGTGGACTTACTTATTTTATTATAGCTTATTCCTTTAATCTGTGCTTTTGGCTCTAAATCAGGATATAAATCTCTAAATATTTTAAATATATCAATTCTTTCGGCTATACCTGCCCCTCTCTTTGTGTATGAATCCTTTTTCTTATTTGTTATTAAACAAATTAAATTAGAATTAAAATCCATATACTGAGCAGGCTCTCTTACAATTTTATTTATATTCAAACCTATTTGTTCTGCATAAACATCATCATAGCTATTCTTCCATTTAACATTACTGTAATCACGTTTAAAATAGCATTGTATAAATGTTATTTGCTGTTCTTTTATAAACTCATCCTTTTTAAACACATAAGCAGAAGTACCTTCTCTAGTTACGCTGTTCCTTGTTTCGATTATCAAAGGCTTGTTCTGCCACAGCTTTGTTCCCAAAGCTATGTTCAAATAAAGTTTTCCCTCTCCATCAAAAGGTTTGACTAAAGTTATATCTATATTGTAGGATAGAGGTTCTCCATATTTATTTGGTATAACTTCACTTATCAAGCTGACACTATTATCTTTTATAATAGGATAAAACTGAAAATCTCTATTAGTACTTTGGAAATATATTGGCTTTTTGCAAATATCTCTAGCATAAAGATTAGGTAATATATCATAAATGTTGAAGCTTTCATTAAAAATATCTTTTATACTGATTTCGCTATCCCAGATAAAGTCACTTTCTATGTAAAAGTCCTCATTTAAATTTGAAGCCCTTTTTAATTCATTATTAATCCACTGACACACGTGTAATTTCAAGCCTTCTAAATTGAACCTTGCAGTTGAGCATATCCATGGTTTATCTTTAGTAATTAAATCACTATGATTACTGTTTACTGATAAAACGTCTCTTGAATAATTTTTAACTATCTTTGCAAGCCCCTTCAGTGCAAATGTATAGCCAAATTCTTTAGCCTTCAATGATTTTAGTCTGTTTATTAAATCCTTTAGCTCCTTTGGAAATTTCATAACATATATTGTTTTTTCAATTATATTGTTTGAATTTATTTCAAAAGAAAATAATTGTAAATCATTCATTAGTATACCCCTCACCTTCAAATTGCTGATTATTCACTTCCATAATGAGACCTTCTAAACCTCTTAAATACTTACCGTATAATTCTTCAATAAATAGATTATTTCTGTTTTCATTTAACATGTTATACCATTCAAACAACATACTATTCTTACTTGAAAGAGGTTCATTATCAATTATTTCTGGTGCAAAAGCTCCATCACAGTAAAAAACTCTGCAATTTGTGCCGCCTCTTTGCAATCTTCCAATAGTCTGCTTTATAGGAACTAATGTAAACCAGGCTAAATTTCTTTTAAAATCATTGTCCAAGGTTTTCCAATACCTATTTTGTGCTATGACTGCCAAATCTATATAGCTAAGTCTTCTTATTTCATTCATTACTTCACCTAAGGAATTTCCTTTATTTTTTCCTTTTGCAATATATTCATCAAGCCTTGAATGAAGTATTTGAAAATATGATTGTAAATCATCAGGCACCATATATGGCCTAATCATAAAGAATACTGATCCGAAATATGATTTATTATATTCATTTAATATGTTATACCCTCTGGAAATTACATTTAAAGGAGCAACTAAAATCTCGGCATCACCTGACTCAATCTTAAAGTTCTCTAAAAGTTCCTTTGAGAAATCATATTTTTCCTCTATTTCCCTGCTTAAAACTCTATAGTTTAAACCTGAATTTCTTAGAACTTTTCCAACCTCTTTACAGTTATCATAGCTATTAACTATTAATAGAACCTTTCTGTCTTCATCCTTTTCCTTCCAATAACTAAGCTCCATTCTAATGTTTCTTATTAAATATCTTGTTAGTTTTCTTAATGCGGCTGCTCTTTCTTCACCTTTTAAACCAGAGACTTTTATAAGGTTACCTTCCTCATCGAATTTCATTAAGAGCTTTTGTTCAATTTTTGAATCTTCATCAAAAGATTTAAGCATATATTCAGGAACCTTACGAAGGTCATAGTGTCCTGATCCCGGAGCAATACTAGTACCGGATAATAACACTATAGCAGGTCCTTTTAATCCTATTTCCTTTTTTATCTCATGAAAGTGATCAAGAAGACGCCTTCCTACTCCAGAATACCTAAACAGACTAATCTTTTCCCCATTATCTTTACCTTGTAAAATAAACTTATAGCCGAATATTACTCCTGTAAGAGGCTCTGTTAAAAAACTTCTTAAGGATTTTCGTATTCCTTCATAAACATTTATCTTTTCATAGGAATTATTTATTTTCTGCATAATTAACGGGTAGTCTCTACTTAATACTTTAATGTAAAAGTCAAGCTGTACAAGATAAATAAACAGTTCAAACTTGGCATAAAGCAAATCGATATTTTTCTGCTTGGGAACTATAACTTTGTACTGATTAAATAATTCTACTATCCTTTGCTTTATTATTTCTTCTACTTTCCCGATATTCTGTACCCAGACAAATTCATTATAGAGCTCATTAAACTCATGTTTTATACTGTGATTTTGAATGTCGTATGTATTAGCGTAGTCAAGGTATTGCTCCAGCTTTTTTATTATCTCTAAGTTTTGCGTATATTCTTCTACTTTAAGGCTTTCCTTAATATCATTAAATAAACTAAAGGAAGTTATAATTTCACGTCTTAAATAAGCTTTTAAGGCTTCTGTATTTGCAACCATCCTATTAAGTTTTGGAAGCAAAACCTGCAGGTGTGCAAAATTCATCTGCCAAGTATAGGCTAAGCTCTCACTATTGGCTATTCCTAAGTAACTAATATCCTCATTAAGTTTTTCAAACCTTCCTAGTATTGAATTACTGGGCCCAAATAAGTCTTCATTTGTTATAAATAAATCATCTAAGGTTCTTTGAACCCCATCAGCTTCATCAATAATTACTATATCAAGCAAATCGTGAAAGGCTTCATAAAAGCTTCTTTCATAAGGATCAATAGTTTTAGGAACAGACATATTAATTAAGCTATGCGGAGTTGCTACCCACACCTGTGAACTCACTAACTTTGTAAAAGATTTATAAAATCCGCATTTATTATAAAGAGGACATACCTTGCTTTCCTCTTCTTCATCAATAAGCTTAGTACAAGGGAATTCTCTTGCTGTTATATCATTATCTTCTGCTAATACAGCTGCAATGCAAAAGCCTGACAAGTATTCAAGTTCTTTAAAATCTTCACTAGAAATATTACCTAAACGTTCAAGTTTCCTTCCGGCATTTCTAATAAAAGTATCAGCGTGTTTCTCTAAATCTGACTTTCCAATAATAGGTACAGCTTCAATACCAACTTCTCTAAGCAGCCTGACTGTATTTATTACATCATCTACCTTGCTTTCAATTATTCCTACTTTGGCACCAAAATTCTGAACCAGCCTAACTGTTTCAGCAATTTTATAATTTGATTTCCCCTTTCCTACATCTCCTGCAATATGTATCTGGTTTTTATATTTTACTTCATCTTCGTTTCCAGAAAACTCGTTTATAATCTTAAACACTGGTCTTTTTGACCAACTGCTTCCCATTCTGTCATAAATGTTTTTCCAATTATAATTACTTGGTATAGAAAGCTCTATTTTAGGTTTATATTGCGGCAGTTTATCATTTTGTATATTTACTAACGCATCCGGTATATTTAGACTTCTTTCTACTTTATTAGAAGTCATTTCAGAAACAGACCTGTGATTTCTCAATACTTTATAATACCTTGTATATCCTGGCTCTGAAAAAAACGGTTTTATAGTTTTTGCATTTGTTAGCTCATAAATAATATCTTCATAATAAGTTTCCCTATCAACTAAATACTTTAGTGAAAGTTTATCAAGTTTTTCTCCTGTAAGTTTAAATAGTCTTAAATTTATATCTAAAGAAAAGTATTCATCTAAGTTAATAATCCAATTTGACTTATTTGCCATGTTATGAAATTTTCTTCTAAGTCCATATAGTTTTCTTCCATAAACTTCTGAAAATTTATCCTCCAAAATATATTTGTAATACTGAGTTAAGAGTATCCAGCCATCTGAAGGCTTTTGTTTTGTCTCATATATAATTTCAAGCAGCATTTCAATGCAAATAAAGTTCTCAGCAGTAATAGATGCGTTATTATTTTTCAATAATTCTTTTATAATTTTTTTAAATTTACTTCTCCCCTCCATACATCCTCCATTAAAAATCATCATTTACTAATTGTTTAATTTTTTTATATAATTCTTTTTCATATAAAACATTTATTGGTATTTCTTCGTTTTCTAAAAATCTTATTAATTCTTTCTTATAATCCACATGACTTTGCTCTAAATAAATTTGTCTTCTATGCTCCGGTATAACTAAATATCTTGCTGCTTTTTCATTGACAACTAGCTTACTAACTGAATTATTTGACTTTAGAAGCTTCACTAACTCAGAAGGTTCCTGTACATCTTTTACATCAATAAACAAGTTATCATTATCAATAATAATCTTCATATCGTATTCATCCATATTAGGATACAGCTCAATTTCAACATCTTGAATTCTTTTAATATTATCGTAGATAGTCTTCTCACCTATATTAGGCAGTAGTATATATCTATAAATTCCTTCCGTGAATTGACTATATTGCTCGTCCTCTTTTATCTCAAACCTGTTATAATTTAGCTTATCTTTATTAATATAATAGCTGCATATATCACTGCATTTTCCTTCTTTTCCAAAGTCATTTTCAATTTTCTTGCCACATACTGGGCAGGTAGTGACAGTACTTGATAGTATATCTATATCTCTCCTCCAGCTCTTTATTATTTTCTTAAGTTCTGCTGGAAATTTATTTATTATAAGTTTGCTAAATTCAATATTAGTCATAATCATATTATCTTTATTTACGAGAAGCCTGCCATCTCTATAATAATTGCTATAAACAGCTTGGTTGTCTTTTCCTCTATGCTGTCTGCATGCCAGCAGGAACTCCAGCATTTCTTTCTGTTCAACTTCTTGAAGGCTTTTAATATTTTCATACCAGTCTATAAATTTATAGTTTAATCTTCCATTCACAATTATTTTTTCATTTAGCAGCTGTATCGTTGCTTCCTCTTCAGTAAAGCCAAGCTCAACTAATGCTTTATTCTCTAACATTCTAATAAATTCCGGTATATTTAGAGGAAATTTTACAGTTTCTTTTTTTATTAACAACGATAGGAAGGGATATATTGCACCGTTAATATCCTTTATCTTTGTATTAGATAAATTATTCTGCCAGTCTTTCAACACTTCTATTAGTTCATATAAATTTTTTCGCAAGTTATTATCCATTCGCTCACCTCTTATAAAATATAAACATTGAGGAACTATTTACGTCACAATTATATTATATATAATATTGCGGAACTATTCAAGTAACAATTCAGCAAGAAATAAAAAATCACAAGATTATATTATTCCCGTGATTTCTAATTCAATAATATTATATTGTCTCCAACATTTTTTTAAGTTCGTCTTTAATTTCATTTTTTAAGATCTCAGGTTCTATAACTTTTACAGAAGTTCTCATAGATAAAATCCATCTTATAATATCCGGTCTTCCACTCATTTGACCCTCGAACAGTATTGTATCCTCATCAACCCATGAAACTTTCTGATCCTCTGCATATATGCCTTCACTTACAGACCTTGAAAATGGCTTGCTAATTAACAGTTTTATATTATAAGTTTCTTCATTAAATAATCCAAGGTGATTTCTCATAAAATTTCTTATACTAAAATCCTCTGGTATATGAAACTTGTCCTCTAAAATTTCAACCTGGTCTACTCTCATAAGCTTGAAGGTTATAGGCTTCTCCTTTTTCTCACAATAGGCAATTAAGTATTTCAAATTATTTCTAGTAATTATGCCATAAGGTCTTACTACTCTAACTGTAGGTCCTGAAGAAACAGAACTATATCTTATTCTCAGTTTATTTTTAGAAATACAAGCGGCCTGAATTTCCAGTTCAAACTTACTTTCTTTTTCCAGGCTAACTGCCTTCGGTTTTAAAACCACATTGCCAGAATAGTCTTCCAGCTGATTATTTCTTTCACTGGTTATTTTCACCTTATTGCTTAAGCTTTCAAGCTGTTCCTTTAAAGTAAAATTTGTGGTCTTGAGCTGCTTAGCAGCTAGCTCAAGGGCAACGGCCTCTTCCTTTTTTATATCTAAATTTAATATATAATCATATCCTATCAGCTCATACCCTCCAGTAGGCCCTGGAACTGATTGAACATTAATATTAGCTTCTTCTAAATCGCTCATGTACTTTCTAATCATTCTTTCGCTGACGCCTAAAGCCTCAGCAAGTTCCTTAGTTTTCATTCTTTTTCTGCTTTTTAATAAAATAAGCAGAGTGAGCAAATTTGAGAACTTACTCATTACTTATCCTCCAATTCTATTCCCGCAAGTTTACAGTAATATCAATAATGTTTACTTATGTTGTAATTATAATACATTCAACAAATATAGCAAATGTAATATTTATATATAAGCCAATTTTAATATGTATATTTTTACCTAGGTATAAATTTTAATATATAAATATTTACTAGAAATCTGCGCCTTTCTATAATTAATACAGCTTTAGTAGATAATCAAAAAAAACAGAAACCAACGTTGCCACTCCTATGATTAATGATGAGCCTTAAACTGCGGGGAGATATTATAACATTCGATACTCAGCAGCAAATATGATCAACGAGATTAAAGCTTCACAACATGATGTTAGTGTTTATATGAAAACTCTTTTAAATAAGTCTACTAGGTATTATTATGAGTCTGCGTTAAAAAGTAATGATTAAAATCGGACGTTAAATATAGAAAGCTTGACCTGACAGGTTAAATCGCCGCCTTAGGTCAAGCTTTAATTATTTCAGCTTATTATGATTAGAAATTATGTCAACTTTCTCTGTCAACTAGCATTATTTTGTCAACCTTCTAATGTCAACCTTGTCTACTTACACTTTTAGAAAGTTGACAAGAAGGTTGGCAGCCTAAAGCCTTGATAGTACTAGTATTATTACTATTTGTCAACTATGTCAACTTTAATATATATATATAAATAATAAATAAAGAATATAGGTATATATAGAGTATATATAATATACCTAATATGCCTATATAAATATATATAGGAAAACACGATACAATGTTGACAAAGGGGTTAGATTGTTAAGTCAAGCCTACCACCTGTCATAATGTATTCTTGCTTTATTAAATCTATCTGCAGGATTTCTGTCTTCGTCAGGATATCCAATTGGTACTATTGATAAAGGAATTACACTATCAGGCAGGTTTAATAGCTCTTTTATGGCTTGAACTCTTTCTTCTATTGGATAAACGCCTAACCATACAGCTCCGAAGCCCATATCCTCTGCAGCTATCAATATATTTTCAGTTGCAGCTGAACAATCCTGCACCCAATAGCCCTTAAATACTTCCTTTGCTTCATCTCCGCAAATAACAATTGCTGTATCTGTATTTATTAGCATCTTTGAGTATGGATGCACCTCTGTTATCTTCTTCATAGTTTCCTTGTCTCTTAAAACTATAAACTCCCAAGGCTACTCGTTTCCTGCTGAAGGTGCTGCCATAGCAGCTCTTAATAATTGTTCTATGATTTCGTCACTTATTTTTATGTCTTTATATTTTCTTATGCTTTTTCTGTTTAATATTGAATTCATTTAAAGTTACGCCTCCACTACACACCTACAATAATTATAAGCATTAAAAAAGTGATATTTTATAAGCAGTTATTTAAAATTACAAACATTTCAAAGCATCCTTTATCTTTTCCAAAACAAGTTTTTCAGCCCCTCCTCCAGGACCGTCAAAGTTATCTCCCTGTATAAAATTATCCATAACCCGCTCCTAGCTAATACTCACCTTATATTATTATTAAAATAATTTTTTGGTATAACTTGTAAATCATCCAAAAATAAAAAACAGTCTCAATGACTGTTTTCTCAAATTCAATCTTTCTTGCAACATTTCCTGTGTATATAATTTTCATACCCCTCTGCCTTGCAAATCTCTTCCCCTTGATAAATAGGCTGTTTGCAAAAATCGCATACATTATTATACATTGCTGTTTTTGAAGTATTCGGTATTGCAGCAGGTTTCTTCTCTTCAAGTTTCTTTTCCATATCTTTAACCACTTTTTTTACTTGTTGTTTATTGTTGCTGCTTATAAGCCAGTGGATGTAGTTGTCTACATTCCCCTTAAACATAACCTTTGCCTTCTCTTCTGCAATCTTAATAACATAATCATCCAGGTTTACAGTTAATCTTTTAATACTATTAGCTCCCATACTATTCTCCTGCTTCACTGCTTCTACTAGCAGAATATGCTGGAGGTTTTAAATATGTTACACATTTTGGGTGGTTTATAAAAAATTTTAACCTGGCATCCCAAAATGGGATATCAGGTCTGGTAGGGATGTATCCACAGAAAAAGCTTCAAAGTGAACTGCATAAAAGTGAACACTTTTACTTCTGAATAAATTTAATAGTCCTGAAATAGCATCATAGTTTCAAGCATCTGTAAAAACAGCCTCCTATGATAAAATAATAAATCATAGGAGGCTGTTTACTGAGAGAATCTTAACCGGCATTAACTTGCTGTGCAAACCTAGCTCCCATATCAAAAGCCTTTAAGCAATCATTAGGGAATTCATCCTGCTTCCTTTTCGCTTTGCCTTGTTCATCTAATCCGGTAGTAACGTATTTTGAATAATCGTCAAACTGGTAGGTATCAGTAACAATTAATGACTCTGATGCTCCGAAAAACCTTTTAAGAGTCTTTTCCATAGACATAAAATTCTGATCATAACCAATATCCTTCAAAATATTTTCACTTACATTCATTGTATATATAAAGCCTGTTTGTATCTTCTTGCCAAATAAAGAAGTACCTTTTCCGTCATACACAAGGTATTGAAACAATAATCTCTCAAGGAAAGATCTCATCTCTCCTGTAACCTGCCCAAAATAAATAGGCGAACCTAGGATTACAGCATCGGCTTCTTCAATCTTTTTAAAAATTGGAGCGAGGTCATCATTTATTGCACATCTGCCATAACTCCTGCCGTCTATAAGTTTGCAGGCAAAGCAGCTCATACATCCCTTATAATTAAGATTATAAAGATGAATCAATTCTGTCTCCGCTCCCTTAGATGCGGCTCCCTCAAGTGCTTTATTTAATAAAGTTGCTGTATTCCACTGTCTTCTGGGACTCCCATTAATTCCTAAAACTTTCATAAACATCCCCCTGTTAATATAAGCTTGACCTGACACGGTAAATTGCCGCCTTAGGTCAAGCTTTAAATACTTCAGCTTATTATGATTAGAAATTTTGTAAACTTTCTCTGTCAACGAGCATTATTTTGTCAACCTTCTAATGTCAACATTGTCTACTTACACTTTTAGAAAGTTGACAGAAAAGTTGATAGCCTTAAGCCTTGATATTACTAGTATTATTACTATTTGTTAACTTTGTCAACTTTAATATATATATAAATAATAAATAAAGAATATAGGTATATATAGAGTATATATACCTAATATGCCTATATAAATATATATAAGAAAATACGTAACAATGTTGACAAAAGAGTTAGATTGTTAAGTCAAGCTTACCACCTGTCATAATGTATTCTTGCTTTATTAAACCTATCTGCAGGCTTTCTATCCTCATCAGGATATCCTATTGGTACTATTGATAAAGGAATCACACTATCAGGCAGGTTTAAAAGCTCTTTTATGGCTTGAACT
>KE993471.1:43548-47125 GCA_000466585.1 Clostridiales bacterium oral taxon 876 str. F0540
TGGCTTGAACTCTTTCTTCTATTGGATAAACACCCAGCCATACAGCTCCGAGGCCCATATCCTCTGCAGCTATCAATATGTTTTCTGTGGCAGCTGAACAATCCTGCACCCAATAGCCTTTAAATACTTCCTTAGCTTCATCTCCGCAAATTACAATTGCAGCATCTGTATTTAAAAGCATCTTTGAGTATGGATGTACCTCCGTTATCTTTTTCATAATCTCCTTGTCTCTTAAAACTATAAATTCCCATGGCTGTTCGTTTCCTGCTGAAGGTGCTGCCATAGCCGATCTTAATAATTGTTCTATAATTTCATCGCTTATCTTTATGTCTTTATATTTTCTTATGCTTTTTCTGTTTAATATTGCTTTCATTTAATTTGCCGTTGCATAAAACTTATAAAAGTATATAAATATATATAAATTTTATTTTGTATTCCCTCTTCAACGTATCCTATTTCGACTAAAGTCTAATCTAGTTTGGTGTGACACTCCAAGGGCTTAAATTCGGGTACAACGCACCCTACATATCAGCATAATGCTCTATATTTAACCCATTTATTTATGCTGATTTATACCTACTAAGATTTAATGAAGCATTTTTATCTCTGTCCATTGTTAAACAACAGTTTTCACAGGTAAATACTCTTTCCTTAAGCTTTAAGCTTTCTTTTTTCTCTCCACAGTAGGAGCAAAGCTTACTTGAAGGATAAAACCTATCTGCCTGTATAAACTCTATATTATTAAACTCACATTTATATTTCATCTGCCTTATGAATTCATAGAACTTCTGCTCAGCTATCTTTTCAGCTAAATATTTATTTTTCATCATGGCGCTTATATTTAAATCTTCCATGACTACTCTATAGGGTTTTAGGTTTACTATGCTGGCGGTAGCCTGATGAATATGATTGTTTCTTATATTAGTTAGCTTTCTATGAATTAGTTTTATAGTCTTTTCAAGTTTAATAATATTGTTTGTTTTGACAAATTTATTTCCTTGTTTATTAGCTTCATATTTTCTTGATAGTTTTCTTTGCAGTCTTTTTAGCTTCTTTTTAAGCTTCCTTACTTTCTTTGACTTATTGATGTTTTTGATCGGCTTATCCATGCAGCTTACCGCTGCTAAGTCCTTTACTCCTAGGTCTATTCCTACACTTAAATCATTATTTAGCTCTGCTTGGTTTTCGCTTTGTTCATACCCAAAGATTAGGTACCAGTATTTACCGTCAAAACTGCATCTGGGATTATAATATTTATCCAAGTTAGGTATATCATAATTTGTTTTATATTTTACCTTACCTACCTTCTCTATATTAACTATCCCATCTTTGAACTTCATTCTGTCATATCTAACATAAAAGGATTTTCTAAAGCTTTTCTTTGTTTTAAATCTAGGGTATTTTGATAAACCTTTAAAGAAGTTTGTATAAGCAGTATTTAAATCTTCAAAAGCCTGAACAGTTATCTGTCCGCTTACTTCGTAAAGCCAGCTATAGTTTAAATCTTTCTTTATGGTATTGTTAAATTCCTTCTTTAAGCTGTACTTTGAAGGTTTTAATCCTTGCTTGTATTCTTGTTCCCATTTAGCAAGTGCCCAGTTGTAAGCAAATCTTGCAACTCCACAGGATTTATACATCAATAACTCTTGTTCCTTTGTAGGAATCAGTCTTATTTTTACGGACTTTATCATTTTCTCACCTCCTTCTATAGTTAGTATAGACAAACAAATGTTCGATTATACATAGAAGGAGTTAGTCCGTAGATGCTAAAATAACTACACAAAATAAATTGTATACTTATATTCTTTTACAAGTTTTATGCTCATTCACATATATTCGTTAGATATATGCAGTTCTCAGAGTCTTGTATCACTCATGAACTTCTCATACTTTCATAAGAGCGTAGACTATATCATCGCCTGTTACAGATAAGAATTTGGTTCTTAACCGCAAACTTAGGTGTCCTCCACTTCCACTGACTTCAGTGTACTCCCTGACGGGATAGTCGTTGAACGTTCTCCTTTTCGGAGCTTCGCTGCTGATTACCTATTGTTATTTAGCATTTAGGATTTAACCCTGTGCCATTTAGCTAATTTTTTCTGCTTTCGCAACCTTCAAGCTTAGTCTATTTCATACTTACTTTGTGGTTTAGCTAACTTTAAGGACTTCCAGCAATTCAAAGGATTTTGGATAGAACTTTATTCTACCGCTCCAAGCTCTTTACGAACTTGGGAGGCTGTCAACATTACTTATATGTTATAAAAATTTATAGTGTTTAACAAATTTTTATAACTTTTTTATAACTGTTAGTTACCTCCTGTGATGTTTTTAGGATTATATTTTTATTATAGGAATTGTGGTTAAATTTAACAAGAGGTGTATAATTAAACAACTGCAAAATATTCTTTTTGTATATTTATTAATACGAATAATTTAAATATCACATATTTAAGATAGGCTCTGTTAAAGGATAGTGTTGATGTTATAACGTATAAAAAAATCCCTAACTGGACTTCTTTAATTCGTTTTATAAGAAAATTGTTCATTAGTTATAATAATTTATCTTTGCTTTTGCTCTTAATTCTTTAAGAGTTTTTTCAGTATCTGTACCTAACTTTTCTCTGGTCTTTCCCAAAATTAAAGCATTTTTATAAGCTTGAACAACATACGAATTCCAATATTCTTCCTCGGTTATTCCTAATTTCTTTATAAAGTCATCCATGGTAGCCTTTACTTCATCCTTATTATCTGCTTTCTGCAATGTATCCTCATATAAATTCCTTTGCTTTTTAGCCTCTGCTTTTGCTTCTTTATCAGTAACAGTTATCTTTAATTCTTTGGCTTTTAAAAGTATCAGTTCATCATCTAGAAGTTTCTCTATCATTTGCTTTTCAGTAAAGGTACTATTTGTTCTTGCCATATCAACCATTTGCTGTGTAATATTTTTTCCTTCCACTGTTGCCAATACCTTTGATGTATCTTTAATTGTAGCCATCTTCTGGCTTGAGCATGCCGTTATTCCTATCACAAATATTAAGGCTACTAATAATGTTGAGATTTTCTTTTTCATAATATAATACTCCCCCTTTTATTTCACCATACTTTACAATTATTCCCTAATTTGATTATATACAATATGGATATATATGTATATAAAGAGTATATTCATTTTCAACACTAGTCTTTAACATAGCCTTAAGATAAAACCTAAGTTCCCAAAATGGGAATACAGCTTGAAAGACTTTACATACCTCATATTTAAGATAAACAGTATTTTGGCATCCATTCCTGGATGGAAAAGATGTAATTCCACCTGCAGATTTGGCTGTTACAATCCACAAAAGGGTTTTACAAGACTGGAAGATATATAAAATTTTTTGGGTTGTATTCACTGCAAAATGGTGTAACTTTCACTTGTAACTTTGTAACTTTCATTCGTAACTTTGTAACTTTAAAAATCAGAAAGTTACAGAAAAAGTTACACCCCAAAGAGCATATAAATCAATGCTTCATTTATATTTGTAACTTTGTAACTTTAAATTCTATATAAATATAAAATAGATAATATAGGTATATA
>KE993472.1 GCA_000466585.1 Clostridiales bacterium oral taxon 876 str. F0540
ATCTATATTATAATATAAATATAAAATATTATTTTTGATATGATTTTTAATGTTTTTAATGAAAGGATACTATTATGGAATTCTATATTGTAGATGCCTTTACTGATAGATGTTTTAGTGGCAACACAGCTGGTGTAGTTCTGTATGATAGCTGCCATGCAGAACTGATGCAAAAGACAGCTTCTGAGCTAAAATTCTCTGAAACTGCTTTTGTAAAGCAAATATCAGATGATACATTTTATATAAGGTATTTTACCCCAAATGCTGAAGTTGATTTATGCGGCCATGCTACTATAGCTAGTTTTTACGTACTTAAAGATTTAAATTTAGTACATAGCAATAGAAAGTACACCTTAAGAACAAATTCGGAGTACTTATCTGTATATGTAGAAGACAATTATGTTTTTATGGAGACAAGCCATCCTGAGTCAGGTGGACTATTAAACGATGAAATCTTATTCCGCCTAAGTGATATTATGGGAATAAAAGCTTATGATATTGGCGATTTTAATTTTGCTTTAAAACCTGAAATAATATCAACAGGTCTTTACGATATAATGCTTCCTGTAAAAACATCAAATATATTAAGCAGCATAAGGCCAAACTTTGAAGCTTTATCAAATCTATCAGAAGTTCTTAAAGTCGTTGGGGTTCATGCTTTCACATTAGACAGTACTGAAAGTACTGCTGCCTGCAGAAACTTTGCGCCTCTTTATGGGATTAATGAAGAATGTGCTACTGGTACTTCAAATGCCTCTCTAACCTTTTATCTATATAAAAACAAAGTAATACAAAATGTTGATATCCATTATATTTTCAGGCAAGGTGAATCTATGGGACGGCCGTCAAATATAATAACAAAGCTCACATATCCTAATGGTATCAAAGTACTAGTTGGAGGTACGGCTTCTATTATTTCAAAGGGTGAGCTTCTTATATAATTTTATAACTTGTCAGCTATAAAAATTAACATTATAATGGTTGTATTGAAATTTCGGAGAGTGATTATATTGAAATCAGATAATGAAGAAATATTTAAACTAATAGAAGAAGTATCAAATTATGAAGATATTAAAATTTCTGATATACCCTGTGTTGATCTTTATATGGATCAGGTTACGACTTTTTTTGATGAAAAGCTTAAAAACTTAAAAAGAGACAAGGAAGAAAAAATACTGACTAAGACAATGATAAATAATTATGCTAAAGCAAAACTTCTGCTTCCTGTAAAAGGGAAAAAATACTCGAAGGAGCAAATGGTACTTCTAGCACTTATCTACAATTTAAAACAAACTCTTTCAATAAATGATACTGGATTAGTTTTGTCTCCAATAATAAAAAAGCTTACCTCATCTAAAGAAAGTGAAATTGTAGAAGAAATATATAATACTTTTGTTGAAATTAATAAACTTCAAATGGAAGAATTCAATCAATGGTTTAAAAATAAGATCGAACTCGTAAATGAAAAGTCTTCTCTAATAGAATCAAATGATGAAGATTTAGTTCAGCATATTCTTACTGTTTTAATGCTTACGAGCTCTGCAAATATGCAAAAAAGAATGGCAGAAAAAATAATTGATGATTATTTCAAACTTGTGAAAGAAGAATAAATATCAGCTTAAAAAGATATTTATTCCTCTTTTTTATAAAATCTTATTTGTATTTTTATCAGCCTTTTTGTAACTCTAATAACAACAATACTGTAGTTATAACCTTTGTCAAATATTTCTTCAAACAGTTCACTAGTATCCTTATCTAAGCTTTCATAGTCGATATTATTTTTGTCTTTAATAAAATATTTTCCGGATTTTTTATAAATATATAAGTTATCCCATTCTTTAATATTAAAATTCACATTTTCTATATCTAATATAATTCCTCTGCTTAATACCATATTTATCAAATTGTTATAAAGACTTTTAAGTTCATTATATTTGTAGACAGTTTTTTCTAAATTGAGTTCGTAGCCCTGTCTTTTTCGTTCTTCTTCTTCGATATTCTGAGAAAGCTTTAATGCCAAAGCTTCCAGATCCTTAATCTCTTTTTCCTTGCGTTTAACATAATATCTATTTAATAATTTCAAGTTAAAAAAATCATTACTTTTCATAAAATCAACTCGCTTATAAAGATTTTAATATAATAATTTTAAACTATTATACGATTATATATAGTATACTCGTAAATATCAATAGATGCTTAATAAGCAATACTTAAGAAAACATTTTAATATATACTATAATAATGATTTTAGTAAATTGGGGTGGATTATGGACGAACTCAAAATTATAATTATCAATCTGCTAAATAAAATAAAACTTTTTATATTTAAAATTTACGATAAGTTATTGTTTATGTTTAATAAACAGGCGACACTTCAAAGAATGTATAAGCCTATTCTTGAAAATAAACAAAACAAGATAGAAACACTAAAAGAAGAGCTAAATTTAATAAAAAAGGAAAATGAAGCTAAAAATAAGAAGCTTTTAGACTTATCTAAAGAAAATAATATTTTAAACTCCAAAATAGCCTTAATTCAGAACATCTTACTAAAAAAATAGTATATTCCATAGCATTGCTCTATGGAATATACTATTTTATAATATCTTATTTAAGTTCTTCTGTATGATATCCTTGATGAACTCTGATAAATTATTTTGCTCTTCTTTGCTTAGTCCTCTTGTTTCAATTGGCTTTGAAATTATAATATCTACTTTTGAAGCCTTAACTTTTTTTCCTTTTTGAGCTTCAAAAATCTCATAGGTATTATTTATAGTAACCGGTACTATAGGAACTCCTGCTTTTGTTGCAAGCTTCATTGCACCTTTTTTAAATTCTCCCATATTCGGTCCTTGGCTTCTTGTTCCCTCAGGGTAAATAACCATTGAATATCCTTTTTTTAAATTTTCTACTCCTTCAATAATTGATCTAACAGAATCCCTTGGGTCCTCCCTATCCATAAAAACGCAATGTATCTGCTTCATCCAATAGTTAACTGCCGGTAGCTTCATAAGTTCCTTTTTAGCTATAAACCCAATAGGTTTATTTATAAAACCTAGCATAGCCAATATATCATAATTTGCCTGATGATTACCCACAAAAACGCAGCTTCCCTCCGGAATGTTCTCTTCACCAACTACATTTACTGTAGAACCTGTTACATCAACTAAACTTTTAGCCAAGCTTTTAACTTCTTTATAAGCATAGCTGTCTATCTCTTCCTGAGTCATATTTTTCTTTAAGATTTGAAATTTAGTTCTTTTAATATATAGCTTTATTAAAAAATATACTCCATAAAAAATCCATAAATACGGCATACCCTGCGCTGTCCTCCTATAATTATTAGTTTTACATACTTAATTATACAAATTACCTTTATTTATTGCAAGCTAATAGCATATATGATAGTATGTATAAATATGATAAGGAGCTGATAAATAGTGCTTAATTTTAGAAAACCACTTAAGCTGCTTTCTATTATCTTGATATTGGCATTATTTTTTACCGGCTGCCAAACATCTGACTCTAATGAAGCTTTTAATTCAAAAAATAAAGGTAAATTAGTTGTTCATTACATAGATGTTGGTCAGGCTGATAGCATATTAGTTCAAGTAAATAATAGAAATCTTCTTATAGATGCTGGAAATAATGATGATAAAGATAAAATAATATCATATCTTCAAAAACAAGGTGTTAAAAGGTTGGATTATGTTGTTGCTACACATCCTCATGAAGATCATATTGGCGGTATGAGTGCAGTTGTCAGAAAATTTCCTATAGGTGACTTTTACGCCCCAAAAGTAACAAACACCACTAAAACTTTTGAAAATATGATTACCTCGCTTAATGGAAAGAAAATAAAAGCAGCAAAGGCCGGTGTAGACTTAAATTTAGGTGAAAACACAAAATGCGAAATACTTGCTCCAAACAGCGATAAATATGAGGATTTAAATAATTATTCTGCTGTGATTAAAATTACTTACGGCGAAAATAAATTTTTATTTATGGGGGATGCTGAAAAACTTAGCGAAAACGAAATTTTAAGCAAAAATTTTGATATATCAAGTGATGTAATAAAAATAGGACATCATGGAAGCAGTTCATCTTCCGGTAAGGCATTTCTCGATAAGGTATCACCAAAAATTGCTGTAATAAGCTGCGGAAGAAATAATGATTATGGTCACCCGCACAAGGAAACCTTGTCAGAATTAAAAACCCGAAAAATAACTACTTACAGAACTGATATAGATGGAACTATTGTACTTATAGCTGATGGTAAAAAAATCAGCAAACAATAATCATAAAGCTCAGCAAAATATGCTGAGCTTTTTTTCTATTCCATCCATATATCTGAAAAATTAATAATATTAAGAGGGTGCACCTTTAAACCTTTCACATTTTCGCTATATGCATAAGAAACACATATATTAGATAATGGTATCCATGCAGCATCCTCCATAATCATGTTTTCTAATTTGCATAGTATTTCTTTATACTTATATGGATTTCTTGTTTTCTTAGCTTCATTTACTAATTCAAGAAGTTTAGGATTATTGTATCTGCTTCTATTTGAGGAATTATTTATGTCTATTAGAGGTTCTATAAAATTGTCAGCCGTACCAGAGTCCCCAAGCCATCCATAAGTAAACAAATCGCTTTTCTTAAAGGTTTCCTCATCATAATAGTTAGCACCATTTACTTCAATAATTTTTAGTTCTATCCCTATTTCTTTTAAGTTTTCCTTTAAAATTTGCGCAAGCCTTGAATGAAAAGTTGCATTTCCTCCGGTAGCTGCGATTTGAAGAGTTAATGAACCGGTGTTTATTCCGCTCCTCCTCATTAGTTCTTTGGCTTTACTTATATTTCTGTCATAGGTTATCAGATTGTTATTACTTAAGATACTGTTCGGAAACACTCCCTCACATAATACCTCAAATCCGCCTAATGCCTCATGAATAATCCTTTCTCTATCTACGCAATAATTTAAAGCTTGTCTAGCATCTTTGCTTTTGATTATAGGATTACTACTTCTATAGTTAAAGGCAATAAATCTTAACCCAATACACTCTGCTAAATCAATATTATAACCCTTTTCTCTTATTTTACTTGCGTTTGAAGCATTTACAGTGATATAATCCAACTCTTTGTTTGTGAACTTTTCAAAGGAATCTTCAACATCACAAGCAACTTTTACATTATCTATTAACGCCTCACCTAAAGCATAATCTTCAAATTTTTCTAAAGTAATTTCCTTTTTTTCTTTATCAAAGCCTACAAACTTATATGCTCCTGCGCCAATAGGTTTTTGCTCTATATTATCGAACTCCTCCTTTGGGAGTATCGCACAGGAACAATGTGCTAAATTGTTTATAAAAGAACTGTATGGATACTCTAGAATAATTTTAAGACTATAATCTCCATTTAATTTAATACCTGAAACTTCGTTTGCTCTTCCATTATAAAAGTCATCTGCTCCTTTTACCATCGATAAAAACCATCTGTTAGGTGAATTAAGTTTTTTACTTAGAAGTCTTTCGTAGCTATTCTTAACATCTTTTGCAGTTATATTTCTGCCATTATGAAATTTCATATTTTTTCTTAGGTTAAAACTCCAGGTTACATTATCACTTTCAATATGCCAAGTCTTTGCTATGGCTCCAACAACCTCTGTACCTGGTCCAAATTGAACTAATCCTAAGTTAATAGGGGTTAAAATATTTGAATCATTAATCTCAGTAGCCATTGATGGGTCAAAGGTCTTAAGAGATGCTGCAGCCATTTTAAATTCAGTCTTTACTAAAACTTTATCAACATTGCTTATTGCAGAAAGTTTATTTAGATTTGAAATAGTTCCTTTTAAATTATTAAGTGCTGCCTTTTGTCTATCAGCATTTACTGAAATATTTTCATTAAAGGACTTAACCTTTTCTGATACCTGAACCATTTCATCAATAACAGAAATTAAATATTGATTTTTATCAGCCTGATCTTTAACTGCATTACTTATTTGAGAGGAAATAGCCTTAGTTCTTTCAACTGATTCCATCATATTATTTATTGCTTGTCCTGCATTTTCTGCAATAGAAGTACTTTCAAGCACCTTTTCAGTTCCATTCATAATTATATTTAAGGTTTCTTCGGTAACCTTAGTAATTTCAGAAACTATACTATCTATTTCATCTGCAGACTTTGAGCTGTTTTCTGCAAGTTTTTTAACTTCACCTGCTACAACCGCAAAACCTTTTCCGGCGTCCCCTGCTCTAGCAGCTTCTATGTTAGCATTTAGGGATAAAAGGTGTGTTGTTTTTGCAATACCTTTAATCGTATCCAATATACCTTTTATTTTATTCGATTTATCAGAAAGCTCTAGTATAGTACCCTTCATATTTTCAACAGTATTTTGTACGGTCTCAATACTTGTTATAACCTTATTAACGGATGATTGTCCATTTTTAGCCTTCTCTAATGTATCCTCAATAACTTTCATTGTTTCGTCAACACCCGCATTTACCTCTTCCGAAAAGGCTCCTACTTCTGATGAAACATCTACAGTTTTCATAATATGATCACTATGCTTTTCCATTTCAATGTTTATATCTTCAACAGATTTTAGCAGTATTTCAGTAACTTCTAATGCTTCTTCAGCCTCATTTGAAACTCTTTTAGCAATTAGATTTTGATAAACTTGTTTATTTGCGTTATTTAGCATGTTAACATCTTTTTCTTCTTTGCTAAAAGCAATTAATTCTCTTACATCAGTTTCTTTTTTCTTGCCAAAAAACATTCATAATTCCCCCAACTTTTATTTTTTTCAATTTATATGTACTAAATTTAACAATATATTTTATAAAGTAACAAATTCTAATTCCCTATTTATTTATAATATCATATTTTTTCACAATTCACTACATAAAGATAAATGTATAAATTATAATATCTATAATAAAAATAGACCAAAGTAAGAATTTATATAATTCTTACTTTGGTCTATTCCTAACGCTGTGATTTATTTCTAAATAGTAAGTATATACCAACCAGTATAAATACTATGGGTATTAAATACATGCTAATATAAGATTTTATCAAATTATAAAGTCCAAAGCTTCTAAGGACTCTATTTGTTAATGCTAACGCACCTAGGACAACCAATGTCCAGCCAACTATAATCCATACGTTCTTTTTAATTCCTTCAGTATTATAATTACTATTTAATGATGAATTTGAATTTAATTTTCTAAATATAAAGTCCTCGTCATTAATAACTTCACCATTATCTAACCGTTTTGCTGTATTAATTGTATCAAAGAATACGTAAAGCCATATAGGTATCTTGACCAATCCTGTTATAAAGCCTAATCCTACTATCGAAAATAAAGGCTCTATAAGCATAAATATTGCCAGAGTTTCTACCCCTTTAATTACAAGTCCTAAATACATGTATCCTACACCCGGAAATAATGCTAATAAATAAGTCAAAAAGTTGTTTCTTCTATTCATTTTATTCACTCTCCCATAATGATTCTTTGTACATCATTTTTATAATTGTATTCCATAGTAAGAACTTGATTAATCACCTTATACTTAAAATCAGCTATTTTAAATTGTATATCAGAAGTATAAATAACCATAGCAATAATTCCTGACAATATTAGGCTTACTGCCAGCGGTTTTATACTTTCTCTTCTATTAAAACTACTTTTATGCAGCTTTTTAATCAGTTGATCATTATAGTCGCTGCTCGGATAAAATTCATTAAAGGCTTCAAATATGGCCTCATCTATACTGTCTCGTTTTTCCTGCATAGCGCATACCCCTCCTTTTCAAATTCTATTTTTAATTTTTGTTTTGCTCTATATATCCTACCTTCTACAGCTTTCTCTGAAATATTTAGTAAACTGCCTATCTCTTTCTGTGTTAATCCAGCATAGTAATATAATATAACAACTTTTTTCATGTCCTCAGGAAGATTTACAATACATTGCCTTATATAGTTTTTATCATCTAAATTTTCTTCTTTATATGGATGTACATTTAAAAGTCCTGATAAAAAATTTTTAATGCTTCTTTTTCTTTTATAATCCATGCACTTAGATAAACTTATACGGTATATATAAGTTGAAATAGAACAGTCTCCTCTAAAATTCCCAATACTATTATATAGACTTAAAAAAACCTCCTGAGACAAGTCTTCAGCCTCATTATAATCTCTTGTATAAGTATAACAAAGAGAGATAACCTTTCTTTTAAATCTATTTACTATCTCTAAAAAACATTGTTCATCCTTGTTTCTTAGTCCTTCTAATAATTGAAACTCATCCAACCCTATCACTCCTGATTTCTTACAATAACAGCTCCATTATCAACTTGTATTTTAACCTTACCTTCGCCAGTTCCCATCGTCTCTTTTACTGATGAATTTAATCTCTTTGTACCATTTATATCTACAGGTCCATGATCAATATCTATATTCAAGTCAATATTTTTATCTAAAGTATTAAATTTAATGGCGCCTAGATTTAGGTTTATATCTACATTTTTACAAAACTTATTATTAACATTAACAGCTCCATTATTTGATTTTATATGAATATTTTCAATGTCGCCATCCAAATTCACGCTGCCATTATTACTTTTTATATTAACATCTTTTATATCTCTTACCTTTACACTTCCATTATTAAAATCAACTTGAAGATTCCTGCCTTGAGCCAAATCCATACTTCCATTCTGAGCTTTTATATCATAGGCTAAATCCTTTATATCCTCTTCACTCTTAATTCTAACATTATCACTATTAATCTTTATATTATATCCTTCGGGAATATATAAATTTATTTCCGACTTTTTAATATAACTATCCCTTATATCTATTATATATGCTTCGTTACTTTTACTTGTATTAATGTTATATTCATTATTCTTATAGTCCTTATCTGCATATATATTAGCATCAATTTTTATATTTGAATCCTGAGATTTCCTTAGTCTTATATCCCCATTATTAGCTAATATATTTAATGTCTTTAATCCTGGCTGCAAAGTAACTTTTGAGTTTATAATTTTACAATTGCTCTCATTTATACTATTAAAGAAATCTATTCCATCATTCACGTTCACTTTGTTCCCAAACCACTTAATACCGGTATCAATCTTTGTTCCAATAAATTGTACCCCATTGATTCCTATAAACAGAAATAATACAACTACAATAAGAAAGTTGAAGCCTATTCTCTGTTCTGAGTTTCTTGTTCCAAAATAAACTAGAATTTCAATTCCTAAAAACACAATTAAAATAGGCCACCATTTAAATAATTCAGTTGCTAATGTGCTATTAGCATTTCTAAATACCATCCATACCCCTAAATAAATAAAGCCAAGCGCGGCCGTTATTGTACCAACTTTTTTCACTGTTATCCCTCCACAATTAATGTTTTCTTTTCAACTATTTAGACGGAGTATATTTCGATAATCCCACGGTGATATTTAAATAAAATTTTATATTGCACAAAAAATAAAAAGACACTAAGTTTTAAACTTAGTGTCTTTAA
>KE993473.1:0-33300 GCA_000466585.1 Clostridiales bacterium oral taxon 876 str. F0540
TGCTACTTTATATCCCTTATAGTTAAGATAAAACAATAGCTTTAAATTGGACGATATGGAGTCTTTACCTATCTTTATATCCCTTATAGTTAAGATAAAACGCAAGATTTAATTTTATATGTCAGTTTGATTTACCTACTTTATATCCCTTATAGTTAAGATAAAACAACTAACTACTATCAATTAATAATCCTTCAATTCATAACTTTATATCCCTTATAGTTAAGATAAAACTTACTATACGTAAACTATTAATCTATATCTTAGCACCTTTATATCCCTTATAGTTAAGATAAAACTATCATCATATATTATACTATAGTAAATAAATTATTAAACTTTATATCCCTTATAGTTAAGATAAAACTTTAAAATAACTAAAAGAGTTATTAATCAATATGATGGCTTTATATCCCTTATAGTTAAGATAAAACAAAATATGTTAGATAAAATTATATTAAAATTATCTTCCTTTATATCCCTTATAGTTAAGATAAAACCGTACATTATATCCGTTGGTTAAAGCTAGTGTTTATACTTTATATCCCTTATAGTTAAGATAAAACGTATGCTAATTGGTTGCTAGGTTCTACTTTTAACCATCTTTATATCCCTTATAGTTAAGATAAAACTAATGATAATGTGGTATTTCTCCTTTTCCGTTGCAATTCTTTATATCCCTTATAGTTAAGATAAAACTTTTTCATTTATATAATTATATCTAATACAACAGGACTTTATATCCCTTATAGTTAAGATAAAACATAAACATAATGAATTCTAAAAGTGAATTTAATATGCTTTATATCCCTTATAGTTAAGATAAAACTTAATATATATCTATCAAAAAGCTTGCATTAATTGCCTTTATATCCCTTATAGTTAAGATAAAACCCAGGAATTCAAAACAGAACTTGAAAAATTTAATAACTTTATATCCCTTATAGTTAAGATAAAACCAGAGTTTAAAACAAAATATAGTATAAATTTAAGCACTTTATATCCCTTATAGTTAAGATAAAACCATTTTTTAACGCCTTTTCTAGCCACGATTTAGACACTTTATATCCCTTATAGTTAAGATAAAACGCAGATATAACAAGTTCTATACATCTTAGAGTTATATCACTTTATATCCCTTATAGTTAAGATAAAACCTATAAAGATAGAATTCTATCAATAAGACTTTTTAACTTTATATCCCTTATAGTTAAGATAAAACCTCGTTTTTTTAAAGCTTAAAACCCCTTGGTATTGCTAGCTTAGTCTCATTTTCGACGACTTGGAAACTCGGCTTAGTTGCAGTAAACCTAAGGTTGTGAAAATTAGTTATTAGTTAAAGTTACTCAAAACCATTGATTTATAATGATTGAGCTAACATTCTAATGAAAACAGGTTCACTGCAAACCAACATTTATAAAAATAATTCATCAAAGCTTTTCAGCTGCCCTACTATGTCCTTTTTAATATTTTTTGGATTTCCTACTCTATAAACATATAATGAGTCTTCATCTTTGTCTATATATTTGTTTATATCAGCCAAGCATTTGTGAAGTTTTGCCTCGGTTATTTCTCCTTCAAATACTGAGTTTTGAGTCCACACTAGATATTTTTTCAAAGTCTTTCTTACCCTGTTTACTCTCTTTTCACCTACATCATAAGTTAAAATTACAAACATACTACCACCAAGCCTTTAGAGGTTTATAAGCTTCATCCTCAATAAAATATTTTATAAGCTTATAGCATTCGAGTTTAATGAAAGTTCTATATGACACTTTTCTATTAAGACTCCTGTGCTTAACTGTTGTAGATAGCTTATTTTCATATTCCTTAATGAATTTTTTCTTACCTGCATCATTAAGAAAGCACATGCCTTCTTGAATATCAAAGTCATCTGACTTAATCATTTTATTGTTAACCATGGAAAATATTATTGGGTCAACTATCAATGGTTTAAATATTTCTGAAATATCTAGAATTAAGGAAAATCTCTTTGTTGATGGTTCATGTAAGTAACTAACTGTAGGATCTAGCTGTGTTTGATAAAGCTCGCCTAATATTGCTGTATATATAAGACTATTCCCAAAAGAAATAAGAGCATTAATAGGATCTGACGGAGGCCTTTTTTCCCTCTTACAGAAATTGAAATTATTCCTTAAGATTAATCCAAAGGCTTGATAGTAAGCTTTCCTTATCCTTCCTTCGCACCCCATCAGTTCATCTATCTCATTTACCTTATATATATTTTCTTTTTCCATTTCTATGTAGTTTATAACTTCTAGGGTCTTATCCTTATAGTTTCTTAAATTTCTTAAAATATGAAACACTGCACTATCAATAAAGCTCTTAGCTAAATAAAGCCTTCTTTCATGACTTAAATAATTCTTTGATTGCTTAACAACTAAAAGCCCCGCAACATTCTTTTTTCTAGGATAAAAGGTACCTGTATAAAAACCATAGTAGTTATAGAAGTTTAGCATTACTCCATATTGCGATAGATAATTTAATAGCTTTGTATTTAGATCTATCTCTCCGAATAGGTGAATTCTCTCAACCTGCTCAATAGGAATAGACTTTTTATTTTCTTCAGAATCCTCGAAGTAAATAGTATTGTCTTTTCTCTTTATCCTACCACTACTAAAAATATAATAATCTTCAGCCATTTTTCATTCCTTCTCCTTTACATAGCAATATTCATAGTAAGCACACTTAGAGCAGTATGGTAGCTTTATTAACTTAGGAGGTCTTTCCCGTTTCAGAATTTCTTTAATATCTATTAGTACCTTTTGTATTTCCTTCTCATGTTCTTCCGTAAGTTCTACCTCTTCAACCTTTTTTTCCTTCACGTAATTAACTGTGCCTTTTTTATTTATTCCTAACTCCTTCAGGTAATACAGATAATAAAGAAGCTGCATCCTGTCTGATTTCTCCATCTTGCTTGAAAGCTTTACTTCCTTAATATAGTCCTTGTCAATTATATCCACCTTTATAATGTCATCAATAAGAATTTCCTTATACTGTTGGCGAGGATAAGAGTTTTCATGAACAACTTTACCTTGAAGTACCCTATCGCTTGTATTTTCCATAGTTATTCCCTTGTCGAAAAGCCATAGCTTTCTTTTACAGACATAATAGTAATTAACCTTAATCCCTTGGGTCTTAAACTTTTCTATTTCAAATTCCATAATACATACCTCCTTGAAATGATAATGAAGTTGAAATTGCAGATATGTTTTACACTTCTCATATTAAATTAATATATGAACTATCATATTTCTCAATCCAAGTTGCATAACTATTTAAATCCCACATAGTTAATATAAAAACGCAGTATCACTCAATAGACTTATATTTTTAGAATATATTATCTGACGCACTATCAAGCAACAGGCCTTTTTTATTGCTATATTCAGCATCTAATATATATAAGTTTTTAATATCTTTGTGCTCGCTTAAGTTCTTAGGAAGTTTATACTTAGGAACATTAATTGAAAGCTTATTTATTGCTGTTAGTATCTGAAGCCTTCTTTTTGATGCTGAACTAGTGTATTCTTCAAAAATATTTATGTTCTCGTCATAGATAGACCTTGGAATAACTCTAGTACTATCAATATCCCTAAGTACCTTTTGCGCTTCAGAACTGTCTAAGTCATAATCAATAACATTGTCTAATAGTCTAATAGCCTCTACAAATTTATCATAAAACTCAGTTTCTCTTAGATTTTCTCTTGAATAAAGAAAATCTACCAAATTCACTTTATCTTTCTCCTCCATTAAAACATTGTCATACTTTCTTATAAGCTCAGTGCTCTTATCTAAAATTGCTTTATCATATATGCTTCCATAACCTGTTGGATCTTTAGTGTAAATATAAACATTTGGTTCATTTCTATCAAACAATCTTTTTCTGTAACATCTGCCAAAGCGCTGAAACATACTGTCTAAGGTAGATATTTCTGTAAATAAATAATCGAAATCTACGTCTAAGGAGGCTTCAACTATTTGGGTTGTAATCCATATACCTTTGCTACCTTTATTCTTCCTATCATCAACAAAGTCTTTTATTTGCTTTTCTAGCTCTGCTCTATCCCCTTGAGTAAACATAGAGTGAAGAAGGTAGCAGTTTTCTGAGTTTTTTTCCTCATTAATTATATTAAAAAGCTCCAGTGCTTTTTTTACAGTATTAACTATAACTATAGCTCTGTTGTTTTTTCCTCTTTCAACTATATCTTCTACAGCATCATTTATATTTTTATCCACTACCTTAACCTTGTGCCTCTTCATTTCAGATAGGTACTCACCTTCCACTGGATGTATTCCTCTATCCATTAAATAGTCCTTATAAATTCTAGGTAATGTAGCTGTCATTATCATAAATCTACCGCCTATCTTATGAATCATCTCGAGCCCCTTTAGTATTACAGCGGTTATTTCTGGGGAGTAGGCCTGTATCTCATCTATTACTACCTTGGAATAAGCTAAGGTAGCATAAATCTTTTCGTAGCCTCTATATTTAAATGGAAATTTAAATAGCTGATCTATAGTTGAAAAGCTTAATTTTTTCGACAATAACTTTGACTGCTCATAAACTTCAGAGGAATTTTTATGCTCTATAGAATCAAGATAATCTCTACTAGTTGAGTGTATAAGTCCAGTGTTATTATACTGTATATCATCTATAACTCTTGTATATAATGCGTTAATACTAACTCTAAGGGGAAGTGTAAAAAAGCCCTTTGAATCATCTATCCAAAGTAGCGCCGATTCTGTTTTTCCTATGCCAGTAGAAGCAACTAAAAGAACATTTTTATTCCTATTTGCAAAAGCAAAACTTTGAGCTTCTCTAAGCCCTCCCTTGAATTCAGTTTCTAAGTACCACCTTGTTACTTTTCCTACTCCTACTGAAACATTATCTTCTATGCTGTGATGAGCTGATGCGGCATGGTCGATTCTATGAAGTAGGCCTTTCATTAAAATATAGTCCTTATAAATGTCTTCATCTTCTTTTATTCGATTTTTATCATCTATATCTTTGGTATAGAGTTTAGTTAGCTTATCTATATTTAAGCTCATTTCTGAGCATAGTTCCTCTACTCTTTCTTTTAAATCATTATCTATTATATGTTTAATCATCTCTTTGTCTGGACTTATATCCCTTTCATGATGGTAGCCAATTACCTGAACTAGCAGTCTTCTTTCCTCTTTAGTTAGTTCCTGCCAAGGAAGGAACGCTGGAGAAAGATAGTTATGAGGTATATTTATTTTTATTTCATCCTCTAACTCTTTTTCTCCTATAGCGCTTCTTATTATGTTTTGAAAGGGTGTATTAGCCTTTCCTAAATCATGATAATAGCAAGCCATCTCTAATAGTTCCCAAAATCTCTTAGGATCCATACTTATAGATTTTTCAATAGTTTCTCCGTACAATTCCTTTATCAATTTATAGGCTTTTATCAACTCATTTGTATGCTGCCTTAAAGTCTCTACAGGATTAGACTTTGCATAAATCATATTATCACCTCGGTAAAAGTATAGCTGGGGTCTCCCCCAGCCCTTTTAATTAAAAAATACCATATCCATATAACTATCCATTAGGACTATTCCTTCATCCAACTCTTCACCAATATCAGTGTACATAACATCTATCTTTTCCCACTGCCTAATTTCATCAATGATTTCATATTTCCAATTCAACCTATAATTAATACCATTCAAGTAGCAGGGTAACTTTTCTTTAGGAATATAAATAGGTTTAGTTATAGTAGGAAGCTCTTCGAAATCTTCATCAATTTTAAATTCCTTAACCTCAACTAGTTCCGCTTTCTTTATCCTTACCAAGTCTTCTCTCCTACCTAGGCTAAAATGGTCACTTGCAGTTTTTATACCCTCTATAATACCCTCTAAGGTATCTAAATCTGCCTTTACATGAATAGTTAAATCTACTCCAAAAAGCATATGGGTATTTAAAGGCATAGTTGTTACTTCATTTGACTTATAAAAGTACATAGTATTGTAACTATTAAATATGCTTTCATAAGTACCCTGAATAGATAACTGCATAGGTATAAATTCTTCAGCCTTTAATATGCTGTGCAGCATTCCTTTTACAGTTGAATATGGAGGCAGTGGATAGGTTTCTGTAACCTTGTAGGCAAAAGGTTTTTTATAACAGGCACTTTCCTGGTATAAATCTAATCTTAAGACCTTCATTAGTATCACACTCCATAGTAGCTTCTAACTTTATCTTTCAGCTCCTTAAAGAAACCTTCTACTGTAATAACCTTTACACCTAGGTTATCTTGAAATTCCTTCTTATTGTCAAATATCCCATCTACTATACCTATAGAAGTGCTATCTTTAATACTTTCATCCAAGATACTAGTCTCTAAAGCTTCACTTAACATAGAGCTGTTTATGGAATACTTCCCACCTCTAGTTTCAAGCTTTATTCTCCCTAAGAAGAAGGGATTTGAAATACTATAAACTCCACCTATTACAAATAGAGGTGATAGATTTTCTTGTCTGCCTCTTATATTCCTATTTAGGACCTTTAGTATATCTAATAGTTGACTGATTCTAGTAGCTCTCTCTTCATTATCAAGAATTATATCTGCATCAATGCC
Source organism: Clostridiales bacterium oral taxon 876 str. F0540 (assembly GCA_000466585.1). Classification (GTDB taxonomy): domain Bacteria; phylum Bacillota; class Clostridia; order Clostridiales; family Clostridiaceae; genus Clostridium_AT. Next base: position 6,624 of record KE993473.1, read on the forward strand.
TATCTTGTCTAAATCTACTGTTATAGTGTAAGAGTAGAAGCTAAGGTGCTGCTCACTATTAGCTAGGTTAGGGTGTTCTCCAATTCTATCCGCTAGCCCCTTGTTGTTAAGAAAGTCCATATCGCTTCTATACGGCTCGAGTGAAATTGCATTACTCAGTCTAACTGCAGCTGATCTTATAAGTGATCCACCTTTACCTTCTGCATCCTTTTTAGCGGTCTTCATATATCCAAAAAGATCCATTTCCTCAGAATCCTTAATTGTAGCGCTGTCCTTAAATTGTACTGTACCTTTGCTCTTGTCAACTACCTGAAGATTCCAGTTGTAAAACTCGTGTCCCAGTCTTACTATGTCATAGCGTACAGCCTGCCTAGAAGCAAAGGTGTACATATTTCCATCCATTCTAGTTAATTTCTTTAATTCTGCTATATTTGATATACCCTCACCATAATTTAAGCTTTGAGCCTGAAATACTATTGTTAAAGTTAAACCTTTACTCATAATAATTAAACCTCCTATAATTCTCTTTCTATCTCTATCATGTTAGTTCTCATTTTCTTCACTATCTTTTTTACTCGATGCCTTTGAAATTAGGCCTGCCACGTAGGAATGGGCTATCTCCTCAAAAGCCAACTCCTTTTCAGACATTATATCTAAAAATATAGTAGGTACTTCCATCTGAGCGTTTAAGTGAATTCTTATAAGAGTATCCATAAACTCCTTCTTGTTATTTGACTTTGCTGCATTTAGTAGCCTATAAGCAATAGAGCTAATCTTGTTCTCTCCACCATTTTTTGTATAGTGCTTATTAAGTTCTAGTCCTCTCATGTAAATGAACTTTAACCTTTTATCATCTACTTCTGTAGCCATCTTTTTAATACCTCCCTTTGAAACCTTTAAATAGTACCTAATCACAACTGCTCTATAGCAGTCATATGGGTTGCCATAGTTATTAGCTAGCACTTCTCTGAGTTTCCTATCAATAGAGAACTTTATGTCTTTATTTGATAATATATCGTCTACGATTTCCGCTTTAAACTTTTCATCTTTTATTGAGTTTACTACCTCTGCTTTTGCCTTAAAGAATTGTGCAATATATTTAGGTATATTAAAGTAATTCATCTTGCAGTTTTTTGAGCCATAGTCTGAGTTGAACTCCACATAGAGAATATTTTGAAGCTGCCATGTACTTCTCTCTTTAGCCTCCGACACAATATCAAAAATAAGTTCTTTAAATGGATTTTCCTTATCCTTCTTCAAATTGAAGCTTTCGTTTGTCTTATACAAATCCTTAAAGGTGGTATCCATATTTACAAATGCAAAATACTGCTTATACTTGTTATCTAAATTTGCATTCATATAACCTTTAAAAATATCTGTAGCCCCTGCTGCTGAACATATTAGTATAAGCTTACATATATCACAAAGAGGGACAGAAGTATTGAAATTCCAAAACATATTTCTGCTATTATCTGTGCTTACAGCTAGAGGAACAAAATCTCCTTCCCCATATTCAGAACCAATACTTTTATACTCACCACACATTTGACAGAGAGCAAAGTCCTTGCCTCCTATATACTGTTCTATTTCCTCTAGAGACTTCTTCTTCTTAATAAACTTACTATTTATGTTCTTATAAAGCTTTCCTATATTCTTAGGTGTTGCCTTATCACTTAAAGCCTTAGAAATCCTCTCTTCCAAATCTCCAGCTCTATTTTCATTTATTTCAGTTTTTAGTTCTTCCATAGTAATAATCGGACTTATATAATCTTTAAACATGATATCCTTTTGTTCAACAATTGTCTTACTTGTATGAATTACATTGAAGAAGCTTACTTGACCATAGAAGGAATTGGACATAATTGATTTGAATTTATTTAAGGTTATTTTTTCGTTTATGTTCTTAAGTTCTAAAATATCTTTATATTTAAGAAGCAGCTCCTCCAGTTCACTAATCTGCTCTTGTCTCTTTATATCTCCAAGGCTTTTATATATTTCCTCAGCCTTAGTAAATACAGTTTCATCAATCTTCTTTATTTTGTTGTTATTCGCCTTAACGATATCCTTAATGACCTTTATAGACTCATTAAACTTGCCCTCTTTCTTCGATAGGTTTAAATACTTATCAAGCTGTATTGACTGAAATCTTGCCATATTGTATCTACCTAAAAAGTAATCAAAATAATAATTATGAAACTCTTTAAGTAAGTCCGGATTAAATTCTATGTAGTTGTCTGCTTCTTGATATTCAAAATCTGATAGCTTTAAAGATCTGTAGTCTTCCTGAAACTTGAGTATTCTCCTAAAGCCCACAATACCCATATTGTAAAACCAATCAGCTAAATAAACCTTTATCTTCACCTCTATTCACCTCCTTATACAATCTCCAACATTCCAAAGCCTTGGCTTCTTCTAAAACCAATACCTGATTGATATATAAAGTTCAAATCTTCAATATCACCAGTTAGTTTAAAAGTACCCGAATAGGCATTTACATAAAAGGTGTTCTTACTTGTACTTTCCTTAAAGCCTGAAATTTCTTCTTTCACCACTACCTTCTTCATGGATAGTTCTTCAAACTGCAAAGGTTCTTTAAGTCCAAAGCCTCTATGTACCTCTAAATTTTTGTTTGCAATATAGTTTAATGTTTCAACATATAAGTCATCTTTAGGGCCAATAAATCCCTTTTCCTTATTTCTCATGCAGATAGGTGACATAGTTTTAAAAACAACCTGCTGCTCACTTGCAAACTTTTCTTTTACAAGAGTTATCCTTAATTTGTTAAGGCTATAGTCCTTATACTTAAAGCTTTGCAGGTTTAAAAGTCCATTATAAACATTAATACCAAATTCATAGTCTGGGGTTGTTATATTTAATATAATCCTGTCGCGTATATTAAATATCTCTCCCTGCATATCAAAGTCCTTTAAAAGTACAGCAAAACTAAAAGACTTTATTTGCTTGTTTGAATTGCCTTCAAATTGATATAACTTCTCATAATACTCCATGTTTACTCTTTTTAATGCCTCTTTTATTAAACTTACGAACATCATCTTATTTGCTACAGGTAATTCATCCGTTTTATACTCACAGCTTAGTCTCATAGCTCTCACCTCCATGTTTTTAATTATAAATGTAATAGTTGTCTTATAATGTCACCATTAAAAATTATTTATATAAATTTATTGTATTTTGTAACTCAGTAACTATCACTTGTTTTAATTTCATAGGCTCGATTACTTCGGCACTGCTCCCCATACTTAATATCCAGCTTTTTATTTCTGTCTCACCTATCATACTGGCTTCAAATATTATAGAATTATCCTCAAGCTCTGTTATCTTTTGATTTTCTACCCAAGCTTTTTCTTTTACTATCTGTGACATAGGATATTTAATTTTTAGCTTTATTTCTATATGCCCTTCCTTATAGATTCCAAAGCTGCTTCTTAAATAATCCTGAAGTTTAAAGCCCTTGTCTTTTGAGAACTTATCATTTAATATCTCATAGCTCTTAATTCGGGATAATTTAAACTCTCTCATAGCCTCTCTAATCTCACAATAACCAACTAAATACAAAGCTCCTTCGTATTGAAATACTGCATAGGGTCTTACTGTTCTTTCAACACTCTCATTCTTAAGGGATTCATAGTTTAACTTTATTTTTCTATTTGTTACAATGGCTGAATTTATATCCAGCCATGCCTTTTTCTCCTTATCAATTTCAAGGTTTATTCCTTTGCTTTTAATATAGTAATCAGAAATTGTAACCTCCTCTCTTTTTTTTAAACTGCTTATCTTCTCCACTAACTTCTTAAAATCATTAAGGTTAACAAAGTTATCATGGGTCAATTGCTGCTCTGCAGCTAATATAGCTATAAATTCATCATCTGTTAGATTCAAACTGCTCAAATATTCCTTGTCGTCATAAGCATAGCCACCATACTTGCCTGGGATGGTTCTTATGTTTATTCCAGCATCCTCTAAAGCCTCCTTGTATCTAATTATCTGCCTCTTCCCCATCTCTAAAATTTCTGATAGTTCACTTAGGCTCATCTTGCCTCTGCTTTTTAATAAAACTAGCATTCTTAATGCATTACCTACATTACTCATATTTAATCAATCCCACACTTTACTATAAAATACATATATTACATTTTTCTACACTTAAATGTAATATCCTCCTTTTCTACCGTGTTTTGTTTTAATTTGACTTAGTTTTGTTTTATTTGCTTTATCCTTACTGCGTTTTACAGTGCTTATGCTGCAATACATCAACTTTGCTAATTCCTCTAATTGCATTACTTCTTTTGTTTCCTTTAGAATATCAATTAATTTTTGTTCATACATACTAATCCTCCTTGCAAGAGAAATTACCTAATTAAGTGAAGTTTTAAGCCTTTCCTTATCCTCCTGAGCCTCTCCGTTAAAAGCTATAAACTCACCATCATTCCAGTAGCTTTCAAAGGTTGCTTCAAACTTTTTAATAATATCAAAGGAATCCTTCTCAGTTACCTTCAGATTCCACTCAAGCCCTGAGGTTATGGCAACGCTTGATAAGTTTGAAGAACCAATATAAGCCGTAGTAAAACCTGTTTCTCTTTTAAAAAGATAGGCCTTTGCATGAAGCCTAGTTCTCTCAGTATCATAGGAAATCTTTATTTCTGTGTTCTTGAGCTTGCTTAATTCCTCTATGGCTTTATAGTCCGTTGCTCCCATGTATGATGTAGTTATTATTCTAAGCCTATGCCCTTCCTGCTCTGTAAACTCTCTAAGCTCTTCAATAATACATCTAAGACCGCTCCATTTTACAAAGGATACAAGCATATCTATAGAATCACAGCATAAAATCTCCTTCTTAAGCTCGCTCATCATGTTAGGCTCCTGGGCAGAGCCTGTAAATAACGAACTTTGAGAAAGAGGAGTTATAGGTCTTACAGCCTTGCTTTCCTTCACAGCCTTTATGCTGTTTATCTTAGAATATAGAGCAGTCAGCACCTCTCCCTCTTCTTCGATCTTAAACTCCTCAATATTCCTTTCCCGGGCAATATTCGCTAGGATTCTTATAAGTTCGTTACAGGCTTCTATCTGAGAAAGCAGTGCTTCCTTATCATTTTGCTTGCTGTTTTCTCTTATAAATCGGAGTGCCTTTTTAACTATAGAAGATATATAATCAGAAAGTATTGTCTTTGCCTCTTCTACATCAAGCTCTTCTTTTTCTATAAGATATTTATCTAAACTTAATTGTTTAAGCTTTTGTTTTAATTCTCTATTTATGAGCTGCTCATAAACTCCTTCTTTTAGCATGAAATTCACCTCGGTTGTTTGATACATGGTATATTCTGTATTAGGATGTGGAAATCCTGCTAAAGTATTTATATAAAAGTTAAAGGGACAATTCCTTTATCACCCATTTGGCTTTAAAGAAATAAGTCCCTTTATTTTTATTATCTAAATAATCTTAATCCCTGATCAGATAATTTATACTTTTGTTTCCTACTTGTAGGTTTATTCGGAATAGTATACTCAATTACACCTTTACTAAGAAGATTCTCCATAGCCTTTTTAAGATTACCTGTCACTGTTCTATACCCTAAACCATATGCTAATTCCATTTTAGATATAGAGTGCATTCTTAATAATTGCAAGATTTTTATCTCAGTTTCATTGAAGTCTTCTACACTAAATTTATCATCTTGGGCCTCATCTTGGGCCTCACTTTTCTTTTGATCTTCTGTATCTTCCAAAAAGTACTTATTTATTTGAAGCTCAACAAGGAAGTATGTTCTTTCCTCATCAGTATCAAAAATAGGTCTTGGGGAACCATTCTTCTCCATAGATCTTATAATCTTAGGGATACCTGTTGCCCTTCCTTCTGTTAGTTTTAATTCTTTAAGAAACTCACCTATGCGTCTATTCCTGTATCTTCTGGCAACAACTCTTCCAGTTTCCAAATCACTCTTCCTTATGGATTTATCTGGACCTGGATAACTTATGATAGTTATTTTCTCTGGATAAATTCTTACTTCTATAGGTTCTCTAGTTTCATAGCTCCTATGATAAACAGAATATAATACTAAAGCTATACGCACTAGTAATTCATATGCGTATAGCTTTAGTACGAATTGCACCTCTCTTTACCCTTTTACCCCTACACCCTTTATAAAAATAAAACAGTTATTCCCAAACCTTTCATAGTTCTCAACCTAGAAATAGCATTTTCTATATTCTTGGAGTTAGTTCTATCATGATTATAATCTCCTGCATCCATCTAGTTTTCTTCTTTTATAGATAACTTCTTAAATATATAAATATTTATCTAGCTTTATATTCCGTATTAGTATGTGAAATCCTTCTAAATTATTGCAAAGCAAAAGGCGCCCTATAAGACGCCATATCATTTTACATACTGTAGTAAAGATTATTTGTTGGATATTCCGGATCACTTGTAACGTCTATATCCAGTCTTCTGAAGGTTTCCTCATCGCTTCTTCCAAGTATAGCTGTTGAGTGTGCCTGACAGCCCTTTAGCATTGAAAGCTTTGATAAAGCGGCCTCAGCCATTGGGTTTGTTGCTGCACATATACTTAGTGCAATAAGCACCTCTTCACAGCTTAATGCGGTATTCTTGCTGCCAAGGTCTTTTGATTTTAACTTTATAATAGGCTCAAGTATAACAGGAGAAATTAAATGCATATCATCTGCAATACTCGCAAGATGCTTGATAGCATTTATAACTACAGCCGCAGTTGCCTCCATAGTTTCCGAGCTCTTTCCTGTTAAAATTGTCCCGTCAGGAAGCTCAAGAGCTACAACTGGACATGCTTCATTGTTTCCGCAGGCTTTCTTTAGCTCTGCAGAACGCTCTCTTGCAGGCATAACAACCTTTCTGTCCTCTTGCTTTAAGTTGAGCTCATCTAAAATAAGCTTTATTCTTTCGAAGGTTTCTTTGTCCACATAACCCTTCTTATATTCACAGCCTACCTTAAAGTATCTTCTGATTATCTCTTGTCTTGAAGCTTCTTTAATAGCTTCGTCATCGATTATCCCAAAGCCAACTCTGTTAACTCCCATGTCTGTAGGAGATTTATAAACAGATTCTTTTCCTGTTATCTTCTCAATAATTCTCTTTAAAACAGGGAAGGTTTCAATATCACGATTATAGTTTACTGATACTTCATTATAAGCATCAAAGTGAAAGGAGTCTATCATGTTAATATCCTTTAAATCTACTGTAGCAGCTTCATAAGCTGTATTTAACGGATGCTTTAGAGGTACATTCCACACAGGGAAAGTTTCATATTTTGAGTAGCCTGCAGTAATCCCTCTTTTATTCTCATGATAAAGCTGACTTAAGCAAGTAGCCAACTTTCCGCTTCCCGGTCCTGGTGCAGTTACAACAACTATAGGCTTTGTTGTTTCGATATATGGATTTGAGCCATACCCCTCATCACTAACTATAGTATCAACATCCATAGGGTATCCAGGGATTGCCTTATGCTTATAAACCTTTATGCCTCTTCTTTCAAGCTTGTTAATAAACATAGTTGCAGCAGGCTGCCCATCATAACGCGTAATTACAACACTGTTTATATCAAGGTCATAGCTTCTCAAATCGTCTATAAGCCTTAGAACGTCCATATCGTAGGTAATGCCAAAGTCTCCTCTTATCTTGTTTCTTTCAATATCTCCGGCATATACGCAGATAACTACTTCAAGCTTATCCTTTAGAGTATGCAGCACCTTAATCTTTGCATTTTCATCAAAGCCAGGCAAAACTCTTTTGGCATGAAGGTCAAACAGCAGCTTCCCACCAAACTCTATATAGAGCTTGTCGTAATTATTAACTCTTTCCAAAATAAACTTAGACTGTTCTTCTAGATATTTTTCATGATCAAATCCTTTTTTCATAGCTTCCACTCCTTCGATTATTTGCCATATTAATTTATATATAATGTCATAAAACTACAAAATTCTTCAACCTTTTTATTATCCCACAAATATAGATGTAAGTAAAACATAAATACCCTATGCTATAGACTTTTTTAAGCCTATACATAGGGTATTTCTAGAATCAATTTTTATTTATGATTTGCCATACCATTTAATTCCTCAGCTAAAGTAGAAATCTCTGATACGCTTGCTGCCGCTTCTTCAATTGCTGCTGACTGCTGCTCTGTGGTTTCAAGAGTTGCATTTGATGTTTCAATAGTTTTATTTACTGATTCCTGGATTTTGCTTGTAAGATCCATTATTCTTACAGCTGTTTCTTTTGAATTCTCGGACAGCTTTCTTATTTCACTTGCAACTACACCAAAGCCTCTTCCTGCATCCCCTGCTCTTGCTGCTTCAATGGCTGCATTTAAACCAAGCATTTTTGTTTGGTCAGCTATACTTTTAATAGAATCTAATATTGCATTTATCTCTACAGAAATTTTCTTTACGTTATTTATTTCGTTATTTAGATTAAGCTGATTATTAGTAACATTTATTGAAGATGCACTTAACTCTTCTAATGTTGCAGATATCTGGCTGAAATTATCTGAAAGGGTTTGGGACATAGTGCTTAATCTAACCTGTTCATAACCACCCTTTGAAAGTGCATTTGCTACTATAAACAAAACTTCAGCTGCTGATCTTACGTTTTCTTCCTTTGTCATATAAACATTATTTGCTGCATTAACATAACCTTCTGGATCAACACCAATCTCTGAAGCTGTTTTTCTAAACTTTTCTTCGTCTGGCTTAGAAGTTAGAATTTGCCCACCTAAAATTGTTCCTATTAAATGTCCATTAATTAATATTGGTGCTGCAAAGTCTATAAGCCCCGCATGACAGGTGTAAATATAAGGTCTTCCGGTTCTTGCTGCCTCTTCTCCACCTTTCTTGTGTGATAATGCACATCTGTCGTCTCCACGCTTAGTGGAATGTGTAAAATCCATACAAAATTTTGTATAGGAGCTTGGCTTAGTAACTGGGTTTCCTTGTCTATCAACTGTAACGCTTGCTATATTCATGCCTGTTGCGAAATTATCTTGAAAAGTTTGTAACAAACCAATATCTATTACATCACCGATTTCAAGTACGTCTAAGTCTAAATCTCCATTTTCTAATAACTTAATCAATGCAAAACCCTCCAATATAAAATTATTATTTATGATTATTTTAATGAATAACGATGATATTGTTTAGGTGTGATATTATAAGGAGTATTTTAGGGTTCTGATCATATTAATGACGTGTCCAAAAACTAAATTATTAGGGATTACTGATTTCTTTTTGTTAATATCTAATTTTTTTGCTAGCTAGATTACCATGTAATAAAATTGTTAATCGTTTACTAGTCTTACTAATATTATAATAGAATCCTCAAATTTCTTCAACAAAAATTTTTCATTTTCGTCAAATTTCTACGTTGCTTTTTAAAGATTCTATGTACTTGTCTCCCCATATTCTAAACTGTTCCAATACTGGTTTAAATTCCTTTCCTAAATCAGTCAATGAGTACTCTACCTTTGGCGGAATCTCTGAATAAACATACCTTTTAACAAGTCCAAAACCTTCCAGCATTCTCAGCTGCTTTGTTAATGTAGCTTGTGTAATATCACCTAATCTTCTTTGTAATTCTCCAAAGCGAAGTGTTTCTTCCTCCAAGTGATACATAACTAAAATGGACCATTTGCCTGAAAATACTTTTTGTGCTGTAAAATATGGGCATTCCCCAAAAAGATCTTTATTATTCTCCATGATATCCCTCCATAGTATCCTATCTGATACTTACCTTCTATAAAGAACGTACTTGTTATTTAAGTCATACATGCTATTATTATTGTGTGATTATTTTAACATACACAAAGGAAAGGGGCAATGACCATGGAAAAGGCTTTAAAATTTCTTCTTGAAAGCGGTGTTTATTATTTAGCAACTGTTGAGGGGGACCAACCAAGAGTAAGACCCTTTGGCGGAGTCTTTGAATACGAAGGCAAACTATATATTACCACAAATAATACAAAAAATTGTTTTAAGCAAATGCTTGAAAACCCTAAGGTTGAAATCTCTGCTATGAATAAAAATGGACAATGGATTCGACTTTCAGGAGAGGTTGCAAATGACGATAGACGTGAAGTTAAAGAGACTGCACTTGAGGCATTGCCATCTTTAAAGAACCTGTACAGTCTTGATGATGGAGTTTTTGCTGTTTTATACTTTACTAAAGGCGAAGCTTCTATCTCATCCTTTACTTCTGAAACAGAAACCTTCTCTTTATATTAAAATATTTTTTCAAAAGCTATTACAATTTTTAATATCTTGTAATAGCTTTTTGCATATCTTCTTTATTTCAATTTTCGGAAAGGACATCAATAAAATTATTAATCAAAGTATTTACATTTAAATCTTTACGTATAATGAAGTGAATTGGCAGTTTATTATACTCATTAGATAACTCGTGAATATATACTCTATCCTTATCTTTAATAACACTTTTAGGCAAAAGTGAAATCCCCATTCCCTCTGATAAACACTTTAAAATAGCCTCTAAGGAATCAATCTCAACAACTCTATTTAAACTTCCATTGTTAGCTATAACCCATTTTTCTAAAAGCACACGATAAGGGCAATTAATATCGTTTTTTATAATAATAGGCCTTTTTAATGCCTCATCTACTTTTTTTATATCTTTAGAAGATACAATTACCAGTTCTTCATTAAAGGTAAAAACTGATTTAATATTTTGATGGGTATATTGGCCGTTTATAAATGCACCATCCAGTTCTCCATTTATAAGTTGTTCAATTAATGTCTTTTGATTATCTGTTCTTAATGATAATGAAACATCTGAATATCTTTCAGAATATATGCTTAACCATTTTGGCACAATTGAAGCAGCTATTGTTTGAGTTGCACCAATTTTTAAATAGCTAGTATTAGCATTACTTTTTAAAGCTTTTACAGCTTCATCTAATAGCTTTATAATTTGATCTGCATAAACCAGCAGCTTTTCACCGCTAGTGGTAAGTGAGACCCCTTTGCTATGTCTTAATAAGAGCTTAGTTCCAAGCTCATCTTCCAGTGTTTTTATGCGCAATGTTACATTTGATTGAACATATCCCATTTTTATAGCTGCCTTAGAAATAGACCCTTCATATGCAACCACTTGAAATATTCTTAAATCATTACTTTCCATAGTTTTATTACCTTCTTTACTATGTATTATTGATAATTTTAACATATTTCTTTTATTAGTACTCTTATTTATATTGATATTATTTTAATTAATATCTGCTATCATTTATAACTATTATGAATAATATTCAAATGTATATATAATAAATTTAAAGTTACTTAATTAATATAAAGGAGTGATTGTAAATGATAGCAACACAATACAAGATTACACTTCCAAGTAATTATGACATGAACATTATTAAAGATAGAGTAAAGAATAACGGTTATAAAACTGATGGATTTGAAGATTTAAAATTTAAACTATATTTAATAACACAAAAAGGAAAAAACGGCAACTTGCAGAATAGCTATTCTCCCTTATATCTTTGGAAAGACAGCAATGGCTTAAATAAATTCTTATTCAATGGTTTTTATGATAATATAATAACTTCTTTTGGATGGCAGCAGGTCAACATAGGAATACCTTTGATTGATACAACTACCGATAAAATTAGAAATATTAAATATCTGTTTGAAATTACGGGAGAAATCCAGCCACAAGAAAGTTTAAATAATTTCAAGGATAAAATAGAGCAAGATATTCCTAAAATTAATGATGCAGAATATATAGTTATTTATAATTCTGACAAATGGAAATATCACGTTTTCTTCTTTATAGATGATTTAGAAAAAGTAATTGCTAAGGAAGGAACGATCTACAATATACTTCATATATCACGCTAAAAGTTTTATAACATTATATTTTAGCGGCAGTTTAACAACCAACTATAGAAGCTTGCTTTAAACAAAGCATTAAGTGTTTATATAGAAATAAAACTATTATAATAAGCTGCTTGAAATAATTGAATGGTAGAGTTATACTTATATCATATACTTTTAAAAGTACCTGATATAAGTATAATAGAGGTGATTTTGTGGCCAGCTTTACAGGCAAACCAAAGACTATGAAGGAAATAAATATTGCTTTGATAAAAAACGAATTAAAGAAAGCAGGAGCAGCAACTAGGGCAGAGTTATCTGAAATTACAGGAATAAGCCAGACTACAGTGAGATCATTACTGGAAGAGTTGCTGCAAAATAACGAAGTGATTAGATTAGGCTTGGATAAATCCAGCGGAGGCAGAAGAGCTGAGAGGTACGCTCTGAACCTGGAAGAAAGTCTAGCGTTGGCTTTTTATATTAGAGACAATTACATTGAATATGTGATATCAAACCCTTTACGTGAGATTATAGAAAATACACGAGTTGAAATAGGAAGCACTGATTATCTTTATGAAATAGAAAAAATCCTTGATGATATTATGAAGAGCAAAAGCAATATTAAAGCTATAGGAATTGCGGTACCCGGTGTAGTAGATATAGAAAACAGAAAATACTTATTCGGTAAAAGCCTTAAGGGATGGCAAGAAAGTAATATTGGAGAGTATATAGAGGAGAAATATGATATCCCTGTAGTGCTTGAAAATGATTTAAATGCCATGGCATATGGTCACAGTATATGCCTTATGGATAGGCTTGATGTGGATGACCTTCACATATTAAATATGATATATATACATTTTACTAAATCAGGAGTTGGGTCAGGAATCATTTTAAACGGCAAACTTATTCACGGCGGCAGCAATCTGGCCGGTGAAATAGGCTTTATCCCGCTGGGTGATGGACAATTTTTAAATTCTTTTATAGAAAGTGAACCTGAGGATAATTCCTATATTGATACTGTTTCTCGAGTTATTGCAACAACTAACTGTGTGATTAATCCCGATTTAGTTGTTGTTGGCGGTGAGAGCTTTAGAGAGAGCTTGCTAAATCCAATCATAGAAAAATGCGAGACCTATATGGCAAATAAAGTTATGCCTGAAATACTTTTGGCTGAAGATAGTAAAAGAGATTGCTTCACAGGCATAATTGAACTTACTGTTAAGCTCATGTATTCTGGAGTGAAGCTGATAGATAATACAAAACGAAATATTAACAGAGCTTGAGGGTCTCGCTTAACTAAGTATTAATTGCTTTTAGATGGAGATTAAAGTTCTAAATGAATCTTGCAGGGTAATTTGGAAGTGAGCTAAATTACCTCGTGTTCCGATAAAAGGAGGAAGGTATGTACGATTATATTATATTCGATATTGATGGCACCCTTTTAGATACAGAATTTGCAGTTCTTTCATCACTTCAAAAGTTAGTGCTTGAAGAGCTCAATAAGGATTTAAGCTTCGATGAATTAAGCTTTGCTCTGGGAATTCCGGGAGAAATTTCATTAAATCAGCTCGGAATAAGTAATGTTTCAGACTGCAATGCAAAATGGAATAAATACTTAAAAGAATATTTTCATCGTATTAAAGTTTTTGATGACATTAAGGATACTTTAATTAAGTTAAATGAACTAGGTATTTCAACCGGTATCGTTACTTCAAAAACCCGAGAAGAATTTACAGATAACTTTACCCCATTTGAACTTAATGATTTTTTTAAAATAGTAATTTGTGCGGATGATACAGAAAAGCATAAACCTAACCCAGATCCAATCCTAAAATTTATTGAGCTTTCAGGAGCTGATAAATCAAAGGCAATATATATCGGCGATACTAAATATGATATGGAATGTGCAAAGGGTGCCGGCATAGACTTTGCGTTAGCGTTATGGGGAGCTAAATCATCATTTGGAATTAACCCGAATTATATTCTTGAAAATCCCAAGCAAATATTAAAGCTTGTAAAAGCTTAATTACATTCTTCTTATTAAGAGTGTCAAAACAAAAGCATCGTAAAATTCATATTTGAATAATACGGTGCTTTAAATAAATATTTTATTTTAAAATATGATAATATCAATAACAATTTTTTAACTAAAATGCGTATTACAAATTTGCTTCTGTATCAGCATCAATGATAAATTTATGACATGCTTCACACATGAATGTTTCAACTTTCGGTCTGCCGGCAAATCCTCCGCCTTTACCTAATTCAATACCACCGGTAGCCCATATACCCATTGATAACTTTTTGGTATCAGGAAGCCACTTTAACTTGTATCTGTCTCCATATATAGTTCCCTTTATCATTTCTGCATTACAATAAGGACATTTCATTTCAAACCACTCCATTCCGTCTTCATAAACATTAGTTTAAATTCTCAAATTTCTCTTGATAATTATACCATATATAAAATGTATTCATGTAAATATTTATATGTAAAGGAGAATGCTTCATTATTTATAATCGTATTCTTCGCTACAACAAGATTGTGATTAGATTTTTTTGTCTATTGATTTTCACTTAAATAGGCCCACTTATTTTTAATACCTTTCTCATGCTTAGGAAGTGCTAAATAGAATGTTTCAGGAATAATTTCACCTTTATAAATTCTATATCTCACGTAGGAGCCTTTCTTAAAATCGTAAACTTTTTTAACTCCTATTGCGTCAAATTTATGTTCATACTTTTTACCATCTATGTTAAACACAACTGAATATTGGCTTTTATAAAGCTTATATTTATCTACAGGCGCAGCATAAGCCGGCATAGATTTTATTTCAAAGTCCATATTCTTAATTTTCTTTTTTAAGATTATGCAGATAATTATTGATAGCACTGCTATAACTATCCCAATTAATGAAACCTTGAAATACATAGGTTTGCTATAATGAAAAAGAGAATCCGTTCCTCTTCTGCCTTTTAACAATCCCATGACCGGCATTCCAAATCCAATAAAAACTATGATCTTAAAAAAGCTAAACAAATTATTTATTGTCTTGTACATTTAGCATGCCCCCATTACCACCTGTTATATATCCTAACTATTAGCTGAGCCTATTACATAGACCCATTTAATATAATGCTTTTATAATCGTCCAGTAGAGGAAACTTATTATCTATTGCTATATTAATAATTTCATCTATAGGATAATCAATTCTTCTATTTATTAAGTTCACTTTACCTTCAGCAAACTCCATAATTCCATAGGATATTCTGTTATCACCATCAAGCGCGTTGCCTACACTTCCAACATTGAATATCTTTTTATCATCTACTTCACCAATAAATGAGGTATGAGAGTGCCCGCTTAAAACAACATGTTCTTTTACATCTTCTATTGCTTTCTTAATTTCTTCTTCCGGAACACTGCTGTCTATAGCTTCCACTATGGACTTAGGCGTTCCATGAACACAGAGTATCCTAATTCCATCTATAGCAATTGAATATTCCAATGGTAATTCTTTAATAAATGCTATCTGTTCCTCTTTTAAATTATCCTTTGCATATCTATAGTATGAGTATAGCTCCTCTTCTCTTCCGGTTGTTGGTACCCAATCATCTGAAATTTCTTCAAGCCATAAATCTGTATTTCCTTTAATCCAAGCTATAACTTCCAGTTCTTCATCTCTTAGCATTTCCAGAGACTGTGAAGGCATGGGCCCTTTCATTACTATGTCTCCTAAAATAAAAACTTTGCTAATACCTAAACTTTTCAAATCCTTTATCGCATATTGTAATGCTACCCCATTTCCATGGATATCAGATAAAACTGCTGCCTTCATAAAAATCCCCCTTAGTTGTAATATACTTAATCTATTTATCGCTTTTTACTACTGACTATTTCTTTATTTGTCCAAATCTACGGTCTCTTTTAGAAAATTCATTTACTGCCTTTTTCAATTCTTCTTCACTAAAGTCAGGCCATAATATATCAGAAAAATAAAATTCGGTATATGCCATTTCCCATAGCAAGAAATTAGATAATCTTTTATCGCCGCCAGTTCTTATAAATAAGTCTGGTTCGGGAATACCCTTTGTATCCAGATAAGATGAAAACTCAGCTTCAGTAATACTATTCAAGTGTTCTTTTGATAAAAGAATTTTATTAACTGCTCTTACTATCTCATCTTTTCCGCCATAATTTACAGCTAATTGCAAATTTAGGCCATTACATTCCTTCGTTGCTTCTTCCATTTCCTCTATCTTCTGAATAATATCATCATCTAAACCATTTCGGTTTCCTATAATCCTAACTCGCATATTATTTTTAATACATTTACTTTTTTTATCTACTAAATACTTTCGAAATAAGCTCATAATTCCATTAACTTCATCATTTGGCCTATTCCAATTTTCAGTTGAAAAAGCATAAGCTGTAAGATATTTTATTCCAAGTTTATAGGAACTCTCGCAAATGTCTTCAAGTCTTTTACTGCCCTCTAAATGTCCTATCTTACGCGGCATAAACCTTTTTTTCGCCCATCTTCCATTACCATCCATCATAATAGCAACATGCTTTGGAGTATTGTTATTTACTTCCTCAATCATCATCTATCCTCTTTTCAAGATATATTGATATGTTCTTTTATTAAATTTCATCTGACTATTTCTTTCATTTTCCAATTAATTATATCATATTTGTTTTACAAAACAGTTACAGATTTAGTTCAAATATAAGTTGACAATGCAAATATAACGGAATAAAATGGAATTAAACAGTGTTCAATAAATAAACTACGTTAAGATAAGTAATATTAAGATAAGTAACCCGAACTTAGTGATGTTCCCTCTGTTTGCACTTTGGGTTGCTTATTGCAGATATTTGATAATAAAGGAGGAATGGATTGTGAAAAGTGTTATTATCTATGCCACAAAATATGGTGCAGCAGAAAAGGCAGCAAATATGCTTAAAGAAAAGTTAAAAGGTCAGGTTACAATGGTAAACCTTACGAAAGAAAAAGTACCTTCCCTTGAAGAGTACGACAATGTAATACTTGGGGGATCAATATATGTGGGCAAGATTCAGAAACAGCTGACAAACTATATAAAAGCTAACTTGCCAGAGCTTTTAAAGAAAAGAACAGGTCTTTTTATATGTGCAGCCTTGAATGAACCTGAAAAACTTATAAAAGAACTGAGTGATGCCTTTCCTGAGGAGTTAGCTAATAAAGCAGTTGCCAAGGAAGTGTTCGGATATGAGTTTAGTTTTGAAAAGATGGGTTTTATAGATAAAATGATGACAAAATCTATTGTAGGTATAAAAAGCAGCATATCAAGCCTAGAGAAAGAAACAATAGAAAAGTTTGCCGAAGCTATGAACTCCTAAGGATAGATTAAAGTAAAAGGAAAGTGATTTGTATGAAAAAAATTATAAAAGTAATATTATCAATTGTGACTCTTTTCATACTCATAACAGCAGGTGGTATGTTTTATATGACTAGAGGTCTTGATAAAGGAATTAAGCAGAAAGTTAATTCTGTAAATCTATCCTCAATTAAAGATGGTGTCTATAAAGGGAAATACAATTCAGGCAGATGGTCTAACGAGGTAAATGTAACAATAAAAGATCATAAGATTACTAAAATAGATATGGTAAAGGATGTTACCTTCTCAAAGCCTGAATTGAAAGAGCAGATTTTTAGCGAGGTATTGGATAAGCAAAATGTAGATGTTGACGTAGTTTCAGGAGGGACAATCACTAGCAAGGCATATCTGAAATCTATAGAGAGCGCATTAAATAATTAAAAGGTAAGCCAAAGGAGGTCAGTGATTGACCTCCTTTAATAATATTATAAAAGTAGCATTATTATTTAGCATAGCCTATGCTTAAAGCAATAAGCAGAACATTTCTCATGTTAACTCACTTATAAACTCAGCCAAATGCTCTAAAAAAGCGGCAACATATTTACTGTTTGCAGAATGATGATTCTCTATGGCATAAATAGTACGGCTGCAATCCGGTTCACTGATCGAAAGCAATACGGCATCCTTTGCAGTTAGTTTTCCCCACGAGTGCTCAGGCCAGAAGGCAACCCCTAGGTTAGAGTCAATTAAATTACGTACCGATTCCTGATTATCACTTTCAAAGATAATTTTAGGTTTAAAGCCTTCCTGCTTGCAAAAATCATCGCATATATTTCTAAAGGGCCTTGCCTCTGAAAAGCTTATAAAGCCTTCCTGCTCTACCTGCCTCAAAGCTATATTCTTTTGAGTGGCATACTTGCTGCTGCTTGGAACAGCCAGTAATATGTTTTCCTTAAGAAGTGGAATTCCCCCCTTAGGAACCGCATGGGAGCCTACACAGGAAATACAAATATCAAATTCTGTCTCATCCGCATGCTGTAGCAGACGAAAGTTTACTTCAGGAAATAATTTTTTAAAGGAAATTATTGATTTTGTAACCATTACAGAAGCAGCAAGGATATTTAGTTGTATGCTGCACGAAGCTTGTTTATCTGCCTCCTTTAATTTAGCAGGCAGTGAATCAAGTGTATTTATTATTGGGATGAGTTCTTTCTGAAGCAACCTGCCCGAAGCATTCAAATGTATGCTTCTGTTTTTTCTATCAAAGAGCTGCACTCCCATTTCCTCTTCAAGGTGTTTTATCGATTGCGACAAAGCCGGTTGTGCTATATGAAGAGATTGAGCAGCTTTAGTCATATGCTCATATTCAGCAGCAGCAAGAAAGTATTTCAGTTGAAGAATATCCATAGCAGCCTCCATAAATTCATAAGTATTTTATTATCAATTCTATAAGTATTATATATTTCTATTTATTAATAAACAACGTTATAATAAAGATGTGATTATAAAAGAATTTAGGTGAGCCATATTGGAAGACAAAAAAGTTTATATAGAGATAACTGAAAGGTTAGGCTTCGGAATGCTCCTTGCCTCAGCAGGCGGGTTAATGGATGCTTATTCTTATACAGTCCGCGGAAAAGTATTTGCAACAGGCCAGACCGGCAATTTTGTACTTGCTGCAGCTCAGTTAGTTGAGAAAAATTATATAGGATTTTTCCACGCCATAGTTCCCATTGCGGCCTTCTGGGCAGGTATTTTTGCAGCCTGGCATATATTTTATTCTATTTGTAAGGAAAGACACCTGGCATGGAAACGTGGAGTACTTGTGTTTTCAATACTGATTTTATTTATTACAGGCTTTATTCCACTATCCTATTCAAATGTAATAGCTGATTCTCTTGTTGCTTTTGCTGCCTCTCTTCAATACTGTGCATTTAGAAGATTTGGCACAAGTGAAAATTATGCCAATATATTTTGCAGCGGAAATATGCGTTCCTGCGCAGACAACTACTATAAAGGTATTGTAAGAAAAGATAAGGATGCTTTAAGAAGGGCTTTAAGATACAGCTGCATTCTCCTTTCTTTTTTCTTAGGAGCAGGCATCGGAGCCATAGAAGCAGGATTTCTGCACGAAAAAACAATATGGACTGCAGCTATAGTACTTTCAGCAGCATTGACGATTTCCTATGTATCTGATGTAAATGCACATAAAAACGCAGTTTTGACAAGCAAGGCATAGATATAAGATTTTAATAACAAAATGGGGACGTAGTAAAACTGCCAAACTCAGCGCGGTATTTGAATACGTAGAAACATTTGAGCAAGCAGTAATAAGACTTTAATTAAAAAATTTATAAAGCCGTTAAAAATCCTATATTGTCCGAGTTAAACGAGTTTAAGCTGTTTTGCTGCATCCCCTTATTTATTTGTTTTCATATCCCTATCCTAATTTTCATATATTCACAATACTCTACCGCAATTATAGGATCAATGTTCATTTCACTATCTGAAACATAGCATTTAAGGGCATCTTCTATTAACCCCGTATACTTTTTATCAATATTTTTTATTCCCCACTCGCCGCCTTCTTTTTTTGAAAGCACCAAGCTATCCAGAACATAGGCAAGCACTCTGCATAGATTCAAAACAATGTAAATAGGATTATGAATTATATCATCTTGTGCATCCATAATATCCTTCTTAATGCTATCCAAATATGCTTCTGAAGGTACATTTCCAAAAACCTCACTGATTGGCTTTCCGTATAAAGTAACTCCCCTGTTCTTTGTAATCATAAAGTGAGCTGCTAAATCATGATCTGCGCCCTTCATTTTTTCAATGTAATCATCAGGATTTGTTCTATACCAATTTAAATGCATATTTGAAAAATGCAAATCAAAAGGCGTAGGATAAATAAAGTCTTTACAATGCTCACTCCTAACTATACTCATTTCTATCCCTTTAGAAGGAGCCTTATCATTTAACTCAATTATAATATCCATAAATCTCTTCTTCTTCAAATTTGTAATTTCATTTTCTACAACAATTAAGATATCTAAATCACTTTTCCTTTGATTAAAACACCCCATAGCCATAGAGCCATGAAGATAAACTCCAACCAGAGTATTTTCAAAAATGCTGTTGCTCTCCTTAACCAGTTTATCCAATAACTCTTTATTTTCCATCGTATCCCCCACATTAAATAATTCTTTTGCTTACAAAAAGCTTATATAAACTAAATTGTAACACTTTTGATACTATTAGCAAGTAGCACTGATGTAAAATATAGGTAATAATATATTATTATATAAAGCTATAGTAAAGGAGGATTTACTATGATGAAAAAGCTTTTAAACTTAGTATTAATCGTTATTTTTACAAGTACATTTTTTCTTGGATGCAGCAATATAAATAAGCCTTCAGCTGAAAATAACATTATTGGCTTAGCGAATACAAATGATGGTACTGAACAAAACATTCCATTTAAATGTGTTTATTCAGGATTCTTAATTAACTATACAAATAAAATCGAGCAGGGATTTTTGCCACGAAAAGATATAATCTTTGATACAAAAGAAAAATGGGAAGCTTTTCAAAAGGAATATCTTCATGATAATGCCGCAATTAATTATATATTTAACTATCCTATAGATTTTTCCAAGCAGTCCTTAATATATCATCCCATGGTTAGTGCAAAGCAGGGCGTTTATAGCACCGCAAGCAAGGTAACAAAAATTACAAAGCAAAACAACGAGTTAAAATACGATATTGAAGATATGAATATCAGTGTGTCCAGCCTAAAGGATACAGACTTTCTTTTTGTTTCAATTATTGCTGTAGATAAAGAGTATCTTAAAAATATAAAAAAATAAGCTTTTGCAGGTTTACATTTTGCAGACAAAATCCTTCTTATATATTGAAAATAAAAAATCATAAGGAGGATTTTATTATGGCAACATTATCAGGAAATGTGGTTTCAGGTACATCTCTAAAAACTAATAAGGGATTTGATACCGCAACAAAACTTACTGTACAAACTGCTCAAACCTTAGCAAACAATGGGTACTCATTTTGCATAAGGTATCTTTCAAGACAATCAGGTCAACAAAGCGGAGACTTAGACAACACAGAGGCAGGTGCAATTTTACTTACTGGCCTTGCCCTCATGGCTGTTCAGCATTGTGAAGGTGGTTATTGGATCGCAAACGGTACTAAGGGTGCTACTTATGGTGCAAACGCGGCTGCAAATGCTCAATCAATCGGTCTTCCTAAGGGTGTTACTTTATGGCTTGACCTAGAACAGGTTTCATCAAGCTGCACCTCCACTGATATTATTGCTTATTGCAATAATTGGTATGATCAAGTTAACGCATATGGCTATGAACCCGGAATATATGTAGGTGCTAATTGCGGATTAACAGGTACTCAGCTTTATAATAATCTAAAATTCCAGCACTATTGGAAGTCTATGAGTACAGTTCCAAGCATACCTACAAGAGGCTATCAAATGACTCAATCTGCAACAACAACAGTAGGAGGTATTTCTATAGATCCTGACACAATTACTGCTGACAGTCTTGGTGGAACTCCGCATCTGATTTATCAGCCAGGAACCAGCGTATAAAGTATTATAATTTACTAAAAAGCTGCTGTACCTAACTAATTAGTTAATTGTACAGCAGCTTTTTAGTTTTATATATTGAAGCCTATATCTCCGTTTTTCTCCATCTAAGTTCCGCCTTATAGAATTTATAAAAATTTCAGCCTGGCTAAAGGATTAGTTGAAAATATTTCCATGAAGCTATAGAATAATTGTATAAAGCACTTGTAAAATAACACAAGTTAATTATGCGGGGATAGATTATGAAAAAGATATTAATTAAATGGGCTGTCATTATTTTGATTCCTGTTTTATTTATTAGCTATATGGCAATAAGATCAAATAATATAAAAAAGGGTATTAAACTTTCAGAGGGATATGCTGCTAAGCTTGTTTGCTATCCTGATGGCGATTACGATAAAAGCATTGTAGATGGCATAAAGGAAAGACTAAGTCTTGTGCCTGCAAAATATCTAAAAATTCTGTATGATAAGCAGGTTTTTATCAGAACGATAAATGGGCCAATCACAAGTGATTCAGATTTTTCTATAAATGATATAGCAAAACAAAATAAAGATTCCTTAGAAAAATTTACTGGTGTTTTTATACCTCAAACTGGCTCCATTGTTGTGAGTATAGATAAAACCTATTGCTATAGTGTAGAGGTTCACGAAGTTGGGCATGCCGTTGACTACATATTATTTAACAATATAAGTCAGTCAGATGAGTTTAAATCTATATTTAGTAAGGAAGGTGCTAACTTCCTAAATAAATCAGGACAGGAACACTATATAGAAAATAGTGCAGAATACTTTGCAGAAACATTCAATTATTATTACAGCAGCTACAGCACTCGTAAATACTTAAAGGATAGAGCACCTCAAAGCTATAATTTCTTAAAAGCCTTGGAAAATAAATAATACCTTTTATTAATCACTTTCATATATAGTTTATTATCTTATTAAAACCTGATTGGGGGGAACAGATTGAAACTGCCAAAAACAATCTTAATTATCGTTATCTTGATAGTTTTATCGATACCGGCCTTTTTTGTATACACAAGATTTTGCTTAGATAAATTTGAGATGAAGGATAATGGTAATACCTTAATAATAAATAATATTACTTATAATTGCAGTAATTCCTTCTCCCCTTCAGATGAAGAAGACCTTGGAAAAACTATAGGTATAGCAATAGAAGGTAAAAGATCCTTCTCTGATTATATTTGGCCCTTTTGGGTCATCGAGTATAAGAATGACAAAGAACATAGTCGTATTTTTGTGAGAGGACTCATGGAATCTGGCGGAGTATATATTAAAAACTCAAGATGATGCCTCATACAAATTGCTTATATGAACTGCAAAAAACTATCGCGATATCTTCTTTTATAGTTAAGAAGATATCGCGATAAGAAGTTAACTAGATAACTTTTCAAGCTCTAAGGACACATCGTTTAATTCATTAAATGCGTTAATGGTCTCCGCAATTCTATTATCTTGTTCTTCAACCCTTAAGAACACTTCTTGAATTGAAGATGTAGTTTCCTCAACAGTGCTTGTTATTGTTTCCAATCCTTTAAGAATAGTCTCTGAGGACTGTTTAACATTCTTTATTCCGCTTCCGACGGTTTGTGCCTCATAAGCAACCTTCTCGCCATTGTCAGAAATATCCTTAAATATTGTTTCTACCTTAGTCGTTGACTGCAGGCTGGAATTAACTGCATTTTGCGTTAACATTATTTCGCTTGCAACCTGTCCAGTCTTTACTTGAATTTGTCCTAAGATGTCCGCTATTCTTTCTGTTGAAGCCTGAGAATTTTCTGCAAGTTTTCTGACTTCCTCTGCTACAACAGCAAATCCTTTTCCGGCTTCTCCTGCTCTTGCAGCCTCAATTGCAGCATTTAGTGCAAGAAGATTTGTTTGTGCTGCAATACTTGTTATTGATGATAAAATTTCCTCAATCATCTTTGTTTGTTCATTTAATTCGGTCATAAGTCCAGCAGTATTATCTATAGTATTTTTTACTGAACCCATATCCTTAGAAAGATTTGCTACTAGCTCGTCTCCACTTTTAATTGCAGCAACTGTTTGGCTGGATATACTTTTCATTTTGCTTGAGGAAACAACTACGTTTTCTATTTCGTCATTTTCATCATCCATAAATTCTGTAATTTCAACTACTGCTTTAGCCTGTCCATCTACCACAGAGGCTATTTCAGAAAAAGTCTTTGTGATTTCCCTTGATATATCCCCAGTTATTTTAATATTATCAATAGAGTCTCCGGAAAATTTATTTAACTGCTTAACTGAATTCCTGATTTTAATAAACATATTCTCTAGAACTTTCTTGCCTTCTTCTGTTTTCTTGTTACTTTCAAGCAATGTTTTTCTTAAGTTTTCGCTAAATGTACTTTGAAATACAAGTATACCGGTTACAAGAATTATATAAAGAATAAAATTAATAAGACTTATAGTATTACAGCTTGGAAACATCTGATTATAATTAAAAAAGAAATATATGGTCAGTGCTATATTGATTACACCCGATAAAATTATAGGCTTCCAATCTTGATAAAGCGCCACCAAAACCATACTATAGTAAATTACAACATATGTAGTGATATGCGGCGTTCCTCTCATCATAAAGAAGGAAAGAGCTGCCAAACCAACAACAACTACATACATAACTTCATTAACAATAATTTTTTTATAAGTCAAAAAAGTAATAACAATACTTGTTCCAACTCCGCCATACACCAAACTCATCAAAGTTCCGGCAGGTTTTTTTGTAACAATGGAAAGTGCGATACTTAAAAAAGCAGAAAACCATAGCAGCTTAACAAGCAGTCGATTTCTTTCATGATTAATCTTCATTTTATCCATAAATAATCCCCCCTATCAGCATAATGTCTATACATTTTATGAATAATCAATCAAATTTTACCACCCAATCCACTATGAAGCAACCTTTTTTGATATATTCTTACATTTTTTTCATTTTCTATTATTCATAATTCTAATTTCTTACTGATTAAAAAAATAGTAATAATTATTACAGTATGGTATTATTAACTAGCTTAATTATTCAGGTGTCTCTATTGAAATCGGAATATTTTAAACATGTATTAATTTAATCTTTGAAATGGAACCCTATAATAAGGGAGGTATAAGTCATGAATTTTAGTCAATTAGGAATTAGTGAAGATATAGTAAAGATATTAAAAAGTAGCGGCATTACTGAGCCCACACCGGTTCAAGCTGAAAGCATCAGTCTTATAAAAAGCGGAAAAGATGTTATAGTGGAGTCTCAAACCGGCACAGGAAAAACCCTGGCATTTTTGCTTCCGATTTTTGAAAATATTTCACCCAAAGTGGATGCAGTTCAAGCCTTGATATTGACTCCTACAAGAGAGCTTGCTCTTCAGATAACTGAAGAAGCTCTAAAGCTTAAGACAGCTAAGGACATTAATATATTGGCAGCCTATGGCGGGAAGGATATAGGTTCACAGCTTAAAAAATTAAAGACAGGTATTCACCTTATTATTGCAACTCCGGGAAGACTTCTAGATCATCTTGAAAGGAAAACCATAGATTTAAGCAAATTAAAAACCTTTGTGCTTGATGAAGCAGATCAAATGCTTTTAATGGGCTTTAAAAATGAGGTGGAGTCAATTATGAAGCAAACCTCCAAAAAGCATCAAACCCTTTGTTTCTCTGCAACCATTAATTCAGATGTTAAAAGACTAGCCTATAGGTATATGAAAGAGCCTGAAGTTGTAGCCATTCGCAAAGAGGAAGTAACTCTTGATGCTATCAAGCAGCAGGTGGTAGAAACTACAGACAGAAGAAAACAGGATGCATTGTGCACTGTGCTCAATCAAGACAATCCCTATATGGCTATAATATTTTGCAGAACCAAAAGAAGAGCAGATGAACTGGAAGCAGCTCTATACAAACGTGGCTACGACTGCGAGAAGCTTCACAGTGATATACTTCAATCAAAACGTGAGAGAATAATGAAAGCCTTCAGAAATGGAGATTTTCAATATTTGATAGCAACGGATGTAGCCTCCAGAGGACTTGATATAAGCGGAGTCAGCCATATCTATAACTATGACATACCTGAAAGCGTAGAAAGCTATATACATCGTATAGGCAGAACCGGAAGAGCCGGAGAAGAAGGCTACACCTGCCTGTTTATTGATCCAAAAGACAATTGGAGACTTGAAGAAATAGAAAAAACTATTAAATTTAAGATACCAAGAAGAGATTTAGAAAAAGAAGGATTTTAATAAAATAGTAGCTGTACTCAAAGCCCCGTTAAAGCTTTGAGTACAGCTACTTTTATTATTATTTAGCACATGCCCATGCATCTACTTCCACCTTAAAGGATGGATCAGCTAAAGAAGCTACGTAGAGCATTGTCATACAAGGATTGTGGTCTCCTAAGAACTTTGAAACAGCTTCGCGTCTCTTGGCATTATCTATAGGCCCAACCATATAGAAAGTTATTTTAACCAAGTCCTTAATTCCCATGTTAGCTGCCTGAAGATTTCTAACCAGGTTTTCCATAGCATTTTCTATTTGTTTTATAGGATCCTCAGGAAGATTTCCATTCTCATCTTTTCCAAGCTGTCCTGATAAAACCAGCCATCGATTGTTTCCGGTGACCTCTATTTGATGTGTATAAGCAGCTACCGGTGCGTGTACAGTTTCAGGGTTTCTAAATTGTTTCATTTTATAATTCCTCCTTTTAGTCGGAAGCACTGAGCAATTAAAAACTCTCGCTACCCTTTGGGCACAGGGTAACTTAAGACATTCGCTTCGCTC
>KE993473.1:33400-64301 GCA_000466585.1 Clostridiales bacterium oral taxon 876 str. F0540
CGCTCATAAGTTACCCGTTAAAGCCCATTTAGGGTTTAGCTTCCGTTTCATTTATTAATTTATATTTGTTTCTTCTTTTTTATTAGATAAAACTTCTTTAATGACTTTTACATAGTCATCTATAAATTGATGCTCTACATCTCTTACATCAAATTTTAGCATTTTAAAGGCAAATTGTATAAAATACCCGCCAAAAACTACCATTATTACAGTTCCAAATCCTACACTTCCCCCTAATAAATAGCCGATTATCAAAGGCACAGCTTCAATGCAGCTTCTTATTAATTTAACAGGTTTGTTGGTTTTCTTAGCTAATGCTACCATAAGTCCATCTCTAGGCCCGGAGCCTAAGCCTGCACCAATATAAAAGTAACAGGCAATTCCTATAATAAGCATTCCAAGAAGCATCATTATTATTCTGGCTGCAATATTATTAAAAGAAGGTATTAGATGGTTAAGCATCAAAAGATCCATAAAGATACCTATAAACAGCATATTGAATATAGTTCCGATTCCGACCTTCTCCCCTGCTGCCCAGTCTATAGCCACAATAATTAATCCAATTATAATACTTGCCTGTCCCATTGTAATGCCGGTATGTTTAGAAATTCCCTGATGAAAAGTATCCCATGGCGATAATCCTAAATTAGCATTAATAGTAAAAACTATCCCAACTGCATAAAGAAAAAGTCCTATAAATAATCTAACAAAAGTTAAAGCATATTTTTTCACTTAACAAGCCTCCATTAATTTTAATTTGATCTGTGATATGATTATAAAACAAAACACTGTATAACAGTCAAACGTCGAGTATAACAGTTGAATCATGAAAAACATATGTTTTAATGGTGTTTATAACTAAATTAAGATATGATATTATTATGATTTAAATAAATTATAATAAAACTGTGTATAACACCTCTAGAGTTAAAAGCCCTGAATAAACTTTTACAGCTTCCTAGCCAGTGATTTAATTTCTCGGTGCATCCGACTAAAAGGAGAATTATATATGAATATTGAAATTGATAGAAACAGTATAATAACTATAACTCAACAGCTATTTGAATTTTTTTCTGATAGAATTTTATCCGGATTATTTAAAGACGGTCAGCAGCTTCCTTCAATTAGGGCTCTGTCAAAGGAATTAAATATTAGTCCAATGACTATAGTAAAGGCTTACAATGAGTTGGAGAAAAACGGGCTTGCAGTTACTATACAAGGCAAAGGAACCTATGTTAATCAAAGAAATAACATAGAAAAACTTAACAGCTTCCCGGAGCATAACGATTTTCAATGGCAGATGGGGATTCCAGACTATTTATCAAGATCACAATTTCAAAGCAACAGCAATTTGACCTATGGCAATAATATGTACAACCTATCAATTGCCTCAATAAATTATAAGCTTCTGCCCACTCCTGATATTTTAAAGGACTCTTTAAGCTTAACAGAGCGTAACATCAAGTATCTTGCACAATATCCACCGGTTCAAGGGGATTATGAATTTAGAAAAGTGTTAAGCAATTATTTAAAATCAAAAGAAATATTAACTACGCCTGAAAATATTTTGATAACAAGCGGTTCTCAGCAGGGAATAAGCCTTATAGCCAGTACCTTTGTTGGACCTGGAGATATTGTTGTTATGGAGACTCCTACTTACCCCGGAGCTATAGATTTGTTTAAAAGCAGAGGAGCTGTAATTTTAACAGTACCTGTCGATAGTGAGGGCATGAGAACTGATATTTTAATGAGTTTATGCGACAAACATTCACCTAAAATTATATATACTATGCCAAACTTTCATAATCCAACGGGTTACAGCATGAGCCTTAGGCGAAAAGCTGAACTTCTTGATATAGCTAAGTTTAACAATAGTATCATTGTTGAGGATGATCCTTGGAGTGAAATTTCCTATAAAAAGGAAAAGATAAAATCAATAAAATCTATGGATACTGATGGACATGTTGTTTATATAAAGGGTTTAAGTAAAATCCTTGGTCCGGCATACAGACTCGCAGCAATTGTAGCTGAAGGCTCAATACTTTCAAGACTCATAAATGCAAAAGCTAATCATGACCTCGGAACTTCAATGCTAAACCAAAAGACGCTTTTAGACTTTATCAAGTCGAATAAGATGAACTCTTATCTAGAAAATCTGAATATGAAATTATTAAAAAGACGTGATAAGGTTATTGCTTTATTGAAGCATAATGCACCCTCAGGAGTAAAATGGACTATACCTGAAGGTGGAATAAATCTCTGGATTACTCTCCCTAAAAGTTTAAATGTAGAAAAACTATTATATCATTCAGTAACAACAAAAAATATTTCCTTCTTACCAGGAACTATATGCTATCCTAATGAAGTTGAGTTTAATCATCTTAGAATATGTTTTACCTATTTAGATGAGGAGCATATTGAAAATATAATAGTAGAGCTTTGCAACCTGATGAAGCTGCTAAATTCAGATGAAAAGGGCAGCTGCTATGTACCTGTTATTTAGTTTTATAGGTTCAACCTTCCTGAAGGAGAGTTTTTATTAATGTACAAACCTTGCTAGTTTCTATATAATAGAGTTAGCTTTATTTTCAGCTGATTCCTTTATGATTTTAAAGATAGGGAGATAAATTATGTTAAAGAAGGTCTTTTATTGGATATCCATAATACTACAAGTACTTTTTGTAATTGCAGCTTATGTAATACAATATTTTTCTATGAAAAGAATGGGAATGATGAGGTATGTGATATTTAAAAATCATGAATGGGAAGCACAATATCCTATAACTGCACTAAAATATGCTGCAATTATATTTTTAATAATACTATGCGTTGCTGCTATTTTATATGTAAAAACTAAAAAAGGTAATTATATTAAGGATAAAAAGGCTTTGCCAATGTTAATAGCAAGCATAGTGCTTACTCTCATATTTGTGCTTTTCACCCTAATATTTTCTACCGGAAACTATCGTTCCTACTATTTTACCAGTTTGATATTAGCAATTATTACACTTATACAGCATATAAAAATACTTTTAATTTAATTTCTACGTAAAAAATGTCTGAAAGCCTTTTAGGTAATCAGACATTTTTATTAAACTTATTTATGTTGAGCTGCGGCTTCTTGTGGTGTTATAGCCTGCACTGGATTCTTCTGATCCATCTGCCATACAAACCATCCGCCGTCATATAATTTTATGTTTGTCCAACCGTTCTCATAAGCCATTAAAAATGGAATAGTAGCTCTCCAGCCAGTACCGCAGTAAAATGCGATTTCGTTATCTTTTGTAACTCCTTGTTCTTTCCACATTCCTACAGCTTTATCGAAACTAATGAAGGTTCCATCGGCATTGCGGTAGTCAGTTTCATCATGACCCCATACAGCTCCTTTAGGTTCACCTGCTCTTTTTATATAGTCATATCCGCTTTTTTTGCCTTCAAATTCATCAAGGCTTCTTATACTTACCAATCTAAATTTATCATTTTTGGACATTTCAGCCTGTACATCTTTAGGCATAGCTAAAACATACTCAGGATGAGCAGGTACAGCTGAACCAAAATCTTTAGTAGTTGCCTTTGGCTCTTCTATATCTTTGTTAGTAGCATATCCTGCTTTTGTCCATCCATTTAAGCCACCATTAACTACTTTTACATTTTCAACTCCAGCCCAAAGGCATGTAAATGCAACCCTAGTAGCACCTGAGTCAGCACCATAAACAATAACAGTAGTATCTTTTGTTATGCCGTAATTAGACATAACCTTTTTAATCTCATCACCTGTTCTTATATTCCAATAAGTTGATTCTTCAATATCATCTGTATTCAGGTGCACTGCCCTTGGTATGTGTGCAGCTACGTAGTCTTTATCATCCTTAGCTGGACCCCATGCTGCTTCGATGATTTTGTAATCTTTTGATTCTGGCTGTTTACCATCAATTACACTTTTTACCCACTCTGGTGATACAAATACCTTTGTCTTCGCAACAGACTCAACAGCCTTAGTATCTGCTTTAGTATCTGCTGGACTAGTTGGTTGGCTCTTAGAAGCACATCCAGTTGCAAATGAAGAAACCAAAGCTGCAAAAAGAAGGCCTATAAGTATTTTCTTTTTCATAGTGTCACCCCTTAAAAATTTTCATGTCAAATATATTTATAACTTGAATTCCCAATGCATTATGATACACTATTGTCGAAAAATGGTCTAATAGATTTTTTTTATAGTACTATAACCCACTATTTATTTTTTTAATAGAGCTTGTACTAACTTATAGAAAAACTATTTTTAAGAATATTTCTCTGTAACTTCAATACTATATCAATTTAATATTCGTTTTGCTTCAACTATACGCTGAGCAGCTGTAAAAAATACTGCTGCTGAAAACAGATTTGTTATTAAAACCAGCCACGGATTAAACAAGCTCATTAAAGAAAACATTATAAAGCCCTCTGTTCTTTCTGCCAAGCCTGCCTGGTAATAGAAGGACTTTATTCCTTTTTGATCTGAAAGAGCCCCTACAGTAAGGAAAATTGTCATTGAAAACAAAATGCATATAGTTAATATTAGTAAATAAATTCTTGAACTTGGAAACCTCATAGCCAACGCTATCACAATTGACATTTCAACTACCCTGTCAAAGGTTATATCCATAAGAGTTCCTAGTGCTGAAGTATTTTTACTTATTCTTGCCATTGAGCCGTCTACAGCATCTAAAAAGCCGGAAACCCAAAGAAGTATTACACCTATTAAGCTTAAGTCTAAGTATACGAAAACTCCGGACAATACTCCTATAAAAAAAGCAATACCTGTTACATGATTAGGCTTTAAATTAAGCTTCAGCAGATCTTTTGCAGTTTTATCTATTATCGGGTTTACATACTTTCTTCCATATGTATCCAGCATTACAAATTCTCCTCTCCGGGTTTATTTATATCACCAATAATTCTTTGAGAAATTTTCTTCTTAAACAATGCCGAAACCACTAAAAGTATTATAAGCAGCGCTATGGATATATAAAACTGAAAACTTCCTATCTCTAAAGACTTGTCGCCTATATTTGAAAATACCATTACTCCGGGAATTATACCTAATAAAGTAGCTAATAAAAAATCTTTATACTTCACTTCGGACAAGCCAGCACTATAGCTTATTACATCAAAAGGCACCAGTGGTATTAGCCTTAAAACAAGTATAGCCCAAAAGCCCTTTTCCTGAGTATGCTTACCTAATATAGAAATATCCTTCTTAATAAATCTTTTTATAACATCCTGTCCTAGATATCTTGCTATAAAGAAAGCCAGAGTGCCTCCGCATAAGGCTCCTATTATAGTTAACAGACTGCCTTTAATAAGTCCGAAAGCCATCCCACCAGCAATAGCAAGCACTGAATCCGGGAAAAAGGTTAGCGGAACAAAGGTAAAAAGCACTATATAAACTATAGGGGCAAGCATTCCAAGAGAATCTAAAAACAGCTTAATATCCTTAGAGCTATAGCTTTTAAATACATCAAGTCTGTTTAGGAAATACACAACCAAAGCTATAACCGCTATGAGGCTAATATATTTAATTCCTTTCACATAATTCTTTTTCATAACTTCAAATCTCCTGTTATTTATTGAGCTTATTTATAAGTCTCACTCCATTATATCTATTAATCCAGCTTTTTAAAGTGCCCTGACCGCTTTGACTAAAATCCTTGCTTGTATATATTTCTTCATTAAATAGCAAATCCAGAATATGAACAGCCTGCTTTCCTCCTCTTATAAGGGATTGAACACACTCTTCACAATAAGTTACAAAATAATTTGATTCAGCTTGATTAGCTACCTTTTTCATGTGTTTTAGCGCCAGCTCATTATTGGTTACACCGAGCATCCCGCCTGATCCGCAGCATAGAGTGTTATTTCTCGTATATTTTAACTCTTCTATTTCGATGCCAAGCATAGTTAATATATTTCTTACAGAAGTATGAATTTTATCTTCCTTTCTAGTTGGACAAGGATCGTGAAGAGCAAATCTAATACCTAGCTCTCTGCCTCTATTTTTTACACCGCTAGGAACGCCTTCCTTTGCAATAACCTCCCATAAGGAGGTAACCTTTATATCTGGGCTGTGCTTAGAGATTATTTTATAGCAGTTTTGGCAGGCTGTTATAACTTCTTTAACCTTTCCTGTTTCAAAGTCAGCTTTAACCTTTGAATAATAATGCTCAAAGGCAGCTTCATCTCCCATAGATTGAGTTGGCTTTCCACAGCACTTCAATAGTATATCTGTGCCCGGAAGCTTTTCATTTAAATATTCATAAACCTTTAAAACTAACTCTGGGCTATAAGCAGTTAAGCTGCAGCCGGGAAAGAATACTCTTTCAGCGTTTGAGCCTTGCTGGCTCTTTATACTAGTAGTAAACAGCTTTGAAAAACTGTTCTTTTGGTGGTAATTCACTGTAGCCCTGCCAAATTCCTTTGGTACTCCTTTATTTTGAAGTACAATAAACCTTCGAAGATCAAAAAAGAGCTCATTAAGGTCAACCTTCTTAGGACAAACCTCTGTGCAATAACCGCATAAAGCACATGAGTAAGGTATTTCGGTCTTTATTGCTTTATTTTCCACTGCATCCTTTAATAACTCTTTTGGAGTATTGCAATAAGTATCTAACATAGGACAATTCTTCATGCACAGCTTGCAACCATTACATTTATCCTGTTCAACTTTTATCTTTTCTATAACTTCTCTCGATAGTTTCAGCTCTTTCATATTTTCCCTTCCATTAACAAAAATAAGCCTCTATTTAGTTTAGCACGTATCCGTAGCTAAATAGAGGCTCTTTATTCCATTAATCTAGAATAAACTAAATATCAAATACCAAAACTATATTAACATAGCTTGGCTACAATTCACTATAGAAGTTTTTAATAAACAACTTATCAACTATTAATTTTATCTATACTTCAATTTTGTTATCAATATGTAAAGTTATGATATAATTACTAAGGTTTCTTTATGTAAAACTATTATTTATTTGGGGGTAGTAAATTTGAAACGATTATTATCTTTTATTCTATCTTTAATTATTGTATTTTCTTTAATCGGATGCAGCAGTAAAACTTCTAAAACCACTGAAACCGTTGATCTTTCAAACTGGGATGCTGTTGTTAAGGCCTCTAAAGGAACAACTGTTACCTTCTATGGATGGGGTGGCAACGAGCTTACTAACAAATGGGTTGATAATTACCTTGCAAAAGCAGTTAAGAACAATTATGATATAACGCTTAAAAGAGTTCCAATGAACATTGATGATATCTTAAATAAGCTTTTGGCTGAAAAACAGGCAGGAAGCAAGAACGGTTCAATCGATATAGTTTGGATAAATGGAGAAAACTTTTATAATGCAAAAAAAGCTAATTTGCTATATGGGCCTTTTTCTGAAAGCCTGCCAAACTTTAAAGAAAAGGTGGACACGGCTTCTCCTGAGGTTACTCATGACTTTGGATTTCCTGTGGAGGGCTATGAGGTACCTTTTGGAAAGGCACAGTTTGTTATGCTTTATAATTCTGATAAAGTATCAAAAACCTTTAACAATACCAAGGAGCTTATGGATTTTGCTAAAAGCAATCCAGGGAAGTTTACATACCCAGCCCCTCCCGACTTTACAGGAAGTGCTTTTGTAAGAACTATAATATGTAATCTTGTTGATCCCAATAAGCTTTCAGATATTAAAGCTGATAAGGCTGAAGTGCAAAAGGTTATTCAGCCAGCCTTGGACTATTTAAATGAATTAAAACCTTATTTATGGAATAAGGGAAAGAGCTATCCTGCTACTATTGCTCAGCTTGATAGCATGTATTCTGATGGACAGCTTTTAGCCTCAATGACCTATAATCCTTATGGTACTACAAGCAGAATAGAAAACGGCGAGCTGCCATCTGGAACAAAGAGTCAGCTTTTTGATAAGGGTACAGTAGGTAATACTCATTTCCTTGCAATTGCAGGAAATTCTCAGAATAAAGCCGGTGCAATGGCTGTAATTAATCAAATACTTAGTGCCGAAGCTCAGGCCCTTAAATATGATCCTAAAAACTGGGGAGACCTTCCTGTAATTTCTTATGATAAACTACAAAACGATGAGAAAAAACTTTTTGACAATATTAAACTCGGACAGGATTCCATACCTCAGAATATAATGCTTCAGCAAAGAATTCCTGAGCTAAGGGCAGAGCTTGTACCAATAATAGAAAAACTTTGGCTTGAAAATGTGGCAAAGGGAGATTAAATTGAAAGAAAAACTAAAACCTTATATACTTCTGCTGCCGGTGCTTGTCATAATTTTGGGCATACTTATTCCGGGAATAATCAATGCTCTCTTTGAGAGCTTTGGTTACTCTAAAGCTTATGGAATGAGAAGTATAACTCTTAATTACTACAAGGAGATTTTGCTTGATGGTGATTTTATAAGTTCTTTAAGGTTTAGCCTTATAACTTCACTTACCTCCTCTCTTACAGCCTTAGTCTTAGGTACTGCTCTTGCTTTCTGTGTCTACATGAGCAGCAGCAGAAGAATCCTAGAGAAGTTTATTTTCAGGCTGCCTGTAATAGTACCTCATATTATAGCTGCAGCCGCAGCATTTAGTATTTTGTCTCAAAGCGGTATTTTAGCAAGGCTGCTTTTTAAGCTTGGGCTTATAAAGACTATGGAAGACATGTCTCTTTTTATTTTTGACAGGCGAGGTATTGGCATTATGCTAACTTATCTTTGGAAGGAGATTCCTTTCACAGCGATGGTTGTGTATACTGTTCTAAAAGATATAAATGATAAGCTTTATATTGCCGCAAGAAATCTTGGGGCAACCAAAAGGCAGGTTTTCTTCCATGTAATGCTTCCACTTTGCTTGCCTTCCATATTATCGGCTTTTATAATCATATTTGCATTTTCCTTTGGAGCCTTTGAAGTCCCTTATCTCTTAGGACCTACTTTCCCAAAAGCTCTGCCGGTTAAGGCTTACATGGAATATACAGGTGCAGACCTAAGCAGCAGGCCTTATGCTATGGTTATAAACATAATACTTGCCTGTATTTCAACTATTTTAATATATATCTATTACAAAATCGTTAAAGCCTCTAAACAATATTAAAGGCGTAACAATACAGGAGGCATAGAGATCAATTATCTCTATGTGCAGCATAAGGAATACAGGAGGGTTTATGAATAAAATATTTAAGCATACTGCAAATTGTTTTGCCTTAAGCTTTGCCTTTCTAGGTCTGCTCCCTATAGCTATACTCCTCTTATGGAGTATTTCTGGCAAGTGGAATTGGCCAAATATTTTACCTCAAAATTATAACCTCAGAGCTTACAGGTATATATTAGAAAATGGTAATCAGCTGTTAAAAGTAGTTTTCTTCAGCATAGGACTTTCGCTCTCTGTTACCTTTATTACAATTTTATTCTCCATACCTGCTGCAAAAGCTCTTGGCACCTTTAACTTTATAGGTAAGCGGCTTGTTGAGATACTTATTTTGACTCCGCTTATAATTCCTTCAATAACTATTGCCACAGGCATACATATATTTTTTATAAGGTTAGGTCTGGCAGATACCCTGCTGGGAGTTATTATAATTCATCTATTTCCTTGTCTGCCCTATGGAGTCAGGATGCTTAAAAATGTGTATGAGGTAATTGGAAACAGCTATGAAATTCAGGCTAGAGTTCTTGGTGCTTCAAGATTAAAAACTTTTTTAAACATTACTCTACCTCTTTTAATGCCTGCAATTATTTCTGCTTCCAATCTTATATTTGTTGTGTCCTTTAGCCAGTATCTTCTTACGTTGATAATTGGCGGTGGAAAGATTATGACTTTAGCAGTTATTATGTTTCCTTTTATTCAAGACGGAGACCAGACTATGGCTGGGGCTCTCAGCATAGTTTTTATATCTGTTTCCTTTGTTTTTCTTATTATATTTGAGAAAATGCTTAAGAACTACTATAAAATAGAAGGACATCTATACATTTAAGGTGATTAAATTATGAAGAAAATAGAACTTATTGATATTTCCAAAAGCTTCAATGGGCAGAAGGTGCTTCGTAACATTAATCTTTCCGTTAAAGAAGGAGAGTTTCTCTCTCTTCTTGGCCCATCCGGTTCAGGCAAGAGCACCCTGCTGAAAATCATAGCCGGTATTCATAAGATAGAAGCTGGCGATATACTGGTTGATGGCAAATCTATTAAGGAAATTCCTATAAATAAGAGAGGAACCGTTATTGTTTTTCAGGAATCTCTGCTTTTTCCTCATTTAAATCTTGAGGAAAACATAGGTTTCGGACTTAAAATGGCTGGAGTTAATAAAAAAGTACGAGCTGAAAAGGTCCAAGAAATAATTGAGCTTCTAAAGCTTCAAGGTTGCGAAAAGAAATATTCTGACGAACTTTCCGGTGGACAAAGGCAGAGAGCTTCTATAGGAAGAGCCTTAGCTGTAAATCCAAGCCTGCTTCTTTTAGATGAGCCCTTCTCGAGCCTTGATATAACTCTAAGACAAGAAATGCGTGAGCTTATTAGGAAGCTTCACCAAAAGCTTTACATCACTACTATTTTAGTTACTCATGACAAAGAAGAAGCTTTTATGCTTTCTGACAGAATTGCACTTCTACTTAATGGAAGTATTAATCAGTGCGATACTCCACAAAGAATTTATGAACGCCCTGAAAGCCTGGAGGCTGCTGATTTCCTAGGTGAAAAAAATTATATAGAAGGAACTATAAAAGATAGTGTATTCAACTGTTGTTTAGGAAGCTTTAATATAGGAGACGATTATGAAGTTTTAGGTAAAGGTTCTGCTCATTATAGAGGTGAAGTTACAGCAATGCTTCACAGGGAACATATACATATTTCTAAGGAAAAGCTCCCTGATTCTATTGAAGGAGTAATTTCCAGCTTAAGATATGCCGGGGATAGAAGTTATTATTCTATAACTGCTAAAGATATTGAACTAAAAGGTTTTACTTCAGACACAAATTTTTCTCAGATTAATTCTTTAGTAAGTGTAGTTTTAGATTTTAGCAGAGCAGTATTTTATGCACGCTAGTTTGCTTTAAAGAGACTTTCACTAAAATTTGGAGGGATTATATTGACGCTTAAAAAATCCACTTTAATCAAATTAGGTTTCCTGCTGCTAATTATTTGCCTTTATTTATTTGTTCCACAGGTAAATACAATGGTAAAAAAGCTAGTTGTTTTATTTTCTATGCTGGATATAGGTACCATGAAGGAATATATTAAATCCTTTGGAGCATGGGCACCAGCTGTATCACTTGTACTTATGATGTTTCAATCCATTGCAGCTCCTCTTCCTGCCTTTATAATAACCTTTGCTAATGCATGGCTATTCGGTTGGTTCTTTGGCGCAATATTATCCTGGAGCGGTGCTATGCTTGGATCCATCCTTTGCTTTTATATCTCAAAGCTTTACGGAAGACCTGCTGCTGAAAAGTTTGTAGGGAAGAAAGCTCTTGATATCTCAGATAAATTTTTCAATAATTACGGTCCTTATGCAATCTTAATTGCAAGGCTTCTGCCTTTTATATCCTTTGATGCAGTTAGCTATGCTGCCGGACTTACTAGCATAAGTCTCTGGAGTTTTTTATGGTCCACTGGAGTTGGGCAACTCCCTGCAACAATTGTATATTCTGTACTAGGGCAAAACATAGACAAGGCTTCCAAGCTTGGACTTTGGGTTATATGTGGAGTGGCGGCCCTAATTGCATTTGCGTTAGCGGTTAAAAAGTATATTGATGAAAAACATAAAAATAAGCAAAACTTCTAAAAGAAAACAAGGTTCAGGAATAAATGCTTAGTGCTGCCAGCACTAAGCATTTTTAGAAAGACCTCAATTATTGATGACAGAGTTCTCTAAGGTTAATCCTAAACCATTCTGTCTAGCAGTGGAGTCAGCTTTCCTGTATAATATACACTTAATTTATGGAGCGCTCTTGTGCAGGCTGTATAAAACAACAGTCTTTCCTCTTCGCAGCTGTAATTTTCATCTCCTGCATTATAAATAAGCACTACATCAAACTCCAAGCCCTTTGCAAGATGGGCAGGTATAACAAGGGCGCCAGTTATATACTCGTCATCATCTTTTATTAGAGCCTTAACTTCTGTCTTGTCTTTTAAGAAGCTGTATACCATGTTTGCTTCCTTTGTAGTTCTTGTTATAATACCAATGGATTTATAACCCTGCTCCTTGTACATTTCAATATCTTTAAGAATTCTATCATTTATAGATTTTTCATCATCAAACCCAAGCACTATTGGCTTATCCCCTCTTCTTTCAACATACTCTGCATTAACCTTATGATTAAGAATCCTTCGCGAAAACTCAGTAATCTCCATTGTAGATCTATAACTCTTTGTAAGGTTTATTATGCAGGTATTATCCTGTGGAAATATATGCGAAATATTATCATAGCTCCCTACATTCATAAATGGATTTATTGACTGATTTAAATCCCCAAGCATTGTTATACTTGCTTTACTAAAAAGCTGATAAAAGATTTCATACTGCAGAGGTGTGTAGTCTTGCGCTTCGTCTATGATTACATATTTAATATCCGAGGTCTTTGGAAGATCTCCAAAGGCTCCTTTTAAATACAGAAGCGGCGGCTGGTCCTCGTAGTTAAGTATTCCGGACTCTAAATTTTTTATGGTATAACTTTTGATTTCAGGATCCAGCTTACTAAATAATTTTCTGTATATACCCATTAAATCAAACTGTGTAATTCTGTTTATTTCATCATATATATATCTTGTTTCTTCACGAACTGAGGCAATAGCTTTTTCTTTAGCTTCCATCTCATCTACAAAAAAACCTGTATTCCAAAGCTCATCATAGATTTCATTTATCCTTTCTTTTTCAAAAGGCTTTAGAAAAAATAAAATTCTTTCCTTGATCTTATCAAGCCTTCTTTTATGAGGGAGATTTATATAGTCCTTATAGTAAAGCTCCTCAAGCTCCTTTTTAGATATTATTAATTTATCCTTGAAGACTATATCTTCAAAGCTTCTATCAGCCTTTTCTACCTTTGCTGCATATTCCTTTAGTACATTTATAAACTCAAGAGAAGATTTATACTTTATATTTTTGATTCTCTTTTCATAATCTAAATGCTGCTTTGAGGAAAGAATGTACTCCATCATATCAGAATAATTTTCTTTAATAAATTTATTTTCCAAAGCCTTATGCATATATTCCTTAAAGGTAGTTTGAAGCATGTTATCTTCTCCAAGCTGTGGAAGTACATTTGATATATAATCATTAAAAATATCATTAGGCGAAAATATTACTATATTTTGAGGCGTTATTTTCTCACGATGCTTATAGAGAAGATATGCTATTCGATGTAGAGCGATAGAGGTCTTGCCGCTGCCTGCGGGCCCCTGAACAATTAGGTTTTTATATTCTTCATTTCGGATTACCTTGTTCTGCTCTCTTTGAATAGTTGTTACTATAGCCTTCATCTTATTATCAGTGCCTTTACCAAGTATCTCCTGGAGTATTTCATCATCTATCTTAAGATTGCTGTCAAACATATATTCAACATTTCCATTACTGATTTTATACTGTCTCTTTAAAGTAAGCTCCCCTTCTATAGTTCCTTCAGGACATTTATAGCCTGCCTTTCCTATTTCATAATCGTAAAACATACTCGAAGCCGGAGCCCTCCAGTCATAAATCAGAAAATCATATTCTTCGTTTATGAGGTTTGATAATCCGATATAGTACTTCTCTGCTTTTTCCTCTCCCTTTTCAAGAAAATCTAATCTTCCAAAGTAGGGAGACTTAAGCATTCTTTCATAACTTTCCTGAAGCCTTCTTGTTATTTCATGATTTCTCTTTTGATATTTCATCCTGTCGATGAAGCCCATAAAGCTTACAATTTGCTCTAGGCCGTTGGTTACAGAAACAGAGCCAAGCTCCTCCCATAACTCCTTTTGAGTTTCAAGTGCATCTTTTCTAAACCTATCCTTGTAGTGAAGCTTTTCGTCAAGTTGTCTTTGAGCCTCTTTTAGTACCTTCTGAAGCCATTCATTTTCTAATTTCCATTCAAAGTCGTTAATGCTCATACATCTTCCTCCTTTTATTCGGAACACTGGATAGTCTAAAATGCTCGTTTCCTTTCGGGCACTTGGTAACTTAAAACATTCGCTTCGCTCATAAGTTACCCGCTAAAGTCCATTTAGGACTTCAACCTTTTAGTGTTTGAAGCTATCATAAAATGCTTTTTAAGTATACTCGCAAAACAGCTCAAAGAACAGTCTGTAAATAACTTTTTAGATATGGTATAATTAAAGTGGGGAGAGAAGATCTCCTAATATATCCTGCCTTAATGTGAAATTTACATACTTTCAAAGAGAAGCCTTTCTATATTCCCATACTGCAAAAACCACAAATAAAAAAGCCTTCATAATATAAAATTATGGAAGCTTATTAGTGTCTTTATTTCTATTCAATAATATTCTTGTTACAACCAAATAAACAATAAGGGATTGAGGAACATTTATAAGGCCAAAAAGTCCCCAAAGCCAGTAGTATTTTTCCTCTCTTTTTCGTGCATCTGAAAATATCCATGCAGACTGTGCCAATAATAAAGGGCTTATAATAATCAAGACTAATATCAATTGATTTCTTGTCATCTTTCAGCCCCCTTTGTTTTAACCTTTGCGGCTATCGGAATCAGAGTTAGAGGAAGAAAAACGGATATTGCAACTTCTGCATATATTATAATTTTTATGTCTACATTAAATGCAAGGAAAATAAATGAGGATATTATTACAAGGCACACAGAAATAAAAATCAGGTATTCCCTTCTAAGTTTATTCTTAGCTTTTATTGCCTCTGCCTTATTTATAATTTCTAGAGTATTAATGTCAATAGGAAAGTCTAAAGAATCTATTATATCCATTTTTTCTAAGGAATTATGGAGTTTCTCGTCAAACAACTCATCAGTCTCAGAAGTTAAATCTTCTGAATAAGAAGCTTCGTTATAATAGGAATCAATTATATTATTTTCTATGCTGCTGTCTTTCTTCATTAGACCAGTTTCCTCCTCTCCAATTCATGAATTATATATTTTATAGTGTTATGAAGTCTTGAACGAACTGTACCAACAGGGCAATCCAATATCTTTGCAATTTCTTCATATTTATAACCATAATAATGTTTTAGTATAAATACAGCTCTCTTTTCATAGGGTATAGCTTTTAAGATTTCAATAATATCCTTATACTGAAGCTTGCTTATAGTAAGCTCTTCGGGACTCATTTCCTTTGAGGGTATAAATTCGTCTATGAGCTCAAGTTCTTTATTTTTTCTAAGATAGTCCCTATAAACATTAGTAGCTATTGTAATCAGCCAAGTTGAAAACTTTGCTTCCGGCTTAAATTTATGAATACTCAGCACTGCCTTAAGCATAGCTTCCTGAATAATATCCTGAGAGAGCTCGGCATTGCCGGTCATTTTTATTATGTATCCTTTAAGCAGCGGAAGGTTATCAGAAAGAAGTGTATTAAGAGCACTTTTGTTTCCCTGCTTTGCTTTATTTATTAATTCTATTTCATCCAAGCACTCTCCGCCTCACCTTCCTAATACTTTAACGTATTTACATAAAAAAAGTTCATTTATTGAGATAAGTATATTATTAAATATTATTATTATTCAAGTGATTATTGTATATTAACACCCTTTTATATGGTTATCCAATAAATTAAATATTTTTTGAACTTTTTTTACGGTTATGCGTTTAATAGTTGTAAAGATAAAGTTGTTAACGAAGTTTAATGGATATAGTGAGGCTAAAGTGCTAAATGGACTTTAGCGGGTAACTTATGAGTGAAACGAATGTCTTAAGTTACCCAGTGTTTCGACTGAAAGGAGGTTAAAGGTCTATATGACCTTTAACGGGTAGTTTGCAAGTGATAACGAGCGTCTTAAACTACCCAGTGTTTCGAGTGAAAGGAGAAAAATATGAATGCAATAAATGTAGAAAATCTTAAAAAGTCCTATGATGGTCAGACTAATGCTTTAAACAATATAAGTTTAAGCATACCAAAGGGTGAGATATTTGGCTTTCTTGGCCCTAATGGTTCGGGGAAGACCACTACAGTTAGAATTCTTAATGGAATTCTTTCAAAAACCTCAGGACATGCTGAGATCTTAGGAATACCTGTTGGGGAAAATAATCTTGAGATTCACAGATTATGCGGGGTAATGACTGAAAGTTCCTCCTGTTATGAAAATCTTACTGCAGCACAAAATCTTATGTTCTTTGGGAGAATGCATGGAATTGAAGAAAAAGCGCTTAAGGAACGTACTGATTTTATATTAAAAAGGCTGGAGTTATTTGATGTAAAAGATAAAAAGGTAAAGTCTTTCAGCACAGGAATGAGAAAGAGAGTTTCCTTAGCACTTGCCTTGGTTCACAATCCTCAAATTTTATTTCTTGATGAGCCTACTTCCGGATTGACCCGGAAAATGCGCTAAATGTTACAAGGCTTATAAAAGAACTTGCAGAGGAAAACCAGGTTACAATCTTTCTTTGCACCCATCAGCTAAAGTATGCTGAAGATATTTGTACACTTTATGGTTTTATAAATAATGGCAATATCCTTGGCCTGGGAACCTTTGATGAGCTTGCTTCAAGAAAAAATGCAGCCCTTCAATTAAAAATCAGAGGCAAAAATATTTCTGATAAATTTGGATTTATACATGAAGGTAATGACATGTACAGCAAAGCTATTTTAGGTGACAAAGATGTAAATACTCTGCTGCAAGGCATACTGACAAATGGTGGGGAAATTTATGAAGCAGTGCAGCAAAAATGGTCACTGGAACAACTTTACTTTAAATACATCAAAGGGACATCTGAGGATGTAACTATTTAGACTTAGGAGGTTAGAAAATGAATAGAAGTGAAAAAGCTTTG
Organism: Clostridiales bacterium oral taxon 876 str. F0540; assembly: GCA_000466585.1. Lineage (GTDB taxonomy): Bacteria > Bacillota > Clostridia > Clostridiales > Clostridiaceae > Clostridium_AT. Next base: position 50,368 of record KE993473.1, read on the forward strand.
ATAGATAAAGATATAAATGAAATAACAAGCTCAAAACAGGTTATTATGCCTATGACTATTGTGCCAATTGTGCTGATGGTAATTATACCACTGGCAATACTTATAGGCGCCAGCTTTATTGGTAAGGATTCAAGCATGCTTACAAAGCTTGGTCCTCTTATAAAAAAACTACCTTCTGAATATACCGCCTATACTCCGGCACAGCTTTTAATAAAGGTAACCATAAATTATATGTTTCCGTCCTATTTTCTTATAATTCCAATAATGTGTTCAGGGGTTATCGGAGCCAGCAGTTTTGTGGGAGAAAAGGAGCATAAAACTATGGAGTCCCTTCTTTATACGCCAATATCTATGGAACAGCTTTTAAGGGCTAAGATTTTAGGTGTTTTTGTGCCCTCTTATATCATAACCTTGCTTTCCTTTATAGTCTTTGGAATTGTATTTAACATAGGCGGTTTAATATATTTTGGAGGTCTTATTTTCCCTGATATAAAATGGCTCATAATTATACTATGGATTTCACCTGCAATTAATTTACTGTCTCTAATATTTACTGTGATGGTATCTGCAAAGTCAGAAACCTTCCAAGAAGCCCAGCAGGTAAGCGGTCTTCTTGTCCTTCCAGTACTTCTTTTATTGGTAGGTCAAATGACAGGTGTGCTGATGCTTAGCAGCCTTGCAATGTTTATAGGGGGAGGAGTTCTCCTAGTGCTTGATTATATATTGATAAAGAGAATTTCTTCCAAGTTCATTGCTGAGAAACTAATTTAAATCAGCACTAAGCTTCTCATAGAGAATGAAACCGTATCTTAAGCAGGTACGGTTTTTTCTTGTTTAATAGTAAGGCTTCTGCAAGCACTATTTTTTATCAGCTTCAGTGTGTAGTCTATTTATTTCAATAGATAAACAAAATTTGTATAATATTTCTTACTCTTTCGCCACATATTGTAAAATGATATAATATTTGTATTGGAAAGAGGCTAAAGTCCTAAATGGACTTTAGCAGGTAGTCTGCGAATGGGAACGAGCGTTTTAGACTGCCCAGTGTTCCGACAAAAGGAGGAATTAATTTGATTCTAAAAAACTTACACAAGTATTCAAGCTTTATATCTCAATATACCGAGCTGAGAGTTCAGGAGAACAGGTCACTTAATATAACCTTCCTAAATGGAAATTTAGTAGGAAACGCCAAGGATATTACAAATGGAGTAAGTGCAAGAACCTACAAAGGTGGCTCCTGGGGCTTTGCCTCCAGTGCTGAGGTTGACGAAGAAAGTATAAAAGCGGTAATAAAAGCAGCCAGCGATAATGCTGTTTTCCTTGATTCCAGAGAAAAAAGAAACAAGCCGTTTTTTAATGGAACAGCAGATTCCTTTGAAAAAAACTTTGGTACACAAAAGTCAAGATTATCACAGCAGGAGATTATGGATTTCATAAGAGAAATTGATTCATATATGGCTTCCAAATATCCAAACCTAAGCGAAAGAGTTGTCAGTCTTAGATGTCTTGATATGGAAAAATCACTCATAACCTCTGATGGTGCCAGTCTTTATTCTCTTTTGCCTCGTTCTAACTTTATTGTGTCTATGACTATAGAGAAAAATGGAGAACCTATAAGTATATTTGATGTTTTCGGAGGGCTTGGTCAGTTTGAAGATAACTTTACATCTCCAAAGGATTTTTACAAAAAAATAGACAGTTTATATGAGCACTTAGTAAATAAAAGTGAAGGCGTTTATGCTGAGGCAGGCTTAAAGGAATGTGTGCTGCATCCTAATTTAGCTGGGATTCTTGCACATGAAGCTATTGGACATACAACAGAAGCTGACCTTGTACTTGGGGGATCAATTGCAGGAAGCTATATGAACAAACAAGTAGCAAGCCCTCTTGTAAGCCTTGTTGACTATGCTCATACCTATAAAGGAGAAATATGTCCAGTTCCTATTTTCATGGATGATGAAGGAACTACAGCAGAAGATGTGGTTATCATAGAAAATGGAATTCTTAAAGGATATATGCACAACAAAGAAAGTGCAAGGCATTTTGGCGATGCTCCAAAAGGCAATGCAAGAGCTTTTAAATTTAATGATGAGCCTCTTATAAGAATGAGAAATACCGCAATTCTTCCCGGAACAAGCAAGCTTGAAGACATGATTGCCTCCATAGAAGATGGCTATTATCTTATGAATACAAATAATGGTCAGGCTGATACCACAAGCGAGTTTATGTTTGGGATTGTACTGGGCTATGAAATAAAGAACGGCAAGCTTGGAAGGGCTATAAAAGATACAACTATATCAGGAATTGCCTTTGATGTTTTAAAGAGTACAACTATGGTTTCCGATGATATGGTTTGGTTAAACGGCGGAATGTGCGGCAAAAAGCAGCCTATAACTGTTGGAATGGGCGGTCCTGCCATCAAATGTAAAGTTAATATAGGGGGTAGATAACATGATGGATAGAGAAATAGTAAGCTACTGCCTAAATTCTCTTAAAGATTTTGGAGCAGATAAGGCTCAATGCATGCTGTATAGAAATAAAAAATATGAAATGAATGTTGAAAACGGAGCAATATCTCTTTTACGTACCACCCTTGACACTGCTTTGATTTTAACAGTAATAAAGAATAATAAGAAAGGTACCATTTCTATAAATAAGACCGATGAAGCTTCAATAAAGGAAGCAGTAAAAACTGTTTTTGAATTAAGCTCAAACTCAGATGCTGACGAAGCCTACGATATAGCTTCTTATCAAGCACCTAAGGAATTTACAAATGGAGATTGCGAGCCTGACATGGACAGAATGTATGACCTTCTTAAGAATTATATAAGAACTGTGAAAGAAAATTATCCATCTATAAATCTTATGGATACCATCATGTCCTTTGACTCAGGTGTCATGTATTTAGCAAATTCTAATGGAGTAGATTTTAAGGAGTCCACAGGAGTATATAACTTCAGCTCCATGTTTGCCGCTAAGGAAGGAGAAAAGAGTTCCTCCTTTAATGCCAGCGGAAGTTCAATGCTGAAGCTGGAAAAGGAATTAATGGACTGTGGAAGTGTAAAGACTCTCTTAAAGCAGTCTGTTGAACAACTTGATACAAAAACCTTAGAAGGAAAATTCCAGGGAGATGTTATTATAACTCCGGACTGCCTGAGTGAGCTTCTAAATGCCTATATTGACACCTTCCTAAGAGATGGCTCTTTAATATCGGGAACAAGCATACTTAAGGATAAACTGAATGAAAAGGTTGCTAGTGAAGTACTTTCAGTACATTCAAAGCCTGTTTCTAGTGAAATAAGTGATGGCTATCATATAACCTCTGAGGGTTTTGAAGCTGAGGATATAACAATAATTGATAAGGGAACCTTAAAGAGCTTTATGCTTAGCAACTATGGCTCAAAGAAAACCGGCCGTGAAAGGGCCAAAAATGAAGGTGGCTGTTATGTTATAGACCCCGGAGCAGAAAGCTTTAACAATATTGTTAAAGGTATTGAAAAAGGCATACTGCTTGCAAGATTCTCAGGTGGTCAGCCAAGCTCCAACGGCGACTTCTCAGGAGTTGCAAAAAACAGCTACTATATAGAAAACGGAGAAATCAAGTATCCTATAAGTGAAACTATGGTTTCCGGAAATCTTTATGAAGCCTTTAATAATATAAAGGGAATTTCAGCTGAGAGAATAGACTATGGATCTACAGTTCTGCCCTATATATGTGTTTCAGGTATAACTGTTTCAGGAAAATAGCAATGAAAACAGGGCTGATGCAAAAACAGCCCTGTTTTTATTAATAACTTTCCTGTCAGCATCTATTTATTTCTTAGCTCCAGTATCCTTTGGTATGTAAAAAAGCTTCTTTTGTTTCATATAGTCGATAGCCTTAGTTTTATTCTTTCTCTCAGAAACATATTCTGCCTCATTCTTAACTCTGTAATAATAATTAAACCTTTCCTCTGACAAGGTCCCTACTGAAACCGCTTCTTTAACTGCGCAGCCAGGTTCGATTGTATGAGTACAGTTCGAAAATCTGCATTCCTTAGATAGTCCCAGTATATCCTCAAACTCATCCTTTAAATCTTCTACTGAATTTAACGCTTCAAATACCTTCTTATTAAATCTCACCCTTCAACCACCTTTATTCAACCTAATATATTACATCATACTTAAAATTATATTATAGTTTTCAAATAAAGCGCATGTAATAAATCATTATAATTAAACTGTCCTTATGTTTTAATATCAATATTCTATAATAAACTTACTAACCATAAGTTATAATTCTTTCAGAATATCATATTTCAATAATTCTAGTTTTTTACCTTCTGCTTTTAGCGTTTTTGTGTCCTGCCAAGAACCGTTATTAAGCTCAAATCTTACAGCTATATTTGCACCGCTTGGATCTTTATACGCAAAATAGATTTCTTTATTATTTTTATTTATAAATAAAATATGCTTAAAGGACTCTACTGGAAAAATGACAGCATTGGATACTTCCCCTATGACCTTTTGGCAAAAACTATAGTCATTAAATCTGCCAAATTTACCTTGGCTAAATTCCGGCATATCCTCTAATCTGACAACATTAAATACATCCCTATTAAATTTAAAAGATTCTACTAAATCTTCATTAACATCATTCTCAAGTCTTTGGTAGAATTGTACCTTGTTGACTGAATCTATTTTTTCCTTAATTAACTCATTAACACTATTTTTTAATTTCTTATCATCATCTATATTTGTTTCTTCAAAACTTTTAGTTAGTATTCTTTCTTCTAAAGAACTATTTGATAACCCTAAAGCCCCGACTATAATTATTACTGCCACTCCAGCTAGAACACTGAGCCTGCTTATCTTTTTATACTTCTTAACCATCATTACTCTCCTTTTTAAATTAGACCTATCTATAAATCGCAAACCATTAGAAAGAGCTGCCCACTTCCCAGTGTTCATCTCGGCCAAATCTATAATTGTATTTCCATACTCTAATCTTTTATCATCATTTAATAGTGATAATACATAAGCATCACATGAAATTTCACATGCTTGTCTCATTCTATATAACCCATAAATGATTATTGGATTAAACCAATATATGCATACTAATGCTGCTCTCAAATAACTTAAAAGTAAATCCTTTCTTTTCACATGAACAAGTTCATGCAAAATTATAAGCTTAAACTTGTCTAAATTTATACAGCTTGTTAGATTAAGTGGTATTAAAATTGTCGGCTTAATCACTCCTACTACAGATATATCATTAGTTTTATCTGTAAAAACAATATCCACTTTTTCTTTAAGTCCCACAATTAAGCAGCACTTCTCTAGGCAAGAATCATATATATCGGTCAACTTACTTTTGTCCTTTTTTAATTTACTAATTTTAATAAAACCAAATGATATATATAAGAACGCTATTAATACACCATAACCCCAAATTACACTTAGAACTTCCATGTAACTTGACTTTTTGTATTCTATATTTTTATCTATAGCAGCAAACCTACCCTCATTCTCTTTTATTTCATAGGCTATTGGAGTTATTTTTAACTTATTAGAGTAATCAGTGTTTATAATTACCCTTTCTACCTTTGAAACTGTTGTAAATAAACTTAAATCAGTCTTTGGTCCAAAGGGATAAATTAATCTTAAAACAAGTATAATCCATATATAGTATTGAAAAGATGAGCTTAATTTCTTTTTAAAAACAGCTGTGATTATACTAATAAAAATCACCAAAATACCTGCTGAAATTGAAGATAAGAGTATATTTTTAAACAGTATTTCTAAACTCAAATTATCTCTCCCCTTCTGCTTCTACTTCACCAAGTATCTTTCTAAGCTCCTCTGCTTCCTCTTTTGATATTTTTTTATTCTTTACAAAGTTAAGAAGCATTAAGTTTAAAGAGCCATTAAACAGCTTATCTAAGAATGATTTACTTTCTTCTATAGAGTAATTTTCTTTTGAAACTAATGAAAAATAATAGTATTCTTTTCCTTTCTTATTAAAACTTATAATACCTTTGGAGCATAGCCTCCCTAAAAGAGTCTTTACAGTACTTGGGCTCCACTTTATACTTTCTTCAAGTGCTTCTGATATTTCCTTTGCCGTAACTTTAGACTTTCTCCATATTACTTTCATAATTTCTAATTCAGCATCTGTTACGTTTATACTTTCATTCATGTAATCACTTCTCCCTGTTTACAAATGTAAATCTATGTTATATATCTACGCTTGTAGATGGAAGATTATTACATTAAATCTATAAATTTTTATAAACCGTACCACTCATTGTATTTTCAATAATTATTATAGAAATTAATACTCTTTAAAACACTTAGAACAAGATAAAAAAGCCGACATTAAATGCCGGCTTATTACAACTTATATGGTATTCTTTTCTTCAATTGTTCCATCCGGATATTGTGCAAATCTTCCCTTTTCCTTTGGATGAACAAAATCATCGCGACTCCAAGGCCAGCCTCCAAAACCAGTACTCCTGTAATCTGCAAAAGCTTCCTGTATTTCTTTTTCTGATGTCATAACAAAAGGTCCATAGCTTACTACAGGTTCTCCAATAGGCTCACCTTCCAAAAGCAGCAGATAGCTTTCTTTAGATCCATTTTTTATTTCTATTGTTTTATCTCCGGCAAGCTTCACTCTGTGATAAGTTTCAATACTCGTTTCATCTATATTTATGTTAGCCCCGGAATAAAAATAAATTGTTCTGTTTAGTGTAGGTGATACTTCCGGAAGTTCAATAACAGCATTAGGTTCCATCTTTATAATCCATATGCTTACATGATTATTTTCATCACCTGCCCAGGAATTTGGTGAAGGTTTCAAGCTTTTAATTCCTTTATAGGAACCTGAAATAATCCGCATTGTACTTGTTTTCCCATTGTGATCTTTAGATTGTATAACAGGTATATCTTCTGACCAAAGCATTTTGTAATGCGGTTCTACAAATTTATCTTTTGATGGCAGATTAAGCCATATCTGAAATAACTCTAATGGATTATCTTTTTCTTTATTTATTAAAGGAAACATTTCTGTGTGATTGCAGCCCTTTCCTGCTGTAAGCCACTGTACATCTCCTGCTCCATATCTACCTGCAGCACCGCTTGAATCAGCATGGTCAACAACCCCTTGGAGCACAATCGTAACTGTTTCAAAACCCCTATGAGGGTGCTGAGGAAAACCCGGTACTGTATCTCCATGATACATATTCCACCCATCTTTATTCTGAAAATCACTGCCAATATTTCTTCCTTCTAAAGAAGCATCAGGACCCATTTTATCATTACCTTTTGGATATGCATCCTTATGGTGCACACAAAACAAGTAAGGATCGCTTGTCTGCCATTGAGAACCAAGCTTACTTATTTCAATTATCTTTCCCTGTACCATTTTAAGCCTCCTTTGCCATTTGATACTGTTCCTAGCATTAATTTTATTATTTCTACTTTCTAAAAAAATAAGCATATCCTTTTTAAGACTTGTTATCTTCTTATTTGTTTATAAATTGCTAATATTATATTTGCAGGGAATAACCTCTGCTCAAAGAGTATTATTGCTGATAAAGCAGCTTCAGCTAATCCAATAATAAAGTATATAACATGCAGTGAAACTATAGTATTGAGCATTATGCATTGAACAACAATCCATATTACTAAAGCCCAGCTAAAAACGCTGCTTATATAGCCTGCAAACTTCACTCTAAAATGGATCATTATAGAACTAAAAATACCGCCAAGCCCTATAATGCTAAACAATATAATACCTGGAATAAGATAATTACTAAAAGGTGAATTTTTTAATGCATCTGTCGGCATTCCACCTGGCCCTTGAGGATTAAGAATAGCCATCAAGCCCCCGCCGATGGCTCCAATGCCTACAAATAGCTGTAGTCCAAATAAAAATTGATATACTTTCTTCATTTTTATACCCTCCCCAAACAAATATAATGTAATAGGCTTAATTCTATGCTTGCGCCAATCTCACTAAAATATTTGTTAACCAAATTATACCATAATACTTATCCTAGAAGCGTCATAAAAGTAAAGTTATTAATATGGTTTTTTAATACAAACTTCTGCTATATAAAAACAGTAATTTTATAAGCAAGAGTAAGAAAATACAATAAAACTGATTATAAATTCCCTAAATCTCAACACTTACATAAATTGTAAGCATTGAGGCAGTTTGTATTATATTCTCAGCTGCTATACAATAAGTATATATCAATAAGTTATTTATTAACCCTTATCATAGATTAATAAATCCTATTGCATTGAAGGAGAGATTAAAATGGAAGCCTTACAGTATAAAAAGATTTATCTTTATATCAATGTTCCTATCATAATTCTAATATTTGTTTTGCTTTTTTCACCTATCATTATCACTGATAGACTAGCTGTATATTATATGGGCGTAGCTGTTAGAATGCTCTTAGGTATATGGTGTATTTTCAATGGCGTATGGAATGCCTGCACAGATTATTACTCAATATTAAAGCTTAAAATCTTTCAAAACAATAAAGTTACTCCCTCTTGGGCATGGTGGCTAATTTTTATGGTAGGCGTTATATGTGTAATCACAGCCTTCATGGGAATTGGTTTTAATAATATAAAAAAGCCTGTATAAAAACTTTCAATATATCACTTGACTTAATGAGCTCATACTAGAGCTCTTTTTTATTAACTAAATATCATCACTAAATATTTATCTTGATAAGAAAATACAAGCTATTATAAGCAATATGAAGCTTAAGTATATTCTTAATAGAAAGCAAGCTATTACAGTTAATTATATGAATTTAATTAACTTGTTATATGGTATTATATAACCTATAATATATTTATAGTAATTGCTTTTATATTTCAGCTCCTTACTAAAATGTATAAGCAATAAATTAATAAATATTGAGGGGATTTATATGTGGTCTAGAAAAGAATTAAAGGACAGAGCCAAATCAGTTTTAAGCAAGATTTATTGGAGTGCATTTGGAGTTAGTATAGTCATAGCCATAGCAGGTGGAAGCGATGGCTGGGGCGGAGGTGGAGGCTCTCACTCCAGGGATTCGCGGGAATCCTTTTACTCAAATATCCATAATGGTAATTATATAAATTGGGATCTTTTAACTATGGTATTGATTGGAGCTTTAATAATAGTTGCTCTTCGTATTTTTATCGGGTATTCTCTAGAAGTAGGCGGAAGAAGATATTTTATTCAGTCTGCTCAATATAGAGATAATAAAAGATGCTTTAGTTTCAGCTTTGATCAGGAAAACTATATGCAAATAGTAAAGACAATGCTTTTAAAAAATATCTTCATTTTTCTTTGGAGTCTGCTATTAATTATACCTGGTATAATAAAATCCTATGCTTACAGCATGGTACCATATATCCTTGCAGATAATCCTAACATTGGTGTAAAAAAGGCCATTGCTCTAAGTAATGAAATGACTATGGGCCATAAATTTGATATGTTTGTATTAGACTTATCCTTTATCGGCTGGTATCTATTAGGCGCTTTAGCTTTTGGGATAGGCGTATTCTTTGTAATGCCTTACGAGAATGCTACAGATGCCGAATTATATTTGGTATTAAGAAAAAATGCTTTAGAAACTAACTTATGCAGCAGTGAAGATCTATTAATGACTAGTCCAATCACCTCTGAAAATAATGATTTATGGTAACATTAAAACTACAGTATATTACTACTAATAGCTATGTAAAAACAGCAGCCTTAAACTTAAAGTTAAGGCTGCTGCTTTTTATAGCAATTGGGCTTTTATTTTTTTGTGACAGTATACCCTTTCTTCTCAAGCAATTTAACTACAGAATCATCTCCAATGAAATGTCCAAGTCCTGCAACCACAAAATAGCTGTCATTAGTCTTTAGATATCCATCTATCTTATTAGCCATGCCTATATTTCTATCAACGATCATTTTTTGATAGATTTCAGGATCCTGCTTATTAGAATCTACATTTAAGTTAATCAAAGCATTTTCATCTCCAGCTTTATAAGCATCATATAGCTTCTTAAAATTATCATCGCTTTCAGATAAATACTTGATGTCTGAAAAAAACAACTTTTCCTGCTGTTCATCAGTAAAACTATTTAGCATATCCAGCTGAAAGTCCACACTTTCAAGTTCTAATATCTTCTTCCTATTTTGAGCTTCATTTAAGAAATATGAGTCAACCCCAGCTTCTGAAGAATAGCCTGACTTTTTCAGCTGAGCTTGCATAATAGTGGATTCAATCACCCAAAGCTTCATCTTCTTTAGGTTATTCATGTCCATCCCAAGCTCCTTAGCAAAGGTATCAAGCTTTTCCTTTCCCTCTTTTGAAATATGATTATAAACATCATCATTTTTAGAATAAAGCATCTTGCTTTGCAACTTATTGGTATCGGCACTTCTATTAGCATCGACTTCAACCACAAGATTGTTTGAACTTCTAAAAGCATCTTCTACAGTTTTTTCAAAAGGATACATATCTTTTTGTGCGATGTGTATGGACCCAAATAAATACACAGTCGCCTTATCATTTTTGATTTCCCATATACACCCTTTTACATCCCCGTACTTTTTTTCTCCCAATGGCGTAAGCTCACCTGAAGTCTGATTAGACTTACATCCGGTAAGAATTGTTACAAACATTACAAGGATAATAGAAATACTTAAAAATATCCTTTTCTTTTTCATAAATTTTCCCCCATCCAATATAATTTACATTAGTTTTCAATAAGTACATTATAATACCTACAGTAATATATGGTAAATATTACTATATACCCGTAATCAACAAAATATGGTTGATTTTAGCACATATTCAAGCATTAGTATACATAATCTCTTCTTATCTTTTTTTATCGATAACTATATACGTTGTAATCACATCAAATTTCTAATAGTAAATAATAAAACACACTTAATATAAATAATTTTTCTTACTAATCTAAAATTAAATGTAAAGCCTGATTGACACAAAATGTAAAGTATACTATACTATAAATGTAAAGCTTACTATACTTTTGAAAGGTAGTGGTAATTTGCAGACTAAGATACAAGATTTGCGAAAAGCAAGAAAAGTAACACAAAGCGAGCTTGCAGATGCAGTCAATGTAACAAGACAGACAATAATATCTTTAGAGAACGGGAAATATAATGCTTCATTAGTGCTGGCCCATAAGATTGCTCAGTTCTTTGGAGTTACTATTGAAGAAGTATTTATTTTTGATATGGAGGATGAGAATTTATGAAAGAAATTTTTTGCACAACTACAGCAAGAACTAACGATGAATATAGGGAAGTTATAAAAAAACGCATGAGAACTATGTGTTTATTGATAGTTATAGGTCTTATAACTGCTTTGATAGGTTTTGGAGCAGAATCTTATTTAAAAACTTCAATTAACGAGCGTATGCTTGGCGTCTATACCGGTGTGGGTACAGGTCTTTTTGTAGGCGGAATAATTTTATGGATAAAAAACAAACTTCTGCTTGGCAATGAAGATAAATTAAAGGAGAGCCGACTCAGCAATACAGACGAGAGAAATCAAGAAATCTCAAACAGAGCTCTTCGCACTGCCACATATGTAATAATTATAGCGATATATGCAATTGCATTAATAGGTGGATTGTTTAATCAAATATTATTCGAAGCCTTTATATTTGTCATCTTCACATTCATAATAGCTTATGCAATAGCCTACAAGTACTACAACGGCAAGATGTGAGGCAGTGTTATGAAAAATAGAATATTAAGCTTTTGTTCAATTATTGGCCTACTTATTTTTCTAATATATAAACTAGCAAATCATTATGTAAAAATTAGCGATACTGTTGCGTATCCTATGTTTATAGTCTCAGTTTCACTAATGCTAATAGGAACAGCTTATTCAGGCTGGTGCCTAGGGAAACATAAAAATCCCTTTAGCAGAGAATAATTTTAAAATCCAATACCTTATTACAAGCTAATTGCTGCCATATATATCTTATGGCAGCAATTAGTCTATATATTGTAAGCATCTATCTCTAAAATTCCTTAACTATATTCTTAAGAGCGTCCTGTATATTGCCTTCATATTCTCCACCATGATAACAAATTATCTTTTGTATGTCATATTTAAGAAGCTTTGCAATAGATTTTTTAGCTTCTTCCATATCTAGTGTATACTGTGCGGCAGCAATCTCTAATTTTCCATTTTCTATTACAAGAGCATCTCCGCTGATTAATGTTTTAAATTTTTTTAGATAGATTGATATATGACCGGGCATATGCCCCGGTGTTTCAACAATTTCTATACCTCCACACCATGGAAAATAATCTCCATCCTTAACAGTTATATCTACCCTTACATTTTCAACAGCTTTCAATATTTTTTGAAACATCTTTCCAAATTCCTGCTGTTCCGGTGGAAGAGTTGGCTGTATTTGTTCAGCCTGCTTAAGTCTCAAAGATTTTTCTATGCCTTCTATATAAGGAGTATCTTTCTCGTGAGCAATAATTTTTATATTTGGATACTTCTTCTTAATAGCAGCAAGACTACCCATATGATCATGGTCATGATGGGTAATAACTACTCTTGTTAACTTAGCAAAATCTATATTCATTTTATTAGAAGCCTCTTCTAACATTGGTAGAAAATTTGAATATCCACAATCTATTAAAACCATCTCATCTTCACTGTTGAGTATAACAGGATATATTGCATCCTCTCCATTTCCAAAATTAAAATTAATTTTTAAAACAACTATATTATCCATAAACTTTCTCCTTTCTGTCGGAACACGGGGCAACTAAGCTTACTCGTTTCCACTCACAAGTTGCTCGTTTAAGTCCATTTAGGACTTCAACCTCCTCAAATAAAAATCAGCTTTGTCCTAAAGCCTTGCGCATTCATTTTATATATAGATTATAATCTGAAGTTTTACATATTTCTATAACTAGTATGTAACTATATGAGGCAATAATAAATGTATGGTATAATTTGTTTATATTTACTTAATTTAAAAATTGAAGAATAGAGTGGAGTGATTTTATGTCCAGAGCAAATGACAGAGAAATAGTTAACCTTCAGTATAATTCAGATAAGAATCTACATGCTAGACAAGCCTTGCATAGAGGTTTCAGTACAAACAAATATGGCTGGGAAAATTGGGTATTTGATCAGTACGTACTTAATCCTAATTATAAAGTTATTGAATTCGGCTGTGGAAACGGAAGTATATGGTCACATAATAAAAATAAGCTTCCAAAGAATATTGAGATAATACTTACAGACTTGTCAGAAGGAATGCTTAAAACAGCAAAAAATAACCTTTCAGGAGTTGAACAAATAATTAACTTCTCTACTATGGATATACAAGGCATCGAATGTGATGACAACTATTTTGATTGTACTATTGCAAATCATATGCTTTATCATGTTCCAAATAGAGACTTAGCAATAAGTGAGGTTGCTCGTATACTTAAACCGGAGGGAACTTTTTATGCTACTACTAACAGCAGTTATAATATGAGTGGTCTTAGGGATTTAGTAAGAAACTTTGATTCAAGGCTTGATTATTCATCTTTTTCTGTTGCAAAGGAATTTGGCTTGGAAAATGGCACTGAACAGTTGACTAAGCATTTTGATTCTGTTGAAAAAGCGGTATATGAGGATTCGCTTCATATAACAGAAGCTAAGCCTCTAGCAGACTATGTTATGTCTTTGGAAGGGCATGTAAATATACATGATATAATGACCGAGAGCAGGATAAAGGATTTTCATGAGTACTTAGATGAGATGATTTCCAGAGATGGAAGCATCGATATACCTAAACGCAGCGGGATGTTTATATGTAAAAAGCCCAAGAAATAAAAAGCAATATTATAAGCTTCAATACAAAATGGACGCTCCTTTTATAAAAGGAGCGTCCAT
>KE993473.1:64401-214552 GCA_000466585.1 Clostridiales bacterium oral taxon 876 str. F0540
ATGGACGCTCCTTTTATAAAAGGAGCGTCCATTTAAACAATTACCCGGCCTAAAGTATTATATTAATTAAATTGAGGCAATTATACTATCTACAAGCTCATCTATTGAACTTGTATTTTCTTCCTTAAGGCTTGAGCTTAAAGATACCTCATTATCAAGAATTGTCATATCCTTCATTTTACCTAATAACTCACGCATTAACTTTCCTGATTGAGGAGCCCATGAGCCGTTCTCAATAAGTGCAACAGTACGCTTTTGAAGATTAAGCGCCTTCATATCTATTAGATAATCATGCATAGGCGGATAAATATTAAGATTATAGGTTACTGAAGCAAGAACCAGATGGCTGTACTTAAAGGTTTCTGAAATCAAATATGATACATGAGTTTTTGACACATCATACATAGCTACATTTGTTATTCCCTTTTCTACAAGCTTTGTTGCCAAATAGTTTGCTGCAGCCTCTGTATTGCCATACATTGTTCCGTAAACTATTAAAACTCCCTTTTCTTCAGGCTCATAACGGCTCCACTTGTCATACTTTTCTATAAAATAAGCTAGGTCATTATGCCATACCGGGCCGTGTAAAGGACAGATTACTTTGATATCAAGTGTACTTGCTTTCTTAAGCAAAGTCTGAACATGAGGTCCGTATTTTCCTACTATATTTGTATAGTATCTTCTAGCATCATCAATCCAATCTCTCTTGAAATCCACCTCATCGTTAAACAGCTTTCCATCCAGAGCCCCAAAGGTTCCAAATGCATCAGCTGAAAACAGTATTCCATCCTTTTTATCATATGTCACCATAGCCTCAGGCCAATGTACCATTGGAGCGGTCACAAATACAACCTCATGCTTACCAAAGGACATTGTGTCCCCTTCTTTTACTACTATTACCTTGCCATCTATGTTGAAGCCAAATTGACGCATGAAAAGCTGAGCCTTTTCAGTACATATTATCTTTACATCCGGATAACGAAGTAATACTTCTTCAATAGAAGCTGCATGGTCTGGCTCTACATGGTTGATTACCATATAATCTATAGTTTTATCCCCTATAACTCCATGAATATTTTCAAGAAACTGACGACAAATTGACCAATCAACTGTATCAAAAAGTACATTCTTATCGTCTAAAAGCAAATATGAATTATAGGAAACCCCTCTTGGAATCGGATGAATGTTTTCAAACAAAGCAAGACGTCGATCATTTCCTCCAATCCAAAACAAATCTTCAGTTACTTTTCTCACACAATACATCGATTTTTTTCCTCCTTTTGTCGGAAACACTGAGCAATTAAAGATTACTCGTTTCCACTCGCTAATTGCTCGTTAAAGCATAGTTCTGTCATCTATAATATTAATTACACTTCTATAAACATATTTTTTTCTTCGCCACAAGCAGGGCAAGTCCATTCTTCAGGAAGCTTTTCAAATAATGTACCCGGAACTACTTCCCCCTCTAAATCGCCTATAGCAGGGTCATATTCGTAGCCGCAGCCATTGCAGACATAATGACTCCAGGAAGGAGCTGCTTTCTTTGGCGCAGGTCTCTTCATTTTCTTCATAGGCGGTGCTTCCTTCTTTGCTTCACCATTGTCTAGAGCTGCAGTTAAAAGCGGCAGAATTTCAGCTAAATCGCCAACTATTCCATAATCAGCATTTTTGAAAATTTTCGCATTAGGATCAATATTTATAGCCACAATTGTAGACGCGTCCTTTATACCTTTAAGATGCTGACCGGCTCCTGAAATACCACAGGCTATATAAAGGTTTCCATTAAATTTTTGTCCGGACATTCCAACGTAACGGTTAAGAGGCACGTATTTAAGCGTTTCAGCCACAGGACGAGAAGATCCTATAGCAGCACCTGCTTGGACTGCTAAATCCTCTATAAGCTTCATATTTTCCTTCTTTCCTATGCCTAAGCCAGCGCTAACTACTCTTTCAGCCTTGCTTATAGGAGTATCAATTGGAATTCCAACAGTAAAATCATAACCTTCTGCCTTAAGAGCATCTACAAGAGTTCTTACTCTTTCTTCAGCAGTACCCTTCTTGAAAATTATTTTCTTGCGTTCCCCTGTTATAGGTCCTTGTTGAGCAGTCTTAGCTGTGCTCTCGTTTTTAGGCAGCTTGCCTATAATGTTAGAGGATATAACAAGACGCTGAATTTCATTAGTTCCTTCATATATCGTACAAATCTTAGCATCCCTATAGGCTCTTTCAACTTCCATACCCTTTAAATATCCGCTTCCTCCAAATATTTGAAGAGCATCGTTTACAATCTCAAGGCAAACATCTGAAGCATATTGCTTAGCCATAGCAGCTTCCATGCTGTATCGTTCATGGTTTTCCTTGAGTTCCGCAGCACTGTATACAAGCATTCTTGTTGCTCTGAGCTTTGTCGCCATATCAGCCAGTTTAAAAGCAATAACCTGCTGCTGACAGATAGGTTTTCCAAATTGAATTCTTTCCTTTGAATACTCTAGTGCATGTTCATAAGCACCTTGAGCTATTCCCAATGCCTGTGCTGCAATACCGATACGGCCGCCATCTAAGGTAGACATGGCAATTTTAAAACCTTCGCCTTCCTTGCCAAGCAGGTTTTCTTTAGGCACTTTTACGTCATTAAAGATAAGTTCTGCAGTTGCTGATGAACGAATACCCATCTTGTCATAATGTTTTCCAAAGCTAAATCCTTCATAGCCCTTTTCTACAATAAAGGCGCTGATACCGCGAGTTCCTATATTGGGCGTTGTAACTGCAAAAACAATATATATTTCTGCCTCTCCGCCGTTAGTAATAAAAATCTTTTCACCATTTAAAATGTAGTGGTCTCCCTCTAAAACAGCAATTGTCTCAGTGCCGCCTGCATCACTGCCTGCATTCTCTTCAGTAAGACCAAAAGCTCCAAGCTTCTCTCCCTTAGCTAGCGGAACCAAATACTTGAGTTTCTGTTCCTCTGTTCCATAAGCTGCTATTGGATACGTACCTAGTGATGTATGAGCAGAAAGAATTACTCCTGTTCCTCCATCCACCCTTGATAGTTCCTCAACGGCAATTGCATAGCTTATTACATCCAGTCCGGCTCCTCCATATTCTTTTCCATAAGGTATGCCCATCATTCCCATATCAGAAAGTTTCTTTACAGCTTCTGACGGAAACTTATTTTCCTGGTCCAGCATAAATGCAATAGGCTTGACCTCATCTTCTGCAAACTGCCTAATCCTCATCCTCAAATCTTCATGCTGCTCTGTAGTTTTAAAAAACATAAATTTTCCTCCCTTCACTTGGAACACTGGTAGTCTAAATTGCCAGATTTAGCTTGCAGACTACCGTTGAAATCCATATAGGACTTCAACCTCCTTTTAAGCAATGTACTTTCATGAATATATAATTATGAAAGTTGATAAACAGCCCGGTCTTTAATAGATAAACTTATCTATTTCAAGGCATCTTTTAATTCTTGCTTTAGTTTTGAAGGTCATTTACAGGCTATTTTACAACTTCTATCACATTATGATATATATTGTATAAACATAACCATTATTCTTTAGCATACTTGTCTTGAGTACCGAAAATCTTGCTGCTGACATTTACATAAACGAGGGCAAAAAACTAAAAGGCTGATAGAAGTTTGCTCCAGCAGCCTTAATTATCAGTATTTTCGCCTTAAGCTTCTATTAATTCCTGCATACCTTTAATTAAAATAATTATTTTTAAAGTTTTTGTCTAGTAATCACTTTTATTATACCATATTATGTTTTCATATTGAAAGTTTCGCTGCAAAAAAACTTCTATTTACTTATCTATATACAATAAAGTTCCTACATAATTAGCATAACTGAAAACTTATGCTTCACTAGCTCTTAATAACCACTCACTTGCCAGCGAATTAAACAATTCCGGCTGTTCTATCTGCAGGTTATGGCCTGCTTTATCAATTACTGCAAAGGTTGCTCTAGGATACTTGCTTAAAATACTCCAGGCATCCTCAAATCCAACACATGAATCCTGTCGTCCTAATACTATAAGAGCGGGCTTATCAAATGGTTCTTTGAGAGCATCCACATCAAATGAAAAGCTATAACCCTCCTGCTGAAGATTATCCAAAAAGTCATAATCTGCGAGCCTTACTCCCGATAAAATTTCTTCTCTATATCTAAGCCAGATTTCTTTACTTTGTACAACTTGAATTTCGTTAAAATCCTTTGCTTCAGACGCAGTAAGCTCTGATAGTAAATCCTTGTCGCTTTTTAATACTATATGTTTTGGCACATTACGTTTTTTGTGATCCGCAATAATAACAGGACACAATAGCAGCAGACCATCTACTCTATCACCAATTTTATTTACTATTCCTCTTGATAGATAACCCCCATAAGACTCGCCTGCAAGCAGAAAGTTTTCATTTGGAATAATCTTATCAATAAATTCGATTAGAATTTCAAGCATTATATCAGAATTTATGATCCACTCAGCTGATTTAGTTTTTCCCATGCCAGGTAAATCAATATATATTCTTTTATATTGATCATTACTTTTAAAAACAGGCTCCATACAACCTTTCATTAATCTATGATCAACATGTGTACCGTGAAGCATTATTATTGGCTTTCCATTACCTATCACCTCATAATTTATCAAGAGGTCCTTTACTTTGCATTCCATTTTCTTTTCTCCTTTTATTTAATTTTAGGCTGTGCTTATGAATATAGCGAAAAATCAAGTCAATGCTTAGTGCTATTGTCTTTATTTTATCATATTATAAGCACTTGAAGGTTTTAATTAAATAATAAGGTTTCACTTGGAATTGCATCACCTGATACTCAGCTTGTTAAGCTTGATAGTATACTGAGACATTTAATGCAATAAAGGCGGACAAGTAAAATAGTGAATTTAACCCCACGGATTAAATCCATGGGGTTAATTACATTAATTTTGTAATAAGGGAATAGACAGGTCTAAAATTCTACTCTTCAAACTCAAACAACTCTTCAACTGTAACTCCAAATATTTTTGCAATATCCATAGCTAATTTCAAAGAAGGATTATACTTTCCGCCTTCAAGATGAATTATTGTTTCACGACGTACTCCAACCAATTCAGCCAATTCACTTTGTTTTATATTATTCTTTTCTCTGTAGTATCTTATCTTAGTCTTTAATGCCGGCATCTCTCAGTCCCTTTCTATCGTAATAAACAAAAAGTATATATTTCAAAAATGTAATCAAAAATAGAAATACAAAAATAATTAAACTAATATTATCTCTTGTAAGTTTTACTTTTTCTTGAAATCCAGGTGCTCCAACGACAACTGCTAACATAAGCAAACCTACCAACACAACATTCCATATTATACGATAAACCTTGCTTAATGCCTTCTCTGCAGATTCATCAACCTTTTCCTGCTTAAAAATTGATGTAAAACCACACAAAGCCAATGCTGCATAGTAGACCCACATAAAAGCACTCTTATACTCTTGAGGTATGACATTTGCTTTAGTTACAGTAAATACAAGCCCTACTAAGAAGAAGATCATCATGTTAATAAAATACTGATGTGACAGCCTTACTGTTTTCGCTCTCATAATAAACCTCCTAATGTTATATAATTATAACCTTCATGTTATAATTATATAACATTACATATGCAAAATCAATTATTATTGTTATATATTTATAACAATTTTACATTAATTACCTTACTACCTATATAACGCTGCTTCAAACTAAAATCTATTCACTTCTCTGTTCTAAGATTATTCTTCTCTTATAGAAACCATATTTTTTGTAAAAGTCTAATACATTCTCATTCCCTTCAGCTACACCTATAATCTTAGTTTTTGCCTGAGCATTATCTAACCACTCTATTGCTCTATTCATCAATTTATCCCCTAGCCCGTATTTTCTATATTCTTCTTCAATAAAAAGCGACTCAATTTCCCCTATTAATTCTTTATTAACAGAGCTTATGCAATAACCTATATATGCATTTGTTTCTAAGTCCTTAATTAAATCAACCTTGACTTTTAAATTACTATCATTAACAAACTTACCTTTTCTAACATCAAACTTAAGATTCTTAAATTTATCCTTAAAATAAGTTGATTTAGATTCATGATGTTTATTTAACTTCTCCCATAACGGTTGTACAAAATCAAGTAGTTCTATACTTCCAGATATAAATTCAAATCTATTCATATTTAATTCTCCTCTTCATTTAAAATAGTTTGTTGTTTCATGTTAATACTTCAGAAGGCTAATTTGTCTTAAGCCATTCTTCCTCTAATATAGCGTATTCATAAGCGTCATGCCATTTTGGTTTTCCATCTAAATCTCTTTCAAAGAAAGCCCTTTTTTTATAATATCCTTCTCTACGCATAGAGAGCCTCTCCATTAACCTCCAGGATGCTGTATTTTCCGGGTTGCATCTAGCTATAATTCGATGAGCTCCAATTTCTTCAAAGGCATATTCAAATATTTTTCGGCACGCCTCAGTAGCATATCCCTTTCCATAATATAATGGATTAAAAACATACCCAATTTCCCATGTCATAAATTCTTCAGGCTCCTGCTGACTAAAATAAAGATTGCCTATCATCTTATTATTTTCTTTAAGACAGACAGCCCAAAAATCGCTATTTCTTGAGCGGTTTATTGCCTCCCTTTTAGCTTCTTCCTCATTAAAAACTCCATATGGTTCATACTTGATTACTTCCTCCTGAGAAAGATATTCATATAAGTCCTGCCAATCCCCATATATAAATTTTCTAAGTATTAGTCTTTCTGAATCTAAAATTCTCACAACATGTCCCCCCTAATTATTCTTTATGAATATTAAGTAAATTGTACCACACATTTGTAATTTATTATCTCAGATTGAATATTTTTCAGATGCTTGTCCATAATTATAGATGATATAGAAAAAGGAGGTAAATGAAATGAAAAAGATTGTTGTAAAAACCTCAAATAAGAAGCCATCCAAAAAAAAGGATGGAAAATATATAATGTGTGTCGGTAAAAACTTTTAAGTAATATTAAATAAACAATAAAGAATGATGACTAAACTATATATTAATTAATACAAAAACCTATACTCTACTCCACATATTAAAAGCAAGAGAATCTTTTCTCTTGCTTTTATGTTCCCAATTTATTCTCAAATACTTCATTTACCTGTTTGAATTAATAATATTAAAATAAGAGTTTACTGTTAAGAAATAATAAATCATGTATATAGCTGTGTAGGCGCTGACCGTTATAATTATAGGCAGTGTTAGGTTTATTCTAATCATTTGCGCTAAAAGTGTTGAAGCAACTAAACTGTGTATTATGCCAATCACTAGAGGCAGGGCAAAAACAATAAATATTTGCTTGCTTATAGAAGCTTTGATTTCATTATTTGTTACCCCTATATTTTTAAGAATCTTATATCTGTTTTTATCATCATTGGCTTCTGATAACTGTTTAAAGAATATTATGCTTCCTGTAGCCGCTAAAAATAATAGTCCCATAAATGCGCCGATAAAAACTATCAAGCCAGAGTAAGTAAGCCCTCCCCTATATTCTGAATAATAAGCTGAAAATGTTGATGAATCTCCTTCAGTTTTAGGAAACTGCTCTGTTAATAAAGCTGTAAGCTCTTTTGTAAGGGCTTCACTATCTTTTTTATTATCAGTAATATATCCTTTTATTCTATAGTTATTGTCTTTCGTATGATATTTATTATAAACCTCGTCTTTTACAACAACAGAGTATCTCATCAGCCCGGAATTTGTGAGAGCATATGGTTTAAAGTCTATAACCTTCATAGGAAACTTCTCATTATTCTTGTTTATTGATATATTTTTTTCTGTATGATCATATGCAGATGTAAAATTTAAGATCTGCCCAAATACAACCGCTTCACTGCTGTCTTTTAGTTTTATAATATCCTTTAATCCTCGTGCATTTGCAATTTCATTATACTTGCTTTCTGATATTATATAAAAACTAGTCTCAGAAGTTTTATTTTTTGAGGATGAATTGAATAGATCAGGCCACTGTCCGCTTACTTTTGCATAGTTCATCTCAACAGAATTAATAATTTTGTTCTTAGGATATTTCGCAATAACAGCTTCTACTTTTTTATCTATAGAACTGTCATTACTGGCATAAGCATAAGTAAAGCCGAAGTTTTTTTGTAAGTTTACTGAAAGGTCGTAATGAAAACTTGCAGATACCTCCATAGCCGTAAGTGTAGCAGCGCTTAATACTGCAATTGTAGCCAAGGTTCTTCCACTAGCTTTAATTCTATATAGCAGCTGAGAAGTTCCTATCATGTTAATACCTTTATAGTATTTCCTCTTGTTTTTCTTCGAGAGCTTAATGACTAATAAAGTTAATGATGAAAAAAGCATAAAGGTTCCTATTACAGTGAGTGTCAAGGTTATAAGTATAGCAAAAGCAGTAAACCCAGACACCGGTCTTGTATAAATAAAATATCCTATTCCTATAATCACAATAGAAAGTATAGATTTAAGTACGGAGATCCTTGGTTCTTTATCTCCTTGGCTCTCTGCCTTAAAAAGCTCTATAAGTTTAAATTTATATATAAGCCTGTAACTGTTAACTGATGATATTAGAAATAATATAGTAAATACGATTGTGGTATTGGAAATGGACTTTAAAGGTATCATAAACTTAATACTGTCCGAAAACCCCATAAGCCTTACCAAAATCATAATAAAAAGCTTAGAAAGTAACCCTCCAATAAAAATACCGGATATTAATGCCACTATGCCCATAACAATATTTTCATAAAAAAGCATTCTTCCTATTTGTCTTTTTCTTATTCCAAGAAGAGAATAAAGAGCTACTTCCTTTTTTCTTCTCCTTATAAAAAAAGAGTTGGAGTACCAAATAAAAATCGCAACAAATACTGCAATGACAATAGCAGACGCTTTAAATATACTGGAAAACTGTACAGAGGCTCCGGCAATCTCATGAATTTGCGTATTATATTCTATTGAAGTAAAAGTAAAATAAATCATTATACTAAATACCATCGACATAAAATATAAAAAATAATTGTAAAAGTTCCTTTTTATGTTTTTAAGGGAAATATTAAATAAACCCATCGTCTCTTAATCCTTTCTCGTTTGTTTTAAACTACAATATTATTGTATAAAATAATAGTTTTTCAATCCATGTTTCTAGCTTACATATCCTTATGTATTTCTTACATTTTTGTCACTTGAGATAAAATTAGTCTTTATGCATTAATAAACCATATAAATTTACAATATAATATCTGTTTTTCCATACTCTCAGCTAATATTTTTGCTAAAAAATAGAGAGCCACTTTAGTATGGCTCTCTAATCTATAATAACTTAACGTTCAACTTGGTCAACTTATCGTTAACTTCGTTTGAGATATCAGAATCCGTAATTACAGCATCAAAATCCTCTAAAACCGAAAACCTATACGTGCTGTCTAAATTGAATTTTTCCTTCTCAATAAGCAAAAATACTTCCTTGCTATTTAAAACTACAAGCTCTTTAACATTTCCGTCCTCTAATGAAGCAGTACCTACACTTCCTGTGATTAAATTAACCCCGGCACTTCCTAAAAAACCTTTGTTGAATATGTAATTGGATATACTTTTAAATACTTCTGATCCCATAACTCCACCGGATTTATTATCATAAACTCCGCCTATACATATTATCTGTGAGATTTCATTATCCTTAAAAAGAGGAGGAATTAAAATCATATTAGTTATCAAAGTTATTTTCTTAGTGCTCTCGGCAATTAGCCTAGCTAATATTAAATTTATGCTTGAAGCTTCTAAAAAAACCACATCTCCATCTTTTATTAAATCAAAAGCCTTTTTGGCAATTATCTCCTTGTTACTCAAATTTACATTCATCCTTGATGTTATGGGACTGCTTTTAGAAATTTCTCTATTTAAAATGGCTCCACCATAGGTTCTTTTAATAGTACCCTCTTTCTCGAGCCTTTGAAGATCCTTTCTAATCATACCTTCAGAAACTTTAAACAACTTACTTAGTTCATTTACCCTTACCCTGCCATGTTTATTAAGCATATCTAAAATTTGCTCTATTCTTTCTTCAGTAAACATTTAGACACCCCATCACTTTTTCTCATTTAGTACTATTGTTGATTAATATTATAACATTATTATTAAATTTTACAAAACAACTTGAAAAGCAACTTATAATGATATAAAATAATATTAATCAGTAATAAACAATAATAAATGATAATAAATTTTATATCTATTATGACATATAATTTAGCGTAATAGGGTAATGCCTAGCGAAATACTTTATATGTTTAGGCATCTTCAAAAATAGACTGCACTTTCAGTCTGCTTGAAGATGCCTAATTTATTTTGCTTTTACAAATATAATCTAGTGAATCAGTATGCCTCTTACCCCTGATTAAAGGCCACTAACCTGTAATCTATAGATATTTTATGGAAAAACATGTATTCTATAAACAAGGAGGCTGATAAGATATGAAAGTTGAAATACGGCAAGTCAATTCTCCAGAAGAAGAATGTGCAATTCTTAATATTTTCGAAAATCACACCGGAATTGCTAAACTTAAGGATATAATTGAGACTGAATCCTATCAAACGATAAAAATTTCTTGTTTTCTGGGTGAGCAGATATATTCAATTTCCTGTGAACACATTTTATTTATTGAAACTATACAAGAGACGCTGTTTGTTCACACCGGCAGCAAAATATACGAAGCTAAGAAAAGATTATATGAATTAGAAGAAATTCTTCCTGACAATTTCGCACGCATTTCAAAGTCAGTAATAATGAACCTTAGTCAGGTAGAACACTACAGTCCGCTTGCAAACGGACTTATGAAAGCATCTTTTTATAATGGTGAGGAGACCTATATATCCAGAAAATATCTACGTCTTCTCAGATCAAATATAGGAGGTAAAAATCATGACAAGAGAAGATAAAATTGACATTACTACAAAAGGTCTTTTTTTAGGGCTTATATTATTCGTAAGTACAATTGCTTTTTTACTCATCAGTAAGGACATGCAAAATTTAAAAACTGTTGGCACTTTCCTAATTCCAATCGTTATTTGTTATGCTCTAGTTGGTATGCTTATCAGATGGATGGTGTACCGAAGTGCTCTAAAAAAGGAAAGTAACCATCTATTTTCAGGTGTTGCTTCTTATTATTGGGTATGTATGATTTTTACAGTTATTAGTGTGTGCGCTTACTTTATACCTCAGGCTATTCGATATATAGTGCTTATAAATGCAGCAGTATTATTACTGGTTTGGGTTTTGGATTATTTATATTTAAAAAATATTGCTAAAGAGTTGAATTCCGGTCTTAAATATCACAGAGTAACACTTATTGAAGATTTGTTAGCAAGACCTCAGACAGAAGATATGTTTATGAAAGAAATAGAAGTTTACTGTAATAAGAATCATCTTACCTTAGAAGTTATTAAATCCGGAATACCTGCAAAAGTTAAGATGGATAATACACCATACCTTGTAAAACTCGGACAATATTATTCCATGATTGGAACTATCGTATATACACTGGAATTTAGCAGTATACTTTCTAGCGCTGCCGGCAGCAAAAATTAAGGAGGCATAATTATATGGGAATGATGGGTAAAATCAAAAAATATTTTCTGACCTCAAAGTCCTGGGTAATTGATCTTAAAGATTGCACATCGCTTCCTTCCAGTAATACAATTATAGAAACCATTCAGGAGTGGGCATCTAATAGCCATAAAAAAATAACATTTATAAGTACCGAGAAGCCTGTTACTTTTATGCTGGATGGAACAAAATATATAGCAAATATTAATAAAGAACGGTGGGCTTATACTTTATATATTACAGACAACGATTGTCATTCTGAAGTAAAAAAACATCTTAATATTTAACATGTGTAAGCTAAATTGCATATCATTTTAAATACTACTATGTAAAACAAAACGGCTGCTGTACTCCTAAGCTAATTACTAGGAGCGGAGCAGCTTTTTTTCATAAAAACTAATTTACATTATTAATTTGATAATCATAAATCATTTTCGAAATATGTCCTATAACCTCACTGGCATTTGAAACTCCTTGTGTGTATACAGATAAGATATAAGGATTTTCAGTATACACTATCGCCACATCGTTAACATAATTGCTGTAATCGCCAACCTTATGAGCGGCTATTTCCTGAGGTATATATAAATCTATTCTATCATGAAAATCTGTAATCTTCATATTTGTAATAAGCTTACTGTAAAATGGATTGTTATCCGGATTACTGTACAGAAGCTTTAATAATGCTGTTTCATCATTTGCAGTTATATAATTTCCCGAATGATCAGTTTCATGGCCTAATTTTTTATCTATAAGACTACGCATATTCTGATATCCTAATTTCTTTATTATCATATTGGTTGCAATATTATCAGAATGTAATATAGAATAATCACTTAAAGTTTGAATAGGAATAGGTCTTATTAAACTTTGCCCCTGAAGAATTCCGGTTCCTTCTTCATAGCAATCCTCAGTGTACTTAAGGGATTCTGATGAACTTATTTGCCCCTTTTGGAACATATCATAAAGGACCATATTCATCTGTACCTTAACTGTACTTCCCGCTAAAAAAGTCTTATCTCCATTTATAACAATCTGTTTTCCGGAATTTATATCATAGTAAGATATACCTACATTATCAATATTCTTTCCTAAATATTTTTTAATTTGATCTTCAAGAGCTTGTCTCTTTTGTTCGTTCTGTTTATTTATTTGTAACTTCAGCTTTTCTTCATTAAGCTTGTCTCGTTCTTCTTCATAACTTTTGGTATTATCATTTATGACAGCAGGAGGTTCTATCTTTTGGGACACTTCGCCGTTTGCTTGAGCTGTCTTTTTCATCTTCCTACCATATGGATCAAAGCCTGCTGCTGACACTATAATCAAGACAATGCCTACAACTAAAAGACTTAATCTTATTATTCTTTTCTTATTCAAACCTCTTACCCCCTTGCATTCCTTAAGAGTCCTTAAAGATTGCTAATCTTTATACCCCTTAAAATCCAACTTCAAACACGACATAGACAATAATAACAGAACAATGTGTGAGAAATATAGCCATATTGTTAATAAAATGTGAACAAAATATTTTTTACATATACTGTGTACTAATGTAAAAAAAATAAGAGTAAGATTTAAGAAGAATCAATTTAGTAAAATTGAGAGGGTTTATGCTAAGAAACAACTTTTATAGGTATAGATATAATAATTTCATGAGATTTAAGTTTTTATTAATTGCAATCGGTATTATTGCGGGGATTATTATAATACTGCTGTTTCCACACCTTGTTAGAAGTACTTATAAAGTAACTGTTACAAATAAGCAAATGGTAAAACGCAATAATATTAATTATTATTATATCTACACGGAAACGGAAAATGGAGATTTAAGGGTATTTGAGGACGCTAATAATTTCGCAGAATTAAAATTTAATTCCGGTGATTTATATTGGACAATGGAAGTTAATAGGAAGTATGAAATAAGGGCTTATGGCATAAACATGCCAACATTTTCTCACTATCAAAATATTGTAAAGGTAAAAGGAATAGCCAAATAGATTATATAAAAGGAGACTATCTCAAAAATACTATACCTGCTTCTTGGTATTTTGAGACAGTCTCTTTTCATATTAATTTATAGTTTTTTAACAGGAACGGCCTGCTTTGCTCCCATTTCTTTTGAAGCACCATAATTATATTTAGGCGCCGATTCAAAGTCATATTCGAATCCGTATTGTTTTGGTTTATAATTATCTATTGCTTTGAATACGCTGCCAATTGCTTTACCAAAGTCATCTTCATTTTCAAAAGGCTCAGTCTGAAAATACATCATACTGCACTCCGGAAGTTCTATACAAGCACAGCCCTCTGGGATTTTACCGTCATAATTAAATGGTAACTCAACACCGGCAGCACAATTAGTAGTTCCTGCTGTTATAAGCTTATTTGGCAGCTCTAAAATGGCTGCATTATCCAATCTGCATTCTATACTGTTAAAAAGTCCCACCCAGTCACAACCGCATTCTTCACAAAAGCTCCAATAATCGTGAGCCTTTTTAGCACGCATAATTAATAATTTTCTCTTCGGTCTTTCAACTATACTTACCGTACACAATGTTACTAAATTTTCCTTTTCCATATTTTCTTTCTCCTTGTCATTAAGATAGGAATAGTAATGCTTAATGGGATACTGAACAAAATACTTTATAGGCGGCTTCTCTTGTCTGTATTTTTGCGGTGTTATTCCAAACTCATTTGAAAATGCCCGTATAAAGCCTTCATGAGTATCAAAATGAGTATCAAAAGCAATATCTAATATATTGTCTTTACTCCGCAGCAAATTCTTTGCACCATCAGTTAAACGAATTGCCCTTATATAATCAAAAGGCGTTCTACCCAAAAGCTCCTTAAAAATACGAACAGCATGCCTCAAAGAATAACCAGATGCCTCTGCTATATCACACAGCTTTATTTCTTCATCTATATGCCTCTTAATATAATCCTGCATTTTCTGAACCGCTGCTACTTTTTCCCATTGATTCATTACTTTTTCCTCCCTTTGGTCGGAAACACTGAGCAATTAAAAATTACTCGCTCTCGCTCGCTAATTGCTCGTTAAAGGTCATTTAGACCTTTAGTTCGGGGTTGCTTAACTTGCTCGTTTCCACTCGCAAGCAACCCGTTAAAGGTCATTTAGACCTTTAGTTCGGGGTTGCTTAACTTGCTCGTTTCCACTCGCAAGCAACCCGTTAAAGGTCATTTAGACCTTTAACCCTTAAAGAAAATATATCAAATTTCAGCTTTGTTTTCTTGACCTAAAAAGACAAGTTTATATATTGAAGGTAATATCAGCTTTTCCTTTATAGTTTCTAAATAAAATTGCAGCCAACATTGCATTAATGATAAGTATAATTCCATTTAAATAAAAGGGTATTGAATGTCCAAAACTATCATAAAGCCATCCGCCAAGCAAAGGGCCAATAGCTGCACCTAAACTGGATATGAATAGGTACAACCCGTATGCAGAACCCCTGATATTTTCACCAACTATATCTGATACAAGAGCTTCCTCTGCAGGTGCTGCCATAACTGTTCCTATTGATTCTACAACCCAAAGAGCAACTAATATTTCAATATTTAAAATCCTTGTAAAGCCTAGAGAAACTATACCTGAAATTACTAATCCTATAATCATAGGCTTTATTCTCCCTACCTTATCGCTTATTCCCCCAAGCCTAGCAGGAAGATATGCATATACAAGAGTTGCCGGTATAAATGCAATTGCAAGTGTACCAATATCTGTAGTAAATTTATCCTGAAGATATATCATTAAAAGGGGGCTTAACATAGAGGTTGAAATGGAGCTTATAAAAACTATAATAAGAAGTTTAAAGAAGCTGCTGGAAAGTTGTTGTTTTAGAGGTATGACTTCTTTACTATTAAGCCTTGCAGTTTCAGGTATATATTTGTAAGCCATGTATCCCGCTATTATTGATAATACTGCATAGCCTTTAAATACAAGTCCCCATCCCTTTATAAGGGTAAAGTTGCTAAGTATTACAAAACCTATTATTGCCCCATACAAAGCACCCTCTGAAGAGGCTCCATCTACCTGTCCAACTGTTTTTCCTCTTTTTTCACTATCAGAAATATCTGCAGCAATAGAATACGCAGAAATCCACATAAAGGAGGCTCCTACTGCCTGCACTAATCTGCTGATATATAAAAGAGTAGTGTTAGTTGAAAAAGAAAATAACAGCATAGAAATTGAATAAAACAAAAATGCAGAAACAAAAAACTTTTTTCTTCCGTAAATATCTATCCCTCTGCCTATAATCGGCCTTAGTATCAAGGTTACAATACTGAATACAGAAAACAAACCGCCTATTGTTAAAGCATTGCCGCCTATTCTTTTAGTATAGATAGGCAATATAAAAGACATAAACCCAAAAGCAAAAGATCCGAGCATTATAGCTCTGTTTAAATTATGTTTAATTTTACCCCTATTTTCCATGTTTCTCCCCCAAAAAATCTTAATACCAAAATTAATTATATGTTTAAACTAATTCTCGATTATCATGAGAATATCAGATGTTTTTACTGCTGTTTCTTTGCCTTTCTGAATTATAATGATTCCATCTTCAGATACAGAGGAAATTTCAGCATCATAATATCCTTGAAAAGAAGTAAATAAAGAATTACATTTTAAGCGTATATGACAAATTTTACCTTCAAATCCCTCATACGGATTGCAATTCTCTGAAAACTCCCTTGTAACTATAGTCTCAGCACTTTCTGGTCTCTTCGGCATAATACTTAGATTCGATATACTTCTAATATCAGAGGTTTTTAACACTCCTTTTTTAGATTTCTGCTCAAAAATAATGTAATTACTATTTACAGCAACAACTGCTGCCCTATAAATGCCTTGAAATTCTCTATCATTTAAATAAATTTTAACCCATTTTCCTTCAAAGGACTTATAAACACTCATATTTTCTTTAAGTGTTTCATTTTTGGTACTAGTCAATTTGCCTCTCATCAGATAATCCAAATCGACCTTCAATATATCACATAGTTGAATAACCTTCTCCATTTCCGGGTACCCAAGTCCAGACTCCCATTTTGATACAGCCTGTCTTGTTACATTACACTTTTCGGCCAGCTGTTCCTGCGATAATCCATTAGTTTTCCTTAACTCCTGCAGTCTTTCTGAAAATTCCATTGTGGTTCCTCCTTAAATCAAAATAACTTTAATACACCTCAATATTACATTTGGAGGATAAAGGAATCCACCAACTTTGTTTTGCTTTTTCGCAAATTTAAGTTGCTATTGATTTTTACATTTTCTTAAGTACTCTATCATATTAATTTCCTCACTTTGATTGTAGTTGTAATCGAAATGTTCTGAAACAATAAGTGCAATATCTCTGAACAATTCACATGCTTTAAATACTGACTCCCAAAGATTATTATAATTGCCATCAGAATAAGTTTTTGAGTACATTTCATAAAACTTATCCGGTAGATAGTTTTTAAGATACTTGCCCTTTTTTCCAGCGGATACAGAGAAATTGTTGTCAATGCCAATATACCATTCAAGCATTTTTATAAGCATATCTCGTACAACTACATTAAACATCCACATAGCATAAGGCAGCTCATCTCGTGCAATACCTTTTCCAACATTATTCAAGCACCACCAGAATTCGTTGCAGCAGCCTTTAAACTGAAGCTCTGTTGGTCTTTTTACCCAGTAATCTTCATCAGTTGGAGGTGCTGTTTTAGGCAGGCAATCGTCCTTATCCAAAAGAGGTATATTAAGCCTTTCCTTTGAATATTCATTTAGCATCTTTTCTTTAGTTTCTATTCCCAAATCGATCCGGCTGCCATCTTTAAAAAGCATCAACCATGTATATGAGCTCTCAAAATCATGTTTTATGCCAAAAGAAACATCAACCAAGTCAGGTTCCTGCACTATCGCTATATCTCCAAACATTGAAATCCAGTTTTTATCTTTTAAAAATGGTTTTGTTTCAGTCACTACATAACCAATATCATAATCCTGATATATATCTTTTTGAACCCTTGGATTAGCTCTCGAACCGCTCATATAAACAGCTCTGATACGTTCATCCTCTTTCGCTATATTAATTATTAAATTCAATATTTCCTCTTCACTGCGCAAGCTATCCCCCCTAGCTCAACATTCTTTTAAGCTCATTGAAATCTCGTATTACACTATGGTTTTTACAAGTCAGCCTATTGTAAAGATATGATTTTAAATCTCTGCACATTAAGAATGCTTCAATTCCTAGCTTTGACGCGCCGTCACAGTTTTTAATGCTGTCATCAATAAAGATTGCTTCTTCAGGTAGAATTCCAAGTTCCTCGATAGCTGCCTTATACATTAGTTCGTTTGGCTTCGTAATTCCTTTTATCGAAGAAATAATGAAGGATGAAAAATAATCTCTCATCCCTGCCTTTTTAAATACATTCTCCAAAGAAGGCCATGCATCCGATACTACTGCCAGCTTATATTTTTTACTTAGCTCAGGTATTACCTCAATTGAATCCTTATAGAATTGATATTTACTATAGTTATAAACCAAATCTTCAGCAATTGCCTTTATTTGATTGTCCTTTAATCTTATTTCAGGGAGCTCATTTGAAAATATTTTGTAATACTCATAGAAGTAAAAGAACTCTTCATCTTCTGTAATTATTAAATTCTGTTTTGAAATATAATCTCCCGCTTTGCTAAATGCAGCATTTCTTTGCTTTAAATCTATAGCTTTAAATACATTTTCATCTATATAGCTAAAAAAATTAGGGGTTATGAACCAATGGCCTGTAACCGGACCATTAAGCACTTTCCCCGAATCAATTAAAACTGCCTTTATTCTACTGTTATTTATTTTTTGTTTCATAATATCCTCATTCTTCACTCATTTATTAAAATCCAACATTCTCATCTACTATAAATATCCTCATTCTCCCTGCATCAGCTTGGCCTTCAATTATTGATAAACTATTACAAACTCTTTCTTTTGATACACAATCTATACATTTATTCAAGGTGACACAAGGAGGATTGAACCCAGCGCGTCTAGCATTCATGGGGCAAGCTGTATTTTTTACTCTTTTAATTGCTTCATCTAACGTGCCTACCACCTTGTTTACTCCTACAACTATTATCACATTATCAGGTCCAAACGTTATGGCGGCAACTCTATTACCACTATGATCAACATTTACTATACGTCCATCCTCAGAGATTGCATTAGATCCAGTAATATACCAATCTGAAAGCAATGCTTGCTTTTTTATAAGCTTACATTCCTCTCTATCCTTAGCAAGTTCTTTATCATAAACAATATTCCCCCTTCTTGTAAGTTCTTTACTAATATCCATTTCCTGAAGGGTTGCCGAATGACCTATACCAACAGAGCACTTTATAGGAACTAAGCTTAAAATAGCATTCTTTACTTCCTTAAGATCTTCAAAGTATTCAACATTAATGTTTCTTTGCTTGAAGCTATTGATAAGTTTTGTATCTTCCATATATCCTCCATAAAGGCTTATGCCTTAGTCTCAATATATTTTTGCAAGCAACTCTAATAACTTTTTAACTACGTCAATAGAGTTAAGAGAAGCATGTACACAATTTTCCTCAAACACCTCTGTTCCGGATTTATCTTCTGTATCCGTTATAGATCTTACTGCTATGAAAGGAATTTTATTAACGTAACATACATGAGCAATACTTGCTGTTTCCATATCAACGCAGAGAGGATTATATTTCTCTTTTATTTCACTACGGCCCTTGTCACTTATAAATGCTTCTCCGGTAACTATTCTTCCAAAAAATATTTTTTCAGGGAAAGTATTCTTACTAGCAATTTCTCTGCACAACTCTAAAAGTTCATTATCTGATTTAAAATATACATTTTCCATCCATGGATGATATTCAGTCAAAATTCCTTCAGCAACATCATGATAGGCTATTTCAGTTGGAATTACGGTATCTCCAATTTTCAACCTATTATCTATTGCTCCCGCTACTCCGGTCACAATAATATGTGTAACTTCAAATTTGTCTATTAATATTTGAGCGGCAATGGCGGCATTGACCTTGCAAACTCCACAATATAGTGCAACAACCTCTATACTTTCATATCTGCCGTTATGAAAAGCCAACATTGCAGAATTTACCACCTTCTTATCTGACATTTGTTCAATAAAAGGCATAATTTCATTTTCTGATGGCCCGATAATTCCAATCTTCATAAAAGTAACCTCTTTCAACCATTTAAAACATTACTTATATTATATAATACAAATATGGTAAATACTAGCACCACCTCACAAACATGTTAAACCATTATTCCTCATAACAAACAATTGGGGTACCATCTTCTATATTTTCAAAAATAATTTTAGCTAAATATATAGGCGTATTTACACAGCCATGGCTTCCATAATTCTTATATATATCTCCGCCGAAGGAATTTCTCCAGCTTGCTTCGTGTATTCCTGTATTTCCGAAAAAAGGCATCCAATAAGTTATATAGGTAGAATACCCCGGTCCTTCTAAAATAGCTCCTTTTTGTTTATAATTAAGCATAAAAACTCCAAGAACAGTAGAGTGCCCTTTCCTAACATCACCTGTTACTATAGGTCCTTCAGCTATAACTCTCCCGTTCTTATAAAACCATAAATGCTGCCTTGTTATATTAATTTCTACATATGTATTACCAATTTCGTTTTCGCCTCTAGGCAGAGACTTTTGAGCATATATTGGCTCTTTTTCAATCACTGCACCTTGCTTAATATTGTCTATCAATGCCTTTACTTCAGCTTCGCGATTAATTTTCCACCCATAAAGTCCGTCTTTAATTTCTACTGTTTTACCTATGGAGGTTTTAAATTTTCTTGTTATACCAACTGTATCATATTTTTTGCTTAGTTCTCTTACATATTTCATAGCGGCTATTTCACTTATTGCTACATCTAAATTATCATCAACACTAAGCCAATTATTTATTGTATTTCTGTCTAGTATTTCTTTTTTATCTTCAAAAACATAAGTTATATTTGCTTTTACATACTTATCAAGCAAACTTTTTGTTTCCAAAGTCTTTCTAGAACTTAAAGTATAGCTCGGATTAAAGTAGCAGTTCTTTTCATTTAAATCTAATTTTGTCTCACCTTTTAATACACAAAATTGTATAGCAGCTTTTAATTCATCCTTATTGATTTTATTTCCATACACTTCTTTAACTATCTCATAGGACCCATTCGAATATTTGAAGCTTACATTTTTGGGTTCTATAACAGGTTTATGTAGAAAGCTTAGTTCATTTATTTTGTTCTCTAAACTGTTTCCATCGTAAACAAACAAATCCTCTATATAATAATTTTGTTTCTTAAATATTGAACCAATCCACCTAAAGGCATTCTTACTGTGATAAATTTTAGAAATGCTATTTTTCTCATTGTAGTCCATTCCTATGTCTTGTCCAATAATAGTTTCTGTTTCTCCGCTTCTCTCAATTAACTTCAGCTTATAAGCTTTAGCATAGCTTTTAATTATATCATCTGCATCCTTATGGGCCTTTAATGATACGTTCACCCCGTTTATTACTGTATTTAAAAAAAAGTGGTGTGCAAAGTATGCTGAAAAAAGAATATAAATCAGCAGAATTGAAGCTGCAAAAATAGCAAGATTTCCAAAAACCTTTGTCTTAAAATTAATTTCCCTCACGATATTTTAAACCTCTCATATAAACATAATAATTACATATAAAGTATTAAGTTTCTTATAAGACTTAGATTATAATTCTGCTTAAAAGCAATTTTATGGAATCACAGTGTAACATAATCTTACTTTATATATAGTTTAAACTATGATTATATATTTGTTTTTAAAACCTAATATTAAATATAAGGCCAATAGTTTCATAAAAATACGGCATAATAAAAAGAGCTGCCCCATTAAGCAGCTCATCTAAAACTATTTTCTTAATTCCTTCAGCTCAGAAAGCGTTTCTTTATACTCCATATCAAGCCTTTCAACGTCATCTTTCTTGCTAGGCATAGAGAGTTTTCCTATGAGCTCTGAAAGTCTATTTTCAAGTATTAATATTCTCTTTTCCTTTTCTTCTTTTGACGCATCTACTTTCTTGTTTTTCTTTTCATAAAATTCTTCATAGGTTCCTTTAAAAGAAACAAGGCTTTTGTTCTCTATAGAAATCATATTATCCGCTACAGAACATACAAACCTTCTGTCATGTGAAACAAATAGAATAGTTCCGGAATATTCTTTAAGTGCTTCCTCCAAGGCTTCCATAGAATATATATCCAAATAATTTGTAGGCTCATCTAATATAAGAAGATTTATATCCTGAAGAAATATTTTTGCAAAGGAAGCCTTAACCCTCTCTCCTCCACTAAGTACCTCTACCTTTTTATAAATATCCTCATTTTTAAACAAAAGTCGCGCTAAAAGTGTTCTTGCAAAGGTTTCGCCATAAATAGATTCCTTCATAACATTTTCTATTATGCTGAGTTTATCCTCCAATACATCAAGAGACTGACTAAAATAACCTATCTTAGCACCCTGAGACAATTTAATAGAGCTATCGCCTCTCATTATCATATTTATGAGCGTACTTTTGCCGCTGCCGTTAGCTCCTATAAGTGCTGTTTTTGAACCGTTGTATATATCAAACTCTGCATCCTTGAAAATTGTTTTACTATCAAAAGTTTTACAAATGTTTCTTCCGCTTATAAGAATTTTGCTGTGAAGCTTATCTGTGCTTAGAACATCAAGCTTTATCTTAGAAATATTTTTTGGTTTTTCTTTAATCTCTAAATGGTCTAATCTTACCTTCATATTCTTAACGGCTCTATCCAAGTTTGCCTTAGCCTTTTGGTTTCCCATCTTATGAAGTCTGGCTTCTGAGTTTCCCATTCTTGAGGGAGCCTTTTTCATAGTCCTAACTTTATCTTTTGTATCTACCACAGCAGCTTCTAATCTTTTTTTCTCTCTTTCATATTCTTCATACTCAAATTGAGCTCTTTCCCGCTCCATTTCCTTTTGCTTCTTGTAGGCCGTATAGTTTCCTATATAAAACTTTAATTTTCCATTTTCTATTTCTAAAATTTTATTACAAAGCGCATCAAGGAACTCTCTATCATGAGATACTACTACCAAAGCTCCATCATAAGCTTTGAACTTTTCCTCCAGAAACTTTACAGAATCTATATCAAGGTTTGAGGTAGGCTCATCCGCAAATATAAGCTGACTATTGCTGTTAAAGCTTTGAGCAAGCTTAAATTTAGTTTTTTCTCCTCCGCTCATATAATCCTTGAAGCTTTCTTCAATATTAAATTTGCTTGCAAGCTCTCTATCTACCTCTTCCTGCTCTGAGGGCTCCAACTGAGATATATAGCTAAAATTGCCATAACTTTTGACTAACCCCTCATCGCTCTGAAGCTTTCCACAAAGTATATTCATCAAAGTAGTCTTTCCCATACCATTAAGTCCAACCACTCCTATACGATCTTCAGAATAAATTTTTAGATTCTCTACATCCAGTATTAATCTATCACCATAGTATTTTTTAATATTTAAACCTTCAATTAATAACAAAAAAACCCCTCCTTATTACCTGGAGAGGATAGTAGTTTTCTTATTAAATAATTATCTTTATATGGGCAGACTTGTAGACTAATTAGGTTAAAACATAACCAAACTAAATATAAAAAATCAGCCAAACTAAAGCGCAAAGTTATTATTTAAATTAAGATACCATCCACTCTCAAGTTTCAAAAAAATGTACAACTTACAAACCTTCCTTAACAAGATTTTCAAATAAGCATTATTACATTTAAAAAACTATTTAAAAGCAGATTACATTCTCAATTCAAAAATACCTTACCCTTTCTTTATAGAAAGCTTTTGCTTCCCTACTTTTCATGAATATTTTAACTTATATTCTTAATATTTGCAACTTTTTTACAAAATAAATTTGAGGCTTTAGCTGGTATACAGTATACTTAAATAAAAAAAGTTGTCTCACAAAGGAGAATTTAGGTATGATCACTTATATAGCATTGCTTCGCGGAATTAATGTAGGCGGGAAAAATATCATCAAAATGGCTGAACTAAAAAAAACATTTGAAGCTCTCGGGCTTTTCAATGTAAAAACATATATTCAAAGCGGTAATGTGCTCTTCAAATCAGAGGAAAGTGAAGAATCACTAAGAAAAAAAATTGAGAATGAAATAGAAACAACTTTTGGAATTTCTCTTTCAGTTATCATAAGAACAGCTGCTGAAATAGAACAATTAATTTGTAGTTGTCCATTTTCAGAGGCTCAAATTAAAGAAGCCGAAGCCTTGTCACAAGTAGAAAGTCTATACGTAGCACTATTGCCCCATACCCCTTTAGAAGAAAAACTCCATATATTAGAAGCTTATAAAAGTGAAAATGATGATTATAAAATTATAGGCCGAGATGTATTTCTTTTATTTAAAAACAGTGTTCGAAACTCAAAGCTTGCGTCTAACCTTCACAGGCTTGGTGTTCCTTCAACAGTACGCAACTTAAAGACAATAAATAAACTTGCTGACTTAGCAAAGGATATATAAAACCTTCTATGAGCGAGTGTTATAATGATTCTTCAGCCAGGTCAAATCTTAATATTATTCGGACAAATACCAGCATATAATAACAGGATTAATTTATACATTAAGTACCTTAGCCTCCTGTAATCAAAAAAACATAGATAACCGCCTATTACCACTATGATAATAGGCGGTTTCAAGTAATCATGTATTATTATACCAAACCATCCAGGATCTCATTACTCCATTCAACATATAGTTTCGCTTGACGTATCCCTAAGTCTAATACTCTAAGAATATATTTGTGATTATTATGCATATCAACAATTTTACTTAGATCTTTGTAAAACAGATTAAATAACTTAAGTTTTTCTTCCGATTGCTCCTTAAATTGGACAATATGCCTTCTCATTTCTTCAGTATTTTTATCCGTTGATAAAAACATCTTCAAAAGAAATTCGCTTCTTGCAGTATCTTTTTCATTCTCTGCTTCCATCCATTTCTTAAATTTCTCTTCTCCTTTAGGAGTTATTTTATATCTTATTTTTTCACGTTTCATTTTTTCAGATGATTCATTACTGGAAAAATCAATTAATCCCTCTTCTATCATTTTATTAAGCTCAGGATATATCTGTCCAAAACTTTCCTGCCAAAAGAAGGACATTCGTATATCTATAGCTTTTTTCATTTCATATCCGCTTAGTTCTTCTTCCTGAAGAAGTCCAAGCAGTACGTATCTTGTTTTTTTCACTTATGTTCTCTCCTTTATTTAACCTTATAAGTAATTGCCTTTTTAGGACAGTTATCAATACACGCCCCGCACAATATGCATTCGCTGTCGTACATATTTTCTCTCTCCACCTTCTCTGTTACATTAAGACTCATAGGACAGCTTTTATCGCACCTATGACAGCT
This sequence comes from Clostridiales bacterium oral taxon 876 str. F0540, assembly GCA_000466585.1. Taxonomy (GTDB): domain Bacteria; phylum Bacillota; class Clostridia; order Clostridiales; family Clostridiaceae; genus Clostridium_AT. Next base: position 89,551 of record KE993473.1, read on the forward strand.
TACACAAGCATTTTTATCAGCAGACAGCCTTAGTACTTTAATATGAAGCATATTTCCAAGCCTACTTCCTATAACCATAAATGGTGCCATCCAACAAAAATAATGACAGAAAATCCTTTTACCAAATAGTACAGCTGGGATAAATATCAGACATACTACTCCGTAATATATAATATATCCATATATATTTGATATCGATATTCCATGATCCGTCTGGTAGAAGAAATCAACTGCTAATTCCTTCTTTCTGAATATAAAACATATAATTATAGCAATTATCCATATCACCCAAATTACATACTTTATATTATTTCTCCATCCCTGCTTAGGGCTCTTATCATTAATTACTACAGCACATTCCTGTATTCCTCCCGCAGGACATAAGTACCCGCAAAATAGTCTTCCAAGAAAAATAGAACTTAAAAGCATTGTAACAAATATGATGAAACTTCCATTTATTATCCCTTCAATTGCTCCCTGAATTATTAAATATGGCGATAAATAGTAAATGGTTACTGGAAAAAGCAGCATTGAGCTTATTAAAATCATCTTCCTGGCATTTTGTCTTTTCATAATTAATCCCCCAGTTAATATATCTTTTAGATATATATCTTAAAGATATATTAACAAAAAAATTTTTACATGTCAACTTAAAATGAAAAAGAATAGACCTTGCAAATTGCTTTGTTCTATTCTCTTTCTACTCTTTACTAATTCTATTTTATTTTTGAAGAATGAAGCTCAGCCCACACAGGGAAGAAGCCTGCATTAATAGCGATATTTTGCGAATGAAAATGCGATTCTACTGTACCATAAAAGGGCACCTTTCCTCGTTTTAATATCTCATTCTTTAAGAGGTTTACTAATTTGGTTCCTATACCTCTCCCACGATACTCTGGCAGCACATCAATTCCAACCTGCCACATAGTCTTACTATCTTCACTTGCTCCCGCCATACCCATAATGTTATCTCCATCAAAGGCTGCAACTGCAAGGATATCCGGTCGTTCTTTATCAAAGGCAAAAGCCTCTTCAAATCTGCTGTCATTTTCAAATTTTAAAATTTCCTCTGCCTCATACCATTTTACACTAATGTCAGTTTCTTTATATTTTATATCAGGATTAGGAAGATAATAATGATGAACATCCTCTATTTCATAACCAAGTTCGTTTAATTTTCTATCTATTCTTCTAAGTTTAGGATACTCAAAAAACCATGCAGGGACTCTATTTTTTAGGTTTTCCTCGCACCAAGGCATAATTTCAGAAGACGCGCTTATAATAATTTTTCCAGAAAAGCACAGTATTTTAATAGGCTCACTTTTACTTTTGTTTTCAACTATAATGTTTTCTGCTGTTTCAAAATCAGATACCTTACAGGCATAATCAAGTGCAAACTTTTCTTTTGCAATCCTCAAAACTTCATTTTTTGTAAACATATTTCTCCCCCAACTTTATAATACAAATTAGCTGTTAAAACTCAGCCACATTTCCATAGCTCCTTCAAGTTCTTTAGAAAGCTCTTCTTTCCTGCAGAACAGCTTATTAAGCTCCTCGTAGTCAAGTCCTATAACTGACATAGCTAAGTCAAGCTCTTTAATTTCATCTTCAAGATTTTCAACCCTTGCTTCTACCTTTGCCTTTTCAACTTCTCTTTTTTTATTTTCATCTACAGTTTTAGGTTTCTTAGGCTTTTCAACTTTTATAACAGGCTCTTTTATAAGCTGCTGTTTTTGTTCGTCCTTTATGCTTTTATAATAATCATAGCTTCCCAGATAGCTCTTAAAGGCATTATCCTCAATAGCTATAACCCTTTCACCAATCTTATTAATAAAATATCTGTCATGAGATATGAAAAAAATTGTTCCCTTGAAATCCTCCAAAGCCTCTTCAATGGTTTCAATAGAATCAATATCAAGATGATTAGTAGGCTCATCCAGTATCAATAAATTTATATCCTCATATAAAAGCTTAGCTAGCTTAAGACGGATTTTCTCTCCACCAGACAGGAACTTTACCTTTTTAAATACAGTGCTTCCATAAAACATGAATTTAGACAAATACTCTCTTGCTTTTCCTTCAAGTATATATATATCTTCTCTGAAGCAGTCAAGCACAGTAAGTTCCTCATTTTTAAAGGTTATTCTTTGCGGAAGATATGCAGCCATCACGCTGGCCCCTAATTCAACTTTGCCTGAATCGGGTATTTCTTCTCCTAAAAGCATCTTTAAGAAAGTTGTTTTTCCGCTTCCGTTTGGCCCTATCAAAGCTACTCTCTCACCATAGTTTACAAGCAACCCGGCATTTTTAAATATAACCTTATCCTCAAAGCTTTTATAGAGCCCTTCAGCTTTTACAGTTTCATTTCCTGAACGCTGTGCAGCCTTTAAGTTAAGCTTCATATTTCTTTTTTCCAAAGCAGGTCTATCTATTTTTTCCATCTTCTCAAGCTTTATCTGCATGCTTGCGGCTCTTCTGAAGAATTTATTATTATCTGCTCTCATAGCCCAGTCTCTTAAATCCTTGATAGTTTTTTCCATAGCATTAATCTTCTTTTGCTGTTCTCTATAGTTTTCAAATTGAATTCTTAAGTTCTCTTCCTTTTGAGCAACATAAGAAGAATAGTTGCCTTTATAAGTTATACATTCCATATCCTCAATTTCTATAATTTTATTTACTACATTATCAAGAAAATATCTGTCATGGGATACTATTATTACAATGCCTTTGTAGTTTTTAAGATAGCCTTCCAGCCATTCAATAGAATCCATATCCAAATGATTTGTAGGCTCATCTAATAGCAATATATCAGGATTATCTATAAGAAGCTTTCCAAGAACTACAGTAGTTTTTTCTCCTCCGCTTAAAAGACTAAAATCCTTATTTAAAAAGCTGTCTTCAAACTTTAGTCCTTTACAGACTCTGCTCAACTTCTCCTGCATGTCATAGCCGCCCTTAACTTCATACAGCTGGGTAAGACGACTGTACTGATCCAAAGCTTTATTAAGCTCATCACCTTCTGAAATTCTCATCTTCTCTTCAAGCTTTCTCATTTCAACTTCTATACTGTGAACTTCCTCAAAGGCTAGGTTTAAGACCTCAATAACCTTTAAACCTTCCGGATATTCCGGTATTTGTTCAAGATAAGCACAAGTAGCTTCTTTAGGTTTCATAATAAGCCCTTCATCGTAGCCTGGACTCGAGGTTTGAGGATAACCGGGCCAGTAGTTCATAGGCAGAACTCCGGCAATTAATTTAAGAATTGTAGTTTTCCCGCTTCCGTTTACACCTACAATCCCTACCTTTTCTCCTGAATAAACCTGAAAGGTTATATTTTTTAAAACAAGCGTGGCTTCCATATATTTTTTTATTCCGTTTAATGATAATTCAAACATAAATTTTCTCTCCTTTTTGTCCTCCATATTTTAAGTCAGGCATTTTATGGACAGGCAGAAAAGCTTACACCTACTCTTTTCAAATACACTTCAAAACAGATCTCTTATTATAACTATTCAAATATGAATTTGATAATTGAAGCTATATAAAAAGACTGCAAGAAGACAATCTTCCTACAGTCTGAACTACTCCGTTATTACAATTTACTTGTTAAGATAAGCAAAAATTCTGTATATTAAAACATCAATGCAAATCCTCTATGCGCAAAATTTCACTATAAAATTCAGCTTACATTTATAAATTATAATATTAATTTCAGTAAAGTAAGTTACCATCTAAATTGCCTTATTCCATAAAGAGCACAACTAACAAACCTAAATATAATTAGGCAAATTAAAACTCATTATAAAATACATATTAATTTTGAATTAATTAATATTAGCAATTTGCAGGTATCATAACTCACTTTCCCCTTTCAAAACTTTTCTTAATTGTATCATGTTTTGAATTTCTTGTAAATAAGCTCAAATAATGTATAAAATTCTATTTCTTATTTCAATAAACTCAAAATCTACATTGTTATACCAGGAAACATTAAGTTTTTTCTCACTTCAGTATAACCAAAAGATTTGTATAGCTCCACTGCCCTCTTATTTAGCTCCCAAACCTCAAGTTTTGTTTTTTTCAATCCAATTGGAGCAAAATAGCCTAATATATAATTCATTATAATTTTTGACAATCCTTTTCCTCTATTGTCTTCAGTAGTAAAAACCGTTTCAATATATCCAAAACCGTCTTTTTTAAAGAAAGTACATCCACCTGCCAATTTGCCATCGATTAAAAAAGATAAGCTTTTAAAATGCGGACGCTTCATTTGTTCTTCTAGAACATCTCTATCCAAGGGTGTTATAAAAATGTCATCATATATATTCTTATATTCAATAAAATCCTTATCATATTCAATCTTCTTCTCTATTACTTTAACACTATCAGGAAGCTTACAGTTAAAATTACTCGGAATATCTGCCTCCATAATAATACTGTAGTCTTTTTCAAAACCATTATTAATATAAAAGCTCATCTTTTCCTCGTCATTTTCGAAACCAGAATATATCCTTGCCATCAAATCCGGTCTTTCATCTCTCAGCATCTTAGCTCTTCTGAATACTTTATTAAACAGCTCTTGTTTAGCTACAGTTTTTATAGATTCATTAAAGCTATCCACAACATTAATATCAATAAATATTAAGTAAGGTGTTTCGTAAGTTTGATGGTGATTTATAGAAGGATAAGCATAACTGCTGCCCAAAAACTCACCATCGTCATTAAAAGCTAAGAAAATATTTTCTTTGCTGTTGCCGTATTGATCTTCCTTCGGATTCACTACTTTTATATGCATTATATCCCCCCAGTAAAATCACATTTTCCAGATAATACATCTCTTATTTTATTGTTACTCTGCTTTTTATGCAATTCAAGGGAAAGTTTTATTATAAAAAAACTATCCTAAGTTTATTCCTCTATTTCTATATTGCTGCTTCCATATTTATACACTCATGATATAATTTAATATATAATTCATTTGAATCCATGAATGCTGTAATACTTTTGGATAAAGCTTAATAGTTAAGGAGAATCTTTATGACTAAAATATGTGAGTTAACTTTAGAAATGATTAATTTTGATGCTGGAGAACCAGAGCTTATTCAGCATTTTACAAAAGTTCATGAGTTTGCACTTCTTATTGGAAGTATGGAGAATATTCCACCTGATAGCATGGAAGTTTTAGAGGCAGCAGCAATTGTTCATGATATCGGAATCAAAGTTTGCATGGAAAAGTACGGAGAGTGTAACGGAAAGCTTCAAGAACAAGAAGGACCTGCTTATGCAGAAGAGCTACTAAATAGGCTTGGATTTAGAAAAGAGCTTATTGAGAGAGTAAGCTACTTGGTTGCACATCATCATACTTACTCCAATATCGATGGAATTGATTATCAGATTTTAGTGGAAGCTGATTTTCTTGTAAATCTATTTGAAAACCAGGAAAGCAAAGAAAATATACAGGCGATTTATAATAAAATCTTTAAAACTGAATCAGGAAGAAAGCTTTGCAGACAAATGTTTATGATAGAGGATTAAAAATGAGGAAATATTACATTGATAATATAAGAATTCTGTGTATTTTGTTGCTTTTTCCTTTTCATACATGTATGGTTTTTAATACCTTTAATGAGCCCTTTTACGTGTTTAGTACACCGGTTACGGTTCTCTCTCAGTTTAATATAATCGTATATCCGTGGTGGATGTCACTTCTCTTTGCTATTGCAGGAATTTCTTCTTCCTATGCACTTAAAAAGCGCAGCGGCAAAGAATATTTAAAGGAAAGAGTTTTGAAGCTGTTAATTCCACTTTTGTTCGGAATTGTGTTAATTATTCCTGTACAAAGCTACATAGCTGATATTTTTCATAACGGCTACTCAGGAGGATATTTTGAGCATTATATTATATTTTTCACAAAGTTTACAGACCTAACAGGCTATGATGGAGGTTTTACCCCTGCACATACATGGTTTGTGCTGTATTTATTTATAATTTCAATAATTGCACTTCCGCTCATGCAGTGGTATAGCAAGAGAAATAAAAAAATAGATGGCGGCAAAGTTAAAATGCCTATGCTTCTTTCTATGTTTCTTGTTATATTGCTAATGACTCCAATCATTGAACTTAGCGGAAAAAGTGTCAGCGAATTCCTTGCATGTTTTCTGCTTGGATTTTTCCTGCTCAGCCTTGAGGAAGTTCAGGACAAACTTGCTAAATATCGCTGGCTGCTTGGAGTTTCATGGATAATCCTTATGGCTATAAGAAGCTTTATGCAGCTAAATAATATGGGACATGGACTTGTATGGGATATTGAACAGCGTATGCTTACCTGGATCGGCATACTTGCAATACTCGGCCTCGGTAAAACATATCTCAATTTTAACAATAAATTTACTCAGTATTTCTCTCCAGCGACATTTCCAATATACTTCTTTCATCAATCTGTATTAGTTGTTGTTGCTTTCTATGCAGTAAAGTTTACAAAACTGGTTTCCATTCAGTTTACATTAATTCTTATAATAAGCTTTATTATTACTTTGCTATGTTATGAAATTTTAAGAAGATTTTCAGTAACCTGCTTTATGTTTGGGATTAAGAAAAAGAGTAAAAATGTTATTACAAAAACATATAACTTTTTTAAGTAATACTAACCGTTTGTGCTGCTTTGACATTGACTTTTTCTTAATTTATAGTGATAAAATTCATGACCATCAATTTTGATTTCATCTTCAAGTTTAAAACCGCATTTTTGTATTACTCTATTAGAGGAGAAATTACTTGTTAGCGCTATAGCATTTAAAACTTCAACATTTGTTTTTTCAAACAAATAACTGGTCAAGCCTTGAACTGCTTGTGTTGTATAGCCTTTATTTCTATGATATTTTGAAATCGCATAACCTATCTCACGATTAGGCTCTGGCAATTCATCATGAGGGCCTGTACAACACCAGCCAATAAACTCATTTGTTTTCTTTAGTATGATCCCTAGATTCAGCCATTTATCTTCGACAGCTGGTACTGACTCCAAGAACTCTTTATTGCTCTTCATATGAACGTTTATTAGCCATTCCCTGCGTTGTTCCTTTGAAGCCTTCCAATCAGGTAAAATATCTATTATTTCAGGCTGTAATGTAAGATTATATAACTCGTCTAAATCTTCCAGCTTAAACTCTCTCAATATAATATCTTTACACTCTATCGTAAGCATATTATCTAAATTTTTTTTCATAATACACACTCCAATCCAAAAACTAATAAATAATATATTTAGTAATTATAAAATATATTCACGCTATGCTGAGATTCATTTCTATCTCTTAGCTGAATTAATAATTCCTTTGTAAATCCACCTAAATCATACCGCTCAATTTCTTCTAAATCAGCCCACTCATATTCTTCAGCTTCATCATTTAAACGCACTTCACTTGATAAAGTTTTGCAAACATAGTCAATAAATATAAAGTGCTTTTTCTCTTCGAAGGTATCGCTATATATGCTTTCTTTTAAACTGATCAATTTTATATCATATATTTCTAAGCCTGTTTCCTCGCGTATCTCTCTCTTTAAGGCTTCCTCCAGTTTTTCCCCTAGTTCTACATGGCCACCGGGAATTACATATTTATTGTCCCATTTATGAGATTTACACAATAACACTTTTCCATCTGAATTAAAAATAATTGCGCTAACCGTTGGTTCAGGATATCTATTCATGACTTATTAACCTCTCTTTATTTGCTCACATAGCAACATACACTATTATAATTATAACATAATATAAGTTCATTAGCTTTTATAGCTTTATATGCAATACATTTCTGAATAACCTAAAGTAAAACTTCCATACTTATACCTTTATGGTATAATTTAATAAAACATATTGAATTTTTAGAATTAGACTATTTATCTTACTAAATGTTTAATAGGAGAATATAAAATGGAAAGTTTGAAACTTGTTTGTTTTGATCTTGATGATACTCTAATCAGAGAAATTCATTCGGTTATGCTGCCATGTATATTAAACGGAAAAGAAAAAGAGCACTCAATTATCCAAGATCAGGAGGATAATGGGCTTATCGACTACATATCAGCAGACTATCTTAGAGCAAAACTTCTTCTTGGTCTTGAGGAATGTAAAATTGCTCAATCTTTTTTAGCAATTGCAAAACCATTAAAGAATATAAAAAGTGTTGTTGAAGCCTTACATGAGAACAATATTAAATGTATTGTTATTACCGTTGGGCCAAAGCAAGTAGCCAAAGTTGTATGCGATATTTGGGGCTTTGATAGTTACTATGGCAGTGACTATGAAGTTGCTCACGGTAAGTTTACAGGTAAAATTCTCAATTACATCGGCGCGGAACAAAAAATTGAGTGCCTTCAGGATTTTTGCAAAAATAATTATATAAACCCTGAGGAATGTGCTGCTGTAGGCGACGGTTCAACAGATATTCCAGTTTTTAAATACTGCGGAAAATCAATAGCAATAAACAGTTCTCCTAAAGTTCAAGAAAATGCACTATATTCAATCGATACAGATGATCTGACAGATATTCTTAAATTTATATTACCCGTAAGTTTTTAATGAGGTGAAGGAATGCAGGCTTTAGAAAAAGTAACAATATTCATAACTAGGACTAAAAATGGAGTAACTGAGCTGCTTCTATTTGAACATCCTAATGCAGGTATACAAATTCCCGCGGGAACTGTGGAGATAGGCGAAACTCCACTTGAAGCTGCTTTAAGGGAAGCAAAAGAAGAAACAGGACTACAGGAATTTGAAAATAAAACATATATCGGTTTAATGAAGACAAGCTTACCTAAAGATAGATTTGTTGTCATAAATAGAACAAAAGTATTTTCAAGACCAGATGTAACCAGCTTTGATTGGGCTCAATTCAGGAGAGGAATATGGGTAAATTCATGTAATAGAGCTGAGGATGAATTTTTTCAGGTCGAATATAAAGAAGATGATAGATATCCTAATCCTAATTATGTGACCTATAAAATTATGGGCTGGGTTCCTAAAGAGTGCCTATCTCAGGAATTAGTACGACATTTCTATCACTTTTCTTTTACCGGAGATACACCAGCTGAGTGGAATCAGTTTACGGATAACCATAACTTTAAACTATTTTGGGCTCCTATTTCTGAGCTACCTAATATAGTGGATCCGCAAAGACAATGGCTGGATTATATAACTAATGAATTAGGTTATAATTTAAATAGTACGACAGATTAATTATATAAATTTGTAAATTATAATTAAACTCTTACAAGTTAAATCCTAAATAAGGAGGAACAAATGCAGGAAGTTAATTATGTAAAATACATCCGTGATAGAGTTGGACACGATCCAATAAACTTAACAGGAGTTAACATGCTAATAATAAATGAAAATAATCAAGTCCTTCTCCAAAAACGCGGCACCTTTCCATTCAAATGGGGTTTAATAGGTGGAATAACCGAACTAGGAGAATCCTTGGAGCAAACTGCTGTTAGAGAAGCTAAGGAAGAAACAGGGCTAAATATTAAAGAACTAACATTATTAGGGACTACCTCAGGAGAAAAATGTTATATGGAGCATCCAAATGGTGATAAGGTGTACTTTATAACTGTTGGTTACTTTACTAGGAACTTTAAGGGTGTACTAAAAATAGATAATTTTGAAACTAAAGAATTGAAATTTTTCACTTATGAAGAATTGCCTGATAATATTCCTAACAGCCATAGGATAATGATAGACAAATACTATAATGGCGGCGCATGTAAATAGCGAAAATCGTTAATATCATGAACATACAATAATTTTTATAAGGAGGCTAAAGTCCTGAATGGACTTTAGCGGGTAACTTATGAGCGAAGCGAATGTCTTAAGTTACCCTGTGCCCGAAGGGAAGCGGGTAATTTTTAATTGCTCAGTGTTCCGACTAAAAGGAGGAAATCATGCTAATTAAGGATTTTGAAAACTTTATTGTAGATGCTTTTACGAAAGAAAAGCTAGAAGTAGTAAAAGACAAAAATGAGTATGGCTTTACTAATATAGGCAAAAGTAATATTTCAAAGCTCGGATATTGTACAAACCTTACTATAGAGTCTGCGCAAGAAGCCGTTAAAAACAATGTTGATTTGCTGATAACTCATCATGATGCCTGGGAGTGGATGAGCGGAATAAAAGAAGAAGTTACAGAAATTCTAAGGCAAGCTAATATAACCCACTTCTTTGTTCATTTACCCTTAGATGATGCTGAATTTGGCAATAACTGTTCAATACTAAATAAACTTGGCTTTAAGGTCATAGATAAATTTTCAAAGGAAGAAGGACTGTATTGCGGCAGAATAGGTGAACTAGAAGAGCCTATTGAGTTCCAAGAACTTGTGAATAAAATAGAAGTACTATTAGAGGAACCCGTACGAAAATGGAACAACAATGATAAATTAATAAAGAAGCTCGCAGTTGTAACAGGTGCAGGTTTTTCTGCTATTGATATAAAAGACGCAGTTAACCTTAATTGTGATGCATATTTTACAGGTGAAAAGATACTTTACACAGTTCAATATGCGCAGTACAGTAAAATTAATCTTATAGTTGGCAGTCATACCTTTACTGAGATATTTGGATTGGAAAGCTTAGTAAAAATGATAAAGGAAAATTATCCTGAGATAGAGATTATAAGAATCAATGAAGAACACATTGAGTAAAGATAGAAGGTAATAAATATGAATACAGATAATAGAAAACAAGTATGGAATTCAAATCATAATCTATTAAAAAGTATAATAACAAAGAAGGATAAGTTTGATGAGGCAATTGCTTTATGCTTAAGGCAGCATGCCATGGTTCACCTTTCTGAGGTTTCGCAAATTGATGAAACAACCTTTGAGGATGATTTATGGGACAACTTAAGCGACGCAGCCTTTAGAACTATGCCTTCACCAAAGGATGAAGCCACTATAGCTTGGTGTCTATGGCATTTAAGTAGAATCGAAGATATAACGATGAACATATTAATAGCTGATGATATACAGGTTATAAACAGTGATAACTGGCTTGAAAAAATGAAAGTAGATATTTGCGACACAGGCAATGCCATGACTAATGAAGAGATTATTGACTTCAGCTTAAAGATAGATATGCAGGAGCTGAAAAATTACAGAAAAGCTGTAGGAAGAAAAACAAGAGAAATTATCAAAGGACTTGATCCCTCCGATATAAAGAAGAAAATGGAGGCATCCAGATTGCAGCGTATTTTAGACGAAGGTGCAGTATTAGATGTTGAGGCTTCCAAATGGCTAATTGATTTTTGGGGCAGAAAAAATACTGCCGGTATTTTACTAATGCCTATAACCCGTCATAATATTGTCCATCTTAACGAAGCAATGCAGCTTAAGGAAAAATGCAAAAGACTATCCAGATAATTATTAAGAACTGCCTATTGTTCACTACATACAGTTATATAAGCTTTTGCAAAAAATTATAGGCAGTTTCATCCTCCCATTGAGATAATTTAATGCTTCCCCTGTTCAATTCTTCAGCATCAAATCTTAGTAAATCCTTTAAATTATCATAATACATTTCTCTATCCAACCTAATCCTGCTGAATAAAATTTTCTGAACACAAGGCTTGCTGTTTGCATCTGAAGGCAGCATAAGCATAGCCAACCCGCCAAGATATTTGTTCTTATTTATATTTGGCTTAATCATACTTATGTAAGCAACACCATCACTTTGACTATTAAGATTAAAAGCTATAAGTTTTTCAGATGCCTTGTAGTTTCCTTTAAAATGTTTCACTACTGATCCCCTTGATAAAATTTTAAAAACCACCGCATCATTCTTGAATTCAGCAATACCTTCATGTATTGCCCCTTCTTTAGCAATGTTTGTTACAAGAAAATACGCATAGTATTTCTCTTCAAATATATTAAGCTCATTTATATTATTTGTTGCCATACTCTCTATATCTCCAGCAGTTAATGGTGTAGATATAAGCTTTTCTAATGAAATATTATAGACTTCGCAAATGTACAGCAAGGTCTCTATGGAAGGAAATGCCTCTCCGGATTTGTATTTTGAAAGCAAGTCCTCAGATACTCCTATTTTCTTAGCAAGCTTTTTCTGAGTAGCTTCAAGCATAATAAGCCTCCTTAAATTGTATACAAAGGTCTTGGAGACTTTCTCATAAATATTATTTTTTAAAGCCTTTACCTTGTTATTATCCTCAAAGGCTGCTTCCGGATTGCTCTTCATGCGTATTAATTCATTTTTGACCTTTTCATCTATTTCTTTTAATTCAACTAAATCCTTGCTCACTTTTATCTCCCCATGTTCGTTGTTATATTCTCTTTATATAATTACATTCAAATTAGTTGAATATTATTCAATTAATTATCCTATTGTGTTCAATTAAATTTGATATTTATACATACTTATTGAGTTAAGCTAATTAATATATTACCATAATCATGGAAATTTAAAAATACTTAACTAAAAGAAGGTTGGTGTATATTTTGAACTACATTGTTTATGCAGTACTACTGAGCTTTGCAATAGCCTCAATTACAGGATGGTTCTTAATTCCGGTATTTAAAGCTCTAAAACTTGGGCAGAACATCCGTGAGGAAGGACCCAAAAGCCATTATAAAAAAGCAAACACACCTACCTTTGGAGGAATTATATTTATTTTTTCATCCATAGCAGCAATGCTTCTCTTTCACAAACAATTTAATAAGGAAATACTTTTTGTTGTTTGTTCCTTTACGGCCTTTGGACTTATAGGGTTTCTTGATGATTTCCTAAAAAAGCTGCATAAAAAAAATGAAGGCTTAACTTCAAGACAAAAGATGCTGCTATTAATAGTTGTCTCAACAGCCTGCACCATTTATGCCTATATTAACCCAGCGATTGGATCTACAATTATGATTCCCTTTATAAGAAAAAATTTAAATCTTGGAATTCTGTACATACCATTTATATTATTTATTTATGCATCAACAACAAATTCGGTAAACTTGACTGACGGATTAGATGGACTTGCTGCTTCTGTTACTCTGCTTGTAATGGTATTTTTTTCTTTAATAAGCTTCAGCATGGGTTACTATTCTCTGGCAATCTTTTGCGGATGTGTTTCCGGTTCTTTGCTTGGATTTCTAAGATACAATTCTTTTCCGGCACGAGTAATCATGGGTGATACTGGAGCGCTTGCACTTGGCGGACTTATATCATCAGTAGCAATCGTAATTAAAAATCCTCTCATTATCGCAATTGTCGGCGGCATCTATGTGTTAGAAGCAGTGTCTGATTTAATTCAAATAATATATTTTAAAACTACAGGTAAAAGATTTTTTAAGATGGCTCCTATTCATCATGCTTTTGAGTTATCCGGGTGGCACGAAGCCAAAATAGTTTCTTTATTTTCAATAATTACAACACTTCTATGCCTTGTCGGCTTCTTATCTTTTTGAAATATATAAAGCTTAACTTATCGGGATAATAGTTTATATGTCAAAGCCTAGAATTATCTTACTAATAAGATAAAACATAATTTTTTATATATAAAGGATTTTGCAAGTTCATGTAGAATAATCTTATATCAAAATACTTCATATTTTTTAACATAATACAAATTTAGGTATTATGTTCCATATTCCTATAAGTTAATGGAGGTTAATATGATAGTCAGGGATAGTTCTGGGGATATTGATGTAAATTTACTTGAAATAAGAGATGTTATTAATATAGATTTACTTCAACTTTTTCAAAATAATTTTGCTGAAAGTTTGAATATTGCTAGCGTGACTGTTGATAAAAATGGGACTCCCGTAACGACTCCTAGTTCATACACAAATTTTTGTACAAATTATATTCATTCTACTGCTATCGGAGACTGCAGGTGCGCAGAATCTCACAGAAAGGGCGGCGAAAGGGCAGCATGCCTTGGCAGGCCTTATATATATACCTGCCATGCAAAACTAATAGATTTTGCAGCACCAATTTTGATTGGTGATACACAAATAGGAACTATCCTAGGAGGCCAGGTTCTAACCAAAACCCCCGAACTACATGAATATAGAAATATCGCTAAAGAAATAGGTGTTGATGAGGATAACCTTGTAAAAGCTGTAAAGAAAATAAAAATTATGGAAGAAAAGAATGTTAAAGCTGCGGCAGAAGTGCTTTTTGTAATTGCAAATGCACTTTCCAAAATTGGTTATGAGGAAATACGACTTAAAAATATTTCTCAGAACTTGCGAATTGAGATATTGAAAAAAGACTTATTACTTAAAGAATCTGAGGAGTATAACAAATTAAAAACCCAACTTTTTTCAACAATTTCTCATGAACTTAAGACTCCATTAAATATTATCTTTAGTTCTCTTCAATTAATGGAGAGTCTTTATTCAGCAGGTAAAATATCTTCTGAAAATAACGTATTTTATAAGTACTGTTCGGTTATGAAACAAAATTGCTATAGGCTGCTTAGGCTTATTAATAATCTCATTGATATGAATAAGATAGAGTTGGGCTTCTTTAAGTTGAATTTAACTAATAATAATATTGTAAGTGTTATTGAGGAGTTAGCACTTTCTGTATCTGAATATGCACGTTTAAAAAATATTGAACTCATTTTTGACACTGAAACTGAGGAGAAAATTATAGCATTTGATCCAGAAAAATTTGAAAGAATTATACTCAATTTATTATCTAATGCCATAAAGTTCACTAACAATGGCGGGAAAATATATGTCAATATTTATGAAGATTGTGAATACGTATTCATTTCAATTCGAGATACAGGATGTGGTATTCCTAAAGATATGCTTGAAAAAATATTCGATGCATTTACTCAGGTAGATACTACTCTTAGACGAAATGCCGAAGGAAGCGGAATTGGATTATCACTTGTAAAATCTCTTGTAGAAATGCATGGTGGAGAAATTACTGTAAAAAGCACACTGGGGCTAGGAAGTGAATTTATAATCAAAATTCCCAGCAGATTAGTTGAAGACAAGACACCTATTAACTCTGTAGAAAGTCAGTTTTTAGAAGAAAACATAAAAATGGAGTTTTCGGATATATACCTATAGTATAATCCAATCAATTTTCAAACATTACCACTTATTAATTAAATATAAACAACTAATAATAGATAATAGACTTTATAATTTTATAAACTTTACCTGAATACTGATAATCAACATCTTGGGGAGGGCTGATTTTAATGAAAACTAACATATATGCAAGACTATTATCTCTACTAATAGTCTTAACAATCATTGCTTCTATAATAAATTCTGGCAAATACGTTCAGGCCAAAGAAGAAGACTGTACAAAGAAAAAGGTATATCTCACCTTTGACGATGGACCAATACCTGTTATAACTGATAAGATACTAGACACTCTTAAAGAGCAAAATGTTAAAGCAACCTTCTTCGTAGTTGGCAAAGAAATTCCTGAAAGGGAAGAACTTCTTAAGAGAATGTATAATGAAGGACACACTATTGGCCTACATACTTACAGTCATAAATTCAAAAAAATTTATCGAAGTGAAGATGCTCTTGTCGATGAAATGCTTCAGACTCAAAAAAAGATTAAAGAAACCATAAATGTTTCTCCTACTGCGGTAAGATTTCCGGGAGGCAGCTCTCATCATCTTACACTAAGTCTTTTAGATAAGCTTCACAGCCATGATCTTAAAGTGTACGATTGGAACATAGATTTGTATGATGGCAGCAGACCGGATGCTACTGTAAGTCAAATTATAAAAAATGGTGAAAATATAAAACCTCAATATTCCAGAATAATAATACTTGCCCACTGTAATTCAAATAATATAAATACTGTTAAGGCTTTGCCTGAAATAATAAAGTTTTATAAAGATTCAGGCTTTGAGTTCTGTGCCATTACAGATGATACTGATGAATATTATTACAGGTTGAAGCAAAGTTTTAATGACTTTTATGAGTCAATAAAGCTCTTTAGATAAATTTATTAAAATTTTGCAAAATGATTTATATATTTATAAAAATAAGCTGTAATCATTAGGTTTTAGCGCAATGCATGACCTTATATTACAGCTTTATATATTTAAAAAACTTTTGGAAGAAGGATAAAAAGTCAGTGCAAATACATATCTTCTTTAGTTAACCGCCTGTGCTCTCCAACTAGTCATGATCACTTGGCTTAGTTACATGAACTACGCCATGTGGATGCTGAGGCGGTGCATAAATGGAATATACTTTTAGAGGCGTATCTCCTGTATTAATAACATTGTGCCAAGTTCCTGCAGGTACCATTATTGCAAAGTCGTCTGAAACTCGAGCTTGATAATCAAGGTTGTCTTTTCTGGTTCCCATCTTAACAATTGCCTGGCCTTCTTCAATACGTAAGAATTGGTCAACATTAGGATGAATTTCTAGACCTATGTCATCACCAACATCTATACTCATTAATGTAACCTGCAGATGTTTTCCTGTCCATAAAGCAGTACGGAAATTGTCATTTTGCTTAGTAGCCTCATTTATATTAACTGTATAAGGCTGTGGGCCATAATCTTTAAGATCAACTAAACGATCTCCCTCAAAAGAATCAGATCTGTAGGCGTAATTCATTTCATCATCATAAGGGAAATAATCTTCTGTAAACTGTCTGTAAAAAAACGGATTATGCAATGGCGTATTATCCATATAGGGATATGGATATTCTTCATAGTTATATCCATCGTCTGAATAGTATCTTGATGAATCATCATAATAAGGCCATGGATATGTCCTGTAGTTGTTATACATTTCATTCCTTCCTTTTAAGTAATCACAATATTATGCTATGATTTAAAGCTACGAAAGGTGTCTATTCGGTGACTTTTCCAACTATAAATCTAAAAAACACCCCGCTTTTTTCATTTGTGAAAAAAGCGGGGTGTTTTTATTCTGCACTCTTAAGTGATTCTATCATATCAATTTTATCAAAACGCTTATACATAGCTAAGTTTACAATTACTGAAAATAGAATAGTTAGCAAAACAGAATATATAAAATAAATCGGGCTGATTTTTTCTAAAAATTTAATTACATTTGTTTCAGCAGTAACAAGAATAAATTTGTTTAAAAGAATTCCTGCTACTATTCCTGCTATGCTTCCTATCACCGTTAATATCATATTTTCTCTGTATATATAAGCTGCAAGTTCATGGTCGTAAAAACCTAAAAGCTTAATGGTTGCAAGTTCTCTTCTTCTCTCTGAAATATTAATATTTGTAAGATTGTATATTACAACAAATGCTAAAACCCCTGCAGATACAATAAGTACAAGTACTACTGTATTAACACTATCAATACTTTTATTGTAGTCAACATGAACATTATTTTTAAAGCCTACAGAATTTACACCGCTTATGGCTTTCAAAGCACTTGAAGTATTACTTTCATCTTCTTCAGATAAGCTTTTTAAAAGTCCATAGAAGCTGTTGTAGGTTATATTGCTTCCAGTTATCTTATGATAATAGGTTTGGCTCATGTATATATAGTGCTGGATATAATGTTCAGTTACTCCGGAAATCTTAGCTTCAACAATCTTATCATTAAGGGTAATTTCTAAGGTATCTCCTACCTTTTTATTAAGAAGCTTTGAAAGTTTTTCAGATAAAATAACCCCATCATCTTGAAGCTTTAATTCTTGATCTTTAGTGTTTAAATTTATATAGCTGTTAAATTCAGCGTTATTTTCAGGAACAATTACATAAGCATCCTGACTCTTTGAATTTTTACCTTTTGCTGAAGCATTCTTTGAATAAGTAAATAGTATAGATTTAACATTTGAATCTTTTAAAGCCTTTTGTTTTACATCATTCTTATCAGCTTCATTTATGCTTTTATTAAGAGTACCCTGCATGTCGTATCTATAGATCTTATTAAATTGAGCTTCAGTTGCTCCAATTATTCCTTCCTTAAGTCCAAATCCGGTTATCATAAGCCCTGTACAAGCTGCTATACCTACAACCGTCATGATAAGCCTCTGTTTATATCTAAATATATTTCTTGCAGTAACCTTCTTTGTGAAGCTGAGCCTCTTCCATATAAAATTAATTCTTTCAAGTAGTATCTTCTTACCAGATTTAGGCGGCTTTGGCCTCATTAAAGATGCCGGAACTTCTCTTAATTCATCCAAAGTTGCTGCTACAGCAGCTATTGCTGTAAATAACACAGCTACCAAGGAAGCCTGCAGTGCAATACCTGTATTAAAAGGTGTTAAGTTATCAGCAATTGCGTAAAGCGACCCATAAGCATTCATTATTAAAGGTGGAAATAACCTAAACCCAATTGAGATACCTATAAGACTTCCAATAATGCTTGCTGAAAGTGAGTAAATAAGATAATGAGCTACTATTGAAGCTCTGGAATAACCTAAAGCCTTAAAGGTACCTATCTCAATTCTTTTTTCCTGGACCATTCTTGTCATTGTTGTAAGGCTCACCAAAGCTGCCACAAGGAAAAATATGAGTGGAAATGCCTTACCTATATTATCTATTCTGTCACTGTCCTGCCTATAGGTCTCATACCCTACATTCTCAGATCTTCCAAGGACATACCAGTCAGGCTTTTTGATATCATTTAGTTTATCCCTGTTCTCTTGGATTTCATCTTCTGCATCTTTAATTTTAGCATTAGCCTTTTCTTCTTCTGACTTTAGCTTTTCAGTGTTAGTATCAATTTCTTTTTGCCCGTCTTCAAGCTTTTTTCTTCCACTCTCAAGCTTTGAAAGTCCTTCTGCCCTTCCCTTATTTAGTTGTACCTCAGCATCTGCAATTTTTTTCTTACTAGAGTCGAGCTGAGCTATACCATTATTAAGCTGAACTTCTCCATCTTGAAGCTTCTTCTCATTATTAGCAAGTTGTAGCCTTCCATTACTTATATCAGAAGCTGATTTGTCAAAGTTGTTTTTTAATCCCTCTATATCAAAATAGGCTTTTATATTTTCTAGAGCATTATCAGCCTTTAAAGAGCTGTACATACTGTCAAAATCTTTTCCCTTTATATCTTTTTCATAAAGCTGATTCATTGCATTATACTGATATGCATAAACAGGATTTAAAGGATTAGTGTCTGCAAGCTTTTTAGCATTTGCTACCTGCTCTGCAATTGCTGAAGATATACTTCCTGCTGCCTGAATCTTACCTGCAGTTAGCTTTGCTGCACCCTCATCAATCTGTTTCTTGCCTTCTGCAAGCTGAAGCTTTCCATTCTCAATATCCTTTTTCTTTGAATTTATTTCATTTTCTCCAGATAGGATTTGCTTTTTTCCATCCTCTATCTGTTTTTTTCCATCTGCCATTTTTTGATTAAAAAGAGCTTCATTTTTCTTAAGTTCTGACCATCCTTTAGTCAGCTTATCTTTTGCATCATTTAGCTGCTTATATCCATCAGCAAACTTTTCTTCTGCTTCTTTTTTTGAGCTGTTAAGCTTTTCTTCTGCTTCATTTAACTTATCTGTCCCGGTTTTTAAAACCTCAGCATATCTTATTTCATTTCTTGATATCCCAAGATTTTTAAGCGAACTTTTTATGCTTTCAATTTTATTATTATAGCCTTGGTTATCCAAAAGGCTGTTTATTGATTCTGTTCCATCTGTTCGTACATAAATTTCTGTATAAACCTCGCTCTTAAAAACCTCAGGAAGTATATACACAAAGCCTCTTACAGAACCATTTCCGACTGAACTTAGCTGTCTTTGCGCAGATACATATAATGGGGACACTGCAGTTCCAACAATCTTAAACTCAGTGTTTTTTAAATTATCTTCAATTTTTGTGTCGTTTCCTGATTTAAGAACTACACTGTCACCTAAATTCAACTTATTTTCTTTTAAAAATTTATCTTCAACTACGGCTTCATTTGAGTTCTCCGGACGTCTGCCTTTTATCATCCTTATACTGTTAATTCCATTTTCATAGGGCAAAGCATTAATGTTGAGTACCAATTGTTTCTTATCTTTTTCAATTACTGCATCTATAGAATAACTTCCTTCTGCATTTGTAACTCCACTTTGCTTTTTGACCTCGGCCAAATCATCTTTAGTAAGTCCAAGGGTAGAAATCAATTTAAAATCCATAAGATTATTTTTACTGAAGTAAGAATCTCCTGACATTTTCATATCAGGACTTGTAGCTCTAACACCAGCATAAAAGGCTACACCCACTGCAATAATTATAACTATTGATAAAAACCTTGAAAGCGTCTTTTTTATGTCTCTAAATAAGTTCTTAAAAAACGTCTTTTTCATAATTACCACTCTATGCTTTCTATTGATACTGGATTTTCATTTTTTCTTACACTTGATATTTTTCCGCTTTTAACGGTAATTATTTTATCAGCTATTGGTGCTATGGCTGAATTATGTGTAATAACCACAACTGTCATATTGTACATTTTTACCGTATCTGACAAAAGCTTTAAAATAGACTTTCCGGTATTATAGTCCAAAGCTCCGGTAGGCTCGTCACAAAGCAGAAGCTTAGGATTCTTTGCAATAGCTCTTGCTATAGAAACCCTCTGCTGCTCTCCCCCTGAAAGCTGAGAAGGGAAGTTATAAAGTCTATGCTCAAGTCCAACATTTTTAAGTACCTCAACAGGATCCATAGGATTTTGGCAGATTTCTACTGCAAGCTCCACATTTTCCACTGCATTTAAATTTTGAATCAAATTATAAAATTGGAATACAAAGCCTATGTCCTCACGTCTGTATTTTGTAAGCATCTTTTTATTATATTTGCTTATTTCATTTCCATCTACGAATATACTTCCTGAGGTTACGCTGTCCATTCCTCCTAAAAGATTAAGTATTGTTGATTTTCCGGCACCGCTGGCACCAAGAACAATAACAAACTCACCTTTTTCTATAGAAAATGAAACATCATCTACTGCTGTAATTGCAACTTCACCCATATCATAGGTCTTATTTACATTCTTTAATTCTACAAAACTACCCATATCTTAGCCTCTCCTTTATTAACGTCATGAACCATTGTTCTCTTTTAATTCAAAAAATATACTTCCTTTTAACAGAAGCATATTATTATCAAATATCTTCACTATCCAGTTTATCTACAATATCAGTATAAAAAATATCAACTATATTGAGTATGAGTTTTCTAACTTCAGCACCATCTTTGCGCTCTCTTACAATAATGGCAATACTCTCGACAAGACTATGAGAAACAAGGTATATAGCAAAGTTATCCTTAAGTTTTCTTCCTTTATTGGATAATTGATACTTCATTGTTTCAGTAACAATTCTCGTAATAAAGTCAACAAAGATATTCTTGCAGTTTTCATATTTTGATCCTTTGCTTTGATTTAAAAGTATGGAAATCTCAGTGCTGCTCTCATTAACAACTTCCATTATTTTTTCCATAAGCTCATAAAATATAAGCTGAGCATTTTCATTAAGCTCCACCTTATCAAACTGCTTTATGTAATCTATAAGTCTGTGATAAACAGATCCTATAAGGTTCTCATATAAAGCTTCCTTAGATTCAAAATACTTATATATATTGCCTACGGATGTATTTGATTTTTTTGCTATGCTTCTTATAGAAGCACCTTCATAGCCCTTTTCCATAAACTCCTTCAAAGCTTCTTCAGCTATGCTGTTTCGAACTTCATCTTTTAAATACTGCATTAGAAAACCTCCGTTCTCTTTTAAAGTGTACTCCACACTATTACTTCTGTCAATTGAATTTTATCCTGTTAATAAAACTTTAAAATATCACTACTATAAAATTACATTTTCATATCTATATAGAAATTATCAATATCTATACTTAATTATACTCTTACTTTTCAGATTTTTTTCAATACTTATAATCGTAGTAAGCAAAATAAAAAAATGGAGTTATCCTGATATGATTATATCAAGATAACTCCATTTTTTATTTTATACTATTATCCTTAAACCCGGTTGTTGAAATAACGTTATTATCTTTTATATCAAGATATTTAATCTCAACATTATCTCCTTCCTTGCTTAAGACAATATCAATTCCTGCTGATTTAGTAACCATATAAACCGTTGGTCCTTCTGCAAGCTTTACATAGAAAACAGTATTTCCATCCTCAGTTACAGGATTTATTCTTGATATCTTTCCTGTAATAGTCTTTTCATCTGCTTTTATGCTGTTTGCATTTTTATCATTGGAAGCACTTATCTTTCCATAAGCAATAGCATTTTTAAAGGATTCTATAGCATTTGTTTTATTATCCTCCAATACAACATAGCTATTTTGAGCAGCAACTATTGCCACCTTAACTAGAGCTCCATCTGTCTTGTTAACTACCGGAACCACCCAGGCTTCTGTTCCAAAAATATTATAAAAGAGCGGCTGTACCGGAGCCCAATTTGATTTATTTGCTCCTAAAGTTTTATCAACAGCATTCATAGCTCCTTTTCCGTTTATATATCCTGATGTCTTATAGTAAATCATATCTCCAGTTCTCATATCCATAAGGGTGTACCCCGTCATAGTAGTTGAAGAACTTGAAGTGTTGGTATGGTCGGTAAACCAATTCATCTTTCCATTACCGTCTATAACTCCTGTTACTTCCTTTGAATTAACCTGAAGTCCCTCTACTTTTGTATCTCCGCTCCACTCTGTAGGAATATGAACTCCAACCTTTGCAAAAAGCTTGTTTATTAATCCTTTCTCTAAAGTTCCGAAATAACCATTATAAGCCTCTGAAACATCTGATGGATAAATTTCATCTACCCATGCAGGAACTTTATCCTTGCTGTAGTCTGTTATTTTTCCATCCTTAAAAGACATTAATAGTACGCCATCAATGACAGGGCCCTTACGTCCATACCTATAATGTCCATAGGTACCTACATAATATGGATTTCCTTCATCATCAAGCTCCGCATTTGCATTAAAGAGTATTGCATCAGGTTTAGCATTACGCAAATTTCTTTCTAAGTTATGTCCTAATATAAGCGATTCTGCTGAGCCTACAGGCATGTTTATAATTTTAGCTTCTTCCTGCTTTTCTGCTGATACATACATAACCCCAGGTATCTGTCTGTTTGTAAGAGCTCTGAAAAAGCCATCAACTTCAATTGGAGCTACATACACTGCTCCATTTTTAGTCATTGTGATTCCAAGTTCTCCAACTTTATATACGCTTGGATTAGGCAATGTGCCTATCATTTTTTGCATTTCGTAGTAAGCAGTCTCAGGTGAAATAACAACAACATGCTCTGCATCAATTTGAGAAACCTTTTCTGTACTTTCTTTTACAGGAACCATTTTAGCCAAACTCTTTGCTCCCCCTGTTATATAAGGGAAAAGGTTGTAGCCTGCACTAAAAAATATAGCTATAATCATTATTAGCGGAATTACTGATGAACCTTTTTGAACTGTCTTATTCCTTGACTTGTTGTTAGCCGAAGAAGTTCCTGCATAAAAAAGGACTTGGACTAAAGCTGGAAGCCAAAGCATTGATAGTATAAAGGAAAGACTCCTGTCAAACTTTAGAATATATAAGACAAAGAAAGAAACAAGTACGCCTATGATGCCTCTTCCTATCTGCTCCGGTAAATCCCCTTTTTTAATACTTGGTTTAAGAAACAAAATGATAATTAATAAATAGAACATTTTAAAATCCCCCTGTTATTTATCGGTTATAAATTACATATTATTTATAATTTCATTATATGTTATTCTATACTATATTACAAGTTATTTTTATTGATATACAAGCGTTATTTCTTTAATTCTTTACACAATTTGTAATTTAATGTTATAATTTTTGCAAGCAGCTTACATTTACGTTTGTAATTGTAAATTATTCACTATTGTTGCAAGGGGGATATAAATTATGGGGCTTATCTTTAAGGAATTTAAAGACGAAATTGATAATCTTGTGGAGTTTTTAACCACAAATACTTGGGAATTTTTTGGCACACCCAATCCAAGTCCAGAGAGAATAAGGGCAAACTATGAAAACCAACTTTATACCGGGGAAGGATACAAAACCTTTTGGATTATTTTAGATGATAATATAAAAGTAGGAATTTTGTGGCTTTACGACTTAGACGATGGTGATCCTTTGTTCGATATAAGAATCTCAAAAAAATATATCGGCATGGGTATAGGAACAACTGCTGTTAATTGGCTTGTTTCATATGTATTCAATAACTATCCCGGTATAAAAAGAATAGAAGCTAATACAAGGCAAGATAACTATGCCATGAGATGCGTATTTAACAAATGTGGCTTTGCAAAAGAATCACATCACAGAAAAGCATGGGTAGGACAAGATGGAATACCTTACGATTCAATCGGTTATGGTATAACTAGAGAAGACTGGAAAAGCGGTAAAGTTACACCAGTAAACTGGAATGACTTTAAGTGCTAATTATATGAGATAGGGGGCCGTCATATGCGGCCCCTTATTAATTACTTACTCTTTTTTGTTTTATAACTACAAGCGTAACTGCCAGCACAGCTGCGGCAAAGCCAATAATTATAAGCATATTTAAAAATATTGGTGCAAGATTTTGCATATCAAAATTAGTCATATTAACAATACTATTATTAGATTTTACATACCAGTAGTTTGGTGTAAAGCTTGCAATTCTTAATACATTTTTCCCAAGAAGAGCCTGCGGAACAAATACTCCGCTTATAAAGCAGCTTCCTAAAGAAACCACATTTGCTGCTGCAGACATTGCTGTTTTGCTTTTTATAACATTTCCTATTAGATAACTTATACTTAAAGCTGCAAAAGTAAATATCAAGGAATTTAGAAGGAATAAGAGTCCCTTGGAAGAAAACATATATCCTCTATACATTATAAAGCTTGCTAAAATCATTATTACCCATGTAATCACTGCAAAGCTTAAATTTCCTAGTATCATTTGAAAATTCATGCTTCTAAGCTTTATAGGAGAGCAAAGATTTCTCTTCTTAAGATCTGTATTATTAAATACAATCATAACTGAGGATACTCCTAAAATTAAAACTGAAAACAAAGCATAAGCCATATAATTAAAGTAGTAAGCGCGCTTTTCATTATTATCAGATTCGTCCGCCGAAGTTTTAAGACTTACATCTGTCTTTAGTGACAGGTCCTTATTAATGTAGTTTACAAGCTGTTCCTGAGATAAATTCTCCATACTTCCAGTATAAAGCTTTGCAGTATTTAAATATTTGTTTATAATACTATCGATATATATTGAACTGGTTGACTTTGGAACTATAGTCTTTTCAAGCTGAACTGCATTTCCTTTTAGCATTTCTTCTGTAAAACCCTTAGGTACTCTTACGATATACTCTACTTGCCTAAAGAATAAAGCATCTTGTAGTTTTTGTGTTTCGTCAGGTACATCTACAAAGTTAACATTATTGCCGAGATAATCTTTAAAGCCCTTCACAAAAACTGAATCAGTATCATTATTTATGAAGGCTATATTGACCTTTGTATCCGTAAAGTTCGTATTTACAGGTCTGCTGTTAGTATTTGCTAAAGCAATTGCCAAAGATATAAAGACCACAATATAAATCATTATTTGATTTAAGTTCTTTAAAATTATCTTAAAGAAAGCTTTATAAACTTGCATATCTCTGCCTCCTTAAAACCAAATAGGTTAATGTGCTGAAAACTACTGTGAAAGCACACAGTATAGCTATATCAATGTAAAATTGAGTATGAGTATTATAATAATATAGTGAATAAAAACAATCAGTTATTAAATTTGCGGGATTAAGATAACCTAAAATCGGAACCTTTGTTGTAACTATATATTTCATCTTATCGTACATCATTCCTGATAAAAACGACATTGTCATTGACGTTCCAATTAAGATTGCAATCTTAATACCTTCGCCTTTTTTTATTATTGAAGCTATACAAGTTCCAAAGGTAACTCCTGTGATTGTTCCTATTAAACAAGTCAATGCTATATATCCCAGCTGATTTCCAAAGCTAACTTTTAGTATCATAGTAAGGTATAACAATAAGATAAATATTTCTGCAAGCTGAACTGTAGCTGCAGCAGCCATGGAAGCCATAAAAAATTTTAACTTATGGGTTGGAGCCATATTAACCCTTGCTCCCTGTGGAGATAAATCTGCCTGCAAGGCAACTACTTCTTTTAGTCCGCAAAAGCCACCGTATAAACAAGCCATTGCTATTAAGGTGTAAAAGTAATTTGCTGATGTGTCCGGTGCGGAACTGCTTGAAGCAACCTCTTTTAAATACTCAGTCCTGGTCGATATATTATTTAGCAATCCCTTTTGAATTGAAGCAGGATTTTCACTAATAATAGTAGTTACCGAAGATGCGGTTTGCTTATAGTCATCTAAAAAGCTTTTTAAAATAGTCTGATTTAAGCCGGACTGTTTAACAACAAGCCTTATATCATTATCAACATAAATATATCCATCAACTTTATCATCATTAAGAAGTTTCTCCGCTTCTTCCTTTGTTGTATATTTTACATCCAGCAATTTATCTGAAGTTGACTCTACTGCTTTTGCAAAACTTTCATTTTTCTTATATTGTTCATCATTAACTACAGAAACTTTAATTTTAGAAAAGGTCTCTGAATTTGAAAGATTTGAAAAAGCCATATTAAATAAGGTGGCCAAAATTATTGGAAAAACAAAAGTCCAAAACATGGTTTGCTTATCTCTTACAATGCACTTGAGTCTATATAAGTAGTTATGAAAAAACATACTGTTTCCACCTCCTAATCTCTAAGCTCTTTGCCTGTAATTTCAAGGAATACATCATTTAATGTAGGCGGCTCAGAGTAGATCTTCCCAATAGAAATATTGTTTGATTTTAAGTAGTCCAAAAGAGCGATTAGATTGTTTTTGCCTCGGCTTGATTTAGCAACAAGCAGGTTGCCGTTGTATTCTGCTGAATTTATATGGGGAAGTGCTCTAACCCCTTCTAAAATCCTATTATCT
Organism: Clostridiales bacterium oral taxon 876 str. F0540; assembly: GCA_000466585.1. Lineage (GTDB taxonomy): Bacteria > Bacillota > Clostridia > Clostridiales > Clostridiaceae > Clostridium_AT. Next base: position 116,511 of record KE993473.1, read on the forward strand.
GTCTTAAAGACCTCAATAGTAAGCTTTTCACCGGAATTTATCATTCCCTTTAGCTCATCATTTGTTCCTGTAGCTATTATCTTTCCTTTATCCATAATAGCAATCCTTGTACAAATTTCCTCAACCTCTTCCATATAGTGAGAGGTATAAACAATTGTAGCTCCTTCTTTATTTAATCTTTGTATTCCCTCTAATATATTGTTTCTGCTCTGAGGATCAACTGCAACTGTAGGTTCATCAAGTATAATAAGCTTAGGCTTATGAGCAATACCGCAAGCAATATTAAGTCTTCTTAAAAGCCCTCCGCTTAACTTCTTAGGATAAAACTTTCTAAAGTCCTTAAGCCCTACAAATTCTATAGCTTCTTCTACAAGTTCTTTGCGCTTCTTCTTATCTAAAATATACATACCACAGAAGTAATCAATATTTTCATAAACAGTAAGCTCCTCAAATACAGCAACATTCTGCATTATTATTCCGATATTTTTCTTAATATCGTACGAATCAGGAGTCATAGGCTTGCCATAAACTTCTATAGTACCTTTATCATATTTTAATAACGATAAAATACAATTAATTGCAGTAGTTTTTCCAGAACCATTAGGTCCTAATAGTCCAAAAATTTCACCTTCTCTTACTTCTAAGTTCAAGTGATCTAAAGCTAATACATCATTATATCTTTTTACTAAGTTTTTAACATTTATAACCATAGGATACCTCCGAAAAATAATTAAATATTTATTTCTATATACTGATAATAATACTTTTACTCTTAATACATAAGTGAATAAACTCCAAGCTTAATATGACAAATGTAATAATGTCCTTGAGCACTGTTATTTTAAATGCTAAAATTTATATACAATGACTATTCTTAGAAAACAAAGGTTTGGATAATATTATGAAAAAGTTAATTGATAAGCTTGTTATTTTTATTGTTTCAGCGGCCCTATATATACCTAATGGGGATAGCATATACACCATTATTCCTATTTTAATTTCTATAATAATAAGTGCAATAATAAGTTATATTGAGGATGAACGTATTACTATAGCAGTATTTTTTATGTTTTTGGTACTTTGCTTCTTTAGATCTGATTTCTTATTCTTTATTCCTCTTATATGCTACGATGCAGTATATCTTAGAATTAAAGCACTGTGGATACTATCTTCTTTTCCTTTAATAGCAAACATCACTAATATATACCAACCCTCTATGTGGATGATTGCTTCACTAATTATTGTTTCATTTATTTTGAAATACCGTACTGCTTCTCTTTTAAATGTTGAAAGCGACTATTATAAACTTCGTGATACTACTAAGGAAATATCATTGCAGCTTGAAAAGCAGAATAAAGAACTTATAGAAAAACAAGACTCCGAAGTTCATCTTGCTACGCTAAGAGAAAGAAATAGAATAGCAAGAGACATACATGATAATGTAGGTCATCTTCTTTCCAGGTCAATACTACAAATCGGCGCACTTATGGCTATAAATAAAGATATAGAAATGAAGGAAAACTTAAGACTATTAAAGGATACTCTATCAGAGGCTATGGACAGTATACGCAGCAGCGTACATGATTTACATGAGGAATCAATTGACCTACACACAGAAATTGAAAAGTTACTTGGCAGTTTTACATTTTGCCCTGTTAAGTTTGACTATGATATAGATACAAACCTAGATAAAAATATTAAGTACACTTTTATCGCTATAGCAAAGGAAGCCCTATCAAACATAATTAAACACTCTAATGCCACAGAGGCTTCAATCATAGTTCGTGAACATCCGGCACTGTACCAGCTGGTTATTCAGGATAATGGTTCACAAACAAACTATAACAGTGAAAATGGCATAGGAATAAAAAACATTTCTGACAGAGTTTCAGCAATAGGAGGGAATGTAAACATAAGCACCGATAAAGGCTTTAGAATATTTATTTCAGTACCTAAAAAGAAATCATCTTAAAATATTTGAAGGCTAAAGTTATAAATTAACTTTAGCGAATACTCCAGATTACCCGATGTTTTGATTGAGAGGAGAAATTTATGAAAGTTTTAGTTGTTGATGATGACAAGCTAGTATGTGTATCTCTTAAAACTATACTTGAATCCGAAAATGATATCACTGTAGTTGGTACAGGCTATAACGGAAGAAATGCTATTGAGCTTTATGAAAGCTTAAAACCTGATATTCTTCTTATGGATATACGAATGGAAACTATGACAGGGCTTGAAGCCGGAGAAACTATACTAAAATCTGATAAAAATGCAAAAATACTTTTCCTCACAACTTTTTCTGATGATGAATATATAATAAAGGCCCTTCAAATTGGCGCAAAGGGTTATATTATAAAACAGAATTTTGAAAGCATTGTGCCTTCGCTTAGAGCAGTTCATATGGGGCAAAGTGTTTTTGGAGAAGATATTGTTACAAAAATACCTACCCTTATCAACAATAGTAGCAAAGCTAACTTTTCTTCCTTTGGCATAACAGATAAGGAACTAGATATTATCACTAATGTAGCTGAAGGCTTAAGCAACAAAGAAATAGCCAGCAAGCTTTACTTAAGTGAAGGTACCGTAAGAAATAGTATAACAACTATTTTAGAAAAACTTAACTTAAGAGATAGAACTCAGCTTGCCATATTCTACTATAAAAATAAGTAAAAATAATAATGCAGTAAAACTTACTGCATTATTATCAAATATTTTTATCTGTTTTTCTCCATCCACTCAGTTGCAAAGTCTACCAAAGCTCTTTGCCTCATAAACCTCACATCAGCATCTCCAACCTTATGAATTTTAATACCAGCCTCTTTATCAAATTTGTTTCCTAAGGTTACAAAGTCCGAATCATCAACTGCTTGGGTACTATAAGTTACCCATTCTCTTTTACCATTAACCATTACAGCACTGCTTTCATTAACAAACTTCTTGGATTTAAAATCAGCCCTGGTTTCGGCTAGATGCAGTGAGGTATTTTTTTCATATCCTACACCTATTAACAAAATATATCCGTCAAGCTCATATATTTTATCTACCGGAGAATCTTTTCCAAATATATTGCTTAGATCGTGATCTTTAGTTAAGTATTCCGAATATTTTCCTACTGCAGCTACAGACCTAGCGGGATGATCTGATCTTTTTGCTCCCGGCCACTTTCTAAATACTTCAGCAACTACTCCCATTCCTATTGCAGGGGTAACCTCCTTATCATAAGCAGGCCAATTTGCACGTATTATAGTCCACCATTCTTCAGGCTCTTCCCAATGTACTCCCGTAGATGGATCAAGGTTCTTCCAAGTTTGAGAAGGCATCATTAAAGTTCCTTCTTCACCTACTATTTCAAGTAATGCTCTTATTAAAGTTTCAGCACCACCTACAACAAATCCCAGACTCTTCAGTGATGTATGTACGAATATAGTTTGACCTTCCGCTACCCCGCAATCTCTAAACTGCTTTATTAAATCTTCCTTTGTTAATATAGATCTTGTTTCTTTACCTTGTTTCATATTTGTTCCCCCATTAACTTTATTATAAAGATTTTATATATAAATTCTTAGATAAATCATTAAGCCTTTTTTCATCTAAGATATATATTTTTTTACCGTCACATCTTATAATTAGTTCTTCTTCCATCTCTTTAAGAGTTCTATTTAAATGCCTGTAGGTGGTTCCTAAAAATTGAGCAATTTCTTTAAAGGATGAATTTAAAGTTATATAGTTTTTATCTGTTATATGCTCAACTAGGTAGCTGGATAATCTATTGATAAGAGGATAGACAAAATTGTAAGAACTGTTATTTATAGTTGCATATAGCTTTTCACTCAAGGAGTCTACTAAATAATGCAAAAGCTTTATATTATTAAAATATTCTTTTCTAAGTATCGCTGCTGGTATTGCTATTAAATAAGTATTCTCAATTGCCTCAATATCGCATGTTATAGGAATATTCTTTAAAAGCTCCAAGTCTCCAATAGTATTAAAATCTTTATAAAACTTTAACTGCATTGACTTTCCATTTTCAAAAAGATATGATATTTTAATTTGCCCATCTACAAGTAAATAATAGTATTCAAGCTTTGTCTGAGCTTCCAATACAAACTCGTTTCTCTCAAAGAAATGAAGCTGAGCATATCTTAATATATCTTCCCCGAGTATTTCTTCTATATTATGCTTCTCAATATACATTCTTAATAAATTCCTATCAGAAATTCTTCTCATAAATCCTCCTTGAAATGACATATGTCATATTCAGATCCTTATAAATATTGTAGTTTATTAACAAAGGATTGTAAATCTTAGGAGGTTACTATATGTATAAAAATTTAGCCTTTATGAATGGAATTATTCTTGCTATCATGGTGTTTTTAAATGGTATGCTGGGAAGTAAAACCGGACCATATGTAAGTACACTAGTATATCACTTACTAGGGCTTTTATTAATTATTATTTTATCTATATTCAAAGGAAATAAGCTTTCAAGCTTTAAAACTCTATCTCCTGTATTTTTTATTCCTGGGCTTTTAAGTGTTTTAACTATACTCTTTAACAACATCGCAATTCCTAAAATAGGTTTGAGTCTTTGTATTGGAATAGGGCTGTTCGGCCAGCTTGTGATGTCCTGCATAGTAGAACACTTTGGACTATTTGGAATGCCTTTAAATAAGTTTAAAAAGAAAAAGCTTATAGGCTTTTCAATAATTTCTCTTGGAATAATGATGATGATAATAATGTAGTAAAGGAGGAATTTTCTATGTATATATTTTTATCCTTTTTAACTGGTATAATAATAATTATAAATATGATGTTAAATGGAAAGCTAGCTCAAAAAGAAGGAATGCTAAACGGGCTTATAATAAATTATACAACTGCAGCCTTGTCTTCTATTATATTATGCGCATTAATGGTAAAAACTGTACCCTCATATTCAGATATTAAGACCGTTCCCTTTATATATTTTCTCAGCGGTTTTATCGGAGTTTTAACAACCTATTTGTTTAATATCATCGTTCCAAGGGTCCCGGCAGTATATATAGTCATACTGAGGTTTATAGGACAGATGCTTACGAGTGCTGCCATAGATTATATATACTTGAACATCTTTTCTAAAGGAAAGCTAATCGGAGGACTGCTGTTTTTAATAGGATTAATAATTAATGCAAAAATTGATAATAAGGAGCTTACTAAAATAGCTAAACAGGAGGATAATAATGAAATACGAAGTTATAATATTTGATGCAGATGATACCTTATTTGATTTTAAAAAATCAGAAAGAGAAGCTTTTAAAAATGCCATACTTGAATTTGATATAGAATACGATGAAAATCATCATTTAAAAATTTATCAAGAAATAAATACTGCAATATGGAAAGAATTTGAGCAGGGATCTATCACTCAGGAAAAGTTGAAAGTTGAAAGATTTAAAAGACTATCTGACAGACTAAATACAAGCTTTGATGAAAATAAATTTGCAAAAGCATACATGAGGCATTTGGCTGATGCATCCTTTTTATTTGATGAAAGCATAGAACTTGTCGAAAGCCTTCACAAAAATTATAAACTTACTATCGTTACTAACGGCCTTACTGATGTTCAAAGCAAGAGAATAAGAAAATCTGAGATAGCAAAATACTTTGAGGATGTAGTCATATCTGAGGAAATTCAAATAGCAAAGCCTGATCCAAGAATTTTTGAACATGCTGTACAAAATATCAATCATACTGATAAGAGTAAAATCCTTATGGTTGGTGACAGCTTAACCTCTGATATACAAGGTGGCATAAACTTTGGAGTAGATACCTGCTGGTACAATCTTAAAGGGCTACAAAACACTACAAATATCAAGCCTACTTATGAAATTAATAACCTTATGGAACTGAAAACAATACTTGAAAAATAAGCTAAGGAGTTGTCTCACGACAACTCCTTTTACCTATCTTTATTATCCCTATCGTCATTATTTGAAAATGGTGACTCTAGTATTTTAGGATCTTTACCATCATTTTTATCAACTTCAAAGCCTAGATAACCCCAATCGTCGCTGAAGGTTAAATTAGGTTCCTTTTGTTTATCCTTATTTTTCATAAAAGCACTCCCTTTATTGTTATGATAAATACCTTGATTAACATACAATATAGTTTGCACATTTTTTATAAAAATATAAAACATGTACACACATAAAAAATCTTATGTATATTCACGTTTTTTACATATAAAAAGTAAGTATTCATAAGATAGTGACAGACATTATTTAAATTTGATATATCATATAAAAATAGAATAGGCACGATAATATAGAAATGACGGTTTCATGTTACCTTGCCTATTGTATATTATCGATTAATTAAGGCTATTTATATCTTATAGTCGAACCGTTTTGATTGCATCCAACAGCTATAACTGGCCTAGATGATTGTACTGGTACATCTTTAAGTCCTAAATAAAACTTTGCACCACCGATTACTTTTGCCTCAGTTGATGATACTTGAAGACTTCTAGAATATCCGTCTGTATAACTCCATCCAACTTGATGGGTGTTAGCACTATAATTTGAATCTATTACCCATGAGGAAGAATAGTCATAGCCAAATGTTCCTGAAACTGTTAAATCCCAAACCTTCCATCCAAAAAGTGCTGTTGCATCTATATATACAGATTTTGTTGAAGTATAATAATCTGTTGAATAATTAGGTGTAACAGACATAAATGATTGAGCTGGCATACTTCTTCTAGAAATCTTATTTGTTGTTGATGTTACTATACAGTTTAGAACATAATTATTACTTAACTTTATAGTTTGTTTCCCAGTTTTATTAAAATCAATTTTACTTAAAGCAGACTCAATATTTTCTTGACTAAAGGCTTTCTTAAATTCTTCATTTTCTGCTTTGGTTAAACTAGAACTAACCTCTTTAGCAGATACGTAAGTAAATCCCATCATAGAAAACAAGATTACTGTAGCCATAATAAACAAACAAACTTTTTTCATAATATCACCTCTCATTATAATATAATAATATAAATGCTGAAAGGTGGTTATTATATGTGGACAATGAGTGCGTCCCAATTTATTTTCACAGTTTTTCTATTTTCACTAATATCAATAATTATATTTATATTAATTCCATCATATATTTTGAAATTAATAAAAATAATAAAAGGAAAAGAATAAGTAATGGGCTTCATTACTTATTCTTTTTATGTTAAAGAAACCATATCCTCTCTTTCAATATTAATTAATTCTGCATCTGTATTAGCTTCAACAAAATCAATTATATTTTCCATTGTAGAATCTATCTGAGCTGTGCTTCCGCATACTGCAGCAATTCCTATAACTATTGTCTGATGAATATCCTGCTCAGCTACCTCTGCAACAGATATATTAAATTTGTTCTTAAGCCTTTGAACAATACTTTTTACAACCATTCTTTTTTCTTTTAAAGAATGCACCCAGGAAGCTCTCAGTGTAATTTTCAGTAGCAAAATCTTCATACGTTTCACCCATTCGTTTATTTTTAATTAAGTTTTGCATCGCTCTTAGAAGATGTTATCCACTTAATTTCTATGCTTAGCTTTTCATCCTTAAGACTTGCACTTATATTATGTCCCATCTGTTCAACCAGCTGTTTTGTTATAGAAAGCCCTAAACCTGTGCTCTTTTCAGTTCTTGTTTTATCACCTGTAAAAAATCGTTCAAACAGGTGAGGAACATCCTCTTCTTTTAGGTTAGGAGCATCATTAGTAAAAACATTGCTTATATAGCCATCTTTTTGAGATAAGGTTACAGACATATTCTTGCTGCTGTACTTAAGCATATTTTGTATCAGGTTAGAAAAAATTCTTCTTACAGCATTTTCATCACTGATAACTAGTTTTATATTATCTTCAAGCTCCATAGAAGGCTCAATACCTTTGTTTAAAAAATCATTGTAATAGGAAGCTGTTATATCACAAATTATGTTATATAAATTTAAGGTTTTAAGCTCAAACTTGTATTCCTTAGCTTCAAGCCTGGATAAATCATAAAAGCCGCCAATAAGCATCTGAAGTGCCTTTGAACGTTTTTTTACAATTTCTATATACTGCTTTCTTTCATCTTCCGGAAGATTATCGTCCTCTATAAGCTGTATATATCCCATTATAGAAGTAAGAGGCGTCCTTAAATCATGAGATATATTTGCAATTGCCTGCCTTAACTCAAGATCCATTCTCTTGTATTTAGCCTCTACCTCTAGTTTTTCCTCTAATCCCTTATTTATAGCTAAGGCTAGCTTTTTTATTAAATTATCCGCTGATCCAATTAGTATTTTTGCATTAGTCTTTGTAGAATTAATACTATTCAATCTATCTGTTATGTTGGAAACATTTTTCCTTAAAGAAAAGTATAGGGCAATGAATATGATCAAGCAAATCATTAGTATAATAATTATAACCCTCTCCATAAACATCACCCTTTCTTTTTATTTTATTTCTTTTTTATTAAAGTATATAACACTTAACACTGCAAAAACAACAGTATATGCAAGACCAATAAGTGCGGCAATATAAAGTTCATTTGCTGTAATCTTTGGATCAGTTAAAGCACCCAGCCTGTTTGTAATAAGATATCTTCTTAAATATTCGAATTTATCAGAAACAAGATAAGAAAGTAATTGAAATATTTTAGAAGTCAAAAGAAATAACCCGCCATAGACAAAGCTAAAAATTGTATTGCTGTTTATAGCCATACCTAAGAAAGTTCCTATTGATACAGCACCAATCCATAAAGGTATTGCCGTTAATATTCTTTTTAAAACCATAGGAAAAACTTCTTTAACTCCCTGGTCAATTCCAAATAAAGCTGCTGCACTTCCATAAAAAACGCCAAATATAATAAAAGCTGCTATGAAGGCTAACATTACCGAAACAATTAATTTTGATAATATAAGCTTATATCTTGGGACTCCAAAGGTTATTACGTTTCTCATTGTTTGATGCTTATTCTCTTCTGCCGTAACCATATCAATATATGGAACAACAATAAATACTGCAGCTGTGAGAACATAAAGACTGCTGCCTAAAAGCGCAGAAAAATTTATTTGGGAAATATTATTTGCTTTACCTATTATAGTTACCGCTAATGCAAGTGCCGCTACAATTCCTGTAAAAACCCAAAAATACATACGATTGAAATTTCTATATAATTCGGCTCTAATATAATTAAGCATGTTTACTACCTCCAATCAAATCTATAAAGTAATTTTCAAGGTTTGCTCCTAATTGATTTAGAGAGTAAAGCTTAATACCGTTATTAATCAATGCATCAGCTACAACCTCAGGTTTATTTATATAATCATAAATCCTTATCTCATTACCATTTAACACTTCATATTTAGTAGAACCAAGCTGCTTTTCAATTACTGCTGAAGCTTTTTCTGTACTGCTTACCTTTACAGAAACTGAACTTCTGCATTTTTCTTCTAAATCCTTAGAAGATATTTGTTCAATGAACCTGCCGTCATTAATAAAACCAAAAGAAGTTGCCAGTTGAGCAAGCTCACTTAATATATGACTGGATATAATAATAGTAATATTTCTCTCTCTATTAAGCTTTAATAAAATGTCTCTGAACTCCACGATCCCTGTCGGATCGAGTCCGTTTATAGGTTCATCTAGGATTAACAAATCCGGACTTGCCATTATAGCTAGAGCCAGACCTAAACGCTGCTTCATACCAAGTGAAAAGTTCTTGAATTTTTTATTTCCTGTATTATCAAGTCCTACAATTTTTAATGTATCATCTACAACGTTTTTTTCTGCGATACCTCTTTGTATTCTGTAGTACTCAAGATTTTTCCTTGCTGAAAGATATGGAAAAAAGCTTGGAGTTTCTATAATTGATCCTGTTCTCATTCTCGACTTATTTAATCCCTCATTCGAGGTCTCCTGGAAAAGCTCAATTTCTCCGCTTGTAGGTATAGTAAGACCGGTTATCATTCTAAGCAGAGTTGTTTTTCCTGCTCCATTTTTTCCTACTAATCCAAATATCTCACCCTGTTTTATTTCTAAATCAGCATTATTAACAGCAAGATGATTGCGGTATTTTTTAGTTAAATTCTTAGTTTTTATTACCGTGTTGGTCATTAATTTCAACCTCCCTTTCCTCGTACAATGTTATAATAGAACTTATTGTACAAGAAACCTTAAAGAAAACCTTAAGAAAGTATTAAGTTTTATCGCTTAATTTAAAACCAATTCCCCACACAGTGTGAATATATTCGCTGTCTTTATCTGCTTTAGCTATTTTTGAACGCAGATTGCTTACATGAACATTTACAGTATTATCATCTCCAAGAAACTCATCCTTCCAAACATGCTCGAACAAATTTGCCTTTGTAAAAACCTTGTTAGGATAGGACATTAATAATTCCAAAATGGAAAACTCTCTTGCTGTAAGTGCCAAAGGAGTATCGTTGACTTTAACCTCCATAGTTTCATTGTCTAAAGTCATATTTTTATGCTTTAGAATATTCCTTTCTTCCTTAGGTTTTGAAAATATCATAAAGCGTCTTAGCTGTGCTTCTACCCTTGCCAGAACTTCATTGACATCGAAGGGTTTAGCTACAAAATCATCCGCACCGAGCTTTAATACATCGATTTTAGTTTCTTGAAAATCCTTTGCAGATATAACTATAATAGGCATTGTTTTTAACGTTCTTATGTGCGTTATAAGCTCCTCTCCGGAAACCCCCGGAAGCATCAAATCGAGTAAAACAAGCTGAAAATCATACATCTCAAGACACATCTTAGCTTCAGTACCTGAATATGCCGCTCTTACATTGTAACCTTTTCTGCTTAGTATTCTGCATAGCAAACTGTTTATGTCTGCGTCATCTTCCACAACTAGAATATTTATATCAGTTTCCACAATAACCAAACCACCTTTATATAGCTGATAACAAACATTTTCAACTTTAAATCTGTACAGTGCTAAAATCCCGCTGTTTCCCCACTATACAAATTAAGTTTAACCTAAAATACACCACTTCTGCAATTACCTGATATATTTTATGGTTAAACATACAAATAAAAAAGACATGTCTGATAGTAGCCTGACATGTCTTTTTTAAATCATTATTTTTCTAAATCTTACTTAAACATTTTTGAAAAGTCATATTCCTCAATTCTGTTTTCATAAATTCCTATAAATTCAGTACTAATATCATTTTTCTTAAATAGATTTATAAGTTCCTCCATAAATACGCCCGGAGCATTTTTGTATTGTAGTGATCCTTTAATGCTGTCTAAGCTGTCCCACTTAGATAACTCTCCAAGCCACTTATCTGAAGAACAGGATAAATCAAGGCCGCAGCTTGGGCTTCCGTTTACCCCTATAACATAGTTTAAAGTATATCCATTTGCAAGGTACTCTTGAAGTTGCTCTAATACAGGCTCTAATATCTGTCTGCAATGCTTTCTAAAGAAAGGATTATCAAACTGCTCCCTTACATGTCCCCATCTTCTCATTCCATAAAAAGTCATTTCAGGACAAGGAAGCTGAATTATCCCATAATCTTTTTCTATAAGCTCATACAAAAGTTCTTTAAGAGGGCCTTTTCTTCTGACCGGTCCTTCTACTTTAGAGTTACAGTTTAGCATGCAGTGAGAAATAAGACAAAGTTTTCTGCTTCTCTCTTCCATACTATCACCTAGTTGCTTCTAGCTTCTTTCATAGCTTTTTCGCCATTTTCTTGAGCACTCTTTAATGCTTCATCAACTGTTTTCTTATTATTAAATACTTGATCAAGCTCTGCTCCTAAAGCATCTAAAGCAGGAATAACACCTATTTGTCTTGCTCCCATCCATCCTTTGTCTAAAGACTTAAGAGGAACTTCCTTGACTGGGTTTTCCTTCAGGAACTTTTGATATTCCTCACTCTTAATTGCTGAATCTCTAACCGGCATATAACCTGTTTGCATTGAGAAGTATGCTGTATTTTGTGTATTTGTTAAGAATTTTAAATACATCCATGCTGCAAGCTTTTGTTCTGCTGTACCAGTATTAAACATAGCTACATTTGTTCCGTAATATAATTGAGCTTGTTCTTTATTAGTTGGCAATGGTGCTGCAAACCATTTTGCCTTCATACCGCTTTTAATATACGGAATTGCTGAGGTTGAAGCTACACACATTGCAGCTTTTCCTTTTATTAAAGTGTTGTTAGCATTTTTATCTTCACCAGCTAAAGTAGCTGTTTTGTTTTGAATCATTCCATTAATTAAATCGATAGCTGTCTTTGTTTCCGGAGTATTGAAGTTGATTTTATCGCTCTTTTCATCAATAACTTCTCCACCGGCCTGTCTTACCCAAATTCCTATATCTGTAGAAATATTGTTTTCAAAAGCAACACCATAAACTTCCGGTTTTCCGTCATTATTTGAATCAACAGTAAGCTTCTTTGAAGCTTCTTTAAATTCATCCCAAGTCTTTGGAACCTCGACTCCTCTTTCCTTTAGCATATCTTCATTGTAATAAAGCACCATCATGCTTTTATTAAATGGAACTGCATAGGTTTTATCTCCAAATGTATTATCATCTCTATAAATCTTTGGTATATCGTTAATTTCATCCTTAGTCATTCCAACTTCTTTATTATTCATGTAAGGATTTAAATCCTCTACTAAATTCTTATTAATATACCAGGTCAATCTGTTGTTATATATTTGAGTTATAGTTGGAAGAGTATTACTTTTTGCTGCTCCCATAAGCTTATCAAATAAACTTCTATAATCACCTTGAGCAACTAACTTTACTTTTATTTTTGGATTCTTTTCTTCAAAATCCTTTGTAATCTTTTGGATTGCCTGTTCGTTTACTCCGCTCATGGCATGCCAAAATTCAATTTGTACATCCTTTTCAATTTTGGTTGGTAGTGCTGAAGCTTGTTGGTCTTCAACTTTTTTGCTTGAGCAGGCTGTCAATCCTACTGTCATAATTCCTGCTAATATAAGCGATAAAATTTTCTTATTCATAGCTAAAACCCCTTTCACAATATAAATATAAAATATATTTATCCTTTAATACCGCTGCTGCTTACACCATTTATTATATATTTAGACAACAGTATAAAGATAATTAACATTGGCAAAATTATAATCGCAGAAGCTGCCATTAATATGTGATAGTCCATGCCTGCCTCTGAAGAAAACTTTGATAAGACTATCGGAAGCGTCCTCATTTCCTCATTATTTGTTACTATTAAAGGCCACATAAATGAATTCCAGCTGTTTATTATCTTTAAAAGCGCTATTGTAATAATAGCAGGCTTTGCTATTGGCATCATTATCCTGGTAAGATATCTAAGGTCGCTGCAGTTATCAACTTTGGCCGCATAATACAGCTGCTTTGGAATTCCTAAAAAGTATTGTCTTAAAAAGAATATGGAAAACACACTCGTACACCAGGGTAATATAAGAGCTTTATATGTATTAATCCATTTTAATTTACTAAGAAGCACAAAATTAGGTATCATAAGTACTTCGCTGGGAACCATCATAGTTGCTATTAAAAGCGTAAATATTACATCTCTGCCTTTGAAATTCAAATTAGAAAAAGCAAAAGCTGCAAGTATTGTACTAATGAGCTCTCCAATTGTTATAGCCACTGTAACTATAATGCTGTTAAGGAGATATCTTTTAAAGCCGTTAAGCCTTAATACCTCCAAATAGTTATCCCATCTGAATTTCTTAGGGAGTATGACCATATTTTTTGTAAAAATCTCCTCAGGAGCCTTTACTGAAGTCAAAAATATCCATACAAAAGGCAATATAATGAGCAGTGCTCCTATAACTAAAACAATATATATTAAAAATTTATCTAAACTTTTTTTACTCATATGACTTTCGCTCCTTGTTAATAATGCACTTTCTTCTTTGCAACATAAAATTGGAATACAGTAAAAAGCATTATTATGATGAGCAGTATGAAGGAGGCCGCAGCAGCTGTAGCAAACTGCCAATTCATATAGAACTTATTAAATATATAGTAAACTATAGTCATACCGCTTTTTAACGGGCCGGCACCTCTGTCGTAAAGTACAAACACCTCATCAAACACCTTAAAGCCTCTTATTATCGAGGTTATACATAGGAAAAATATTATAGGAGATAAAAGCGGAAGAGTTATTTTCTTAAAAACCCTAAAGCTGCTTGCACCATCAACCTTAGCTGCATAGTAGTATCTTTCATCAATATTTTGAAGCCCTGCCAAGATAATAACTATATCGTAGCCCAGACCCTTCCATATATTTAAAAGTATTAATAGAGGCATTGTAAATCTACTATCTCTTAAAAACGCTTGAGTGCTAAAGCCAAGGCTTTGAAGCACATAGTTAAGAAGCCCCGCATCTGTATTAAATATCCACTTCCAGCCCACAGATATAGCAATTGTAGAAGTAACAAAAGGTAAAAAATATACGCTTCTAAAAAAATTCTTGAGCCTGATATTTTTATTCAGGAGCATGGCTATAAACAGCGCCAAGCCTATTGATAGCGGCACTGATATAAATACATATACAAAAGTATTTTTTACAGCAAGATAAAAATCTCCATCACTAAGTACGTAGGTGAAATTATCGAAGCCTCTTTTGTATACTATGTCTCTTATATAATCAAACTTTGTATAGAAACTCATGGCAAGCACTTTGATCACAGGGTAGATTTGAAACAAGGTTATAACAATAAGACTTGGCAGAAGATACAGATAACCCTTTTGTTTTTTCAGATTCATTCCTTAAAATAGTGTACCTTTCTAAACTTCATATAAACCTTGTCGCCTACTGAAAACAAACTATTTCCCATCATTAAAGCTCTTAAACCTATTCCATTAAAATCAATCTTAAAATGAGTTTCTTTTCCAAGCTTTTGTATATCAATAATATTTCCTTCAAATAATTCTTCTTCACTGTCCCATTCTTTTAATAAAATTACATCTTCAGGCCTTATTCCTGCAGTTTTAGTATCTTCACCTTTAAAGTTCTTAATTATATTAATTTTAGGATTTCCGATAAAACTTGCAGAAAATATTGAGTTAGGTGAAGAATACATTTCCTCCCCAGAACAATATTGAACAACTTCTCCTTTATTCATTAAAAGAATCCTATCAGACACAGACATAGCTTCTTCCTGATCGTGAGTTACAAACAAAGTTGTAATTTTAAAATTCTTTTGAAGCTGTTTAAGCTCTTCTCTCATCTCAACTCTTAATGCTGCGTCAAGGTTTGAAAAGGGTTCGTCCATTAAAAGAAGTCCAGGCTTTTTAATAAGAGCCCTTCCTATTGCAACTCTCTGCTGTTGTCCCCCGGATAACTCCTTTGGTTTTCTTTTTAAGAACTTGTCTATTTTTAGTGTATTAGCTATTTTTATAGCTTCTTCTGAAGCTGCATTTTTCTTAATATTTCTCATTAATAAAGGAAACATTAAGTTTTCCAAAACTGTCATATGCGGATATAGAGAATAATTTTGAAAAACCAATCCAATATTTCTTTTTTCTATTGGAATATGGTTCACAATCTCATCGTTAAATAGTATCTGTCCGGAGGTTGGTTCAACTATTCCGGCAAGCATATATAAAAATGTGCTCTTACCGCAGCCGCTTGGTCCAAGTATAGAAATAAACTCTCCATCATTAACATCAAAGTTAATCTTGTCAACAGCAGCAGTTTCTCCATAGTATTTGGTTAAATTTCTTATACAAAGTTTCATAACATCACCATTTAATTGAATTAAAGTACCATGTGGATTATAACATAAGGAAAATTTTAGTACCAATAGTAAATATTAATAGTTATAATACTAACTATTGAGGATTTAAATAACATTTTATGATTAAATAGGATAGAAAAAGGATGCTCTTAAGATAATCTTTAAAGCATCCTTTAAAATTTGAATCTGTGTGAAATTGTTATTATCTTTTATACATAAAGGAGTTGTTCAGAGTATACCGAGTTTTACATAATCTATGAAATTTCTAACCATATAATCACGCTCCAAGAATATTGATTACCAAAGAATACCATATAGTTTTTAGCAGAATTATTAATTTTCTGTATATATTATTTTTCAATTTTTTAATAAACTCATCATTATTAATTAATATATGAAGTTTATGCATCATAAAATATTATACAAATAATTATATGCTTGGCAATATTTGTGGTGTGATGTATAATATGTACAAGTGTATATACATTATTCTACTATTCTTTACATATTTATTACAGTACTAATATATAAATAGTGAGAGGAGAATTTTCATGTCAAAAAAAAGTATGTGGTCTTTTAAATTTTCTACTGCATCCCTTGTACTTATTCCTGCTGCTGTAGGCATCAATTATATCGGAAAGCTTATTGCCTCAGCTTTAAAGCTTCCTTTATGGCTTGATGCTATAGGAACATCTCTTGCAAGTATGCTGGCTGGTCCTGTTATAGGAGCCATTTCAGGAGCCGTTAACAATGTAATCTACGGTCTTACTGCAGATCCTGTTTCCTTTGTTTACGCTCTTACAAGCATAGCTATAGGTATTGCAATCGGAGTTATGGCGTATAAAGGCTGGGTAGATAATATCGGCAAAGCAATTGTCACTGGTCTTGTAGTTGCATTGGTTTCAGCAATTGTATCTACACCTTTGAATATCGGTTTCTGGGGAGGACAAACAGGAAACCTTTGGGGAGATGCACTTTTTGCTACTCTTACAGGACATGGTTTTCCAACCTTTATAGCTTCTTTCTTAGATGAACTAGTAGTTGATCTTCCCGATAAGGTAGCTACCGTTATTATAGCGTTTTTAATATTTAAGGGTCTTCCTAAAAAGCTTACTCATTTATATAATAATAATAGCGATATAGAAAAACTGTAACTTTTAAGGGGCTGTTGAAAAATAGCTCCTTTATTCTAGGAAAAAGGTGATAAATATGAAAACTTTAACCCTTTATCAGCAAAGAGATTCTTTAATTCACAAGGTTGATCCCGTAAGCAAGCTCTATTACATAGCAGCCGCCATACTTATCCCTATAATTCTGCCGACTTTAAACATGACCTTTATCTGCATGCTTGTAAGCATAGGACTGCTTCTTATAGGAAAGGTTTTTAAGAAAGTAATTCCTTTAGTTAGTTTTAGCTTAATCGTGCTTTTATCAATAATTATAATTCAAGGACTATTTAATAAAACTAATAAAACTGCTTTTCTCACTTTAGGATCTATTACCTTTTACAAAGAGGGACTTTTTTATGCTTTTAAGATTTGTATGAGGGTTATTAATATAATCTGTGCCTTTTCAATACTTATATTAACAACAAAGCCCTCTGATCTTATTGAAGAGCTTGTTAGAAAAGGACTTTCTCCTAAAATAGGCTATGTGTTAAGCTCAGTACTTCAGATTATTCCTCAGATGATTTCAACTATGGATACAATTACTGATGCACAGCGCTCAAGAGGAATGGAGACAGAAGGAAAATTATTTGTGAGAATGAAGGCCTTTCTTCCTCTTATAGGTCCTGTAGTAATGAATTCTTTGGTATCTACGAGAGAAAGAGCTATGGCACTTGAAGTTAGGGGGTTTAACTCAAAGGTTAAAAAAAGCTTTTTAAATGATGAGTTCAAATTTAAACATGGCCTTTTAATAAGAGTAATAATTATAGCCTTAATAGCTGCTGCAATACTTTGGAGGATTATAGCATGAAAAAGATAGTTGTAGAAAATTTAAAATATAGATATCCCTTAACTTCTGAGCTTGCCCTTAATGATATATCCTTTGAGGTCAACCAAGGAGAGTTTATAGGAGTTATTGGAGAAAATGGTGCTGGAAAATCCACATTGTGTCAAGCTCTCGTTGGTTTGGTTCCTCATTTCTATAAAGGTGCTTATGGAGGAAAGATACTTGTGGATAATATTGAGGTTGGTGAAAGTGATGTTAATACTTTATCTCTAAAGGTAGGCATAGTTTTTCAGAATCCCTTCACACAGGTAACCGGCTCAAAGCTAAGTGTTTATGAAGAAATTGCCTTTGGACTTGAAAACCTTGGATTAGCCCAAAGTGAAATGAAAAATAGAATAGATTACTCCTTAAAGCTTCTTGATATTTATAAATATAAGGATAGAAATCCTTTTGATTTATCCGGTGGACAGATGCAGAGAATGGCTATAGCAAGCATAATAGCTATGAGACCCGAAGTTATTGTTCTTGACGAACCCACTTCACAGCTTGATCCTCAAGGTTCTGAAGAAGTCTTTAAGGCAGTTCAGGCACTTAGTAGCGAAGGAATAACAGTAATTATGGTGGAGCACAAGATAGAAAAGATAGCAAAATACTCAGACAGAGTTATGCTTTTAAATAAAGGTCAGCTAATAGACTTTGATACTCCTGAAAAGATATTTTCAAGAGAGGACTTAGAGGCTTATGGAGTTGAAGCCCCAGCATTTACCCGAATATGCAGAGGACTTAATATAAAAAATGAAGCCACAGGACTTTATCCGATTACAATAGATGAGGCTTATGATTTGGTGGTGAAAAAAGATGAATAAAATTTCAGTTAAAGACCTTCACTTTTCTTACAAAGATTCTGAAGAAATACTTAGAGGAATATCTCTTGAATTTGATGAAAGAAGCACAGCTATAATAGGACAGAACGGTGCAGGTAAAACGACCTTCGTAAAGCTTCTAAAAGCACTTCTAAGACCTGTATCCGGAGATATATTAATAAATTCAATAAATACAAAGGATACCACTGCCGCAAAGCTTGCTAAACATATAGGTCTTGTTTTTCAAAATCCTAATGATCAGATATTTAAAAACAAGGTTATTGATGAAGTAATGTTTGGTCCGTTAAACATAGGCATGGATAAAGATAAATCAAAGTTAAATTGTGAATATGCTCTTAAGGAAGTAGGGCTTTTTGATAAGCTTAATGAAAATCCGTATGATTTAGGTCTTTCAGAAAGAAAGCTAATCAGCATAGCTTCAATATTAGCTATGGACACAGATATAATAATTTTTGACGAACCTACAATTGCACAAGACTATTTAGGAAAAGAAAAAATAAAGCAAATAATAAAAAAGCTAAGAGCGCGAGGTAAACTTGTAATAACAATAATCCACGACATGGACTTTGTAGCTGAAACCTTTGAAAGAACTATAGTTTTTAATGACGGCTCAGTACTTCTTGATGGAAACACAAGAGAGGTTTATTCTCATGCTGACATACTAAGAAAAGCATATCTTGAGCCTCCTCATGTAACTCAGCTGTGTCAAAAGCTTGGATTTGAAGACACTTTTCTAACTGTAGAGGAGTTTATAGAATATAAAAAGTCCTTAGGAAACTAAAAGAGAGTGCTTGCGTTTAAAGCACTCTCTTGGCCTTATAGCTGTAAACTTTTCTCTTATAACAGCCATAATTTTTTCGCTGATATTAATCTTGTCGCTATATCTTCTTACAAAATCATGATATCAGAATTAACAATAGATTTTAATTTTCTCAATGGCTATTATGCATATTTCAAAAAGTATCATAATGCCCAAGTGTTTAAGCCATCTTTATACAAATAACAAGGAGTTTATGAAAGCAACTCTAGTAATATTTCATTATAATTGTTTTCGTATTTATAGTAAAAACTGCGCAAGGTGAACGACAAAAATCAATCAGGAGACTTTATTTATTAGGAAGTGACAGAGATAGAACTGGACAATGGTTATTAATACCGTTGTCACTTCTATAATTCTATGCTCTGTCTAAAATTTTCTTAACACTATTATTTACAACTAATTTAGGCTCAAGACAAATATCTGCAAATTTAGAATGCCTATTTTGAATAAGACTAAGCATAAGCTCGGAAGCTTTTCTTCCTAAATTTAAAATATTTTGTTCAACAGAGGTTAGCTGCAAATCTATTATAAAGTCATTTAATGTATTATCATAACTCACAATTGATAAGTCCCCAGGAACCTTTATGCCCTCTTCCTTTAGGCGCTTTAGCAGACCAAGCGTCATCATATCATTGGATACAAACACAGCAGTTGTGCTGTTTTTCATTATTATATCTCCAGCATTATATCCGCTTTCAATATAATAATCACCCTTGATAATATAATCCTCTTTTACTTCCAGTCCGTATTCATCCATAGCTTGTTTATAACCCTCAAATCTATAAGATAGATTGTGTGAAGTAATGGAGTGTATAATACAAGAAATTCTTTTATGACCTTGTTCAATCAAATATCTAGTGGCTAGATAAGCTCCTTTTTTATTATCAAAGTACACCTTGTTACAATGAAAATCGCTAAAAAACCTGTCTATTAAAATATAGGGGACTGTTAATTGATTTAACTTAGCGCACATTTCATCTTCATGCTTATAGGCTGAAGTAGAAAAAGTGATAAATAAGCCATCAATACCTCTAGATAGTAATAGGTCAATTAAATATAAATCTTGCTCATAATCATCATTGGAGTTAACGATAATAAGAGTATACCCCAATTCTCTGCAATAACTTTCAATAGATTTTGTTAGTCTAGAGAAAAATATGTTTTCAATATCAGGAATAATTAGACCAAAAGTCCTAGTCTCTTTTGTAACTAAGCTTCTTGCATTTATGTTTGGGGTATAGTGGTTTTCTTTTGCAATCTTCTTAATTAACTCTTTTTTTTCTTGAGAAATTCTACAAGCTTTGTCGTTTAAAACCAGCGAAACGGCACTTATAGATACATTGGCTTGTTTAGCAATGTCTTTTATAGTACAACTCATATCAATCACCATTGTAATTATACCATATTTTTTGAAGAATTTAAATTGTTAAGTATAGCCTTAATATATCTGGTAAAACGTTTTATTTCTATATTGACAATGTTTACATCGGGTTGTATTATATAAATAAAGATAAAACGTTTTAGCATAGAGGGTGATTAGATGAATATTGAAAGAAACGGTTTAACTTGGGAGATCTTTGATTCTATAAGAAGATACGCAGATATGCAGATATATGAGAAAACCGATATTATTGAAGCATTAAAAAATACACTTTACAGCGTCGTGATTTATGATAGGAAAAAGCCCGTAGCTATTGGCAGAATTGTTGGAGATGGAAGAATTGCATTTTTTATAAAGGACGTTGTAGTTCATCCTGATTACAGAAACAAGCATGTTGGAACTATGGTTGTTAATGAACTTTTAGATTATATAGAATCCTGCTGCTGTGAAAATCCCTATATTGGGCTCATGGCTATGCCTCATACGGAGGAGTTTTATGAAAAATTTGGTTTTATTGCAAGACCAACTGAGAGGTATGGGGCAGGAATGATATGTTTAAATAGAAGGAAGGTATAAACTAGAATGAAAAAAGTTGTTGTAGTAGGAAGTTTAAATATTGATCTTACAATTAAAGTTGATAGGATACCAAATGAAGGAGAGACCATTCATGGTCATGACTTTTTAATAAATACTGGAGGTAAAGGTGGAAATCAGGCAGTGGCAGCAGTAAAGTCCTGTGCTGAAACAGTATTGATAGCGAGTGTAGGGGGGGATGCCTTTGGCCTTCAGGTAATAGAATCTCTCAAAAGTTACGGTATAAGCACAGACTCAATACAGTTTCAAAAGCAGGATTATACTGGGTCGGCAATGATTATCTGCTGTGAGGATGACAACAGAATCATATTAAATCCCGGAGCTAACTTTTCTTTAGATTTTGATTTTGTAAAGGAAAAGTTGGACAAGATTGCAGCTAAGGAAGATCTGTTCATAACGCAATTTGAGAATGATTATGATACAACCCTAAAGGTACTTGAATACGCAAAAACAATAGGTATGAAAACTATATTGAATCCCGCACCTGCAAAGGCCATACCAGATGAATTTTTTAAATATATTGATATACTTGTTCTGAATCAGAGTGAGTGTGAGGTTCTGACAGGAGTTTACCCTAAAACTCCAGAAGAGTGTGAGAGCCTTGGAAAAGTTATAAGGGATAAAGGAACAGAAAATGTGGTCATAACCTTAGGCAAGGTTGGCAGCGTAGCAATAACTCCAGAGGAAGTTATTAAAATGCATGCATATAAGGTGGATACTGTGGATTCAACGGCGGCAGGGGATTCTTTTATTGGTGCGCTGGCAGCAAAGCTAGCCTTTGGTGACCACTTAGAAAAGGCTTTGGAATATGCCACAAAGGTGTCAGCAGTAACTGTCACAAGGAAGGGCGCTCAAATATCAATACCAACCACTGAAGAAGTAAATAAATTTTTTAAGTAATATAAAGGAGGGTGTATTATGCAAGACAAAAGAAAAATAATAATCGATACAGATCCAGGAATTGATGATGCTATCGCCATAGCAATCGCTCTTTTTTCCGATGAACTGGATGTAAAACTGATAACCACTGTAGCAGGAAATGTTAGTTTAGACCTGGTAACTGAAAATACACTAAGACTTCTAACATTTTTCGGCAAAAATGTACCTGTGGCAAAGGGAGCAAAGGAACCTCTTATACAAAAGTTTGATGATGCTAAAAATGTTCATGGAATATCCGGAATGGATGGCTATGAGTTTGGAGAACCAATTCGAAGCAATCTTCTTAAGGAACATGCTGTAAATGCAATAAGAAAAACTATACTTGAGAGCGATACTAAAGTAACCATCGCAGCCATCGGACCTCTTACAAACATTGCACTGCTTTTAAAAATGTATCCAGAGGTTAAAGAAAACATTGATGAAATAGTATTCATGGGTGGTTCTTTAACAAGAGGAAACAAAACAGTAATGGGAGAGTTCAATATAGCTACTGACCCTGAGGCAGCCAAGATTGTATTTAGCAGCGGAGTAAAACTTGTTATGGCTGGCCTGGACATGGGGCTTAAAGCACTTGTTTATCCTGAGGATAGTGAAAAGATAAAAACCTTTGGAAAAACTGGTGATATGATGTACTCACTATTCCAAAAATATAGAGGTGGAAGCTTTAAAACTGGACTAAAGATGTATGACAGCTGTGCCATTGCATATCTTCTTTGCCCTGAGATGTATGAAATTACAGATACCTTTATAGATGTGGAGACACAAAGTTCGCTAACACTTGGATGTACTATTGTAGATTTAAAAGGCTACATGAAGAGAGATCCAAACGCAAAGGTATGTACCGAAATTAATCCTGATATTTTTAAAGAGTGGTTTTTAAAATCAATTAAAAAATGCATATAAAAGATAAGGGGGAAAAATAGTATGAACAATTTCATTATGTATGCAGCTGCAATAGTAGCTGTTGTATTGGTAGTCTATATGCTTATAAAGAAAATGGACATAAAGGTCATTTTGTTTGCAACAGGAATCATACTACTTTATATAGCTATTGCAATGGGCAACGGCTTAGGAATCAAGGATTTTGCTTCAACCAAGTCCTGGATATTGGATCCATTAAAGGTTATCGCGGATATTTTCAAATCAACCTTAAATGGAGCCGGTTTCATAATCCTCATATTAGGTGGTTATGCTGCTTATATGAGTAAAATCGGAGCAAATGATGTTACAGTTAGCGTATTGACCAAACCTATATCAAAGATTAAATCAGCTTATGTTTTAGTTCCGATAGTATTCTTAATAGGAAACATGCTTTCATTAGTTGTTCCTAGTGCTTCTAATCTAGCTATAATATTATTAGCTACATTATATCCAGTATTGAAAAAATCAGGTATGAGCACATTAACTGCAGCGGCAGTTATAGCGACAACTGCAACTGTAATGCCAACTCCTCTTGGAGCTGACAATGTTGCTATAGCCAAGGAACTTGCAAAATTCCCTGCTTACTCAGGGCTTACAGTAACTAACTATGTTATGAACTATCATGCTATAGTATCTGTACCTACTTTATTTGTAATGGCAGTTCTTCACTACTTCTGGCAAAAGAGTATGGACAAGAAAGCTTTAAAATCAGCTGTAGAAGAAGAAATACAAGTTCAGGAAATTAAGGAAATCAAGGGCTCACCATTATTTATAACAGTTTACGCACTACTTCCTTTACTACCAATACTGCTTCTTATAGCAATGTATTTTACAAAGTCACCTGTTTCCTTATCAGTTGAAGTTGCATCAATACTAAGCTTTATTGTTGCTATTATCTGTGAGCTTATCAGATACAAAGGAGATAAAAAGGTTTTAGACGATACAGAAAGCTTCTTCAAAGGCATGGCAGGCGGTATGTCAATAGTAGCATTACTTGTTGCTGCTAGCGTATTTGTACAGGGACTACAGTCCATAGGTCTAATAAAGACTCTGCAGACAGCAATGACTTCTACAAAGGGTACAGGAATGGGAATAATCCTTCCTCTTATACTAGTAGTACTATCCTTAATAATCGTACTTCTTTCAGGAAGCGGAACAGCTCTATTCTATGCAATGGTTCCACTTATGGTTCCTCTAGCTCAAGCAGCTGGAATCAGCCCAATCGCAATTTCAGTTCCAATGGGACTTGCTGGTAACCTGATGAGAGCGGTTTCTCCAGTTGCTGCGGTTGTAGTAATCGTAGCAGGTACCACAAAAAAACCAGCTTTGGAAATTGTAAAGCGTACCTCAGTTCCAATGATCGGTGGAGTTATATTCATGTTTGTGCTATCAATGATATTATTCCTATAAACACAATAAGATATTGCTAAAATTAATATAAAAAATAATCAGGATTGATTTCCTGATTATTTTTTATATTGCCGCTTATATCAAAATAATGTGTACATACCTCTCCAACTGCATTTTTGTTCTGAAAAATATTAGCTTCTGATTTTAATATGTAATTCTTCTGAACAAGGCTGGATTTAGCAAACATATTTCCGATACCAACTATTGCTATAGTGCAAGCCTTCTTAACTTCATTCACCAAGGAATCGCAAAGCTTCTTGTTTTCTAAGATAATAGGAGCGTACATAAAGCAAGGTTTTGCATTTAAAACTTGTGAGAAGCGACCAACTATATAATGTAAATTTATATAGGATTCTTCCGCATTGAGTCCACCATCAAGCTGTATGACAGTAAGATTTTTCTATATTATAGTTAAATATAATTTAGTCGTCTTCTTTAAGCTTTACAACATCAAGCATTGCTTTTATATTATCAAATTTAGTCTTAGGTCCGATACCGCAGGCCGGCGATAATATGTTTACTCCTGAATCCAGACAATTTAATGCCTGTACCTTTATACTTTCTTTAGTACCGTTTTCAAGAGTAAAGGTACTTACATTCCCCATGACAGCTTTATTGCTTACATTTTCGCAAACTTCTCTTACACTCGTGATGGAATCAAAGCTTATGGCATCACTGTTTAGAGAGTTAAGTTCTTCATAAATGCTCTTAAGCCTTCCGCATATATGAATTATTACTCCTGTGTCTGCATATTGCTTTAATGCATCAACAATTTTATTTAAATAAGGAACGGCAAACTTTCTAAAACTTACTGGTCCTAGTATTTCACCTGTTGCGCTAGGATCAGAAATGGCAAGCACATTTGCTCCAGCCATAAGCTGAGCTTTTCCAAACTCAATCAGATTTTCTGTTACAAATTCCATCATTTTATGTGCTTCAGAAGGTTTTCTTATAATCTCCTTATAAAAATTTACCGGTTCCATAAGTGAAGCTGCAAGGCTTATCGGTCCTGTAAGATTAGCTACTATAGGAACTTCATTATTTTTTTCCTTAAGTATTTTAATAGCATCGATTACTGTTTTAACTCTTCCCTCATCAATTTTTATTTTCTTTAGCTTCGTCCATTCGCTCACTGAGTTTATTACATACTTTGTTACTCTAGGTTCATTTATCTTTGTACCAAGAAAAACTTCAGCGCCCATAGCTTCTGCTTCTACAGTCATGCAAAAGGGAACTCCAAAGTTTTCAAAGCCTCCGTTTTCACAAACTCCAGCAGAAAGCTCAGCCATTAGCCTTGCATCCATATGTGCCTCTGGCCATTTGCAGCCTGTTATATCCATAATATCCTCGACAATCATATTCATCATGCCGCCGGGACAAATACAGGGCGGTCTATCTACCTTCTCTCTTAAAAGAGCAAGTTTTAATCTTTCCTTAGGGGTCAACAATTTAGCCACCTTCATTCCTTCAGTTTTCCATCATCTTATGAAGCTTCTCTACATCTATGGGATAGCCTATTTCTCTTACTGTATCCATCATAGCTTGTATATTTTCAAGGGGAGTCTCCACAGGCAGACTGCAGCCTGACATAATTGTATAACCTTTATGGTTGTCATATCCATCTATAACACATTGTATTACAGAATTTCTTACCTCTTTGAAGGTACCTGCATACATAACATTCGATGGGTCTACATTACCTAAAATCTTCATTTTATCCCCTATAGTTTCCTTGCAGGCTTTAAGACTCACTACATTATCCATGCTGAAGCCTGAAACACCAATAGAAGCCATCTCACCGATATCAGGCCATATCTTTTCTGTCTTTCCGCATATGTGAAGTACTGTAGCCTTACCTTTTGATTTTATGAATTCTACCAGCCTTCTTAAGTAAGGTGCACAGAATATCCTAAAGTGCTTTGGATTTATTATTGTGCAAGAGGCTAGTGGTTCTGATATAGTTGGAGTTAATCCTAAATCTATTGCTACCTTGGCATACTCTATACATGTCTGCAGTGAAAGTTCGCACAGCTTGTGTACAGCTTCAGGATCTTTAAATAAAAGCTTTGTCATCTTTTCTACACCTACAAGAAAGAAGGCATTTGAAAATGGTCCTACTATTCCTGCTGAGCAGGGAACTTCCTGTCCTATTTCATCAATCAGATACTTCATCGCATCAATAAATACGGGAAGTCTGCCATCCTTATAAGGATTAGCTACCCTAAGTTTGTCTATATCCTTTACATCATCTATTGCAGGCTTTAAAAGGTCTGCGGTATTGTCCTCAGGTAAAATAAGCTCTGAGCCCATTGCTTCTGCCCAAACATATAAATCCGTAAATACTCTAACTCCGTCCATTCCAAATCTTTTGTAAGCAGAAATCTGGGCATCTGCTATAGCCTTGCCGCTAATATTAAAATCAGAAATTTTGCAGCCATGAATACGGGCAACCCCGTTTGCAATGTTAGGGTTACAAGGCAGCCTATCAATTGACTGACCCTTTCCTAGTGCTATAGCTCTTTCCATTGGAGTCATTTGATCCTTCATTACACTACGCCCCCTGAACTAAAGTTTTTGCACGTTTAGCAGCCTTTGAAGCATCTGTCGTATAAATATCTGCACCTATTTTATCAGCAAAGCTTTGTGATATAGGACCTCCGCCTATCATAACTTTTATCTTGTCTCTTAATTTTTCTTCTTCAAGTATCCTTATTACCTCTGCCATTCCATCCATAGTAGTTGTCATAAGAGTTGATAAGGCAATTATGTCCGCACCTATTTCTTTTGCTTTTTCTACAAAAGCTGCAGGTGGTACATCTCTTCCTAAATCTACTACTTCAAAGCCCTCTGTTTCCATCATAATCTTAACAAGATTTTTCCCGATATCATGCGTATCTCCTTGAACTACTCCTATAACAACCTTATGTTTACCTTCAGTTTCGGACTTTCCAAGGTGTGGTTTTAAAACCTCAATACCTGAGTACATTGCATCTGAGCACATTAAAAGCTCAGGAATGTAGTATTCACCCTCTTCATAAAGCTGTCCGGCTCTATTCATTCCATCAGACAGCCCCTTTTCAATCCCCTCATAAGCGCTAATTTCTTTTTCAATGCACAACTTAGATAGTTCAACGGTTTTTTCCTCATCCATATCCACTACTGAATCAGATAATTCCCTTAAAAGATTTTCCTTTACATCACTCATTTTTTATCTCCCCTTCTATATTAATTCTATTTTCCAAACAACAGGTTTTTTCATTTTCAAAGTTGTCCTTTTTAAGCAGTTATGTCCGATAAGTTTAACATCCTTTCTTAACTCGGTAATTAACTTTAAAGCTTCACCATAGGTCATATCTTTATCTATCTCAATTGGAGTAGACTTTATAAATCCGGATTTGTTTAAAGAAGTAGAGGTAACCCCGCAAATATGCACAAATGCTTTTCCTAGCTTACTTTCTATTTGCTTTAACACCTCATAGCTGTATCTTCCGCTAAAATCCTTGTACATCTTTGGTCCGAGTATATCAATGTTTCCGGCAGAATCTCCATAAGATATTATCTTTGCTCCTCTTTTTAAACCTTCTTCTGCATACTGGACTATGCTCTTGCAGATAACTTCCATAAACGCTTCTACTGCCTCCCTGTCTTTCTTTACTGCCTTATAAAATAGTACCGGATCAATTAAGGAGGACATTATAGTAAAAGGTCCTTGAACATTTAATGCTACTTCTTCGCCTTCGCTGCTTAATTTTTCTACAGCTTTTAGCACTTCATTAATTCTTCCTGTTGAAAAATCAATTGGTTTAATATTTTTTAAATCCTCAATACTTTTATAAGCATATTCTCCAACTCTAGGTCCTATTTTTTCATCTCCGAGCTTTATATCCGCTCCCAAAGCCTCAGCTTCTACAGTAAGACAGAATGGAACCCTTGAAATAGAATCCTTATGGTAGTTTTTTAAAGCCTTTGCTAGTATTGAAATCTTATCAGCTTTTGTATGTGCTTCAGGAAACGTAATGCCTGTTTCATTAGCAACACTCTCCGGTATTTCTTCAAATTTGTCTAATGTACATTTAAAATTAATCTGGTTTTCCATTAATCTACCCCCGCAAATTTTAAAAAGAAAACTTTAAAATATAAATAAGCTCTCCAATAATGATGCTGGCCGCCTGCACAAGGAGCATTATTTTAAATGCTTTCTTTACAGATAACTCTTTAAAAATAATCAATATGCCAAAACCGGTATTAGCACATAATCCTGCTACTAAAGGTCCAAGACCCACAGCACCTTTTATAAAGCCTTCTGCCAGAACCACAGAAGATAGACAGCTTGGAATCATACCTATTAAGCTTGCATACACAGGCTGCAGATAGGAGTTCTTTCCTAAAAGCTTATAAAGTCCATCTTCTCCTATTTTCTCCATTCCAAGATTGATAAGAAATACTGTAATAATCAAGAATATAAAAATCTTCAAAGTAAACTTTATATTTCTAGTTATTATACTTTTTCCATCTTTACATTTGCTGCAATCACAGGATATATCATATAGCTTAAATCTATTTCTTTTTTCTTTTATAAAAGCATTAATCAAATATCCAAAGGTTATTCCTATTATTACTTTTAAAATTATAAGCTTAAGCATAAAAGGCAGCTTTTCAGGATGAGCTCCTATAATAATAAGTGCTTCATCTGAACTGGATATAAATACTGCTACAAGCATTCCTATGCTTATTAGGCCGCCGCTGTACAACTTGGCCATAGCTACCGGTATGCCGCATTGAGGTATCACACCAAGGACAGCTCCACCTATACAGTCGTATTTTGAAAGCTTTTCTATCAGGCGATTATCCTTATTTACCACATTCACTAGGTAATCTACAAGAATAAAGGCTATAAATAATATAGGAAGAATTTTTGATACATCTTTTATACTGTCTATTAGTATATCTACCACTTAAAAAGCCCTCCAATCTTTGTCTGAAAAAGCTCTTTTATCTTTTGATCCTCTAAATTTTTTCCTATTATGCAAAGCTTGCCTGTAGAATCAAATTTGCTTTTATATATTTCAAAGTACCCGTTTGCATAACTGAATTCCAGTCCAAATCCTTTTCCCTTTAAAAATCCTTTTGCTCTTATAACCATGCCAAATTCTGGCTCCTTTAGTCTGTTCAGTGTTTCAGCAAGAGACTCTTCATTAAATTTTTTTGAGGTTTTAATGGCCAATGCATCAAACTGATTATCACTACAAGGCTTATATTCTGTATAAAACAAGTCATCAAAATCTATATTTAACTCTAAATCTAAGAGCGATTTTATTTCTTCCTGCGTCAGTTTACTCCAATTATCTGTTATTATCGGAGCCTTTAAATTTAGCTCTCTTAAAGATGCAATAATTCCATCTATTAGTCCTGAGTCTACCAGCTGACTTTTGCTGATCATTAATGTTCCGGCATTTATTATTTGATCTTCAAAAAACTCACCAAATACATCTCTCTGCTCCAGATAGCTTATTCCGTCTATAACTGTAATAATAGAATTAATCTCACATATATTTTTAAACTGGGGAAGCTTTAAAACTTCTATTATTTCACTTAAAATACTTATACCTGTGGGTTCAATTACTACCCTTTCCGGTTTATACTCACAAAGCACCTTTTCAAATAAGGTTACAAAGTCTTTTTTCATGATACAGCAGATACATCCACTGGTTATCTCGACAACATCGAAACCGTCTTTTTCAACTATATCTCCATCTATGCCTATATCTCCGAATTCATTTTCTATAAGCACAACCTTTTCATCCTTATAGGCAGTAAGAAGCTTCTTTATTAAAGTAGTTTTTCCTGCGCCTAAGAAGCCCGATACTATATCTACCTTTATCATATTTTTCTCCCTTCAAAGAATCAGTACTTAATTAAAAGCTTATTTCCTTTACAAAGTAATCCTGAAATTCCTGTTTTACAGAAAGCTCTACTACCTTCATATTTTCTTTGATTTTACTCATTTCGTTAAGCTTTTGTTCACTAATAAGAGCAAGCCTTGCTCCTTCAACAGATGAGTTTCCTACGAAATTAATTTTCCCTTTGAAGCCCTGTGGAATAAGTCCAATAGTCTTTATGCTTCCGGAATTTAAATGATAGCCAAAGGCTCCTGCTATAACAGCCTCTTCTATAGACTCAATATTAATGTTTAATTCCTTTAAGAGCATAATAATTCCTGAGGCTATTGCTGCTTTTGCAAGCTGTATTTGTCTTATGTCATTTTGAGATATATAAATTCCATCGGTTATATAAAACTTTTTATCTACAAGTCTGAAGGCTAATTTTTCAGGAAGATTTTTATTAAATCTACCGCTTTTTAAAATTATATTTCTATTTACTAAACTTGCTGCAATATCTAGAAGCCCGCTTCCGCAAATACCTTTTGCCTCTTTATCCCCTATTGTTGTAAAGGCTATATTATATTCTTCATCTATGTTAAAGCTGTCAATTGCACCCGCTTCGGCTCTTAGGCCGCAGGAGATATTCATGCCCTCGAGGGCAGGTCCTGCTGCTGTAGAAGAAGCAGCCATCTTTCCATCCTTGATTACAACTATTTCACCATTTGTACCGATATCGATAAATAATGAAGGTTTTATTTTGTTCTGAAAATCAACAGCCACTATTCCGGATAAAATATCAGAACCTACATAGGCCGAGGCAGAGGGCAGAAGCGTTATCGTCCCTTCGTTCCTTATATCAATCCCAAGTTCCTCAGCTTTAAAATCCTTTTTATCTAAAAAGACAGCTTTATAGGGAGCCTTTGCAATACTCTCAGGGCTTACCCCTAAAAACAAATGAAGCATTGTAGTGTTTGCCGAGATTACAACTTTATAGATATCTTTCAGGTTGTAGTCTTTATGAGCAGCTTTTTTAAGCATATTGCTTATCTTATCTCTTATACATTTGCTCAAGGTCTCTAAACCTTTTTCTTCCTTTATGGCATAAGTTATTCTTGATAAAACATCCCCGCCATACTCTGTTTGCGGATTTAAATCAGATATCCTGTCCAAAACCCTGCCATTTTCTAAATCAACAAGGTAAACAGAAATACCCGTCGTTCCTATATCTACAGCTGCTCCTAATGCTCCCTTTTCAGCACAGTCAGCTTTTACTTCAATTGAATACCCTCTATTTACTGTTTTTAAGTTTTTTCCTGCACTAATAAGCTTAATCTCAACGTCTCCTAAAACATTAGCCATACATGCAAGCCTTGTATCAGGCTCTTTTGTATGCTTTTCTTCTTCCGCTGATTTTGAAGAAAGCTTTCCATAAGCTTTAACCTTACACTTGCCGCATATACCTGTGCAGCTGCAGGGAGTTTCAACCTTTAAACCGGCCTTTCTAATACAATCTATAAGCCTTGTTCCCTCTACAGCTTCAACAATAATATTCTCATCTATAAACCTGACTTCTGCCATAAAATCACTTCCTCTGCCAGCCGTCTTTTTAAAGCATCTCTATAAAGGCAGCAATTCTGGTACTTAATTGCCCAACATCTGTCTGTGAATAATCAGTTTCAATATTCATATATGGAATTTGTTTTTCCTCATTTACAAATCTTCTAATCTTATAGGATTCAACAGCAAAGGTATGACAGGCTTGCAGAATGACATCTATAACTCCATCTACCTTGTAGTCATCTATAAGCTCAGAAAGAAGATTTATCCTGTTATCATTTGGACTCATGCAGGAACAGCCTATATTTAAATATTTTTCTGCGATTGCATCTATAGGATTTTTGTCTTCCTCAACCAGCCTGCTGATTTCCTTTATACCTGAGCAATTTTCGTAGCAAACAACCACACCGCCGTTTTCTTCTATGGCTCTTATTACCTTTTCTGTAGCGTCTCCCATAGGACAGCCTGTTATTAGTATTCTCTTAGCATCCTTAGAAACTTTTCTCTTTCCTTCTTCATATTCTCTTTTAGCTTTATCTACTAAATCCCTTAAGTCTTTTATTTCCGCTTCCTTATCCCACTTAAAGGACGCTCCACTCAATACCTTGTACATTTCAAATCCTGTTATAGGCGGCGGACACATTTTACCCAGCTCATAAAATTCTTTTAGAGCCAGTCTTTCTCTATTTCGAAGCCTAATAGATTCCATAAGCTTTTCTTCAGTTATTTCTACATTGAATTCCTTCTCCAGCTTCTCTTTTAGACTAATTATTTCATTTCTCCAAAGTCTGTAGGCATCTTCTCCCTTATTTGTCTGAGGAAGCTGCATAACATGTACATTTTTTATTTCACCCAAAAATTCGTACATTTTCTTTTTTCCGTCACAAGTTGTTTCTCCAACAATCATATCTGAAAAATAAAAGTAAGGGCACTTATCTGTGATGGCAAAGCCGTAGCTGGACTTTATTAAAGGGCAAAGATTTCTAGGAAGGTACTGTTCTGCCTCTGAAATGGGCTCATCACTTTTTGCACAAAGAGAAACAGGTGCTGCACCTGAAGCATGTATAACCTCCCAAGGAGTAAAAGTACAAAAGGTACCAACAACCTTTTTTCCCTCATCCTTTAAATTCTTAATTGTTATAAATCCGTTTTTTCTGGATTCGCTGAAATCATCAAATATCTCAGGTAAATTATTCATATATAATACTCCCTCATATCTTAATTATTTTCTTTATATTCATACAGCCCGTAGCTTCTTGCTACATCCATCATAGCCTGGACATATTCAAAAGGTGCTTTAGGTGATATATCGCAGCCAGTTGATAAAATATATAGGCCCTTATAGTCTCTCATAAGATCAATATATCGTTTACAAACCTCCTGGATTTTCTCTACAGGTCCATGCAGCATCTCATCTGTTGTATCAACATTTCCAACAATAGCTGCCCTTCCCGCCACAACATCCTTAACCACCTTTAAATCTACTTTATCAACACTTATAGTATCCGCACCTGTTTCAACCATAAGCTCCAAAATTTTTTCTGATTTTCCGCATATATGAAGCGCGGCCCCACTATTAAAGCTATGAATATAGTCAACCAGCTCCTTAATATATGGAAAGGCAAATTGCTTAAACATTTTAGGACTTATTACGCTTGCAGAAGCTATAGGGTCTGCAATGGCACCTATATCAGCTCCATGCGCAACTATAGTTTTTATGTGTCTTTTTATATTATCCGTTGACTTTCTCAAAAGTTCATGACAAAGCTCCGGATCTGCATACATATCTCTTGCAAAAGCTTCTGTACCTCTTAAAGTTGCAGCTGTAGTAACAGGTCCTGATACTGATATTGAAATAGGTACTTCATGTCCTATCTCCTCGTTGACAATTTTAAATGCTTTATAGAAAACCCACAGCTTTCCATCCTTTTCAGGATCTATGTCCTTAACCTTGCTTAAGTCTTCTCTTGACTTAACTAATGGTTCAATGCAGTTAGCAGCATCATCTTCCGGATAATCAAGCTCAGCTCCCATAGCTTCTGCAAGTACTGAACAATTTGTACTTAGACCTACTGAATCATACTTGAACCTTTTATAAGCAGCTATATGTGATTGGGCCATAACTTCAGGATCAAGCTGGAACTCTTTTATGGTTTTACCTACTAAGTATGCCGCGCTTATTGCTACCATAGGCAGACATATTATCCTATCCATCGGTTTGCCTTCTGAAAATGCCTTAGACCTCTCTCTAGGAGTTAGTATATCTTCTCTTATATCCATCTTCTTTCCTCACTATATGCACAATTATTTATAGACAAGCAATAATTAAACTTAATTTATACAGTGGGAAAATAGCGAAGCTTCACCGCTTTTTTACTCTGCATAAATTTATAGTTGAAGTTGCTTGTCTTTATATGACTTTATTACTCAACTAAATTGTAGATGGGCATGAAAACTTGAGCAACAACTATTGATATTTTTAATACTTGAATATCTGACTATTTGTATTTTTAGTATTTACAATTAAAACAGCTCATGGTAAAATATAACAAAGTGAGTGTGCCTAGTTTTATCAAGCGGTACAGGGGCTTATCCTACACGCAGAGTTAAACCCTGCGGAGTCACTAATCTATAAACATTACTGAAACTTAAATTATATGAAAATAAACAGCAAAGTTAACTGCTTTTTATTTCATATAATTCATAGTTAAAGCTTGTTTATAAGATGTGGCTTCGCAGGGTTTTTTATTTTTATAAGAAAGAAGGTGCCATCTTGAGTATTCAAAAAAACATTAAACTTTACTACTTTTATTCAACCTTTGCAGAGCTTTTAATTTTAGGACCAGTGCTAGTATTATTTCTAACTGCTAAAGGATTAACCTTTACAGAAATCATGCTGCTGCAGTCCATCTCATCAATATCAGTATTCTTCTTCGAGGTTCCGACAGGGGCTATAGCAGATAAACTGGGAAGAAAATATAGCATACTTATAGGTGCCTTTCTCTGGGCTGTAGGATTGCTTTTATATGTGGTTGGTAAAGGCTTCTTTGTTTTTGCTTTATCAGAAATAACTTTCAGCCTAGGTTCTGCCTTTAAGTCAGGTGCTGACAGTGCTTTAATTTATGATTCATTAAAGATGCTTAACAGGGAAAAGGAATATCAAAAGGTTGAAGGCAAGGCTCGTTCCTACTCTTTATACGCTCAAGCCATAGGCTCTGTATTATCAAGCTTTCTGTATGAAAAGAATATAAATCTACCTATGATTGTCTCAATTTTGTTTATGCTCATAACCATTGCCGTAACCTTTATGTTTAAGGAACCAGAGGTTGAAGGCAAGGAAGGAAAATATGGAGCAAATTACTTTAGTCAAATAAAAGAAAGCGGAAAATATATTTTAAGTCATGATAAGCTTAAAGCTATCGTATTTTTCTCTATGATATTTTTTATATTTTACAGAACTGGTTTCTGGTACTACCAGCCTTATATGGAAGGAGTCAATATACCGGTAAAATATTTCGGAGCTATTTTCTTTATCTTTAATATAACTGCTGCCTTTATATCTAAGAGAAGCTCATATATTATGGAAAAAACTAAGCCTAAAACTTTAACCTTCATGTCTTCTCTTATGATAATATCATTTTTGATGCTGGGAACTATAAGAGTTTGGCCTGGAGTTTTTGCAATACTTCTTCAACAGGTTTCAAGAGGAATTTACAGACCTGTTACAACAAAATATCTAAACAAGCACATTCCTTCTGATAAGCGTGCTACAATTTTATCCTTTCAGAGTCTTGCCACAAACCTAGCTGTTGCAGCAGCTTTCCCATTGATGGGTATCTTAAAAGACCACAGCGATATATTCACCACCCATTTAATCCTCACTGCAGCAATGCTAATATTAACATTAATAAGCATAAAATATATGAATGGAAAGCTTGGAGTAAGAAAAAGCTGATACACTTATAATGTATCAGTTTTTTTCATGGTGTATCTAATTTCCATTACTTTGACTCTACTTTTATTATATAATGTAATATAGGAATATAATTTGTAAAAATTTAATATAAGGGCAAACCTATTCGAAAGTTAGGGACGCAAAACCACAGGTCTAAAGTCTGCTATAGAGACAATGATGGCTGGGCTGTCGTATTTGACAATACGTTAGTTTTTTGCAATCAGTACCAGTACTAGGCTTTGCTCTCTATAGTTACTGGTGCTTTTTTATGCAATAATTATTACTTATTTAATGATGGACAAACTATAGTAGGCAGTGAGGGTGACAAACTAATGAATATAAAAGAAATGATAAGAAAAATATTTGGAAATATACTTAATAATAATTTACTAACTCGTTCTAAAACAATATTTAGCTTCATCATTTTATTTGCCGGAGTTAGTTTTGCATTATCCGGATGGAATTCTAGATCTCTCTTAATATACACCTTTATTTTTACTGCATTACTTCTTATAGCTAACTATTGGGAAGGTCATATCTTATATAGATATATTTTTTCTATAGCCGCATTAATTTTATTTTATACACTAGTGCAGCTGTATCCTATAAAATTGGTACATTTTGAAAGATTAGTTTTTTATATACCTTTGATAATTGCTTACTTGCTCCCAGATATAATATCAACAAATATACTTGGAATTGTACTTGCACAGTTATTTTCAACTTACTTTGGAAAAGCAGACTCTAGCACTATACTAAGTGACATTATTGGTATTGTTTATGCATCCGCAGCATTATCAATAAGCTTTCACTTATTTCGGAAGTTAAATTTTGAAAGAAATAAGTATCTTAAGGCAAGTATAACTGATTCACTAACGGGACTGTATACCTTAAAATATCTCTTGGAAAATAGTCAAAAAATACTGGATAAAAATCATAGAGCTGCAGTTCTTTTAATAGATTTAGATCACTTTAAACAGATAAATGATACCTATGGCCATTTAATTGGGAATAAGATTCTTATAGAACTTTCAGATTTATTCAAAAAAGAACTTATGAATACTAATTGCATTATATCTAGATTAGGAGGAGATGAATTTGTAATCTTTATCCATGATCTTTCAGACAATCAGGTTGAGAAAATAATTGACCGTCTATACCTAAGTTCAAAACATAAAGTTTATTCCATAGACCCTGCTCTTCCACCTCTGAGAATATCCTTTACTGTAGGTTCGGCATACTCAAATGAACATAAAAAATTAAATATCCAGGAGCTTTTAAATCAAGCAGACACTAATATGTATCTCAATAAATTCGGAGAATACAAACTAGCTAAGAAAAACCTAATCCCTAACGTTGAACTTAGCGCTAGGTGCAAACAGCTGTTAAAAACCTTAGAGGAAAAGGAAGCTTATACCTATATTCATTCTCGCTATGTTGCTCAATACTCAGCAGAACTTGCTATTGCTTTAGGTTTTGCAAAAGAAAGAGTTAAGGAAATTTATATTTCGGGATTAATACATGATATTGGTAAGCTGTTTATCCCTAATGAAATATTAAGGAAACCAGAAAGGTTGACTTACGAAGAATACTTAGTAGTAAAAAACCATGTGAATGACGGACTAAATATAGTAAAAGACATGAACCTATCTGAAGTTATGCTAAATGGTATTAAGTATCATCATGAAAAATTTGACGGTACCGGATACCCTAACAGAATTGATGGAAACGATACCCCTATAGAAGGCCGAATCATACAAATTGCTGATGCCTTCTCAGCTATGACAATCAAAAGAATTTATAGAGACAGCTTATCCTTGGAGAATGCTCTTGGTGAGCTTAAAAAGAACGGCGGCTCGCAATTTGATCCAAGTCTTGTAAGTGTTTTTATTGATTTGTTTAAAGATAAAAAATCTGCAGTATAATTTGAGAGGTTGTAAAATGAAAAAAAATTTTCAAATACTCGAAAGTATAGAAAATCGAATTTTATGTGCTTTAATATTAATAGCTATAATACCGCTGGTAGTTTCTTTTATAATTAATAATTTTATTGTTTCACAGTCTATATTAAGCTTAGAAAAGCAAAAACTGCACTTTTTAAGTAATCAGGCAAATACCATAATTGAAGAAAAAGTAAATGAACTGGGAACTATAGCAAAAGATTATTCTGTTTGGGATGATGCCTATGAGAAATTGGAAGCGAATGATTTCCAATGGTTTAAAGAAAATTTTTCTGATTGGATACCCTCTAATTTTGATCTTGATCTTTCTGTAGTAATTAATAATAATAAGCAAATCATTGATGAATTCGGACTAAAAAATAAGGATATTTCTCAGCTGCTTAAAGTTGAAAGTATATCTAATATGTTAAAAACTCCTTTCGATGTAGGTAAATCAGGCTACCCAAGGGGTATACTTACGTATAATGGGGAACCCTATTTATTTTATGCAAGCCCAATTATGAAAAGCTATTATAAAGGAGAGCAAAAGGGACTTTTAATCCTTGGGAAAAAAATATCTCCTTCATATATCGAGTCACTTGGAATGCGCTTGGAACAGGAAATATTTATGACTTTTGGAGATAAGGTTATTTCAAGCGATACCTTAAGTAGGGAT
The DNA here is from genome assembly GCA_000466585.1 of Clostridiales bacterium oral taxon 876 str. F0540. Lineage (GTDB taxonomy): Bacteria > Bacillota > Clostridia > Clostridiales > Clostridiaceae > Clostridium_AT. Next base: position 155,173 of record KE993473.1, read on the forward strand.
ATCACTGATTATATCAAAACAAGTGATAATGAGAGTGATTCCGACGATATTAAATTTTTCAACAATGAACTCATAGGCTCTATAAATATTGATAATATTCCAAATACATCTCGGGCAAAGTTGTCGGTCATTATGAAAAGGGATACCTTTATATCCACTAAAAAAAGGCTTAATCTCACTTCATGTGCTGTTATGTGGCTTGTATCTATATTTATTTTAGCTGCAATACTTATACTTAGAAAATATACTACAAAACCTCTTAAGAACTTTGAAGACCAAATTTCTGAAATGAGCCATAACAATTTAATCAGCTATGTTACAACCGAAGGCCCCCGAGAAATCGAGAAACTCACTGAAGCCTTTAACAAAATGGTTAATAAGCTTAACGAACAAACAATAGAAAATGAAACTCTGAAATCTGAAATTCAATATGATAAACTAAGAGGCGAATTTCTGGCAAATATATCTCACGAATTCAAGACTCCTTTAAACGTAATTTTCAGTGCCCTTCAGCTGACAGAGCTTTACGTTAAAAATGATCCTGAAAACAAATTATCACAAAACATAAGTAAAAATATTTTTGTAATGAGACAAAATTGCTATAGATTACTTAGAATGGTTAATAACCTAATAGACTTGACTAAAATCGGATCAAATACTTATTTTCTTCATTTAGCAAATTATGAAATTATAAGTTTAATTGAAGATATAACTCTTTCAGTTTCAGATTATATAAAAAGTAAAGATATATTTGTTGGCTTTGATACAGATATTGAAGAAAAAGTAATAGCTTGTGATCCGGATCAGATTGAAAGAATAATTTTAAATCTTCTCTCAAACGCTATAAAATTTACTGAACCTGGAGGAGAAATATGGGTAACTGTTCAAGATAAAGAAGAGAGTATATTAATTTCTGTAAAGGATAATGGGTTAGGAATACCTGAAGATCACCTCGAGTTAATATTTGAACGCTTCAGACAGGTAGACAGTTCCCTAACAAGAAATCGTGAAGGAAGCGGAATTGGTTTATCACTTGTAAAATCACTTGTAGAAATGCATAAAGGAACTATTAAAGTAAAAAGTGAATATGGAAAAGGAAGTGAATTTATAATTGAACTCCCAGCAAGAATAATTCCGAAAACAGATGTTAATGAAGATAAAAATAACTTCACAGGTCATAACAAAGTAGAAAGAATTAATATTGAGTTTTCCGATATATACTCACACTAATATAATAAGATTATCTCTAGGCTGCTTCCTTGAATATATAAGTTATTAAGTTTAAAATACTTATATATTCAAGGAAGCAGCCTATATCAATGCCTTACGAAGCTGAAATAAGAAAAGCTTATAGTTAATATTCATTATAATTATTAAAATTTCTAATCAAGCTTAAAGTCATTCAATTCAGGCTGTTTTTCTTCAAGCCAATATTTAGAGCAGTCATCTAATCTTCCCAAAAAACCTTTATTAAACAGTTCTCTTCTTATAAGGCATCTGTCATTAAAGGTATGCGCCTTATCCAATATCTCATTTACTTCTTTTTCAGTGTATGATACTCCCTTTTCAAACTTAGAAGCAAAGAACATCAAGGATAATATTTTATATTTCTTCTTTGATGGATATAGTTTCAGTCTACCCTCATCATCTAAATAGTTTCTAAGTTCTGATTTTAAATCCATTAATATCCCCCCCTACTGCTTAACCCAGTAATATTTACAGTCATTTGTACGTTCCATGAATCCATATTCTATAAGATATCGCCTTATTGTAGCAAAATCTTCATGTATTTCTTTTAATATACAATTTAGTTCCTTCTCACTATATCTTTTCTGTTTTTCAAACCTCTCCGTAATCTTTCTAAGTACAATTATTTTCTTTTTTTCTTTTGCCGGAAAGGTTGATAATTTTAATGGTTCCAGGGATAAAAACATACTTGATAAAACATGTTCTTCCTCAGATTTTGTGGCAAAATACCTATCATCAACCATTGTAGCACCATAGTGTATATCTATTATTTCATCCTTATTTTCTTGGAAGCCTCTATTTGTTTCTGAACCGTGAAAAGCAAGCTCATAAATGGCAAGATAGAGCTTAGCTTGTTTTGCCCTTTCCCTAAAAGAAAATTTCTGATGACGAACAGTTGATGCAGCAACCCCCATTTTCTTAGCAATCTCATTATCGGTCATTCCAGAACATATCATACTTAGTAGTTCTCTTTGATTTTCAGTTATTCCAGTAAGCTTTTTATCATAAGACATGAGAAGCTCTAGTAATTTCGGATGTTCCTTCTGTATATGTATTTTAGACATTTTCTCTGCATCAAAGTATCTGTCATCATTTTTAAATATCTCGCCTCTTTGAAATTCTCGGCCACAAAAATTACATATATATTTTTCAGACTCATCGTCAAATATATATCCGCTTTTTATTTCACTTATATTTAGACCTGTAAGTTTATCAATCATACATTTCTCCTTAAAGTTTATAATTATTATAAACTTATATTAATATTGTTTATTAAATTTGTCAACTCATTTCCAGCATATTATTGTCAAGTAGTTGAAGAATTTTAAAGAAAGTAAGCTTTATTAAATGAGCAAGAAATGACAGGATTTATTAAACAAACTAAGCTATAATAAAGAAAAGAATTCAAATTAGGTAGGTAGATTAATATGAATTATGATGCTTGCATAAAAAAATCTATTGAGTTTATTGAAAATAATCTTGATAAAAAGATAGAGCTTGAAGAACTTGCAGACAAAGTGTTTCTGTCAAAGTTTCATTTTCACAGGAAGTTTCATGCAGCAACAGGCGAGCCTGTAGCCGAATTTATAAGGAAAAGAAGACTTGATAAGGCTGCAAATGATCTTATATGTACTGATGAAAGAATTATAGATATAGCTTTAAAATATCAATTTGGCTCTCAAGAGGCATTCACGAAGGCCTTTAAAAAATTTTACGGAGTTCCTCCAAGAGAATTTAAAAGAAATAAGAATCATATAACCATGGTAACTTCAGCTGCCAAAACCAGCATTAAGCTTTCTATGGCAGCTTAGTGTTATTTAAAATTTTTGAGAGGTGATTAATATGAGTTATGTACCTGTTGTTGTTGAACAGACTAATTCTGGAGAACGTTCCTATGATATTTACTCAAGACTGCTTAAGGATAGAATAATTATGTTAAATGGCGAGGTAACCGATGATACTGCAAGCATAGTCGTCGCGCAACTGCTTTTTCTTGAATCAGCAGATCCTGAAGCAGACATCAGCTTTTACATTAATAGTCCCGGAGGTTCTATTACTGCAGGACTTGCAATTTATGATACAATGAGAGCCATAAAACCGGATGTATCTACAATATGTGTTGGACTTGCAGCAAGCATGGGATCCTTCTTGCTTACAGCCGGTACCCCAGGCAAACGATATGCTCTTCCAAACAGTGAAATCCTAATACATCAACCTTCAGTATACGGTGGTTTTCAAGGACAAGCCACTGATATAAAGATTCATACTGAGCATCTTCTCAGAGTTAAGAGCAAGTTAAATAAAATATATAGTGAAGTCACCGGACAGCCGTTAGAAAAAATAGAAAAAGATATGGAAAGAGATTTTTATATGTCTGCTGAGGAAGCCAAAGAATATGGATTGATCGATAAAATCTTATAAAATATAGCTCAGTATTTTGAGTTTAAATTCAAAATACTGAGCTGTTTATAAATTAAGCAATTATCATACACCTAAATCTCTCTTAGCATAAAAGAAATATGCTGATGCTAAAAATGCTGCCGCAAGTAAAATAGAGAGGATAGCTATACCTATACTTAGGCCATTTCCATTAACGATGCTTTCATAACTGAAGTATTTAAATGGGGAAAATACATTCAGTGCATTTACACTGTCTGTCAGATCAGTTATTTTAGATATCACATATGATCCAAACAATATCCCTGTTGTAAGAGAGCCTGCTGCTTTCGGCTTTCTCATAACCGCTGAGATAAAAACCCCAAGTGATAAAAAAATCATCTGGACAATAAACATGCTTAAAAGAAACATCAATACTTCTCCTGTAATGTCTTTTCCCTTATTATAGGCTGCAACCATAGCTATGGATGAAAGCAAAGTAACTAAATTGATAACTATAATATTTATAAAAGCCGCAAGCATCTTTGAAGATACAATAGCTGCTCTGGATATTGGTTTAACCATCAAAAACTCCGCAGTTTTATCCCTTTCCTCTTTTGCTATTATACCGCTCCCAAGAAGTGCAGCATGGATAGCAGCAGTAACTGCAAGATAAGGAAATAAAAATGCAAAAAACCCGCTCATACTTGTGACATCAAGAGTTCCAAAGCCCAACAGTGCCTTCATGGTATGAGGCATTTTATCAAAAACCTCATTGTTAGCACCTGAAGAATATGCTGTGTATTTTCCCATGCCGCTAAGAACAAAAAGAAACATACATATACTCCATATAATTAAAGCTTTACGATTAGCCTTTAATTCTCTAATAAAAACATTCATAATCAACCCTCCCGTATTCCTTATACTGTACTTGAAGATTATCAATCTTCAAGCCTCCCGAATTCCTTATACTGCACATAGTGACTATTAATCCCTATGCCTCATATATTCTTTATTAAACTCAAAAGCATATTAATTAACGGCATGTATGTCCTTTTTATTATAAATAATATAACTAGTTGCTATTGCAATAACTATAATTACTGCACCAGCAGCCAAGTATTGGGTTTCATAGCTTGCATTTTTTATAATATATGTTATATCGAAGTATTTAAAAGGAGATATAAAACGAGTAAGTTCATTATTTTTTTCGGTAGCTATCAGTGCTCCAATCATGTATGTGCCAAAGACAACACCGAGTGAAATTGGAAGAACAGATTTAAGCTTGTTAAAAAATACTGAAACAACAACTCCGATTGCTAGAAAAATCAATTGAACAAAGAACAAGGTAAGATTTATCATGAAAAATATCTTTCCGCTATAATCTACAGTCTTAACACTGTTGGCTATCAGCGACGATGCTCCTAAAAAAACTATATCAGTAGCAAGAATAGTTGTAAAAGCAGCAAAAAGTTTATAAGTTACTATAGTTGAACGCGATACTGGCTTAACTAAAAGAAAATCTGCCGTTCTCTCCCTTGATTCCTTTGAGATAATAGAAGTTCCGAGGTTCATAGCCTGAATAGCTCCACAAAGAATAATAAAAGAAAAAATCATAGAGTAAAAACCTAAGATTGATGTAATATAATCAATATTTATTCCCAGCATTGCTCTGACGGTTGGAGAATATCCACCTAAGAGTTTTTTGAAATCTTCAGCCTCACTTACCATACTCGGATATATTGAAAGATAAAGTGCAGCTAGGGCGATTAATGAACACGTCCATATAAAAGTTGATTTTCTCAGTGCTTTAAGTTCAAATAAAAAGATGTTCATAGTGACTAATCCTCCTTTGCATAATAATGCATGAAGATTTCTTCAAGGTCAGGCTCATCTATGGATATATTTCGAAGTTCAATCTCAATAAGTTTTTTCATAATGGAGTTTATATTTCCCTTAAATATAAAGCTGGCTGTATTTCCTTTACACTCAAAATCACTCACTCCTTTAATATTAAGAGCTTCTCTGGTAACACTTGATTTAGCCTCTATGCTTATTCTCTTATAATTATTTTCCTGAAGAGTGCTCATTTTTTCAGTTTTGATAATTCTGCCATCCTTAATAAAAGCTACTCTACTGCACATTTTCTGAACTTCGCTTAATATGTGCGAAGAAAAAAATACTGTAGCTCCCTTTTTATTTTCCTGGTCAATTAATTCGAAAAACTTTTGCTGCATTAAAGGATCAAGTCCGCTTGTGGGTTCGTCTAAGATAATCAGCTTTGGCTCATGAAGCAGTCCCTGTACTATACCGACTTTTTTCTTGTTTCCGAAAGAGAGATCATCGATTTTCTTTTTTAGGTCCAAATCCATTATTTCAGCAAGTTCGTTTATTCTCTTTGTGCAGTCCTTTTTATAAAAGCTAGCAGAATACTTTAGCAAATCAATAACCTTCATATTATCGTAGTAAAACACCTCTGAAGGCAAATATCCAAGCTCCTGCCTAACTTCGGGATGTTCAATACAGTTCTTTCCAAAGATAGCTGCACTTCCGCTGGTAGGAGCTATTAATCCTAATAATGTTCTTATAGTAGTAGATTTCCCAGCTCCATTTGGACCAATGAACCCAAATATTTCTCCCTGCTCCACACTAAGATTTACATCAATAATGCCCCTTGCCTTTCCATAATTTTTTGTGAGATCTTTAATTTCAATAACACTCATGATTTACCCCCTATATCTTCATTTTTAAAAACACACTCTAATTGGTTTTATAGATATGGTATTTAGTTATAAGTATTCCTCCTTGTAAAAATTGCTTTTTAACATATCCAAACACTCGTCAAATTCTTTAAACAATTCATCAAGATCAATTCCAGGATTGTTTTTCATCTGATTGGCATAACCATCAGCAAGCCAAAGAAGCATTTTCATAAAGAGCTTTAGATTAGTACCATCTTTAAACTTCGAATAATCCATACCGTCAAAAGCAATTTTATTTCTAAAATCATCTCCCTGTGACAAGATTGTTTTTATGTCATCTCTTACTTCCTCATCATTTTCAAAATACACGCTTGTTAAAAAAGATGGGATGTCTGGATGTCTCTTCATAATAGAAATTTCAATGCTTGTTGAAAGTCTGATTCTCTCGAAAAAATCTTCAATGGTACTATCAAATTTATCATTAATCTCATTCATAAAAATATTTCCGCACAAATCAATTAAATAAAAGTATAGTGCTCTTTTAGTGCCAAAATAGTGAAATACCATTGCTTTCGAAATTCCAGCGGCAGCTGCAATATCACTGACCGATGTTTTCTTATATCCATTAGTTCCAAAGCACTTAAGGGCTGCATTAATAATTGTATTTTGTTTTTCTGAAGATAAACCTAAAAATTTTTCCAAATGTTTCACCTCTTAATTTTATAAACCGAATCGGTTTATTTAATTATAATTCTATAAACCGATTCGGTCAATAGGGATAATATAAAAAAACTATCACAAACTAATATAATCTATATAGAAAGCATTAAATATTTTCACATTGAAATGGTTTATAGGACTGCTCAATATGATTAGGCATTTGCTTTCTATATAAATATTTAACTATTTAAATTTATACTTAGAGGTGCCGCATATGGAAAACGTGTTTGATTACGAAGATATTCAGCTGATTCCCGCAAAATGTATTGTAAGTAGCCGCTCAGAATGTGATACAAGCATTTGCTTTGGAGGCCGAACTTTTAGACTGCCTATAGTTCCTGCGAATATGCAGACTATTATTGATGAGAAAATTGCTCTTTATCTTGCAGAGAATAATTATTTTTACATTATGCACCGCTTTGAACCAGAAAAACGTTTATCTTTTGTTAAAGATATGAAGTCACGTGGATTATTCGCCTCCATCAGCGTTGGGGTTAAAGATGAAGAATATAAATTTATTAAAGAGTTATCAAAAGAAAATCTCTCACCTGAATATATAACTATAGACATTGCACATGGTCATTCTAATGCTGTCATAGATATGATCAGGTATATAAAGGAGTACTTGCCGAAAAGCTTCGTTATTGCAGGAAATGTAGGAACTCCCGAAGCCGTAAGAGAATTGGAACATGCCGGTGCTGATGCTACCAAGGTAGGAATTGGTCCAGGAAAGGTATGTATTACTAAAATTAAGACTGGATTCGGAACTGGGGGCTGGCAGCTAGCTGCCCTTCGCTGGTGCTCAAAAGCAGCAAGCAAACCAATAATAGCTGATGGAGGGATTCGAACCCATGGAGATATAGCAAAATCAGTCAGGTTTGGCGCTTCCATGGTTATGATCGGTTCATTATTTGCTGGTCATGAAGAGTCTCCGGGAGTAACAATTGAAAAGAATGGAAAACTTTATAAAGAATATTTTGGCTCTGCTTCAGAGTTTCAAAAAGGTGAAAAGAAGAATGTAGAAGGAAAAAAAATGTTTGTAGAGTTTAAAGGTTCATTAAAGGATACCTTAATAGAAATGGAACAGGATCTTCAATCTTCAATTTCTTATGCAGGCGGAAAAAACTTAGATGCACTCCGCAATGTCGACTATGTAATTGTTAAAAATTCAATTTTTAACGGTGATAGAGTATATTAATATAAAAGCCCCCAGCATTTCTGCTAGGGGTTTCTATTTCTAATAATAACATACAATAGGAGTGCCTGGGTTTATGTTTTGAAATATAGTTTTTGCTAAGTCATACGGAGCATTTACGCAGCCATGTGACCCATTCGTTTTATAAATAACTCCGCCAAACTCTTTTCTCCAGCTGGCATCATGAATTCCAATCCCTCCATTAAATGGCATCCAGAAGTTAACGGGTGATGCATAATCCTGTCCTTTTAAAACAGCATCCCTATCTTTATATTTTAATTTGTAAATACCCGCTGGCGTTGTGTGTCCTAAACTTATATTTCCTGTAACTACATCCCCTTGTACTACAAGAGAACCATTTTTATAAAACCATAAATGCTGCTTTGACATATCGATCTCTACATAAGTATTTCCAATATCATTGTTGCTGTGTGAAGCTGCGGTCTGCGAATATTGTGGTTCCTTGCTTACTGTTTTTCCGTCTTTTATAGACGCAATCAAATCTTGAACTTCTTTATTCGTATTAACAGACCAGCCATAATCACCGCCGCTTACCTTTATTGTCTGTCCTGAAGATGCGGCAAAGCTTCTTGTCTTTCCCACTGTATTATACTTGCCTGCAATATCAGAAAAGTAGCTCTTTATCTTCGCCTCATCAAGTTTTGTCTCACAGTTTTCATCAACGCTGATCCACTTGTTTATCAGTTGTCCATCTATTATTTCTTTGCTTTCGCCAAAGCTGTAGGTAATCTTGGAAGTTAAATATTTATTAAGAGTATTTTTAGCCTCTACAACTTTTTCGGACTTAGAAGTAAGCTGTGGATTTACATAGCAACTTTTTGCCTCCAAATCCAGTGATCTTTCTCCTTTAGAAACTGCTTCTTCAGCCTCTTTATATAAAATATCCTTATTTATCTTAGTTCCCAGAACTTCATCTACAATTACATAACTATTATCTGTATACTTTAAGCTTGCATTTTTAGGCTCAATTATATTGCTGTTTTGGAAACAGGAAAGCTTGTCTATTTTTTTCTGCAACATATCTTTATCAAAAATAATTCCCAAGTTAATTTCATTATTTTTTTTATTAAAAAATGCTGAAATCCATTTTATAGGCTTTTGACTATCCTTTAATTCCTTGATCTTTTCTTCTGAACTATACTTTAAACCAATATCCTCTGCTTTAATCTGTTCTTGTTTATTTCCTCTTTCCTTTAATTCTAAGGAATATTCCTTTAATCTTGCATCCATTTCTCCCTTTGCCTGCTCTAAGGTTTTTCCTGAAACATCAATTCCATTAATCACAGAACCGGAATAAAAATGATTATTAAAATATATTGCCGGGCCTCCATATGCTATAAGCAATACAAGAAGAGAAATTAAAACACCAATTAAAACTTTTTTGTGTTTGATCTTTACCATTTTGTAAGTACCATCCCCTTTATACCAGCAGAAAATTGAAAGCTTGTATTTTTCTTAGGTAAGCCTATATTTCATTGTATGTACTAAGTCTTATATTTAAAACCAATATAATAATTAGATACTTACTACATTATATATAATAGCATGCTATCCTTATATTTCCAAGCATTGTTTTATTCTTATTATCATAATACAAACTTTTATTCTCTGCCTGTTATTTTTTTGCTATAATATAAATATCTTTAAATTTATAAAAAAACAAACCAGAAATTGAGTGTTAACAGGAGATACTTATGAGTAAGGATAGAATAGAAACTGAAGCTTACAAGGCAAGCTCTGAAATAGGAGATAAAATATATAAAGAAGATTCTTTTTTTTATAAACCCTGGCAGTTTGCAGATTATGATATAAAAACATGTACGTTAAAGAGTACTTATGAGGAAATTTATATATGGGGAACGCATCAGGCAATGTTTCGGCCCGGCTTTAAGGTGGAAGAAAATCAAGTATATATTCCTAACTTATTTGCAAAAATAAGCGGTGTTCATACCAGCAGGAGGCAGTATAGGAAAGAAATAAAACTGCTTAGAAAGACTCCAAATGCTTTATTTTTTCCATCCTTTCCGCTTTATAGAGCAAAACCTTCAAGACTTAATAATAGATCATATTATTCAGTACTTGACGCTTCTGGTTATATTGATAAAAAAAAGCTTTTATCATCACAATTTTGGAAATACAGACAGCTTAGAACTTCTGCTCAAAATATTATAGCCGACAGAATAATTGATTTTTGCTCTCTTTCAAGGTTTAAAAATTACGAACTTTGGAGCACTGAATCTAAGAAAGGCTTGCTGGATACAGTAACAGACTTTCTTCAAAATTTTGATATTAATATTAATTTAAATACAAATAACAAAGGTCTTGAAGCTGCTAAAATAAGAGTGTTTAATATTTTAAACGATATTGATGAACCTTTGATAAGGCTTATGTCAAAGTTTGACTATCCTTCCTATGTTCCTAAGCTTATAGTTTATAATAATGGGAGTAAATTTTCAAAGGTAACCTTTGAAGATACACTCAAACTCACATTTATGAACAGTCTTGGAATAGATGTAATAATCTATAATCCGGCTGGATTTAATGACATAGAGGATTTTATAAAAGAAAGCTATTATGATATACACAGACTTGAAGACGTAGCTTTTAATCTAGGTTATAGTTCTTGGACACTATTTTAAAATTAAATCACCCAGTGTTTCGAATGAAAGGGGAAATAAAAGATGGATTATACTGATGAAAAACAGGAGCTTCAATTAAAAATTGATGAAATCAGAAAAACTCTTGAGGATTCTTCCGAGGTTAAAGCACTTACAAATGCAGTTGAAATTAGTAACCCTAATTCAATTATGGAATTTGGAAATGGCCCTGCTGAAGAAGTTTCCAAATTTGCAGATAAAATTCTTCATTCAATAAGGGGCAGCAACATAGAAAGTTCCAGTGTTATGCTTAAAGAATTGTCTAATCTTATGTCCAGATTTGATAAGGAGGAACTTTTAGGGGAGGCTAAGGGAGGTTTTATTTCAAAGCTGTTCAGAGACAGCAAAAAAGCTGTTGAAAAGTTATTAAGTAAATATCAATCCTTAGGTAAAGAAATTGATAAGATATATAAAGAAATAACCGTATACAAAAATGAACTGACAAATACTAATGACATGCTGGAAGAAATGTTTTCTCAAAACCTGGAATATTATAAAAAACTTGAAAAGTATACTATAGCAGGAAATCTAATTATTAGAAGACTTGAAGAAACCGAACTTCCAAAGTACGAGTCCTTAGCAATGTCAGGAGACGCGGAAGCAAACTTAAATCTTCAAACCATTAATAATGCTATTGAAATGATGAAGATTAGAGTTCATGATCTTGAGCTTGCTAAAGTTGTTGCCATGCAGACAGCTCCTCAGATAAGAATTATACAAAGAAGTAATTTTAAGCTTATTGGGAAAATTCATTCTGCTTTTGTCATAACTATTCCAATATTTAAAAACGGCATGATTCAGGCAGTTACTTTAAAAAGGCAAAATCTTATTGCAGAATCTATGGTAGCGCTTGATAGAACCACAAATGAACTTTTACTAAAAAATGCAGAGAATATTAAAAATCAAAGCATTGAAATAGCTAGGCTTTCAGGCAACTCTTCCATAAAGATAGAAACTTTGGAGAATACATGGAAAACTATTGTGGAAGGAATAAATGAGACAAGAAAAATTGAAGAGGAAAATAAAAAGCTTAGAGAAGAAAGCAGTAAAAAGATAAACGAAATGCAGGTAGATTTCCTTCAAAAAATTAAATAGAGACACTATATTTTTACAGGCTTCTGAAAAACAATTTATCCTTAGCCGATGCTTTTTAATTGTTTATGATTATTACACCCTCTAGGTTAAATTGTTTTCAGATTAGCCCTGTTATATATTATTTATTTTCTTTAATCCAAAGATAAGGAAAATTATTACCGGAGACAAAATAATCCCGGAAATTGCTATGGCAGCGGATACTGATATTTTTAATGCTATAAGACCTATTATAGGACCTCCTATAATCTGCCCTAGAGCGTCCATCTGTCCATAGGTAGAAATAACAGTAGCTCTAACTTCAGATTTAATATTTTTATTTCTCCACGCGCTAAATATAGGTCCGTTTGTAGTTCTCATAATAAAAAATATCATATACATCGATAATGCAGCTTTGAAGTTTTTTGATAATCCAAATAGTATTATAGCAGCAGTCATAAATAAATTTATTAAGGTCAGTATCCAAACCCTATCCAGTTCCCCTGTCTTCTCCATTCTTCTTTTTATATATTCAACAGCCACTATACTTAAGAGCATTGCGCACCCATCTATAATACCTATCCAAACTACAGGCTTAATATTTAAAGCTTTAGGGAAACCGGTATCATTTAAAAAATGTGCGGTCCAAAGTCTGTCGAAGCCTTCACTATACAATCCATATAAAAGTGATATGGCCATCATCATTAAAAGAATCTTATTCTTATTTATACAGCTTATCCCTTTCATAAATGTATGTCTCATCTGTGCCCATGAGCTTCTGTCTTCTTCTGAGGCGGGTGTAAAATTTGTTTCTTGCATAAAAAGCAATAAAAATATTGCAAGTGCTATAAAAAGCAAGCCACCAATTATCATAGGCAGCTTTACAGCTTTTGTGCTAATCAAAGTACTTATAACTATTCCAATAAATGATGCTGCTTGGCCTGTCTGAGCACCCTTTAAATAAATTAAATCAAGGTTTTTTCCTCCTAATTCATCTGCAATCCAAGCCTCATCTGCACCGCTTGTAAACGTATATCCTATCCCCCAAAGAAGCTGACTTATAATAACTGCTGTAAAAAGCTGAATAGAACCTTCAATAGTAAAGGCCGCACCTATTAGGATTAATCCTATAACTATTGAAAGCTTTCTACTTTTCATGTCGGCTACAATACCTGTTGGTATCTCAAAAATAAAACATGAAGCTTCCAGAACTGTGCCTACAAGTACAAGCTGAAATGGATTTAAATGAATGATATCAATCCTATATACCTGGCTAACTGTAAAAACCATAGAAAAAAATAAAGCTGTAGCTCCTGAGTATGTAAGGTAAATTACAGAAGGTGATATTTTTTTATTCATTAATTATTTCCCCTTTTACTTTTAATAATAGGTATATAGATATCCATTACCGAATTAAAAGGATCATGGCATCTTTCATCATAATATTCAAAATCAGGCTTACCTTCTTCTATCTCGTACCCTGAACTTGGAAACCACTCAAATAATATATAATCCCAAGTTCCTTGAATAGCTTTTGCAAATCCTCTATTCGCATAAGCTGCAGGTGGTGTTGTAAAAACCGCATAAGAAGCTTCCGGAACTTCTTCAATTATTATTTTTCTATAGTCATTATGGTAGTTTTCAGCATTTACTCCAAGTAGGTATCTAAATTCCCCGGTATCCATATTCGGAGGAAAGCATAACGCATACTCCCCATGTACTGCCGGCTTGACCTGTTCGTAAAGTTTACTCTCCCAATTCTCTATTTCAAACTTCTCCCAAAAGGCAGGTATTTCTCTTTCATTTCTTCTTCCTTCATGGCTTGTTTCAAATTTATAACCAGCAACTTTAAAAGACGTTCTTGTTATTATCTTAGGTTCCATTATTACTCCTGTCATTAAATTATATTTCTTAAGCACATTTAAATCTATCTTCTTCGGTATGCTTCCCTTTATCTTTGAAATATATTGGCTCGGAGAACAACCATATTCTTTATTAAAGGCTTTGGTAAAACCACTGTGTGTCTCAAAGCCATAGTCTAATGCAACATCAATAATACGTTTGCCATTGTTTGCTATATCACTAATTCCATGAAGCAGCCGTCTCCTTCTTACATACTGCATCACAGGTATGCCTACATAAGCATTAAATAAACGATAATAGTGATAGGTCGAAAAACCTGTAAAATTAGCAATTCTACTTACAGTTAAGTCTTCCTTTAGATTTTCCTCTATATAATCAATGCTGTTTTGAATAATCTTTATATAATCCACTATTTGACTCCTTTTTAATATATATAATTTAATTATATCAATACAAACATTTTATACTATTCCAAATTTGTCACAATAACAAAAACATCACCAACTTAGTAAATAAGTTAGTGATGCTTTATACCTTAATTTATTATATCAGTAATTTTAAATCCAATTTTTACATTTTCTGTTTTCTTCTAATAAGAATTATACTGCCACCTGCTAAAGCCAAAACAATTCCTATAAGTGCCATTACTGTATTGTCTATTATAGATCCTGTTTTAGGTAAAACCCCTTCCTTTTCATTAGCTGATACAGTATCTTGCACATTTTGTGAGCCACCGTTTCCATTGTTGTTGTTTGGGTTACCCACTGGAGGATCTTCAGGGTTTTTATCTTCCTTAATCTGTTTTGTTTCAAGAAAGGCGAAACTTCTATCAAGCTTATCTGTTATAGAGTTTATGTCCTCTTGTAAAGCTGAAGGAGTACTTAATATCTTTTTTGCTTCAGTTAATACTTTATTAAAATCATCCATGTCCTTTTGTTTATACTGTCCTACACTGTTTCCTACTTTAAAATCTTTTATTTTGCTTTCTATACTGTTAACTAAATTTTGAAGCTTTGAAAAATCAGCTTTATCCCTGCTTGCTACAAATTCCTTAATGGCTGAATCTAAGCTGTTAACACTATCTATTATAGTTTGTGACTGAGAGTCCTCACTATTGATTAAAGCTTGAGCTTTATCAATTTGGCTGTTCAGTTTTGATATATTTTCGGGAAGCTTATTGTATTTTACAAGAGCATCTTTAGCTTCATATACCTTACTTCTTAAAGCACTCTTTAGAGTTGAGTACTTGGGTAAAGATAATTGTTCTGCCTCTACTCCATTTATCTCAAACTCATAAATTCTCGCAGCTCCACCAGCCCCGGAGCCTTTTTCAGCCTGTGTTATAAATAATCTTACATATCTTGCGGCTGCGAAATCTATTGGATGCTTTGTTATCCCTTCCGTATTGTCTTTCACATCCACCAGTGTATTCCAATTAACCTTATCATCACTTATCTGTATCTTATAGTCACTTGTATTCATAGATGCTGCTTCACCGCCTGCTGAAGCATGTTTTATAACGAAATCCGCTATGGTAGATTTTTTACCTAAGTCTACAACAAGCCATTTGTCTCCATCATTTGTTGTACACCATTTATTCTTTACAGTACCGTCCACTGCCTTTGAAGGTGCTTCTCCATCATTAGTAAATCCACTCGCCTCAGCAGATTTGTTAATTGCTAAATTTCTTATCCCGCCTTGTCCATCCTTGGTTATTGTTATAAGATTTTCTTTTCTTAAAATATTTTCCCCGGCAATATTTTTTGCTTTTAAAGTTACAGTATAAACTCCCTCTTTTTCAAATTTTACCTTAACTTCTTTATCCGTGCTTTTATCGTTTACCGCTCCTTCAATTGTCCATTCAAGCTGTTCTGAAGCTGCAGAGGAAGTACTTTTTAAAATAACTTCTTCACCTGGAGCTGCTATTCTTGTACTGACCTCGAAGCCTGCTTTAGGAACAGGATAATCAGGCCACTGCATTGAAACAACTGCTTCATTGCTTTCTGAAGCCTCAAAATATTTATTTACAGCCCTAACTACAAATTTACAATCTTTTTCTCTTCCGTCTCTTTGAATTTCTTGTACAAAATAAGCATTATTGGGAGTAGCACCTAAAAATTCTTTTGTCCCATCAGCCTTTATTCTATATATCTCATACTGCTGCACTTCTCCGGCAACCTTGTCCCATGTAAGTCGAACAGTAGCATAATAATTATCACGAATTTTAGAATCCTCAACTTTTAAATTCTTAGGTTTTTCAAGATTAAACTTATCAAAGCTATTAGCTATAGAAAGTCTTCCTAAGTTAAACTTAAACTCATCCTTTATTTCATTTCCTGATAAATAAAGCGATATGCTATTGAGTTTTTTTCCTTTAAAATCAGCTAAGGAAGCTTTTGCAGTCTTCCAAGCATCTCCTAGTCCATTTATATCTATATATTTAATTTCACTGCTACCATCAAAAGTAAGAGCAAACTTAAGCTTTGAATCGGCATTTTGCTTATATGTTAAAGATATTAAAGTATCTTCTTCAATTTTCAAGTCAGAGTTATAAAGCTTTATAAGAGAACTTCCATCTTTGTTTAATTTACCTTGAAGCTTTATTGAAGATCCTCCATAATAAGCCTCGCTATAATCCTCCGAAGCCTTCAGTAAATTCCCTCTATTATTGTCTATAGCCCATCTGTAAGTAGGCATTACTTCTTGAAGACTTCTATTATTCCATTCCATGGCACCTGCTTTAATTCCGTTTACATTATAAAACTTTCCGTTTCCCATGTTAAAGTTAGTAACAAAAGGAATAGCTGTAACCGGCGACTTTTCAACAAAATAGTTAGATATTCCTTTCCAAGGATGTTGAGTAGCTGTATTTCTTGGATCTCCGCTTTCACTCACCCAAAACCTGTTTTCTTTCCTTAAAAAATCATCATAGTCCTGTGAAGAATAATAAGTCCAGCTTGGACAATATAATCCAAGGGAAGTTGTTGGTTCCTTTCCTTCTGGGAACAATGTGCTTAAAGCCCCTCCGCTTTTATCAGGATATAATTCATTAAAGTCTGCATCCATTGAAGTTAATGTATCATAACCATTAGCTTGAACGTCTATGCCTGCATATAAATCATAGGGGCTTCTTCCTAGTTGCTTGGCTGTTTCTGATGAATTTTCGAGCTTTTTAGGCTCTAACGCAGTATATGAAGTACCATCACTGCTCCATTGTATTGTATAATACCAGTAAAAATCTAAAAACATAGCATCTGAAACCTTAGTTAATCCATCTTGTAGAAACTGTTTATTATTATCATTCAGCTGTCTTTGCCACCTGACTCTTCCATCCTTAATCATAGAGTCATACCACATTATCTGCATATTTCCATCTTTTTTATTCTGTATATAAGTTAAAAATTCCTTAAATGCAGTTGCTTCAGTTTCTGAAAGACCGTTTGTTTCCTGATTTATAAACCATCCGTCAAAGCCATAATAACGAGCAGCCTCTAGCAGCTTATCTGCCATAATAAAATTACCATTCGAATCCTTGCTTAAAAATGCTTTTACCCATTCTATTTTTCCACCATATGCAGCCGGAGGAAAAAATACTGTACCTAATATTTGAACCCCGTTTCTATGAGCCGAATCAATTAAATCTCCACTGGGAGGGACGATTATTCCCTCTCCGGAGGATCCCGCCCAAGCTACTAATGTATCTATGTATTGCCAATAAGAAAAATTATAATTCTCAAATTTATTTTCGCCTTGTGAAGGTGTCGAGCTTGTATTTTTATTAGCTATAGCTAGTGATACAACCTTAGCTTCGGTGCTCTGAGTATTATTAATCTTGTTTCCTTTTATTCTCTTCTGGAGAGGAACAGTGCCCCTATTAAATTTGGCATCCTTATCACTGCCCGGATTCCACTTTAGCAGTTCTTCCGGAAACCAATATGAAGCTAGAGGTTGTCCAGTTTTATCCTGCATAGATTGATCAGCTTTTGTTATGGCACGTGTGTTTAAGCTTGTTGTATTGAAAACAACCATAATTACAAGCATTAATACTGATAACTTTTTTTTAATTTTCATTACTATACCCCCTATATTTTTTACATAAACACAAGAAATATTTGTCCCCCATGCGTAAACGTTTAGAATTTATAAAATCTTATGCTTGATATAATTTTACAAATTATAGTAATTTCTTGCCACTTTACAAATTATAGTTTTTATGTAATTTTTATAGATATATTTATATAAGTTTTTAAAATAAAAAAGGTATAGTTTCTTTTAACTATACCTTACTGTCTAGAAAGCTTATCTACAAGCTTCAGAACCCATGGAATTCTATTTTCACCATCTAAATTCTTAATAAATTCTGATGCAGTTTTTAAATCTATCCCTACTGAACTTACATATAACGGACTATGGCTTTCCCCTCTGTAAACTTCCTCGTAGTTTTCAGCATCCTTAAAGTGAGTCTTGGCTACCCCTATAACGGGAATCTTGTAGTTTAGTGCTTTATATAGATGAGCCCCAAGTCCCTTTTTTCCATTGTTTAGCCATACAAAGCTGTCTGTTATCAATAAATCCACATCTTCCTTCACCTTATTAAACACATTAAGTATACATGGAAGCTCTCTTTTATAAAACTGCCCCGGAATATATTCCTCTACTTCTCGTACTATTACACTATAGTCAGAAAGAACTCCTTCTCCTTCTTCTTTTTTAAATACGACACAACAGGATTTAGCGTAATCTTCGTGATAATAAACATCAAAGCATGCAGCAGTAATACCTTTCATAATATCTCCTTTAACAGTCTTGCCGTCTATTTTAATTTACACTTCTCTTTCAAAGATAATCTCAAAGTTCTTTGCTCTGCCTTCCATAGTGTAATATAAAGGCACTATCTGAATGAATCTCCAGCCTTGCTTTGCATGCTCATTAATAATCTCCTGATGATTATCTCCAGTAAAGATACCTCCCATAGAACATTCTACATATTTATACTCATACATATAGTTTTACCCCCTGTTTTAAAAAATATATACCTCAATATTATACCATATTATGTAAAACTCTTTTCTATATTGTTATCAATTTGACATACTTATTTTTGTAGTATAGGATTGTTATAGAATAAAAATAGGAGATGAAATTATGAGTGGATTTAATGTGCTAATGTATCATGAAATAATTAAAAGAGAAGACTTCAATCTTGATAATCCCTCACACATAAAAGTTAATCAGGATTACGATGATGTACTTCCAAGTGTTTTGTTTGCTTATCTTGATGAGTTTGAAAAACAGATGAAATACCTTTATGACAATAAGTATAAAACTCTAAGCCTTAAGGAAGTAATTGATTACTACTATAATGGTAAGGAGTTACCTGAAAAATCAGTTCTTCTAACCTTTGATGATATGTACAAGTCTATTTATATATATGCTTATCCAATTTTAAAGAAGTATAATTTTAATGCTGTTGGCTTTGTAGTTCTTGACTGGCTTTTTGATAAAGAGCAAAATTACTCTCATACTTCTTCAGTATGTATGTCAAAAGGAGAACTTAAGGAAATAAGTGATGTTTTTGAATTTGCAAATCACACTAAGTCAATGCATACAAGAAATGCAACTGCAACTACTGTTCAGAGCGCAGATAAGGATAGCTTTTTAAAGGACCTTGCTGAGTGCGAGAATTATGTAAATACCAAGGGTGTCTTTGCTTATCCTTTTGGTGGCTATAATGAGGAAGTTATAAATAGACTGAAGGAAGCTGATTTTAAACTTGGTTTTACTTCAACGCCCGGCAAAAACACTAAAACTACAAATCCATTTGAGCTTCATAGAAACGGAGTTCTTATAAACATTGATATAGATAAATTCATAAGCATGTTTGAAAAAAAATAAAACATTTAAAGGAGATACAAATGAAAAAAACATTATCATTAACTTTAGCAGCATTACTTTCAATAGGATTATTATCCGGATGTACAAAAAAAACCGAGGAAAATAAAAACCTAAGATTCGGAATACTTCCTGCAGAATCAGCTATTCCTATAATAGTTGCAAAGGAAAAAGGATTTTTTGAAAAAGAAGGAGTAAACGTAGATATTACTACCTTCAATTCACCTAATGATAGAAATATTGCTGTGCAAGCTAATAAGCTTGATGGAATCATTGCTGATACAATGACTGCCCTTTCTCTAAATGAAGGCGGATTCAAAATGAAGATAACTTCAGATATAAATGAGGATTTTAAGCTTTTAACTTCACCAAAGTCAGGCATAGACAGTTTTGAAAAACTAAATAATAAGAAAGTGTCAATTGTTCCGAACTTTGTACTTGAATACATTATGGATGAAATGGCTAAAAAGAATAATATTAAGTATGAAACTGTTGTAATTCCAAGTTTTCAGGCGCGTTTTGAAGCTCTTCTGTCAAACAAAATTGATGGTGTTATATTTACAGAACCTCAGGCAACTCTTTTAGCTTCGCAAGGAGCAAAGGTTTTAGCTACTTCAAAAGAATACAAACTAAAAGCCGGAACTATATTATTTAATAATAATGTACTATCAAAACAGCCTAATACAGTTAAGAATTTCTATAAAGCCTATAATGAAGCTGTTGAGTATATAAATAAAACTGATGCTAAGGAATATGGCACAGTGCTTACTAAATACACCTTCCCCGATGCAATAGTGCCATACCTAAGTGCTAACGGAAAAACCTATGAAAAGGCTCAAGAAATATCAAGCGATACTTTTAAAAATGTTTTAGAGTGGACTAAAGGCAAAAATATGATAAAAAAGGACTATAAATTTGAGGATGTAAGTGACTTTAAATTTATCAAGTAGAGGATTAAATAATGATTGAAGTTAACAATTTGAGCTTTAATTATGGAAAAGAAGAAGTACTTAAAAATATAAGATTAAATATAGCTGAAAATTCAACCTGTGCCATAATAGGTCCTTCAGGCTGTGGAAAAACAACCCTGCTTTATATATTAGCAGGGCTTCTTTCTAATTATAGCGGTACAATTAAAATTGATAAAAAAAAATTATCAGGTATAAGAAAAGAAACCGGACTGATACTTCAAAACGGGGGGCTTCTTCCCTGGAAAACTGTATATGAAAATACAGCCTTAGGGCTTAAAGCTCGGGATATAAGCAATACAGAAGTTGAATCAAAGGTAAATTCAATACTTAAAGAATTAAATATTCTTGAATTCAAAAATAAATTTCCTTCTCAGCTCAGCGGTGGTCAAAAGCAAAGAGCAGCTATAGCAAGAACTCTAGTACTTAAGCCTGACTTGCTGCTTTTAGATGAGGCTTCTTCAGCTTTAGACGCTATAAATAGGGAGCATCTCCAAGACTTTATACTTAACATATATAAAGAAAGAAAAATAACTTTAGTTATGGTGACGCATAGTATAGAAGAAGCAGTTTTCCTTGGTCAAAAGATTGTAGTTATGGAAAGAGGATTTATAAAGAATATTATTGATAATCCTTACTTTGGAGATGAAAACATAAGGCTTAGCCCTAACTATTATAAAATCTGCCTTGAAGTTAGAAAACAGCTTAATGAGAGTGATAAAATATGAAACTATTAGAAAAACTTAAAAACTTAAAAACTCTATATGCTTCCTTTATTGTGATTCTGCTTTGGTATCTGCTTCATTTTATAGTGAATTCAGCTATCGTGCCAACTCCTCATGAAACCATAATTGCTTTCTTTTTGTTGCTAAAAAAAGATTTGTTCCTTCATATTGGCGCAAGTTTATTCAGACTTATTGCAGCACTCTTAATTTCCGTGCTTATAGGAGTTCCCCTAGGGCTTATGCTTGGCATGAGTAAAAGAATAGATTCTGTTATATCTCCTGTTGTCTATATACTTTATCCTATTCCAAAGATAGCCTTTCTCCCAGTTTTAATGCTTTTATTCGGACTTGGAAATGTATCAAAGATAATATTAATTATAACTATAATCGTGTTTCAAATAATGCTCGGAGCCAGAGATGCAATAAAAGAAATTGATACTCAGCTTTTTTACTCTATGAAATCACTAGGGCTTAACAAAGCTCAAATATATAAAAATCTTGTTATTCCTGCTGTATTGCCGAAGCTTATTTCTTCTCTTAGAGTAAGCATAGGCATAAGCATATCTGTACTATTTTTTGCAGAAAACTTTGCTGCTACTTATGGAATTGGATATTTCATAATGAATACCTGGTCAATGATCAGATATGTAGATATGTTTGCAGGCATACTTGCTTTGAGTCTTATGGGACTTTTAGTCTTTAAATTTATTGATTTTATGGAAAGGAAATTATGTCCGTGGATTTATATAGATAATGAATAATTTTTACACATAAAAAAATGCACCCCAAATGTTATTATTGTCTACATTTGGGGTGCATTTCAATCCTTAAAGCATTTTTCTTTATTTCAATATCAGCCTATTCCACTTGTGTTAAGAGTGTTCTCATTACATTTCCAAGCTTAGTTTCACCTAAGTCTTCATGAGCAATTGCTATAACCAGCTTTATGTCGTTGTCAGACTTATCCCATTTGTATGCTCTTATATCAAGTATGGATTCTTCCGGAACGATCTCTTCAAGCTCTGTAGCAATTTCTTCTGCCAAATTCAAATACTCATCAAAAATATCATCTTCTGTTATCTCACCTTCAGAAAGCTCATTTATATCAAATTCCTCTTCTTCCTTCATAATATCATTTAAGGCATCTAGACTTATACTTAAATTGTAAGCTAATATATCTTCTCTCTTAGAGCCTTTGCTCATATCCTTAACAACTTTAAACTCTGAATTACTTTCGATAGTTTCTTCCATTTCTTTGCTATCAACAACATTGTTTCCAAATAGTACGTACATACTTTATCCTCCCTGCAATAATTAATGTATAAGTAAAAAGCAGCTTACTGCTTATAGACTTCTTCTATAAGTAACACATGTATTTTACCTCTATAGCATAGATATATCCATTATCTTGATAATTGTCAACTATTTTATGCATAAAGGATAAATAAACCATACTTACATCTAATTCACTAGTCAATACTGTCGTTTTTACTCTATAGCTTTATAATAATAATTTCGATAAATAAAGCATCAAACTTTATTATACTAAAATTAAAGGGGGGAGTAGTTTGTGTTTAAAAAATATATAGCCTTTTTTATATCATTGTTCCTAATTATTACAATGCTTCCTTTAGCAATTATGCAGAAGGTTTATGCCTATCAAAACAATTCTTATTTTAATGATTTAAAAATTGGGCTTGTAAGTATGTCAGCCTCCTCTATAAGTATATCATTAAGTGGAGATTATGCTTTAAACGGTAAAGTCTATCCTTCTGGATCACTATTAAGTTTAACGACAGATGGGACAAGTATTTTATTAAACGGAACAACATTAAATCAAATTAATTTAGTTCCAAACAGCAATTCTAGTTTTCTAATTATAACCTCAGGCACTGTATCAAATAAATATATGGGTTCTTTTCTTATAAAAGTTCTTAACGGAAAGCTCCTGCCTATCAATAGTATTTATATAGAAGATTATTTAAAGGGTGTCGTAGGTTATGAAATGGCTAATAATTTTCCTCTTGAGGCCTTAAAGGCTCAAACTATAGCAGCAAGAAATTATGCTTTATCAAGAATAGGCTATGAAGCATCAAAAGGCTATGATTTTGATGATACAGCAAGCTATCAGGTTTATAAAGGATATAACTCAAGTTATCAAAATGTTATAAATGCAGTTAACCAAACACGAGGTGAAGTACTTTTATATAATGATAAGCTTGTAGAAACTCTATATTCAGCATGGCATGGTGGTGTTTCTGAAAACAGTGAAAATGTGTGGGGTAATACTGTTCCATATTTAAGATCTGTTTCAGACCCTTATGAAAGTGATGCGTGGCCAAATGGTAATAGAATATATAGCAATGCCCAAGTGCAGGCAGCTTTAGTTTCTAAGCGTTATCTTTCTTCAACAGATATTTTTGAAAGCTTGGATTTAAGTTCAATAACAAGATTCCCAAGCGGAAGAGTATCTAGTATAAATATAATCTATAAAGATTCTGCTGGGGTAGATCAAACAAAATCAGTTACAAAAGACAATACACGGACTTTCCTAGGCCTGCCAAGTAATTTGTATACTGTTACTTATGACTCAGTAAATGGTTTTTATACCTTCTCCGGTAAAGGAAATGGACATGGTCTTGGAATGAGCCAGATAGGAGCTAGAAATCGCGCTTCAGCTGGACAAACCTATAATGAAATATTGAAGTTTTACTATCAGGGAACCTATATTCAAAATCTTATACTTAAGGCTTCATTAGGTACAATTACTCAAAACAGCAGCTCCCTATACCTTAGAAATGCCATTTCCTTTAATGCATCCGGAATAAATGGCAATGGTTATGGATATTTATTTAAGTATGTCGTAAAGAACGATTCTAATATAGTATTTACTCAAGATTACAGCAGCTCAACGGAACTTAATTATACGCCTTTAAATTCCGGAAATTATACTGCTGAAATTTATATAAAAGATAACTTCTCAATTTCAGATTATGACGATATGAAAGTTATTCCATTTTCAATTTATAATCCATTAAATTTAGTTTCATTTAACAAAGATATTCAAAATGTATTTACAGGAGATACTGTTACCTTGAGTTCTATAGTAAACGGAGGCTCTGGAAGCGGCGTACAGTATAAATATGTAGTTTCAAGAGATGGGCAGACAATAGCTCTAAGAAACTATGATACAAATAACAGCTTTAGCTTTAATCCTAACCTACCAGGAAACTACGAAGTTTATGTTTATGCCGTTGATCCCATATCAAAAAAGGAATTTGACGTTACTGGGAAGATAACATTCGGAGTAATTCAGAGAGCTTCCATTGCATCTGCAACAGTCTCAGGCTACCTTTATGAAGGAAAAATGGTAACTCTTAATTCAACAAGCACAGTTAGTGATTCTACAAATATTAATTACAAATACGAAATATATAATAATGAAAGTCTTTTAACTTCTAACAGCTTTAGTGAATCAAGTCAGTTCAGCTTTACACCATCAAATTCTGGTGTTTATACAATTAAAATTTATGAAAAAGATGGATTAAGCTCAAGAAGCTATGATAGTATTAAGCAGTTTGATATCACAATAAGCAGCAAACCTTTAATTCTATCAACTCTTCCTCTAAGTTATGGTATGACTAATAAAGATGTAGCTTTACTCCAAAATGCACTGATAAAATTAGGCTATCCTCTTTCTGGAGCAACAGGCTACTTTGGTTCTCAAACAAAAGATACTGTTATATCTTTTCAAAAAAGCAAAGGTCTGACTGCTGATGGTATAGTAGGAAATCTTACTTACAAGACTTTAAATGATGCACTCATCCAAAAGGCCGGAATCAAAAATTTGACTTTTTAAGAGTAATAAAAATGCCTCAAAACAGCTTGACCTATTGAGTGATATTTGAAGTATGAGAATTTTTCACTTCTTCATATTCAAATACCATACTAAGTTTAGTTGATTGAGGCATTTATATCTATTTTTACAATTTTATTAATATCATGTGATAGTCAAAGCGGTTGGGATTAAGCTTATATATAATTAATAATTTTATTTACATCCCCGTCCCAGATCTGATACTTGCTATTAACTTCTGTAACATTTCTTGAAAGATTGCTATGTATATAAACACAATCCAAGGAGGCTGCAGCAGAACCTTCAGCATCACATTTATCATCATTGCCTATGAAAATAGTTTCCTGTCTGTTTAAGCGTTCTTTTTCGATGAGATAATCAAAAAATGCTTTATCGGGCTTGCATATTTCTATATCAGAGGAACTGTATAATCCGTCAAAATAATTATAAATACCTAACAGCTTTAATTCAGGAACAGTAAATTCTCTCTGTCCATTAGACAGCATAAATACCTTTCTGTCCTTGCTTTTCAACTCTTTTAATAACTCTATTACACCCGGGTACAATCTTATATAGTCTACAGATAATACTCTAAAGAGCTTCATTGTTTGATTTACAGTTTCCTTATCTGCCTTAACCCCTTTATTCTCATATAGCTTTTCAAATACTAAAGACAGCCTTATATCGGGGTATTTTGTCTTAGTATTTGCCTTTAGCTCTTCCTTAACCTCTTTTAAATATGTCTTTTTAAGCTCACTGTAGTTGTAAGCAGCACCATTATAACTATAAAAAAGCGCAAGCTTTTCCCAAAAAGCCTTTCTGCTTTCATTTGTTTTAATATCAACTAAAGTACCATATAAGTCAAAAATAAAGTTTTTATACATTAGAACCACCCTCACTTAATCTAATATCTTTATAATATCATTGGCATCTAACCCGTAGTAATCTGCATCAGTAGCTTCCAATACCTTTTTATTGTTTTCAAAGGCATATCCTCCAATTATGATCTTGGGCGGGTTTTTCCAAAAACAATTTTTAATAGCTTCTATCATGTATTTAGCAGAATCTATATGGCAGCTTATAGTAACAGAAATAATAATAAGCTCCGGTTTTTCAATTTTAATAGCATCAAGAAGACTTTGCACAGGCACATTAGATCCCAAATATATAACATTATAGCCTTTTAGCTCAAGAAAGTCCGTTATCATCCTTAAGCCTATGTTATGTAGCTCAGCACCCGGTGTTAACGCAATAATTGTATGCCCGCCAATCTCTTCTTTCTTTTCCATGAACTTAAGTTCTTTCATAATATCCAAGCTAATTTCTGATATATAATGTTCTTTCCAAACGTCCACGATTCCTTTTTCCCAAAGCAACCCAACTTCCTTTAAGGCTCTTTCCAAAACTTTAATATATATATCTTCTATTTCGACGTGTTGCTTGTAGAGCTCTAATATTAAACTTCTTGCTTCATCTTTGTTCCCTTTTATAAGCATATCAATAAATAACTTATAAATCTCATCTAAAGAATTCATGCTAAAATCATAGCTTTTAAATTTCTTATTTAATACTTGCTTGTTCTCAGTTCTACCTAACAGGTAATCAAAAGAAACCTGAAATAAATCCGCGATTTTATTCATCTTTTCTGTATCGGGAATCCTTATTCCATTCTCATAGTTTGCAATTGTAGTTTGCCCAACACCGAGCAAAGCTGCAAGTTCCTTTTGAGTATAACCTTTTTTAGTTCTAAGTTCCTTTATCCTAACTGCCAGATCCTTACTCATATTCATACTTCCCTTCTAGCTTTTAAGTAGTACTGCTCAATCTATAACTAAGAAGATATATAAACAATTTAATTTTATCACATATTGTGATATTTTTAGATTGTTTTATAATTACTATCTTGATTTATTTCTTTATGTGATATATTATTATATTAAACAATAATTATTATTAAATGCAAGTAATTTTACATATTTTTTATTTTTACAATAATTTTAAATCAATATTGAAGTGAGAGGAGGTCGAAGTCCTAAATGGACTTCGACGGGTAATCTGCGAGTGATAACGAGTACTTTAGATTACCCAGTATTTCGAGTGAAAGGAGAAATTTTATGAAGCTGCCATTTAAAATAGCATTAAGATTTTTGAAATCAAACAAAGGTCAAACTGCGCTTATAGCAATCGGAATCGCTGTTGGAGTATCCGTTCAGATATTTATAGGTTCGCTGATACAAGGTCTTCAAAAAGGCCTTATAAATAAAACAATTGGAAACTCATCGCAAATAACCTTAACCTCAAATACTGACAATAAGTATATTGATAATTATACCGAAGTTATGGAAAAGGTGAAAGACTCTGACAATACAATTATAAATGTTTCCGCTTCTGTTGACGGACCAGCACTTGTTAAGGAAGACAATAAGAACTATTCAGTCCTTATTAGAGGCATGAATTTAGAGAACTCAGATAAGATATATAACATTCAGAGCAGAATATACGAAGGAAAAGTACCAGAAAAAGATTACGAAACAATAGTAGGTAAGGAATTAAAACAAGAACTTAACTTGAGAACTGGAGATAAAATCTCAATAATAACAAACTCAGGTCAAACTAAAGAATTAACTATAACAGGTTTTTACGACCTAAAGGTATCCTCCTTAAATAAGTCTTGGCTAATTACTACACTTGAAACTTCTCAGCAGTTATTTTCGCTGGATAACAAAGCAACATCAATTGAAATGCAGGTCACAGATGTATTCAAGGCTGATGAGATTGCCAATAGTCTAAGTAACAAGTTAACTAGTGATATCAAAGTTGATAACTGGAAGGCTCAAAATGCTGAACTTTTAAGCGGTCTTAACGGGCAAAGTGTTTCAAGCATGATGATTCAAGTATTTGTATTGATATCCGTTGCTCTTGGCATAGCAAGCATATTAGCTATAACAGTAGTTCAAAAGTCAAAGCAGATAGGTATTCTTAAAGCTATGGGCATTAAGGATAGAACCGCGAGCTTAATATTTTTGTTTGAAGGACTTCTGCTAGGTACCTTGGGAGCAGCTTTAGGTGTGGCTCTTGGTCTCCTTCTAAGTATTATGTTTACAAGATTTGCTTTAAATCCAGATGGAACTCCGGTTGTTGCATTGTATATAAATTATAGCTTTATAGCACTTTCAGCACTGGTTGCTCTTGCCTCAGCTGCGGTTGCAGCCTTGATACCTGCAAGGAAATCTTCCAAACTTAATCCGATAGAGGTGATTAGAAATGCGTGATATAATAAGTTTAAAAAATATAAATAAGACATATGGAAGCATAATTAAAACTCATGTACTTCGTAATATAAACTTATCCTTTGAGGAAGGAACCTTCAACTCAATAATCGGAGCCTCAGGAAGCGGTAAAAGCACACTTTTAAATATTATGGGTACATTGGATAAGCCAACTGAAGGTGAAGTTTTTATTGATGGGAAAAGAACTGATACAATGAAAAAAAATGAACTAGCAAAGCTAAGGAATCAAACTATAGGCTTCATATTTCAGTTTCATTACCTTCTTCCTGAATTCACTGCCCTAGAAAATGTACTGATACCATATAGAATCAGCTCCTCAAAGGTTTCTAAAGAAATACTCAACAAAGCCGATGAACTGTTAGATTTAGTCGGGCTTTCAAAGGTTAAAAATAATCTTTCTGTTAATATGTCAGGAGGTCAGCAGCAGCGAACAGCTATTGCAAGAGCTCTAATGAATAATCCAAAAATAATTTTAGCTGATGAACCTACGGGCAACCTGGATTCAGAATCTACAGAGAACATTTATAATTTAATGAGAAGTATAAATGAAAATTTCAATACTACTTTCATTGTAATAACGCATGATAGAAGAATAGCTGAAAAAGCTGACAGGATAATTGAAATAAAGGACGGAAAGATATGTATTGATGACAAAGCAACCATCAATGAGGCTTCATAAAAATAGAGGCAGCTGTTTTAAAGCAGCTGCCCAATGCTTTTAACTAGTCTCTCCAAATATGCCACAAAGCATTATTTGTTCCTCTTGCAAACACATCCGTTCTGTTTGGTCCCCAAGATACAGCTGCTGGATCAGAAGTTATATTTCCTCCGATATCACTCCAATTGCTCCATCTTGATCCATTCCAAGTAATTGTCATAAGCTGGTTATTTCTTCCCCTTGCAAACACCTCAAGTCTGTTAGCTGCTCTTGAAGAAGCTGCTGGACCTGAAGTTAAGTTTCCTCCGAGGTCTTCCCAATTGCTCCATCTTGAGCCGTCCCACCATAAATGATATAATCTGTTACTTTGCCCTCTAGCAAATACATCTATTCTATTATTCCCCCAAGATACAGCTGCTGGAGATGAAGTTAGAACTCCGCCAAGGTTCTCCCAATCACTCCATCTTGAGCCATCCCACCATTTATGATAAAGTGCATTATCAGTTCCTCTTACAAAGGTATCGAGCCTGTTTGGTGCCCAGGACGATACAGCTGGTGCTGAGGTTAAAACGCCGCCAAGGCTTTCCCAGTTGCTCCACCTTGAGCCATTCCAGAATATATGCCACATAGCATTATCTGTTCCTCTGCCAAAAACATCTATTCTATTGTTTCCCCAAGATACTGCTGCCGGTGCAGATGTAAGCCTGCCTCCTAGGTTCTCAAAATCACTCCATCGCGAGCCATTCCACCATTTATGATAAAGCGCACTATCAGTTCCAACTACAAAAGTATCAAGTCTGTTTGGTGCCCAGGACGAAGCTGCTGGTCCAAAGATTAAAGTTCCTCCAAGGTCTTCCCATCTGCTCCATCTTCCACCAGGAGCAGGTCCAGGTCCGGGAGCAGGTCTCATATTTCTTAAAGTGAATTCAATTACATCTCTAAAGGTTGCATCTATTACATTATTGGGCACACCAGCTGCACGAAGCGCTGCAAAAATCCATGCGTTGCTTCTTCTGAAGCTGTTGAATATTGCTGTTGTTCTTTGATTTATATTTCCAGTAAATCTTTCAGCATTATCTAAAGTATAGGCAATAGCAGTTCTAAAGTATAAATTAACAGTCACCGGTCTTACACCAAATCTTTGGAGCCCTCTGCTAAGATCAGGTCTTTGCCTGTCAAGTAAAATCAGTATTCTGTTTACTTCCTGTTGTGGAGCTCTAAGAGAATCTTCATATCCAGAATAATCTTCGTAATCATCTAGTTCTTCAAAGTCATCATAACTTCTCATTTGTTCTTCTGAAAATGGGCAAATAACTTGTTCATAGCAATAGGGACAATAGGTAAATGGACTAATGTACATTATAAGCCTCCTTATATATCTTGATCCGCTGCTAAGCTTATCAATTTCAGCTTATGATGCAAAATTTTTTTTGTTACAAAAATAAACGGGCTATTTTTAATAAACCCGTTTGTATTATTTAACTTTCTGTATTATTTTCTTTTAATTTATTTGGCAAAATAAGCGAAAGTGCAAGACAAAGTACTGAAATAACAACTAATATTATAAATACAAGGTGAATGCCTGAATATATTGAAGCTTTTACATGTTCTGCGGACAAATTCAATTTAATTGCTTCAGATGAGTAAATATTATCCGGCTTTATACCTTTTATTCCTATATTATTAAAGTACTTAACTATACTCAAGTTCACTATGCTGCCTAAAATGCTTACCCCTATAGTTTGACCGATAGTTCTTACAAGAGAGTTTGCAGCGGTTGCTGCACCCCTTATACTATATTCCACAGAGGACTGCACCACTATTGTTAGTATAGTAAAAGCTCCTCCAAAACCAAAACCCATTATAAATGCATAAATCAATACAAGTATAATAGAAGAATTTAAATTAAGGGTAACTAAGAGTACGCAGCTTATCAGTGTAATCAACGCAGATAAAGCTGTAACTACCCTTTCCCCATACTTAGGTATTGCCTTTGATAACAGCACTGCAGATAATGTCCATGCAAGCGACATAGGCGCCATAGCTAGTCCTGATATTGTAGGGCTAAAGCCCAAAATATTTTGTATATATAAAGGCATATATACATCTGTACCTATAAGTACAGAGGAAATTAAAAAACTTATTATATTTACTATGATATTTGTTTTAGTAAATATTTCAAAAGGTATTATAGGCTCTGAAACTCTTTTTTCTATATAATAGAAAGCAATAAACATAACTAATGTCACTGCTAGACAAATAAAAGTTTTACCGGAAACTGCACTGCTGCCTTCTCCCTTTGACATGGTTCCATACAAAAATAAAAGTATTGCAAGGGAGAGTACCAACGTACCTGCATAATCTATTTTAACCTTTTTCTTCTCAATATGCTCATCAAGATTTCTCTGTAAAAGAACAATAGATAAAATTCCAAAGGGCACATTAATAAAGAAAATCCAATGCCAAGAAAGATAATCTATTAAAAAACCTCCTAAAAACGGACCAGCAAGACTTGCTACACCCCAAACAGTTCCAAGCCAGCCCTGTACCTTCGCTCTTTCAGAAAGTGTAAAAATATCACCAACTATCGTGTAGGTTACAGTAAATATTGCACCTGCACCAAGCCCTTGAAGAGCACGAAAAATTATAAGCTGATACATACTTCCTGATACACCGCAAAGAAAACTTCCTGTTATAAATACAATTATACCGATGGAAAGTATATTCTTTCTTCCATATAAATCTGATAGCTTTCCGTATATAGGAGTTGAAATTGCTGAAGTTAAAAGGTATATTGAGAAAACCCAGCTTATAAGTTCAAAGCCATTTAATGCCTTTACTATTGTGGGTACAGCTGTAGTTACAACTGTACCTTCAACTGCTCCTAAGAACATAGCTACCATAAGTGAAATTACTATATTTCTTTTTCTTAAATCCATTAATTAATCCTCTTTCCTAGCACATTAAAGTTCAATATTTACAAGAACTCTTCCTATCATTTTCCCAGCAAGAATTGTATCTATTTTATCATTAAGCCCCTCTAAGGATACTTCTTCAATATTTAATGCCAAATCCTCAGGCTTCCACTCATTCGAAAGTAAACCCCAAAGTTTTAATCTTAGGTCTTTCGGACATTGAACAGAATCAACACCTAAAAGTGATACTCCTCTAAGTATAAAAGGATATACTGAGCTTGAAAACTCATAGGAAGCAGCATTACCGCAGGCTGTTACAGCTCCTCCATACTTTGTTGCTTTAAGTGCAGATGATAAAATATTTCCTCCAACTGTATCAATAACACCTGCCCATTTTTCTCTAAGCAGCGCCTTCCCTGATTTATCATCAAGTTCTTCCCTTAATATTATATCTTTTGCACCTGTCTTAATAAGCATTTCCTTTGCTTCAGGCTTTCCTGTACCTGCTATTACACTATAACCAAGCTTATCAAGTATACTTACCGCAACACTTCCAACACCACCTGTTGCACCTGTTACCAATATATCTCCATCCTCAAGCTTTACCCCTGAATTTATAAGCTTGTAAACAGATAAAGCAGCAGTAAATCCTGCAGTACCATATATCATACTTTCCATAAGAGTAAGTCCTTTAGGAAGTTTGATAACCCACTCTGATGGCACTCTTATGTATTCGCTGAAACCTCCAGGGGTATTCATACCTAAATCATAACCTGTAACAATAACCTCATCTCCAATTTTAAAATCGTAACTGCTGCTATCTACTACAATTCCTGCAGCATCTATACCCGGAGTATGAGGGTAATTTCTAGTTACTCCTTTATTTCCAACAGCTGAGAGAGCATCCTTATAATTTAAAGATGAGTATTTTACATTTATTAAAACTTCACCTTCCGGAAGACTTGATGTATCTTTTTCTGCAATCTCTCGAGAATACTTTTTAGGCTCTATCTCTCTTACTACCATAGCTCTAAATTTATTTATCATAGTTGTCCCTCCCCTTCTAAATATTCCTATATATTATAACCTATAGTATATAAAAAAATAAAGGAATGGCTTAATTCTTCCACTCCTTAAATATATTACAAAACTAATCTATCTACAAATAAATCCTTATGCTGTTTTAAGTCTATAAAATCATTATCATCAAATAAAAGTGGTCTTGTAAGATTATTTGCATCTACCTGAACTATCTTGCAAATCTTATTTGTATTTAGCTGTACCGTTTCTCCCATGTAATAGTTTACAACATGATTTAAAAATATATTGCAATATTCATAATCAAGCTTCCCTAAGCTTTCCTTTTTTATTATCTCCAAGGCTTCAAAGGGGCCTTTACTCTTTTTATATACTCTGTTTGAATTAACCGCATCAAATACATCAGCCACAGCAATTATCCTTGCAAACTGATGAATTTGATTTCCCTTAAGCCCTAAAGGATATCCTGAGCCATCCATCCTTTCATGATGCATAAGTACTCCGTAGCTTACAGAATGATCTAAGAAAGGTATTTCTTTTATAAATTTGTACCCTATCGTAGGATGATTCCTTATCTCCTTGAACTCGGCCTGAGTTAAACAGCTTGGTTTATCTAGGATTTCTTTATCAATTTTAATCTTTCCAAAGTCATGTAAAACTGCAGAATACGTAAGGAGATTAAGATCAATTTCACTCAATCCAATCCATCTGCCAAGTATTGTACTCAATGCCGCCACATTAACACCATGTCTGTATATGGTGTCTTCACCGCTTCCATATAGAACAATATTCTTTATTACTGAATTTATAGACTGAAGTTCAGATTGAATTCTTGAAGCAAATTTTCTAACTTCTTCAATACCTGAGGATTTCAGGCTATCCATATCCTCAAAAATTCTTTCAACATTAAAAGAAAGTTCATTAAGACTTTCCTCTACTTCTTCAACAGTCTTCGTCCTTTGAGATGTACTGGTATTTCTTAATTCATCTTCATCACCATAATACACTTCAATTAAGCTTGGAATATAATGTTTTTTTATTTTTTCCAATGCATAGTCAGTGATGGTCGCGCCTTTTGCAACTAAAACCTTACCATTAGCTCTTATATCCTGCGACAAAATCATACCTGGTGCTAATTCATGAACATAAAACAGCTTCTTTTCCTTATCCATAATTGGTCACCTTCCATGGATGCTGAATTTATATAACTATTTACTTTAAAATCTGCATAGTATTAAATTCTACAAAAAAATCAGATATCCTTTATTATAATCCGTCTTATTTTGTCGTTATTTATCTTATTAATTAATTTCTTTCGACAAGATTAAGACCGTTATCATACTTTAATCTTGTTCTTAAAATTCATATTTTCTCTTTAGTTCATAAAGCCCTAAAAGTGGTCCTTCGCTATACTCATCATCTTTGTAATTCTTTTTAAAGCTAATAAATTGATTATATAGAGTTTGTATATATTCCTCATTTCCTATTTTACCAAGCACATAACACATAACTGCTTTTGTATACGGATACTTTATTTCAGACAATATAGCTGCAATTGCTTTTGAATAATTATCCTCAGCTTTTATAAGTATTCTTGCTGAAGACTCTACAAAACAGTCATTACCACTCCTTTTTAAGCTTTCAAGCATGCGTGGCACAATCATTTCTTTATGCTTCATTAATTTATTTGCAATAATTTCAATAGTACTTGGATTAAGCTCTTTCCTAAGCATATTATAAAGCTTATCTATATCCTCTTCATTTTCAGCAATTTTATTTTCTTCCTTTATTTGTTTTTTCTTATCTTCAGGCAGCTCCTTATATATTTGCTCATCCATAGCATCAACTGAAAATGTAATATCCATAATTCTATATGCAGACATTTGTTTTAAAGGATTACTTTCAAAAAATCCTTTATCTAACCTATTATCAACGAATTCTTGAACCTCTTTAGAAACTATTTTGCTCATTATTACACCTTTCTTTTATATACTTACTACTCTATTCTTCATAATATTCTCAACGCTGCCTACAGGCAAAGGCCTGCTAAACAAATATCCCTGAGCCATATCACAATTTTCATTAAGCAGAAACTCATGTTGTTTTTTATTTTCAACACCCTCTGCAATAACATTCATATTCATCTTATGAGACATGACGATTATTGCTTCGGTAATAGCAGCAGCATAAGTATTATCGTTAATCTCATCAACAAATGACTTATCTATCTTAATAATATTTATAGGAAGCCTTCTAAGATAGCTTAGGGAAGAAAATCCCGTACCAAAATCATCTAAAGCTATGCTTATTCCGATTTCTTTCAGAGAATTAAGCATATTAACTGCAAAGTCGATATCTGAAATAGCAATACTTTCTGTTATTTCAAGACAAAGCCACTGAGGATCTAACCCGGTTTCAGAAAGTACAACCCTTATTTTATCCACTAACCCAGTCTGCTTTAACTGATTAGCAGAAAGATTTACTGACACACAAATCTTATCATATCCCATGTCCTGCCAAAGCTTATTCTGCCTGCAGGCTTCTCTTAAAACCCAGTCTCCAATAGGTATTATAAGCCCGGTTTCTTCAGCTATTGGAATAAAGTCATTTGGAGGAATCAAGCCCTTAGTTGGATGGTTCCATCTAATCAAGGCTTCTACACCAATAACCTCTTTTTTCTTTTGATCAATCTGGGGCTGATAGTGGAGACTAAGTTCATTATATTCTAAAGCATGTCTGAGATAGTTTTCTATCTCAATTCTCTCCTTGAGCTTTGAATTCATCTCCATAGTAAATACATTATAATTATCTTTTCCGGACTTTTTAACAGAATACATTGCACAATCTGCATTGCTTAAAATATTCTGTACATCGCAATTTTTTCCATCATAAAACACAATACCAACACTTACAGTACTGTAAAATTCTTTTCCTTGAACTAACCAACATTTATTAACCGACTTTACAATATCTTTTGCAAAATCAGTTACCTGTTCATTACTTTGAATATTATGTACCATTATTACAAATTCATCACCACCGAATCTTGAAATAACTGTATTATCATTCTCAAAAGTTTTTAATATATCAGCTACTCCTTTTAAAATCTCATCTCCGGCTGAGTGGCCATGTGTATCATTAACGCTTTTAAAATTATCTAAGTCCAGAAACAAAACAGCTCCTCTAAGGTTATTCTGCTCAGATTCATATAAAGATTTATTTAGTCTCATTTCCAACATTGCTCTATTAGCAAGGCCTGTTAACGAATCATAATAAGCCATAAAATTAATCTTTTCTTCAAAATCTTTTCTTTCGGTAATGTCTGTCTGTGAACCTGCTATACGGATAGGATTACCGTCCTCATCTCGAAGGGCTTTTCCTCTTACCATAACCCATTTATATTCACCATTTTTCATCTTCAGTCTGTATTCACTAGTATAAAAAGGAGTCTTACCCTCTAAATGATCTCTTTGAGCCTTAAATGCACGCTCTTTGTCATCAGGATGAATAAGTTTTTTCCAGGTTAAATGGTCTACTCTTATGTCTTCCTCGGTATAACCAAGCATTTCCCTCCATCTGCTTGAAGTAAATGCCTTATTTCTTTTAATATCCCAATCCCATATAGCATCCCTTGCGCCTTCAAGAGCTAGTCTATATCTCTCATCACTTATTCTAAGCTCTTCTTCTTTATTTTGGAGATCGAAATAATTTTGTTTTAACTCCTCTTCAGTAGCTGCGAGCTCCTCATATACAACCTCAAGCTCTTCATAACTATTCATAAGCTCCTGTTCTGTCTGTTTTTGCTTAGTAATATCTAGGCCTATAGATATAATCTTTTCTGACTTTGTCCTTTCATCTTGGAAAGCTATATTATTCCACCAAACATAAATCTCTTGTCCATTTTTACATTGAAGCTTTCCTTCATAGCATTGTTTTTTTATATTAAAACAAGCACCTTTATCCTTATTTACTAAAGTGCCCAGCCATTTTTCTCCCGTTACTTCTTCTTCTAGATACCCAGTAATATCTTGACTATATTTATTAAATTTAGTAATTTTTTCTCCTTTATCCCAAACAATAATAAATATATCTAAAACATCTAAGGTATTATTAATAATATCTATCCCCATATGCTGTACCTCTTCTTTTGTGTTTTTATATTACTTAACAATAAGCTGCCATGTAATACAAATTATAGCACATATTCAATTTATATCAAAGGAGTAGTACGCTAATTTATATATGTCTGCTACACAATATCTTATAACTATGCGTAAAAAAATTTACTCAGACAAAATAAAAAACGAACTAAAGAATAGGGGGGTTCTCTAGTTCATCTTTAATTATTGATATTTATATAATTTAAGTTATCTTCTATTTAATAAGCTCTATTTAGCTGTAGCACCTGTAGTTCCATCAACCTGACCTTGTCCTGGCGCTCCGGGCTGAGTATTACTGTTATTTTGTGTTTGTCCATTTGGTATTTGCCTATTTTTACCTGGCAACTGTTGACTTTGACCTTGTCTACCTGCACCTTGCCTATCGCCTTTACCTTCACCAAACTTACCATTATTTCCTTGCATGCCCATAGGTGCTCCATTCCTATTTTGTCTTTGATCTGCTATTCTGACATTTTTCCCATTGCCTCGTCCATTTCCATGAGTCCCTAATGAATAACCTATACCAACTGATACTGCTAAAGCTAATACAACAGCAATAACGCCAGCCTTCTTTTTAGTAAGCAATCCTTTTATTTTTTCTTTTGTAAAAATACTTTTTAAATTAACTTTCATCTTGACTTCCTCCTTTTAATACTGGTCACACCAGCACTTGTTTTGTTTCTATATTTAAAATTATAGACTCAAATTATTGCAGAAGTATCAAGACATTTTGTGAACTTCGTGGGATTTTATAAATGGAAAATAGAAATATTTACTATTGACAAAAATATTTTTATGTGATATGATTAAGTTTTATCATATTGTATTCATATTTGGTTATGTTATAATAATCTATACCAACAATACTAAATTTGGAGGTGTAGAATGAGCATAACTGAAGGAATTAAAATGTTAGAAATACCGGTAAATATTAATGGCAGTCAGAGTATAATCTATCCTGTTGTTTTAGTAGACAAGGATTCTCTTGTATTGGTTGATACCGGCTACCCTAACCAGCTTACTCAGCTGAAACAGGCTTTTAAAGCTGAGAATTTACCCTTTAACTTGTTAAAAAGCATTATTATTACACATCAAGATATTGATCATGTAGGAAGTCTTATGAGCATTAAGAAAGAGGTTTCTGATTCAATTGATATATTTGCTCACGAGGCGGAAGCTCCGTATATCGAAGGAAGCAAACGCCCTGTCAAGTTGGCTTTTCTTGAATCTAAGCTGGAATCATTAACTGAAGAAATGAAATTAATATATCAAGGTTTTAAAAATTTTTATGATAATTTACACGTGAATATCAATTCAATTTTAACCGATAATCAAACACTGCCTTACTGCGGTGGAATTACTGTTATTTTTACTCCTGGACATACACCGGGGCATATCTGCCTTTATCATAAAGAAACCAAAACACTTATTGCCGGGGATTGCTTAGGCATAGAAAACGGAGAACTTGTTACTTCCCCTGCATCAATTAATTATAACCAAGATTTATATATGGAATCTTTAGAGAAACTTTCAGAAAGTGAAATAGCTGCAGTTATCTGTTATCATGGTGGATTATACGAAGGTAATGTATCACAGCGAATCAAAGAGCTTATAAGAAAATAAAAACAGGCTAAAAATCAGCCTGTTTTTATTTTCTTATTTTATGAAACATCTTCTAA
The DNA here is from genome assembly GCA_000466585.1 of Clostridiales bacterium oral taxon 876 str. F0540. Classification (GTDB taxonomy): domain Bacteria; phylum Bacillota; class Clostridia; order Clostridiales; family Clostridiaceae; genus Clostridium_AT. The sequence goes on from KE993473.1 coordinate 194,207, forward strand.
AATATATTTTCCAATACATTCAGCTACAGTATTCACAACATATCTTGCTTTTAACTGCAATTCCTTTTCAGCTCTTTTAAAGGTAAAAGAATGTTTTGCAGACTTAAACATAGATACATCATTCCAAGAATCTCCTATAGCAAATGTGTTTTCGCCGGAAATTTGCTCCTTTTTCTTTATATAATCAACTCCATTTCCTTTAGAGCATCCTGCCGGAACTATGTCAATAAAGTTTACATTTCTGTATGCTACGACTTTGTCACCAAACTTACTATTAATTTTTCTGCATACATCTTCTACATAATTTATGTCTTCCTTCTTATAATCCATAGCAAACATAGATATATCTTCTTCTTTTATTTCTTCAATGCCCTCAATTACTATATTGTTAGCATTTACTATTTTTCCTTCCTCGAAATTTAATCTAAAGCTTCTAAAACCTGTTCCGAAATATATTCTCCAGTCATCGTTATAAAACTCCTCAACAATAGTTTCTATTGTACTCATGGATATAGTCTGATGATTGATTACACAACCATTTTTGTCTAAAAGCAGTGCCCCATTTAAAAGTATATAATAATCTATATCTAGTTTATATTCTCTCTGCAAAGCTTCTATATGATCATAGGCTCTCCCAGTAGCTATGGCAAAGCAGTGATTTAACTCCTTTAACTTTTTAATATAGCTAAGGTTCTCCTCAGTTATAGATACATGATTTTCTAAAAGTGTTCCATCCAAATCAGTTACAAACAGTTTTTTCATAGCTGCCTCCTACAACAAAAATCAGTGGCAGTTTATAAAACTCCCCCCTGCTAAATTAATTATATCACAACTTTAAATTCTTTCTCGTAAGTTTGCTTAAGCACCATAAAATCGAAATGAAGATTATGATATCAAAGGTGAAATTAAACAAATAAAGCTGTTTTGACGTATCTGCCTGACCATTTCCCATGTAGGACATCGGAAACTGAAGTATACTTATAAATAATACTGACCAAAAGAGCTGTACTTTTGCTTTTACTTCAGAATTATACCTATTTCTTAAATATATAAGCACCGAAGAAACTGAAATAATAGTATAAATTAGAGCTATGAATATAAGCTTTTTAGGAATATACTTTAATCTCAGAGAAGACCAGACAGTAAATCTGTCAAATTTCCTTATAGGAGTCTCGCTGTAACTCCTTTTATATTTTCCTAAATAAGTGCTTGTATCAAAGGCATGAGCTGCAGTATATTCCATTCCCTGTATAAGCCTTAAAGGATGAGTTACATAAAATTTAATTAATTTTCCATTGCTCATTTTGCTGTAAAATTCTTTTTCAGTAATTTCTGTATGAGGTATATATTTTACATAATCCTTTGCAGGAAAATATGAGTTTTTTCCTGCCTCTACAGCCATATCAGGGTTAAGCCCTAAGTCTATCAAATCCTGTTTTGGATTTTTTGAATCCTTAAGTATTCCATAGAAAACAGAATTATAGTTGGTATCCTCACTAAGAGGCCTGTGAATAAGGCTTATATCTATCGGATAAGCCACTAAAATTATAAGCAGAATCAAAAGTATACCTTTTTTAACCGAGGTTAATGTATTCCTGTTATCCCAAATAAGCTTTGCAAACATAAATGATACAATTGGCATGGCAGAAATAACTTGAAGTTTTGAACCCAGAAACATAAATGATGTTACAAAAATAAATATAATCTTAGTAAATATTTTTTCTCTTTCACTCAAAATCTCTTTGCAGTAAATGTAGTACACATATGATGATAAATACAGCATAAAAGTTATAATCATGGCAGGCTCACCATAGAGACTGTTAAACCATACAAGATAATTTCCATCAAAAAATATAAAGAGAGCTAATAAGCACATTATTATTGCTTTTATCCTGCCTCGTATATTCATATAACTTAGTATCATTGTAATGGAAAATAAATAGACTATGCAATAAACAATGGCCAAGTATTCAGTATTAAGTACCTGTTGACCAACTATTCTGCTTATGATGCCTCCTATAGTAATAAAGACTGAAATAGTAGTTCCTATTATACCAACAAACATTCTAGGTATTCCTTTATCGGGCATCTTATAATCAGTAATAATATAATCTAAATATCTTTTAAGCTCAGGATTATTTTTATCCTCATCTGTAAGCTGAAGCCCAGAGGCAAACATAACTCTATTAAAATCTCCTTGATCAGCGACTCCTGGCCTAGGATATTTAAAAAGCACGTAAACTATAATTATAGTTGCCAGGACGACAAAAATACTAATTATATATTTTTTAAATATTTTTTCTTTATCTATTGAATTTCCCTTATTAAGGCTATACATGATACTTCACTCCAAACTCAAATATATATTTACTATTATTGACAAAATGTAATATATCTTTCAAGCCTAAGTTAATTTATCATAATATAGCAAACACTAAAGCAGAAGCCTGCTATAGGCTTCTGCTTATAATAAAAAATTTAAATTATCTATATACTATATCTTGAATTTTTGTACCATTAAACTTAGCTTCTCTGCCATTTCAGCCTGACTTTGAGCTGCCTTTGCAACTTCCTCTATAGCTATAGTAGTTTCATTAACCCCATTTAGTATTTCCGAGGATCCTGCAGCTGTTTCCTGCGCCGTTGCCGATACAGTTTCTAAAGCACTTCCTACTTGTTCCATGGACTCTGAAATCAGCTTTGTACTTTCTAAAATATTCTTAGACATATCACTTACATATACAGAATCCTTCTCATAACTATCTGCCGTACTGCTTAAAAGCTTATAGGTAGGCTCTACATCGGTGACTAAAAACTGAAGGATATCCTTGCCACTTTGAGATAAATTATCAAATGCACCCATAACCTGACTAACAACATTTTTAATATTACTTACAGTTTCTGAAGACTGCTCTGCAAGTTTTCTAACCTCTTCTGCTACAACGGCAAAACCCCTTCCGGATTCTCCTGCCCTTGCTGCCTCTATTGCAGCATTCAGTGCCAATAAATTTGTCTGTTCTGCAATAGCACCTATTGTATCAGACATAACCTTAACTTCATATACAACTTTTCCTTGCTCAATAGCCTTATTAATTTGCTCCTGAGTTTCGGTGTATTTTTTAATTCCCGACTGCATTGCCATTGCAGCTTTGCTCTTAACCTCAACCGCTCGTTTTTCTATTTCATCAAAAGATGTACTTGCTTCTTTTGCCTTTCCTGCCAGACTAAATACAGTAGAGTTAACCTCCTCACTGGAGGCATTTACTTCTTCTGAAACAGTGCTTACCTCTTCTGTTCCTTTTGATATTTCTATTGAAGATTCATTTATCACATTCATCTTCGAAGTAATTTCCTCTATAGTAGCAGATAATTCTTCGCTTGAAGCACTTATTTCTGAAGTACTGGAATTAATCTCAGAAATTAATTCTCTAATATTATCTGCTGCTATATTAAGAGTACTTGCCATAGTTCCTATTTCATCTTTAGTATCAATTTTGACTTTATGAGTCAAATCACCATTCCCAATAGCCTCTGCAAAAGCCGATACTTTGTTTAAGTTCTTTGAAATCATTTTAGCAATTCCGTATCCTATTGCTATAGAGATTAGAACACAAAATATTGCTATACCTACCGTTAATTTGTATGTTAAATTGAATAATGAAGTATTATACTTATTATCATTCTCTGCATTACTAATATTAGCTTGTACTAATTCATCTAAAACATTTTCCATATCTTCTCTTGTTTTAGATGCTAGATTTTGTGCATTGACCGCCTCTTTATAATCATTATCATCCACAGCTTTTATTATTGCTTCTCTATCTTTTCTGTACTGAAGAAGATATTCCTTAAACTTTGGATAAAGCTCCTTTTCTCTTGCTGACATATTTGTCTTCTCGTAAGCTGCCATAAGGTTATTGTCTTCGTTTACAAGCTTTTCAATATCCTTCTTATAGTCTGCAATCCTTGCCCTATCCCGCTCATAAACTAAAAGTAAATTATCGCTTCTAATCTCAAGTAAATTAGCCTTGATAGTTTTTACTTCATTTAATGGCATTAAATTATCACTATACATAGATACAGCATTACCATTAATCTTAGACATATTCACAATACTAATAATTCCATTTGCAGCTACCAATAAAGCCACAGCTAAGAAAGCCAATATAAGTTTCTGTGCTATTTTCAAATTTTTAAACCATTTCATCTTGTATCCCCCTTATCATAAGTTAATATTAATTAGTCCATTTAACAGTATATATAGAATAAGCAATCACATTGATTCAACTTACCGTGAACTTGTTATGCCTACCCAGTACACATTAAATATTTTTTTCATAGCTTCAGATGAAAATCTAGGATTTCTAAAGGAAGTTAAAAATGTTCCTTGAAGCAACACCATAAAGGAATAAATTAATTCTTCCATCGGTTTGGGAATTATGGTGCCCTTACGTATACCGTCACTTATTATTTCGCTGACTATTTCAACACATCTATCTCTAAAACCAAGGGCTCTCTTTCTTATTTCGTCATAAAAGCTTAATTTAGAGAAAAACATTATGCCTATCCAGAAGCTGCTCACGTATTCATGTTCCCTAACATAATCAATACAACTTTCAACAAAAATAAACAATCTTTGCTCTTCATTGTTACCTTCAATAAGCTCTACTATATGATTTATATAGATTAAGAATCTTTCAATTTCTTTATCCAAAACCACCAAAAATAAAACTTCTTTACTTGAAAAATGTGAGTAAATTGATGGTTTTTTTATACCTACTTTTTCTGCAATATCCTTTAAGCTTGTTCCCTCATAACCATTCTGAGCAAATAGCAGAAAAGCCTCTTCTATAATTTTATCTCTTGTCATAACTCCTCCTACCTACCGTTAGGTTGTTTAATCATATTTTACACAGATAATGCAAGTAAGTCAAACAAGATTTTCAGAAAACTCAAAATCCATTATTTTATGCTATAACTCTATGTCGATAATTGTAAAATCATTCTTAGTAATTTACGCAAAAAACAAGCGCTGATTTTTAATACTATCAGCACCACGAATAACTATTTATATAAAGTCTTTAATCTTTTTATAGTCTTCATATAATATGGAAAGCACCTGATGGTCTTCCCATTTACCATTAATGTTTACATTTTTTCTAGCTATGCCTTCCTTAACAAAACCAGCCTTTTCCAAAACACGCATAGATCTTAAATTATGTGGCATTACTCCTGCTTCAATTCTATGCAGCTTTATCTCTTCAAAGCCAAACTTTACTGCAAGCCTAACAGCCTCGGTCATATACCCCTTACCATTACACTCTAAATCTAAATAATATCCAATGTAGCAGCTTTGCAAAGGTCCTCGAAATACTTCTGATAGAGCTATATTGCCTATAAGAGCATCAGTATTTTTTTGAAAAATTCCAAAAGAGTATTTTTCATCTTTTTTGCTTTGCTCATTATTTCTTTTTATAAGCTGTTTTTGAACTTCGAGAGTGTAAAATTCACTATTTCTAGTAGACACATATTTTTCAAAAAACTCTTTATTCCTTAGCTGCAAATCTAATACCGCTTCTGCATCGCTTTCTTCTAAATATCTAATGTAAATATTATTTCCACCTAATTTCATATAGCTTAATTCTCTCCTTCCTATTAAGTAAAATTACTGTCTATTATTAATTACAGTTCCAATTCCATTATTTCATTAATACTTGAAAACCCCTGTCGTTCATAGAAAGCCACTGATTTTTGGCTTGGCCAAACAAATAATAATTCAATTTTATCATTCATAGCCCATTGCTTTACTCTTTTTAAAAGTTCTGTTCCTATTCCTTTATTTCTAAATTCAGCCTTCGTGTGAACATTTGTTACATAACCTATCTCTGCAAATAGTTTTTGTGGCTTTGGAACTTTTCTTATTCTATTTATATAAATATTTGAAACAATTTTATTATTTTCTTCTGCAATCCAATATTCCCAATTTCCGTTTTTAAGACCATTAAGTAAAAACATATTACATTCTTTCATAAAATCTTCTTTAGAAATATCGAATTTTCCAACCTCTTCATATTCATGTTCCCATCTCATTTCTGAAAGCATTGAAATATCACTTTCTGTTGCTAATCTATAAATCACATTAACCTCTCCTTATACTTAATTCATATCAATTATTCATTAATTTTAGATTTAACGTTTAGTATAACCTTTACTGCTTTTCTCTCTCAGCTCTATGATCTATATATTTCTAAGAATAAATATAATAATTAGTTAGTCATATAGACCATACAACTGTCTTCTGCATCCCTTTTTACAAATGCAAAACTGATTCTATTATATAATAATCTTACAATACTTACTATAGCCCATATATGTCTCTTCAACATTATTAATTTAATATATCGATAAGAAAACAGAACCAAACCTCTGAAACCAAGATTTAGTTCTGTAAGTTTACTCATCTATATTTTATTCGCATATACTTCTGCTGCCACGCATAAATAATAGCCTAGCCCAATCTGCATATTTTCCAGCATTTCTCTGTGAAAGTCATCTTGTAAAAAGAATCGTGTCTGTTGAACAAATCCTTGTTCATCAATACTTATCCCGGATTTATTTAAGAATGTAATATGCTCTTTTAATCTCTTCTGAAGTCTTTCATCATCGGTCTTCCATTTACTAATTAAAGCTTTTTTTATATAATTAAGAAAATCTTGAGCCTCTGCTGCTTTTTCATTCATGCTCTGTATTTCTATCTCATTGTTCTCAAGTATGTCATGTTTGTATTTATCTTTTATATATTCTCTTTGCTCTGAAAGTGCATCTTCCCATTGTTCTTTATTTAATCCCTTAAACATTTCTGATTTGTCCATAATTTCTCCTTTCATACTGCTTTCTATAGACACTTTTATTGTATTTAACATGTCATCCATTCTTTGTCTTCTAGATATAATCATCTCTTGCTGTTTAATTAAACATTCAATTCTATTAGGCTCATTCTCTAAAGCTTTTTTAATATCATTAAGTGAAAATTCGAGTTCACGATAAAATAATATCTGCTGCAATCTTTCAAGCTCATTTTCTCCATACAAACGATAGCCGGCTTCACTTATATGACAAGGCTCAAGAAGTCCTATTTTGTGATAATGATGCAGCGCCTTTATTGTAACACCTGACAGCTTTGCAACATCTTTAACCGTGTATAACATAGTTTTCACCTCATTAATAATCTTATCTGTGCGCACATTTCTTGATTACATTTATATAATAATGTCTCCTCTAAGGTAAGAGTCAACACATATTTTAAATTTTTATTTTAAAAAATACCGAGTGCTAAATTTATTATAAATCAGCACTCGGTATTATTAATTAAATATCATATTTATAACATGCTACTGCTTCAACCTGCTTAAAACCTTCCTGAAGATATAAAGCTTTTGCTCTATCATTTTCCGCATTAACGCAAAGCACGGTTCTAGAATATCCATTTTTAACTGCAAAAGCAAGAGCAGCTCTTAATAAAACTCTTCCTAATCCTTTTCCTTGATATTCAGGTATTATGGCAAGCGGCCCTATATTTAGAGCTGGCAAATCTTCATACTCATCCTTTCCCGCTCTAACTACTCCTATAGCTTTATTTCCATCATAAAGAGTCATAGCCCCGCCTTCTATATAATCCTTTCCGGAATTCATCTTTGAAATCATTTCAGGAGTTTTCGGTGTTTCACTTCCAAGGAGCTTTGCAAAGCTTGAGTTTCTTACTTCACACCAGATTTCTTCATCTCTACCTATTTGAAAAGGCCTTATTGTATATCCTTTAGGCAAAACTACCTCCGGTACATCCAAGCTTTCTCTTAGCAGAAAAAAAGAATACCTCTCTGCATTAAAATTTAACTTCTCCAAGGTGCTTGTAAATTCTTTATTTATAATTGATGAAAAAACCATTATCTTATCCAGCCCTTCTGTGTGATTTAAAATACTCTTAAGAAGCATTTTATAATGCTCCAATTGCTGTAAGCTTGAATGAAATATTCTAAATCTGCCTTTCTTTCCTTTTCTCATATAATCATCCACAATTAGTGATGCTGCAGCTATTATTTTATCCCCATCATCCACAATTATATATGTTGGGTTTTCTAAATCAGGTGTAAATCCTTCTAAATCTTCATCATAAAGGAAAGACTCATCAACCTCTCTTCGATATTTTTTACAGTAATCTATAAATTCTTGAACTCTCTCATTATTTAAAGCTTCTATCCTCATAATCTCTCCCCCATAAATTTAGTTGTATATATTATAGTTCTATAAAAATTCAGAATTTCCTCCATATATTTACAGTTTATTAATTATTAAATTTCCTGATTCGTATTTTTTAAGGCCCTTATAAAACATAGAATAAGCAACCAATATCCAAATAAACGCAGCTCCTAAAACCTCTAAAAACAGAACAGGATTAAATTCATTTATAACTCTTGAAGGTATATATACCATAAAGCCTGCCGGAATCAAGCTGTAAAGTATACACTTAAGTCCCCCCTTAAATATTCCCTCAGGATATATGCTGAAGCTTATTAGAAATTCCGTGGTAAGCTGGGCTAACCCCTCTACATTTCCAGCATAAAAGCTTAATGCATGTATAGTTACAAGCACAGAAGCAAACATTATACTAGCTGTTACGCAGAATAATAAAAACAGCAGAAAGCCTTTTACATCAAAGCCTTTTACTATGAAAAACAATATTATTCCATACAAGGTATCTCCCCAAGCTGATACTATAGTTTTAGAGCAAAGTATATTAATAAGAGGATCTTTAGGCTGAAGCAGATACGTATCCAGCTCCCCGTTTAGTATCATTCTTGTAATCTGCCCTACATTGCCAAAGATAACAAAGCATAAACCATAAGCTGAAGAAGATAAAGCCCACAAAAGCATTACATCTTTAAACCCATAGCCGCCGATGCTGTTAACATTATTAAACAATATCCACCAAAAGAATATAAAAGCAGCATTATTTATAACCATTCCAAAGCTTTGAATAAGAAAACTAACTCTATATTCCATGACAGAGGATATATTAAATCTAAAATAATAACCCATTAATCTAAAAGCTTTTTTAACCTCCATTAACATTTAGATTCCTTGCCCCCTTTCTATATAAAGCCATAGCTAAAGTAAAAAATACACCTAAATAAATCAGCTGCACTGAAAACTGACTTAAAAAGCTAGTCAAGGAAAAATCCACTGCAAGCTTTGCAGGCACATAAGTTACATAAGCAAAGGGCATATATTTAGCTACGCTTTGCAGCCAGTTTGGAAACATGTCTATAGGCATAAGCATTCCGCCTAATGTAAACACAAGCTTGGAGTAAATCCAGAAAAAAGCACTGTTTTCCTCAAACCAAAAGGAAGTTAAAGCTAATATTATATAAATAAAAAAGTTTATTGTACAACCTGCTAATATTGAAAGCAGGATTAACGGAAAATAAATAAAATTGAAATTTTCCAAAGTCCCTACATAAATAAGCCCAACAGCAATACCTGCTATTGCATTTGTTACAAGTTTAATGCCTATTTCGCCTGCAAAATAAGAAAAGCAGTATAACACGTAATTGTAAGGTTTATTTAAAAGGTAAGCTATATTTCCTGTTTTAACATCCTCGTTTACCTGCGAATGGATATCTGTTCTTGAAAGAGTTACAAGCTCTGTAACAACAAGATACCAAATCATCTTATTTATAGATAATCCACCTATTGTTCCGCCCTTTTGTCCGTAAATATTTCTCCATAGCATAAGATATATAAACATAATAAATACAAAAAACAAATTTTTGCTTAGAAAGTTCCAAAAGTATACGAGGCTGTTTGACATTGTTATCTTTGAAACTTCCATATATTTACGAATTGATTTCATTTACAGCCCCCCCTTTTCTGCTGATAGATATATGATATTATCTCTTCTAAAGGCGGTTCGGAAATGGTTATATCATCTACCTTTCCATACTTAATCAGCTCAGTTAAAACCTCTTCTATATCCTGCTTTGAGGTATCAACTTGAACCTTTAAGGCACCACCTTTTCTTTTAACAACATTTATATTAGGATCATCTACCTTAATCTCATGATTATATTTAATGCTTATTTCCTTTTTATTTAGATAATCATATTTAAGGCTTTTTATGCTTTCGTTCAAAACTACCTGCCCATGATTTATAATTATGGCTCTCTTACATAGCTGCTCAATATCTCCTGCATCATGCGAGGTTAAGAATATTGTTGTCTTTTCTTCCTTATTAAGCTTTAATATAAGCTCCCTTATTTTCTGCTTAACAACTACATCAAGCCCTATGGTAGGTTCATCTAAAAATATTATTTCAGGCTCATGAAGTATTGAAGCTGCTATTTCACAGCGAATTCTCTGACCCAAGGAAAGCTTTCTTACGGGCACATCCATTAAATCTCCTATTTCAAAGGTTTCCTTTAAAAATTCTATTCTATTTTTAAGCTTCGCCTTATCCATTTCATATATATTTCCAAGCAGATTGAAGCTGTCTAGAGGCGGCAGGTGAAACCAAAGCTGCGATTTTTGTCCGAAAACTGTTCCTATTCTAAAGGACAGCTGCTTTCTTTGGGTAGATGGATTCAAGCCTAAGACCTCAATGTTCCCTGAGGTTTGATGCAGAATCCCTGTAAGCATTTTAATGGTAGTAGACTTGCCTGCTCCATTAGGGCCAATAAAAGCCAATATCTCTCCCTTCTGGGCTTCAAAGGAAATGTTGTTCACCGCTTCAATCTCTCTATAGCTTGGTGAAATTATAGATCTAATACTGCCCTTCAAACCTTCCTCTTTAGTTTTTACTTTGAAATTCTTATAAAGATTTTGAACTTTTATGATGCTCATCACATCGCCCCCCTTAAATAAAGATAAAAAAATAAAGCCCAAGAACAAATCTCTTTGCAGAGACTCGTCCTTTAGGCTTTTTTCCTAAAAGTGTAGATTGAAATCCTGTATCGCTCGGACCAGACATCTATTGACCGGAACCCTAGATACACTCTCTTATTGTTAATATTATAATATGATTGTTAATTTGTGTAAATAAAAATTATAATATTTCTTCCTTAATTTTTCTTATACCCTCAACAAAATCGTTTTTTCCGCCTTGCGCCGGATGTCTTACTTTATGGCAGCTTATATTCAGCTTTGTAAGTGTTTGATCTGCTTTTCCACCGACAGCAACAACCTTCTTTATATTAAACATTTCTATCATTTGAAGCAAAGGCTTTTCACCTATCATAAGCTCGCCTTTCAGTGGAGTTCTATTGCTTTCCCCGTTATCTTTTTTATGAGGATGAAAAGGGAAGGCATTCCATGCCAATGAAATTATATCGTACCTTAGGAGAGTTTCCCATATCATTGTTGCTGTGGCTTCTTTAAGCAACTTTTCTTTTTCTTTAGCCAGCTTATATCCTGCTTCTCTTCCGAAAAGATCAAGTCCTTTCATATTATTCATAAGCAGATGCTCACTGGTAAAGGGTACTCCAGTTAACCTGCAGCCTCTATATCCAGGGGCTTCACCTATAAGAATAACTTTAGGCTTTATTTTATACATCTTTTTAAGATAAAGCAGTAGATTTTTTCTTCTAATTTCATTCTCTTTATCCATATATGAATACTGATTATACACATTTGGTGTAACCTGTGTCAAAGCCAACTCTTCTACGATTGCTTCAAATTTTTTCATCATCTATCTTCCTCAAAATAAAGTATTTATATATTCGATATTGCTAACTATATTATACTACTAAATATCTATTGTAAATAATTCATGCCACTTTTCATATTTGGCAAATGATGTTAGCAAAATATAAAAGGCATATTTTCATGAAGGAGAATATGCCTTTTATATATAGTTTGAAGAGAGTGCAAATATAGCTTTGCACCCTCCTTAATATTCTAATATAATATTCTATTTGGTATTAAAGATTCTTTTCGTAAGCTTCTATCATTTTCTTAACCATTTGGCCGCCTACTGAACCAGCTTCTCTTGAAGTAAGATCTCCATTGTATCCTTCTTTAAGACTTACTCCAACTTCTTTTGAAGCTTCCATCTTAAATCTATTTAATCCTTCCTTAGCTTCTGGCACTAATACTCTGTTACTTCTGTTTGCCATTTTAAATTCCTCCTTTTAATTATGTAATTTATTTAAGTAGTAATATTATATGCGAATAATTATTAATTACACTGTATAATTGATGGTTACCCATGAAAAATAATACTCTAAATGAAAATAAAGTAATACTAATATTTCAATTACATTAATATCTAAGCAATCCAAAATATTAAACATAAATATATTTATAAATACGTCTACAGCCTTAATACAATAGAATATACATTAATTAAGATATCATCATTATTTATTTTTTTGTCTATTATTCAACACTTAACAGGAGGAAATTGCATGGCAAAATACAAAAAACACTTTGGAGACAGATATGATGGAAGACTTTTAAGAAAAGTTGATCCTTTCTTTAAACTTATACCATACATAATGAGAACACGATCTGATTCTCAGGTTTTCTTTGATGATAAAATAGATATGGACAAGGTTGAGGAATTTCTCAAAGAAAAAAGAAGAGCCGGCATCCGTGATATGAAATTTTTACATATTATTATAGCCGCTATGGTGAGAACACTTTCTCAAAAACCTCATCTAAATAGATTTGTAGCCGGGCAAAAAATTTATGCACGAGATGAAATTCTTATTTCCATTGCGATTAAAAAGCAGCTAAGTGAAGAGGGAGAGGAAACAACTTTAAAGCTTAATTTTGAGCCAACAGATACTTTAAAACACATAGTTTCTAAAGTTAACTCAGCTCTGGAAGAAAATAAGAAATCAGATATAAAGAATGATACAGATAATACTGCTCGCATTTTCACTATGTGTCCAGGCTTTTTAATTAAGTTTTTAATATGGATATTAACAAAGCTTGATTATTTTGGACTTATGCCAAAGATAATTAATAAGGTAAGCCCCTTTCATACAAGTGTGTTCATTACTGACTTAGGCTCCTTAGGAATACAGCCTGTTTATCATCACATATATGACTTTGGAACAACCTCTGTTTTTATGGCTTTTGGTTCAAAACAAAAGGAAAAGGCCTTTGATATTGATAACAGGATTGTCGATAGAAAATTTGTTAATTTAAAGATAGTTGCAGATGAGAGAATTGTGGACGGATATTATTATGCAAGTGCCTTTAAGCTTTTTAAAAAACTTATTGAGAACCCTGAAAGGCTTGAAGCAGTACCCGACAGAATACTTAAGGATGCTGCAGTGTATGAATAGGTAGAATAAATAAAAGGCAATTTGTACACATTAAATTTTGTGAAATTCTTAAATAAGATATTAACCTAAGGATGTGACTGCTTGTGTCTTTATTTGTGACTATCGTTTCTAGAGGAGTTATAACCTTTCTTATGCTTCTGCTGTTTTTTCGTTCTATGGGTCCCAGGCAGCTAACTCAATTTACTTTCAAGGATTATGTTCTTGGAGTGCTTGTAGGAAGTATGGGGGGCAGAGCAATTACAAGACCTGAGCAAGCCTATGTAACTTTTCTTTACGGCATAGCCACTGTTATAGTAATGCAAATGCTTTTGTCTTATCTATGTTTAAAAAGCGACAGAGTCAGAAGATTTATAAATGGTCAGCCTATTATCGTTATAAGCAAAGGCGAAATTTTAAAGAATAACTTGAAGAAGGCTAGGCTTACTATGAATGAGCTTGCTAGTTTGCTTAGAGCGGAAAGAATATTCAACCTTTCGGAGGTAGAGTATGCAATATTAGAGCCTACACGCTGTTTTAGCGTAATGCAAAAATCGGGAAAAAGTCCTGTAACGCTCGGTGACTTGAACATTCAAGCCCCACCCAAGGAGCTCCCCATACTAGTAATAAAAGACGGAAAGCTGATAAAAACAGAATTGTATAGGTATAATCTAACAGAACAATGGATTAGAGACCAGCTTCTAAAAAGAGATATTAAAGATATATCTGAAGTTTTACTAGCTCAGGCTGACAGTACAGGCATAGTATATACTTGCTTAAATAATACAAATAAATAAAAAACTATCCACAAGATTTATATTTTATTATATAAATCTTGTGGATAGTTTTTATTTTACTGTTGATTATTTTGCTTTTTTCAATATATTTCTTAAAAACTCCAAAAATCCTTTTGACTCTTTTATCTCATTTTCTTCTTTATACTGAACTGCCAATTCAGCTAGCTTCATAATACCTCCTAAAGATTTTGCAACTGCAATAAATCTTCCTGTATGGCAGAATACTGCATCAGGAACACCTGTTACTAAGGCAAGCTCTTCATCCCTCAGCCCAGCCCACTCCTTAGGCAGTTTCTTTTTATCTTCGCTATTTTCCCCTCTTACAGACTGCATTGCATAGCTGTCTTTTCTAGGATATATAACAAAAAGTACTTCTTTCTTTTCATCTGCATCTTTTAGTGCCTCCGAATAAGGACAATATCTATCTAAAACTAAAAGCTGAGGATTTTTTCTTTTATTATAGGCTTTTATAACACGCTCCTTTGATTCCAGTACAGAAAGTCTTTGATACATCATATTTCTTAGCACTGCTCTGGAAACTTCAACAGCTTCATTGAAAGCTTCATTTTCATCCTGGTCTGAATTCCAAAGCGGATTAAAGCCTGAAATAATTGAACTTATATGAACTAAAGGTATATCTGTTTTATCTATCCAAATACCGTTGTCCAAAGCATCCACACCTTCAATGAAGTTTCTGTCAATATAATTAAATATATCTTCTACTTCATCCTCATCAAGTTTTGGAGCTTTAAACTTTACGACTTCTTTCCCAAACTTATTCCATATAAGCCCACAGGCAGCATATGGAGTTCCGTCCTCTCTATAAACCTTATTGTTACCGTGATGATCTAATTCACCACCGCCCACATCATACACAATATCCAGTTTATTTAAAATTTCCTCATCCCTTGTTCTTGTAAGGTCAACTTCAAACATTTCCTTCAAAATAGCCGTTGCAATAACTTCATCAGCATGAAATCTGCCGTCATGAGTTCCAACTTTCTTAAATTGCTTTTCTGTATTAATATTACCAGCCCCTTTATTTCTTCTGACATCTATATATTATATATTTTCACTTAAAATTTAAATATTATTAAAAAGCTTAATGTTATTTTAGAATAATACTAGCGTAAAAATACCGTAAAATTCATACTGAATAATACGGTATCAAAGGAATTTATTTATTTTCATAGCTGCATTATAAAAAAAAGAAATCTCGGAATTTAACAATTTTATTTTAAGTTTTTCCCGGTAAATGCTAAAGGAAGAAGTTCTTCTAAAGTATATTCCAAATATTCTTCTGTACTTTTTGCAATAATTATTTTAAAGGTTTTCAAATCACAGAACTCGGCCATAACTTGCCTGCATACTGCACAAGGTGCGCAGAAATCTCCTTCTCCAGGCTTTACCCCTTCTTTATTTCCTACTATAGCTATGGCAGTAAATTCTTTTTTTCCTTCAGATATAGCTTTAAAAAAAGCTGTTCTTTCCGCACAGTTTGTTGGTGTAAATGCTGCATTTTCTATATTGCATCCTTGATAAATTGTTCCGTCTGCACAAAGAAGAGCTGCTCCTACATTAAAATTTGAGTATGGAGTATAACAAAATTTCTGAACATCAAATGCTTTTTCTATTAATTTTTTTGTATCTATCATAGTTTGTTCACAAACCTTTCTTAAAATTTTTAATATGTACCATTGAATTAGGGAAAATTATTATATCACTGTTGTACAAAAATGTAAATATATTCTAGTACTATTTAAATAATTACTTTATTATTATATCCTTCTAAAATAGAAACAAGACCTTAAATAGTAATTTGTTTTGCCTTTTATTGATCATCTTCCCAAATTATTAATAGGATATTGGCTATTTATAAGGGAAATATAAAATTGTGATGATTTTAATATTTAAGGAGGCGTTTTTATGAGCATACTTGATAAACTATTTGGTGACGAAAATACTCAAAATAACGGAAATAACAATAATTCTAACAATACTAAAAATAATAACTCCCAAGATTCAAATGAAGCTACTTTACAGCTTCGCAAGGAAGAATTAGACATAAACAAGGATAAAGTACAGACCGGAGAGGTTACACTTAGCAAACAAATTGTAGAAGACCAGCAGACTGTTAATGTCCCAGTTACTCATGAGGAAGTAGTTATAGAAAGAAGACCTGTAGCAAACGGTAAATCCTGCGATGCAGAAGTAAGCTCCGAAATAAGCTCTGACAATTGCCAAACTATAAAAATACCAGTAAGTGAAGAAAAAGTTAATGTTGACAAACACACTGTAGTTACTGAAGAAGTTTCTGCTTACAAACGTGAAATCGAAAATACAAAAGAGATAAATGAAACTTTAAGAAGAGAAGAAGCTAAAATAAATAAGAACGGTAATGTAGAGGTAGTTTCTGAAGATAATAACTCATCTGACAACCTCCAATAATATTTTCTCTAAATTAATCAAAGAAGCACCTTTCAAATCAATTTTGGTTTGTGAGGTGCTGCAATAAGTTAGGGAGGCTAAAGTCCTAAATGGACTTTAGCGGGTAATTTGTGAGCGGAGCGAACACTCATAAACTACCCCGTAATCCGACAAAAAGGAGAATAGAAATTATGTCACAGGATAGACAATCCTTTCAAGGAAAGCTTGAACTTCATGAGGAAAAACTCGATATCTCAAAAGAGTGGGTTAAAACTACAGAAGTTAGAATGCACAAAGAAGTTGTAACAAAAGAAGAAATTGTAAAGATTCCTATCGAAAGAGTAGAGCTTGTAATAGAAAAAGTACCACTTTCAGAAAGCTCTCATACTGAAACCGAAATTATAAGAATACCTATTAGTGATGAACGTTTTGAGATTGTAAAACATCCAGTAATTTTAGAAGAAGTCTCTTATTATATTGATCAGTACCAAGATAATAAATGTATTACAGAAACTTTAAAAAAGGAAAAACTTAATGTAGAAACCTCCGGGCTTACAACCGTTGTTGATAAAGAAGTTAAAGATCCCCCGGATACTTCTCTTATATAGCAATCTAAAAATAAAAAGACAGATAACCGTCAATAGTTATCTGTCCTTTCTAGATATCGCGATATCTTCTTATCTTGTTATCTTGTTATCTTCCTGCTTTATTATAAACTTTTTTCATCTCCTCAGGGCTTAAAACCATTTTGTCCATAGAATAATTGCTTGAAGTAAAAGAATTTCTTACGTAGTCGCTTGTTTCATTGCCGCATTTTTCCTTCACAATATCAAAGAAACCATCAAAGGTGGCATTTTTAAATTTATATCTATCATAGTAAGTTCTGAAGATATCTATAAACTTTTCATGTCCTACCTTTTGTCTTAAATCTTCTAAAGCTATTGGCCCTAATGTATAAACTACTTTAGAAAAGTTCTGCCAATCAAACTTATCTGTAGGTCTGTAGATTGGGCCATCACCTTTTATAGATCTGGTTAAAAAGGCTCCCTTCACTCCCATCGGAGTATATTCACCAAACTTATTCTCAAAGAATAGAGCTGTTGAGTAAGCTGTGAAGGATTCATCAAGGACTGGCTCTTTAAACTCATTATTTCCAACAGTTGAAAACCACCATTGATGAGCTGTTTCATGAACTACAGCTTCATCTAAAAAGGTAAGACTATTTTCTTTATACTCCGGTTTTAGATAATTATATGGTCCCATTTGTGTTATTGTAGGATACTCCATTGCACCGCCCTGTAAATAGGTTTCTGCCACATCATACTCCGGATAAGGATACTTTCCAAAGGTTTTATTGTAGAAGCTTAAAGATTCGCAAGCAAGATCTAACATTCTTTTCGCAGTTGTTTCTTCTTTTAGATAGAAGCTATTTACTCTAATACCATCAACTTCTTTTGATAAAAGCTTATAATTCTTACTTAAAAATAAAACAAAATCTCTATTATTTGAAGCTTCAAAGCCTAATTTGCTCTGCGTTCCTTCTTCTTTATCAGAAACTTTGACTCCTGTTGTAGCAGCAACCATACCCTTAGGTACTGTTACAAAAACTTTATAGTCTGAGCTATCGCTGTAGTTTGACTCTCCTACAGGATAAAATGGTGTCTCATCCCAAGTACCGGAATCTTCATCATAGATTGAAAGTATAGGATACCAGTTTGTAAGTGAGTACTGATCATTTTGATAAGCAAGCCTATCATTTCCTTTAGGTATTTTTAAAGTAAAATCTATTGCTATATCTATAGCTTCATTAGGTTTCAACTCTTTATTAAGCAAAAATTTTAAAACCTGATTATCTTCTTTATAATTAACACTCTCACCGTTTACAGCTACAGAATTAATCTTTATATCTCCTAACTCGTCCTTGCTTACCTTCTTTACAGCAGTACCTATTGAAGGCATTGTTTCAGCTGAGTTATAGGAGTCAGGATAAAGATGAAAGACTATTTCCTTAAGACCCTTCTTATATTTGTTCTTAAACTTTACTTCTTCCTGCCCTTTTACTGTTTTATTATCTGTGTTTAATGCTATATTTAAGCTATATAAGCTTCTTTCGCCATTAAATGCTACGTTGCTTTTTTCCTGTTTTTCTTTTGTTGTTATATTTTCCTTCGCCATGTCCGCTTGACTTAGCTTTTTTTCTCTTTCCAGACTAATACGGCCATACGCATAGTAACTTATTATAAAAAACAACACAACACCCAAAATTATAAATAATTTTTTATTTTTCATATTGCCCCCCTAATATAACCTTTTTTATTTATATGCTTTAACCCGATATTAATACTACATATAAAACATTTCCTTGTAAAATTATACCAATATAAACATGTACTCTTCAATATATTTGTTTTATAAAATTATTTTTCTTGCCCCATATCAAGCATCTTCCTTTATTTCTAGATCTTTAAACAGGGGGCTTTTGTAAAAATCCAAATTAGTTATCCACCCTTCAGTTCCGGCAATACCAATTTTGACAATATCAGTTCCATAAAAATAAACAGTTATATTAGCCCCCATAGTACAAAAAGGAACTTTCAAATAAATGCTATGTGAAAGTTCCTTTTGCATAAAGTTTTATAAAACAGATTGATTTACAAGCTCTTTAATATTCCAAGTAGTATCAACCAACGGACTTATTGATTTATCTTTATTAACATAATCTATTACTGTAGATATAAATTCAGATAAGTCTACTTCCTTAAACCACTCTGCTTCTCTAGCCTCTTTTGGTACATAAGTTAAGTTTGTAGAATAAACCCTATCTATGAGTCCATTTTCATAAAACTCATTAAACTTATTAACGCCTTCAGTAAATAATGCAAAGGTGGTTGCAACAAATATTCTTTTAGCTTTTCTTGACTTTAGCTCCTTGGCAATATCAAAAACGGATTCGCCGGATGCTATCATATCATCAACAATTAAAACATCCATGCCTTCAACATTTCTTCCTATATACTCATGCTGTATTATAGGATTTTTCCCCTTAACAACAGTTGTATAATCTCTTCTTTTATAGAACAATCCAATATCAAGACCCAAAACACTGGAATAATAAATTGCTCTGTCCATAGCTCCAGTATCAGGGCTTATTGTTATCATCTTGGACTTGTCAATTTCAATATCCTCGTTGCTTATAAAATTCTTAACAATGTCATAGGTAGGATATAGATTTTCAAAAGTTAATAAAGGAATAGCATTTTGAACATTAGGATCATGAACGTCAAAGGTATATATATCCTTTACTCCTAACCTTTCAAGCTCTTGAAGAGCTAGAGCACAGTCAAGAGATTCTCTGCTCTTTCTCTTATGCTGTCTTCCTTCGTATAAAATTGGCATTATTACAGTTACTCTTCTTGCTTTTCCGCCAATTGCAGAAACAACTCTTTTAATATCCTGAAAATGCTCATCCGGTCCCATATGATGAGTAAATCCATACATATCATAGGTGCAGCTGTAATTTCCAACATCGCATAATATGTATATATCCTTGCCTCTTACAGTCTCGCCAAGCTTAACCTTACCTTCACCATTAGAAAATCTAACTGCATCAGTAGAAATAAGGTAGCTGTCTGGGCCTTCTTCATTGCTCTCTTTTCTTTTTTCTACAAGGTATTTATCTATTTTAGCTCCTATTTCCTTGCAGCTTTCCAACGCTATAATACCAAGCTGTCCATAGGGCATCTTACTAATTAAATCACAAGCCATAATTTTTCTCCTTTCACTCGAAACACTGGGTAATC
>KE993473.1:214652-282765 GCA_000466585.1 Clostridiales bacterium oral taxon 876 str. F0540
CGTTGAAGTCCATTTAGGACTTCAACCTCCTTTTCAGTCGAAACACAGGATAGTTTAGAATTCTCGTTTCCATTCCAAACTACCCGTACAAGGTAATTTAGACCTTGTATCTCCTTTTTTAAACCTTTTCACCAATTATTATTGTAATGAATTATGATAAATAATACAACCCAAAATACGACACTTTTCTGCTTTTATACGAATAAAAATTATTTTTTGTAGAATATAACATATAAGTATAGTAACCATTGATTATAGAAAACTCTAGCATAAAGTAAATTAAGAGGGGTACAAATAGCTAAGCTCCTTGTGCCTAAGCCTTTTGACCCCTCTAATAAACCTTTTATTAAATTATTTTTTTACCTTTAAGATTTTAAACTCCATATTATCTAATTGTAATTCATTTTGCACTGAAATAGCTTTTCCCGAAACAAGATCTATTGTTTCTGCAAATACTTCAACTTCAACCTTTACAGCTTCATCATTATTGTTTATAGCTACAACGATTGTCTCATCTTCCAAGCTTCTTTCAAAAATTATTACATTATCTTTCAGATATATTTCCTTGTATTCTCCGTGAACTAATGCTTTATTTTCATTTCTTACAGCTATAAGTTTTTTATAAAACTCCAAAAGCTCTGTGTTTTGCTTTTCTTTTTCCCAAACCATGCAGCCTCTGCACTGAGGATCATCTCCCCCTGCCATTCCAACTTCGTCACCATAATAAATATAAGGAACGCCAATATATGAGAACTGGAAGGCAATAGCAAGCTTCATTCTTTCCAAATCGCCATCACACTCTGTTAAAAATCTCTTGGTATCATGGCTGTCAAATAAATTCCACATCTGCTTTATAACGCTGTCCATATATATTGTTCTGTTCATTGTAAGTATATTGTCAAACTGTACTTCATTTATCTTTCTAGCTGCAAAGAAATCTACCATAGCTCCTTTAAAAGGATAGTTCATTATAGTATCCAATTCATCCCCTCTTAGGAAGGAAGATGCTTCGTGCATTATTTCTCCGATAATAACTGCCTCTTTGTTTACTGCCTTAATTCTTTTTCTAAAGGCTTTCCAGAACTGATGATCAACCTCATCGCAAACATCAAGTCTCCAGCCGTCTATTCCGATTTCCTTTACCCAGTACTCGCCTACCTTAAGAAGATATTCCTTAACCTCGGGATTTGCAGTGTTAAGTTTTGGCATATAGGCTGCACCGTTTGCGAAGGTGTAGTAGTTAATCTTCTCAATGCTTACAGGGTATTCATATGGGAAATACCAATCCTTATACTTTGAGTTTTCCTGATTCTTTAAAAGATCTTCAAAGGCAAAGAAATCACTTCCCGAATGATTGAAAACAGCATCAAATACAATCTTTATACCTCTTTCGTGACAGCCCTTGACAAGTTCCTTAGCTGCTTCGATAGTTCCAAACTGAGGATCTATGTCAAAATAATCTGCTGTATTGTACTTATGATTTGAAGTTGACTTAAACACCGGAGTCAAGTATAAAAGAGTTATTCCTAAATCCTTTAAATAATCTAATTTATCTATTATGCCTTGAAGGTCACCGCCGAACATTGACTTAACTGTTATTTCAGAACCCCATTTTTCAGTGTTCTCAGGATCATTAGATTTGTCTCCGTTGTAAAAACGATCAGGGAAAATCTGATAAACAACAGCCTCTTGAAGCCATCTTATTTCATCGTAAACATCAGCCTCTCCAATATACGCAAATTGGAAGCCTGTAGCTTCAGGTTTTTCTACCTCTCCTCTAAAGCCTCTGTCATCGAAATAACTGCTATTGCCTTCATTATCTATAAGTTCAAAGAAATATCTATATCTGTTTTTTTCAACTTTTATATCTGATTCATAATAATCAAAAAGCTCTGATTGAGACATCAGTTTCATTTCCTTAACTTCGAAAGGATTTGTCCAATCATATCTGCATTTGTAATAAACCTTACAGATTTTAAT
The DNA here is from genome assembly GCA_000466585.1 of Clostridiales bacterium oral taxon 876 str. F0540. Lineage (GTDB taxonomy): Bacteria > Bacillota > Clostridia > Clostridiales > Clostridiaceae > Clostridium_AT. The sequence goes on from KE993473.1 coordinate 216,633, forward strand.
ATCATTTCTTGCGGTTCTTATTCTAACTGTTAAAGTGTCCTTATCCTTTGCATAAGCATATGGTACATCTACAATATGGTATACGGCATGTTTATTCATAATTAGCCTCCTGTTTAATTTTAATCCTTATGCTTCGTATTATATCAAAGTGAAAATAAACAATTTGTATTATATTAATATTTTTTGTATATAAATAATACAAGTTATATATTGACCATATATTCTTATAGTGTTAATTTAATTTTGTAAGATAATTAACTTTGGCAGGCTGCCCCTTGTTCCGAACGAAGGGAGGTTGAAGTCCTAAATGGACTTCAACGGGCAGTCTAGCGAGTAGGAAAGAGCTGATTAAGGCTGCCCAGTGTTCCGATTGAAGGGAGGAATTTTTCTGGATTTAGATTTTATATCGGATAAGTATTTTTTTAACCCTACAATATCCACTCTAATCGAATCAAATTCAAAACATATAATTATCGATATAATAAAGAAAAAGCAAATGGATGAACTGGAAAATGAAATTACATTTGAAGATAAACAAATAGACTTATTTATATGGAATGCGGTTTATATTAGGGAGATTCTTAGAAAAGGTACTTATGCTCAGAATCTTCATCTACTTTATAACAAGTTTTATAGGAAAATATTAAAGGCTTCAAATATAAACGAACTTCAAAATCTTGAAGTTGAAATTGCTTCAGCATATCTGGATTTATTAATTTATGATGCCGAGGTTACTGATAGTTTTATAGTCAATAAAATGCTTCAATATCTGCATCTTAATATAGAAGCTCATACGACAGTTGAAGATCTTGCCAATAGTCTTAATATATCCAAAGGCTATGCTTCCGATTGTTTTAAAAAACATATGGGCACTACAATAATGCAGTATGCAAAAAAAATAAAGGTTGAGAGAGCAAAAACTTTACTTTTAAATTCTACAAGCAGTATTCTGGAAATAGCATCACTTCTCGGATTTTACGATCAAAGTCATTTTACGAAAGCATTTAAGGAACTTGTTGGAGTTACTCCTACAGAATTTAGAAACAGCCATTACTTATAGCTAATAAAAAGAGGCTGCCTCAAAATACCTGAATCTAAATTCATATATTTTGAGGTAAGCCTCTTATAGGTTAACTGCTACATAACTTTCTTTCCGCTTGGTAGGAAAGAATCTATTACTCCAATTAACAGTGCAGCAATTAATGCGCTTATTATTCCAACACGGAAACCGCTAACAATATAGCTTGTAAGGTATATAATAGCTGCAGAAACTATAAAACCTGTAAGTCCTCTTCCAAATGGACTTGCATTAAAGCCCGTAAACTTTTGTATTAGGTAATCTAACCCAGCTATTACTACAGCAGCTATAAGCAGTGTCCATATACCATTAATAGTAAATCCCGGTGTTAGAAAAGCTACTATAGCCAGAACAATTGCTGAAACAATTACTCTTGTTATGAAATGACCTATACCAAAACCATCGTTGTCATTTCTTCTTCTGTCTTCCATAAAGACACCTCCTTGGTTTCATAGCTTTCAAGTTAAATCTGCAGTTTGAGATTGTCAAACAGCGATTTATTAATTGAAGCTGTTATAGTTGGTTTATATAACTTATTATTCTAAGGAACATGAAATCTTATGTATGATTTCTATATGCAAATTTTTACTTTAACTTTAATGAGTCTCCGCCGCAGGCCCAGCATTTCCTCCAAGCCTAATCCAAAAATAATTATGCTCATCACCTATATAATCAAAATTGCCTTTATCCCATCTATCCAAAACTTCAAATATATAGTTTTTATCAGGATAATCCATCTGCTTTACTATTTCTCTGACAGCCTCTATTTGCTTGCTGTTTATTTCAAGTCTTCCGCTTTTATCTTTATGATCTGGTGAAAGCTTGCTATTAGCCATTCTATGCATTTCATCATATATAATTATTTCGTCTTTAAAATCTACTTGAGCTAATTGCCCTGAACTAAAAACTGCCGTATCAGGAATATTATTTTGCTTAACATAAAATCTTTCTCCAAAGTTAAAAGAAATGGAGAATAATGCAATGGCACCAAAAGTTACACAGCAAATAAATCTTCCTTTTTTTGTATTTATTTTTTTAAAAAAATCTAACTTTACCATACCTATCTCCCTAAAGCATTTATTCTATATAAGGAATTTTGTCTAGTTAGTGGTAAAGTATTCAACTTAATGAAAAAATAATTTAGATTATTTATTATGCTGGCAGTTATTGTTGTCTTTAGAATGATCATAATTATTATTTGACCAAGATATATCGCTTATTTCATCGGCTTGCTCTATATCAAAGGCACTTGTTCCTTTTATCCTGCCCTTAATTACTTCTTTTTTATTTTTTGCATTACTTTTATCCATATTAAATCTCCTTTTCTCGCATAGCTTTAAATTTATATTTCCCATTTAAACTCAAAATATATAGTAAAGTTTTATATTGTGAAACATAACTTAGTGAAATTTAATATTTGCAAACCTTCTTTTTAATGCATAACTATATTTTATATCAGGGTATCCAAACACAACCATTATTCCATTTTTATTTTTCAATGGTATTTCATATTTTTGCTTTATTGCTTTTCCAAATATGTTTAATAAAATATTTGGTGTACCCAACATACAGCTTCCAAGTCCTAACGCTTGTGCTCCAATCATTGCATAAGTTGCAGCAACATAAGGGTCAGCTGGGTCAGCATACTTGGATGCATTAAAGAACATTGCTAATGGTGCAGAATGCATTAACCAGTTTGTCCCTTCATCATATTTATTTATAATAGTATCAAAAGCAGTAGCGGCAAAGGATTTAAGTGAATCATAATTTTCTTTACCGATAAATGGTCTATAAATCTTAAGCATCACTGGTGAAAAAAGCCACTTATTCTTTCTAAGCACATTAACTAACTCGAAAGTAAACTCTTCAACCTTTTCTTTATTATCTAGTACCATAACTTCAACATCAGAACTTCCAAGTCCATTAGGCGCAGTTGATGCAGCATCTAATATTTTTTGTATAGTTTCATTTTCAATATTTTTTTCCTTATAGTCTCTCACGCTTCTGCGCGATATCATTAATGCTTTTATGCTTTGATAATCAGCTGTACTTTCACTATCAGGCAGTTCAATAACATCATCCGGCGTCATATCTCTTCCACTAACCTTTATCGCTTTATTCGGGCATACTGCCATACATTGACCGCATGCAATACATCCAAACACTCGATTATGATCTACTTTAACCATTTTATCTTCAAGGTATAGTGGTGCTCCTTTGCATACCTTAGTGCATAGTCCACACACATTACATCTATCTCTGTCTATTTCAACCTTCGCACATTCATAAAATCTTCCCGTCTTTAATGCCATAAATCCCCACTCCATTTTGGCTAATATATTGTATTTTATTAATAACAAAACCCGAACTTAATTAATAATATATTTTAATGTTGATTCTAATTAATCAATGTTTCTTCCCAGGAATATACCACTCAAACCCTGCAAACTGCCTGCCTAGTATTCTGTTCAAATCATATTGAACCTTTAAATTTGTTCCACAATATAAAACTATCAACTTTCCACTTCTATAAAAGTGCGGATTATCACCCCAACCAATGTATACTGCTAGTGGAGTACTGCCGGAAGCGTTAGGCAGTGGTTTTATTTTAAACCCATCTTTTGAAACCCTGCTAGCTTCATTTGAGGCCTCTTCTACACTGGTAAACTCAAATACCAACAGTTCAATATTTGAGCACTTAATTATTTTTTCATTTCCAGAAAACCAACTCATCCTATTTTTTGTAACATCCTCTATACTTTCTACTTTGTAATTTCTGGACTTTAGTTCTTTAACAAATTCATCTGTACTTTTCAAATTCCTACCCTTATGCAACAATAAATTAAGTCCTGTCAAGGTTACTATCAAAACGATAATAATCCCCAAAATTACCCGTTTCTTTTTCTCTCCCATTATGCTCCTCCAAATGGAATTAATATATCATGTTTTGAAGTTGCTCTGTAACATAGGAATATTACGTCTTACTATCAGCAAAATTATTTCTTCCTCATAATTACAGCTTGAAAATCCATATTTCTTCCGACATCAATTTGCTCAAATCTAATTATCTCAAAAACCTCACTTAACACTTCTTTAAGCCTGCCTTCAGAATATGATGAGAAAAAGCGTGGAGTATTTGCAACTTCATTTACAAATTCTCTCTCTGAATCCTCGCCGCCATATACACCCATATAGAATAATCCCTTTTCGTTAAGTACCGAATTAATTTCATTCAAAACCTTTAGCAAATCATTTTTAGGTACGTGCAAAAGACTATTCATAGACCATATACAATCAAATTTTTTATTTAAATCTGAAATATTATAAAAATCCAGTTCATAAGCTTCAATACCTTTTTCCTTACACAATCTAACCATCTCACCAGATAAATCAACTGCTATAACACTTAAGCCGCACTTCATAAAAAATTTACTATCATTACCTGTACCCGCACCTATTTCTAGTAAGGAATTTTTATTCTCTGACTTTACATAGTTTAAAAATTGATCTCTTTGATTTTTCTTCCATTCTTCTTTCACAGATAAATTTCTTAATGCGGCTTCTTGGTTATAAAATTCTTTTAAATTTAATTTTACTATGTTTGTATCCATAATTAGATAACCTCCTAATCACTTTTACCTATGTCTAATTTCATATTTTTTTCACAACTTTCATACTGCTGCTAATCTTAATCTTATCCTATTTAATACATCTTTTACAGCTTTTATTTAAGTGAAGCTGTAAAAATTCTCAATACGATACAGCAATTATTTTTAAATATAATTAACCTTTCAGCTTAAAAACAAAATATTGTGAATAATTTATCAATTAAGAAGGATATTGAAATCCTTCATCGAATATAATACAGTGAAGGAAAAATTTCATTATAAGCAATCATATTAATAAAAATAGGAGTTGATGAAAATGGAACAATCCGGTACTAAATTAAAAAAAGAGCTTGGACTATTAGCATCTATAACAATAGTTATAGGAATGGTTATTGGTTCAGGAATCTTCTTTAAGCCTGCTATAGTTTTTAAGAATGCAGGCTCACCTACTATGGGAATTATGGCTTGGGTCATAGGAGGGCTCATTACTGTAGCCTCCGGGCTTACTATTGCAGAAATAGCAGTTGCTATTCCTAAAACCGGTGGTGTATTTATTTACCTGAAAGAGCTGTATGGAGAGAAGTGGGCATTTTTATTTGGTTGGGTACAAACTGTAGTATATGTTCCCGGCTCTATTGCTGCACAAGCTATTATACTAGCTACTCAGTTAACTTCATTTATAGAGCTAAATCATACTCAGCAGCAGCTGTTAGCTATATTTTTCTTATTTTTTATAGCAGCAATGAATATTATATCTACAAAGCTTGGCGGAAAAATACAAGTAGTCGCAACGATAGCAAAGCTTGTACCTATAGCAGTTATAATTGTATTGGGCTTTATGAATGGAACTGCTAAGGGAATTTTACTTAATACTGGAGGTCAATCAGCCTTTAAAGGATTGGGAGCAGCTATACTAGGCACACTTTGGGCTTATGACGGCTGGGTCAGCATCGGAAATATGGCAGGAGAGCTGAAGAATCCTAAAAAGGATTTACCAAGATCAATAATACTAGGTCTGTTCTTAGTTATAGTTGTTTATACTTTAATAAATATTGCACTAATAAAAATTATGCCTGTTGAAGCTATCATAAATTCAAACAAACCTGCATCAGATGCTGCTACAGTGCTGTTTGGAAGTGTAGGTGCCAAGTTCATTTCTGCGGGAATAGCAATTTCAATTTTTGGCGCATTAAACGGATATATGATGACCGGAGTACGTATACCTTTTGCTATGGCTCAAGACAAGCAGCTTCCTTTCTCAGATGCTTTAGGAAGCGTAAATAAGAAACTCCAAACACCAATCAATTCTTTCATACTTGTAGTTGTATTGGCATCTTTGTATGTTTTATCAGGTTCTTTTAATACCCTTACTGATTTGGTAATGTTTATATTATGGATATTTTTCACAATGGCAATAGCCGGAATCTTTATATTGAGAAAAAAGTTCAAGCATATAAAAACCTCTTACCGTGTTCCTCTATATCCTATAGTACCTCTTATAGGAATAATAGGCAGCATTTATATAATTATAAGCACATTGATAACCAACATTTCCTACGCAGTTTTTGGTACAGTTATAACTTTATTAGGACTACCGGTATATTACTATTTAAAAAATAAAAAGAACTAAAATAGAGCTATAATCAGGATAAAATTAATTCTTTACTTAAAAGGTTAAAAGCAGAAGCTGCAGATGGATTTATGTGGCTTTAATAAAAATCCTATATGCAGCTTCCGCTGAACTTACTTCTATGATGATAAATTACTCTTAGCATCTACACGCTTATTTAGCATTTCTACCATTATAACCATAAGCACAAGTATACTGCCGGTGTAGAAAGGCATAAGTGAATATCCTATATGCGATGCCAAAATACCAAATAGAGGCGGCATAAAGGTGCTCCCTATGTATGCGCATGCCATTTGTACACCCATAATTGATTGAGAATACTCTGCCCCGAAGTTCATTGGAGTTTCATGCAGCATACTTGGATATATTGGTGCACAACCTATTCCAGTCATTACGAAACCTATAAGTGATGCAACTTGCCCAAAAGGAAGCATAATTAAAATTATACCTGCTGCAATTAATGCTTCTCCCAGCCTAATCATTTGTCTGTTGCTCAGCTTGAGTGTAATGAAGCCTGACAAGAATCTGCCAAAAGTAATACCAAAATAAAAAAGTGATGCCCATTTTGCAGCTGTTTCTGCCTGAATTCCGTGAGTCATAACTGCAAAACTGCTTCCCCATAGCCCCGTTGTCGCTTCTATGGAACAGTAGCAGAAGAAGGCTATTAAAGCATGCTTTGCACCGGGAAGCTTTAGAAGCTCCTTTTTACTTATTGCTTTATGCACCTGCTCTTGATCACTACTAGATTGGTCATTATTAGCCGGTACTGCCTTCTTCCAAAATGGCAAGGTAATAACTAATATAACGACAAGGCTAAACTGAATAATTGCAACAATACGGTAACCTAACTGAAATATAGCTCCTCTCTCTAAGCAATACGACATAATTATTGGCCCTGTCATAGCTCCTACTCCCCAAAAGCAGTGAAGCCAGCTCATATGTTTTGCCTTATATTTCAGCGCTACAAAGTTATTGAGAGCGGCGTCTACTGAACCGGCTCCAAGTCCTAATGGAACTGCAAACAGGCAAAGCTGAAAAAACTTATTGCTTATAGAAAAACCTAATAATGCAGCTGCAGTCAGCAATACGCTGATGCAGGTGACCAAACCTGTTCCAAATTTTCTAATAACCTTATCACTGAATAAGCTTGATATAATAGTTCCTCCAGCTATAATCATTGAAACAATCCCGGCATAGGATATCGGTACTCCCATGCTTGGATACATAGATGGCCATGCTGATCCTAACAAGGAATCCGGCAATCCAAGGCTAATAAATGCAATATAAATAATAATTAATAGAACTGTTAATACCATTCTTTAACTCCCCCATTTTTATCTAATCTACTTAGTGCTATATGAACCATTCCATATTCAAAGTCTTTTTCAATGTTCTTTTCAAACTGAATGTTTGGTAAAAAATTCCCCTTAAGAAGCTCTCGAACTCTCATTACTAACTCCTTTAAGATATCTTCTGTCAAAAAATCTCCATAAAACACAATGAGCTCCGGAGCTAGAACACAACTATACACAACTACAATTTGGCTAAGCATAAGAACTACTTCTTCGGGATTACTATAATTTACCTCATTCCAAGAAGGACTTGATGGCAACATCCCAACTTCTCCCGCAAAATTTTTACATCCCTTGTATATATCTCCTTTTATAATAACACCTGCTCCCGGTCCATGTACTCGAGGATAATAAAGACCAACCACTGTTTGTACTGTTTTTATATTTTGACGTGTGTAAAATCCACATACGGCAGCATTTATGTCATTTTCGTAGAATACCGGAACCCTGTATTTTTCTTTATAATAAGATAAGAATTTATCTCCAACAATGTCCGGGTAATCATGTACATAAATCACCCCATTTTCCTCTTCCCCGGGAAGACCAAATACTATTTCAGAAATATTTTCGTATGTTTTAAAAACTATCTCTATCCACTTATCAAAACTATCTGTAACAACATTTGCGTAATATTCTTTTTTGCGTTCCAAGCACTCTCCAAAAGAATTAATAATCAGCATATGAAATAGATTTCGATTATTATCTGCATACCCATAAATTATGATTGCTTTTCTATAATTTCCGTTATAGATATATTGTTTTGACGGCCTGCCGCCATTAGATGGAACTTCATCCCCTTCTATCACTTCTCCCGAGGTAACCATTTCACTTATAAGGGCGTTAACTGTAACTACACTTAATTCTGTTAATGAAGCCAATTCTGGTTTTGTAGCTTTTCTATTCTCTTTTAAAACTTGTCTTAAGATATTCTTATTTATCTCCTTCATCTGAGTTCGGTCAGCCTTTAACAATTATTTATCCTCCTGCATTTTGTTCTCTATGAATATCATAACAGTAAAAACTCAAACTTTATATGTTCACTTTATAAAGTCACTATATTAAGTGTATATTAAAGTATATTCACTGTCAATAGCTGGCAGAAGAAATGTTACTCATAAATTTTATAATATTAAAAAGGCTGTCTCAGAACAGCCTAAACCAATTATATAAATATTCTTCACTAACTATTTTACCCAGCTAATAACATACTCTGTATTTTCATCCAACGCCTTAATATCAGGATGAACCTTCTTGAAGCTTCCGTTAATTCCTGCCTCCCTTAAGGTTAAATCAAGATGACACACAGCTATTCCAATATCTACTCTCTGCATGTCAAATCCCATACCTTTGCTATATCCTGGCGTATGTTTTAAATATATATGAAGGTTGTTTTCATCCTTCACTATTCTCCAAGGCTGCTTATTGGAAGCTGAAGGAGCAAGCCTTACCATTTCTAACGCCTCTTTATACACTCCCGCTTCACTTTCGGATAAGGGTTTATCAAAGTTTTCACTATAGAATAGTTCTTCAAAAGCTTTTCTGTTTTTTGAACCGGCCACAGTTCTCATCAATGAACCTATTAATCCTTCTTTTTCTTTTGGATAACCTACCGGAGTTACGATAGGCAAAATCTCACTTTCCTTTAACTCCATAGCTTTTGCAAACTCTCCCTTTTTAAAGGTTCCCCCAAGCCAGCAGGTGCCAAGCCCTAGGGATGTAGCATATAATACAAACTGTTCCAATTCATATCCAAGCTGCTCAATACTCATACCTTCATTGTTGATTACTGCTGCTACAAAAGAAGATACTCCTCGTATAATTCCATAAGTACCAAGCTTAATATCCTTGCTTTCAAAGTCCTTAATGTCTATAAGCTTATAGCGAACCTTGGAATCAAAAGGTCCTTTTAAGTTTCTAAGGCACTCTTCCAAGCTGTTTCGTAAGCTGCTATCTAGTGATTTTGAATCATAGCTTCTAACTGATATTCTTTTCTTAATTATCTCTGTTACAGGCTTGTTAAAAATCATGTTACTTTCCATCAATACCTCTCCGTTTCCCTAATTATTTAAATATATATAATATTATATTCTCAAAAATAAATATCAAGCAATATTGTATCTTAAAAAGGACTGCAATATAATTATGATTATAACTATTAATAAAGATGGTTGAAGTCCTAAATGGATTTTAGCAGGTAGCTTATGAGCGAAGCGAATGTCTTAAGCTACCCAGTGCCCAAGGAAGCGAGTGCTCTAGATTACCCACTGTTTCGACTGAAAGGAGAAAATTTTATGCCAGACGATAATAAAGGCTGCCTGGATAGGATAAAAGAAACTTATACTTCATTAAATACAGCTGAAAAGAAAGTTGCTCAATATATACTTGAAAATCCAAAAGAAATAATACATATCTCAATAACAGAGCTTGCAGATAACAGCAGCGCCAGTGAAACAACAGTTTTTAGGCTGTGCAATAAGCTTGGCTACAAAGGCTATCAGGATTTAAAGATAAATTTGGCTGCAGCTATTGTTGATCCTATTGAAAATATTTATGAAGAGATAAAAGAAAATGATGATATGTATATCTTAATGCATAAAATCATGGCTTCAAATATTTATAGCATTGAAAATACCTTCAAAATAAATAAAAGCTCAGAACTTGAGAAAGCCGTATCCATGATTTTAAAAGCCCAAAGAATTATGTTTTTCGGAATGGGAGGCTCAGGGATAATAGCCCAGGATGCTCACCACAAATTTCTTAGAACAGGGCTAAACTGTGTTTCTGCCTCAGACTCTCACTGGCAGGCAATGTACGCCTCCATGTCTAATGAAAATGATGTTATAATTGCTTTTTCAAATTCAGGAAGCAACAAGGAATTGATTGAAACTATAAACCTTGCAAGGCAAAAGAGAATAAATATTATTTCGATTACAAGCAATGCAAAATCTCCCATATCAAAAGTTTCAGACATAACACTGGTATGCTACGGAAATGAGTCCATGTTTAGAAGCGAAGCAATGGAATCTAGAATAACCTCCTTAGCCCTTATCGACTGTCTTTATGTTGGGGTAGCTATAAAAAGAAAAGCAGAGACTCTTAAAAGTCTCGAAGATATGAGAAGAGGTATTGCTCTTAAAAGATTTTAATCAGCATCAATGTATGCTGATTTTTTTATGTAAAAAATTTTTTCTTGCTTTTAAAAATCAACATGCTATAATATAAACAAAGAAAATTTTTTTCATATTTAACTTATGTACAAGCATAAAGTATTAATAAAGAAAAAAATTTTTATAGGTTGATATATTTTTCATATCTTTGTATAGGTTATTCTATACCTTTACAATACTATGTTTGTAAACGATTTATATAAGGGAGGGCTATTATGAAGTATATTATTGGGGTTGATATTGGTACAACCAGCACAAAATCAATTGCCTTTGATTTGGATGGAAACGTTATTTCAAAACAAAATATTTTATATCCTATCTACAATCCTGAACCTTCATGGAGTGAACAAAGTCCTGTTGAAATGCTTAATGCTGTTGTTGAGTCTATCAAAGGTGTAGTTTCCGATAATAACACAAAGGGCAACGAACTTTTAGGTATTTCCTTCAGCAGTGCAATGCACAGTGTTATAGCTATGGATAAAGATGGAAAACCTTTAACAGATTGTATTATATGGGCTGATACCAGAAGCAAAGACTATGCTGATAAGATAAAAAATAGCAAAGAAGGCCATGAAATTTATATGAGGACCGGAACACCTATTCATCCTATGTCCCCTCTTTGCAAGCTTTGCTGGCTTAGAGACAATATGGCTGATATATTTAATAAAACCTATAAATTTATATCTATAAAGGAATATGTATTCTTCAAGTTCTTTGGTGAATACATAGTTGACCATTCCATAGCTTCTGCAACAGGTTTATTTGATATATACGATTTGAAATGGAATAAAACTGCTTTAGATTTGGTTGGTATTACTGAAGACAAATTGTCTGCTCCTGTTTCAACAACCTACAGTATTAAAGGTTTAAACAAGGAATATGCAACCTATATGGATATATCTATAGATACACCTTTTACTGTAGGGGCAAGCGATGGCTGTCTTGCTAACCTTGGTGCAAATGCAATTAAAAAGGGTGATGCCGCAGTCACAATAGGAACAAGCGGTGCTATAAGAATTATATCTGATAAGGCCAAAAATGATGAAGCTGAAAGAATCTTCAGCTACATTTTAAGTGAGGAGCATTATGTTCTTGGAGGTCCTGTCAATAATGGAGGAATAGTTTTTAGATGGTTTAGAGACAACTTCTCTCCATTAGAATTAGAAGCAGCTAAAAAACTTGATATCGATACTTATGAAATTATGACTGATGAAGCAGCAAAGGTAGCTCCCGGGTCGGACGGCCTTATATTCCTGCCTTATCTTTTGGGTGAAAGAGCTCCTCACTGGGATGCTTATTCCAAAGGTGTATACTTTGGTATTAATATAAAGCATAAAAGAGAACATTTCTTAAGAGCATTATTAGAAGGGGTGATATATGGGGTATATAGCGTTGGAAAAGCTCTTCAAGAAACAACTGGGGAAATAGACACAATTTATGCAACAGGAGGTTTTGTACGTTCTGAGCTTTGGGTACAAATGCTTGCTGATGTATTTAATAAAAAAGTAGTAATTGCTGAAAGCTACGAAAGCTCATGTCTTGGTGCAGCTGTACTAGGAATGAAATCACTAGGAATCATAAATAACATAGAAGAAGTAGAAAAACTAGTACCTATATCAAAGACCTTTGAGCCTGATGCAAAGAATCATAAGGCTTACATGAAAAACTTTGCAGTATACGAAAGACTTTACGGAAAGCTCAAAGAAGAATTTTATAATATCAGTTTAATTCAAGAAGAAAATTAGGAGGTTAAAGCCCTAAATGGGCTTTAACGAGCAATTAGCGAGCGGGAGCGAGTAATCTTTGATTGCTCAGTGCTTCCGACTAAAAGGAGGAATTTACTTATGCCATTAGTGGTTGTCGGTATTGGTGTTATTTTATTATTAATATTAATGATTGGCTTTAAGCTTAACGGTTTTGTTTCTTTAATTCTTGTCGCTCTTGCAGTTGGTATTTTAGAAGGGATGCCTCTTCCTAAGGTTGTAAGCTCTATAACCGGCGGAGTAGGCGGTACTCTCGGAAGCTTAGCCCTTATACTTGGCTTTGGTGCTATGCTTGGAAAGATGATGGCTGACAGCGGAGCAGCTTCAAGAATAGCTACAACACTTATCAAGAAATTTGGTAAAAAGAGAATTCAATGGGCAGTTGTTATTACTGGATTTGTAGTTGGTATAGCATTATTTTACGAAATAGGTTTCGTACTTCTTATACCTCTAGTATTTTCTATAGCTGCTGAGTCCGGATTGCCTCTTCTTTATATAGGAGTGCCTATGGCTGCTGCTTTATCAGTTACTCACGGATTTTTACCACCACATCCGGGACCAACAGCAATTGCTGGAGTTTATAAGGCTGATATAGCTAAAACCCTGCTATACGGTATAGTTATTGCTATCCCTACAGTTATTGTAGCAGGACCTGTATTTACATTATTTTTAAAGAAAATGGAACATCCTATTCCTACAAACCTTTATAATCCAAAGAAATTTACAGAAGAAGAGATGCCTGGCTTTGGAGTAAGCATATTTACTGCTTTAGTTCCGGTTATATTGATGGCTCTTAGAGCAATTATAACAATTGCAGCTCCAAAATCATCACTTATTCCTTTTGTGACTTTCCTTGGTGATCCAACAATAGCATTATTAATCTCCGTAATTATTGCTTTATTTACTTTCGGACTTAACAAAGGAAAGAAAATGCCTGAAATCAACAAGACCTTGACTGAATCCATAGCTTCAATAGCAATGATAATGCTAATCATCGGCGGCGGCGGAGCCTTTAAACAAGTGCTTGTAGACAGCGGAGTTGATAAATATATTAAAGTATTAATGACAGGCTCACATCTTTCACCTCTTATATTAGCTTGGCTTATAGCAGCTGTATTAAGAATAGCTCTTGGTTCAGCTACAGTAGCAGGTATGACTGCAGCTGGTATTGCAGCACCTCTAGTAGGCATGGGTCACGTAAGCCCTGAGCTTATGGTTTTAGCAACCGGTGCAGGAAGTTTAATATTCTCACACGTAAATGACCCTGGATTCTGGATATTTAAAGAATACTTTAATCTTTCAATACCTGAAACTTTAAAATCCTGGTCAGTACTTGAAACTTTAATATCAGTTATGGGACTAGTTCTTGTTTTAATAGCAAGTGTTCTAATTTAGCTTTAAATTTTACACAAATATAAAGTGTACGCAAAGCCCTTGTGTACACTTTATATTTCATTAATAAGTGAAGGGATGATGGACGAAATGAATATTGGAATAGTTGGACTTGGGAAAATGGGTTATAATATAGCACTAAATTTACTAAGAAATAAACACACCGTTTTTGCCTATGATACTCTTAAAGAAAATGTGGACAATATAATAAACGAGGGCGCTGAGGGTGCCTACAGCTTAAAAGCTATGGTAGAAAAAATGCCAAAAAGGCGTGTAATATGGCTTATGGTTCCGGCTGGGGGAATAGTAGATTCAGTCATAAATGAATTAGCTAATTATCTAGAACCTAACGACATAATAATTGACGGCGGAAACTCTAATTATAAAGACTCAATAAAAAGATATGAACTTTTAAAGGAAAAACAAATTGACTTTATTGATTGCGGAACAAGCGGCGGAACTTCCGGAGCTCTGCAGGGAGCCTGCACAATGATAGGCGGAGAAAATGAAGCAGTTAAATACTGCGAACAGATTTTTAAAGATATTTCTGTAGAAAATGGATACCTTCATGTTGGAAAACCAGGCAGCGGTCATTTTACTAAAATGGTACATAACGGTATAGAATACGGTATGATGCAGGCCATTGCTGAAGGTTTTGAAGTTTTGGAAAAAAGTGATTTTGATATAGATTATGAAAAGGTTGCTAAGGTGTGGAACAACGGCTCAGTTATCAGAAGCTGGCTTATGGAACTCACAGAATCAGCCTTTAATAAAGATAAAAATCTAGATAATATTAAAGGAACAATGTACTCTTCCGGTGAAGGAAAATGGACTGTTGAAACAGCACTTGACCTAGGGGTTCCTACTCCTGTTATAGCAATGTCTCTTATGATGAGATATCGTTCCCTGCAGGATGACACCTTTACAGGGAAAGTCGTAGCTGCTCTTAGAAATGAATTTGGCGGACATGCTGTTGAAAAAAATAATTAAAGGATTATCATTTTTAAACTATTAATTATATTCTACTATTGATTTTTTAATAATAATATTCTTAAGAGTATTTATGGGAGCCTCAACTTACATAATGTTCGAGGTCTCCTGCTTTATCTCTGGAGTTTTTATTTTTCTACGTAACATTCTTAACCAAACTTCTTTTTAACAATGAATTTCTTTCGTAGCAGCACTTTCCTTAAGCACATGGAATTTGTTTATTACTTTTTCTTTTTATATGAATATACCATTACATTAATAATTGCCCCAAACAATAAACCAAAAGATATGCCCATAGCAACATTGTGGATTGCTGCTCCCACTCCTGCCCCTATTGCTAATCCAAGTGGTATATAAATTACGTTATATTTATTATCATTTTTTTGCACCATTAAACATGCCTCCATTACTTTTTCATTTTTTTATATCTCCACTGATAATTTGCTATTGAAATAATCCCTTACGTTCTGTTTTACAACAGATATAGATTGCTCATCACCATATTTGATATTAATACATCTCTTTCCAAATCCGCAACCTGGTAAGGACTTTTTCATATTTGAAATATATTTTTCATCGTGAAAATGTATAGAATAGTGTTTTTGGGCTGCGGATATGCCTACATAACCATCGTACATTTTCATACCTATCCACCACATTGGCATTGCAAAACAGATTTTAGGGGTGATTCCCGGAAATTCTGTTTTCATGAAAACGGCAAAATCGTAAATGCATTCTCTTCTATTCTCATCTAAACCACTAATGTATCCATCAATTAAAGCTAAATCCATAAACTTTTCCTCCATATCATATAAATGATCTTTTTCCGTAATTATCTACTAGGTGCACTTAGTATCTTCAAGCTCTGACTTTTCTTGTTAAGAACTACTGCATTAGGGATTGTTTTTGTATCCGTCTTCAGCAAAGCCTTGACTTGAATCTACAAGTAGCACATTGCCTGTCGCGATATCTTTTTATCTAGATAAGAAGATATCGCGATGATACAATAAAATTATTATTTCATTCCTTCAGCAACAACCATAGCAAACCATTCACCCTCAAAAGGCATCAAATCAAACTCATTTTTCTCTCCTATTGATTCTCCTGTAGTTGTTATATTTATATTATCAAATCCTGCTTCAGCATAAGCTTTTTCTATTCCAGATCTTAATGCGAACTCTTCTGCACCAATTACATTGTTTTCTTTACAAAATTCCTTTAGAGTCTTAAAGCCTTCGGAGTTTTCTTTAATAATAACATAGCTGTCAAATAATGAATGACCTCTTTTAAGTACTCTTTTAGCTTCCTTTATTCCGTCAGCAGCTAAACTCAACATATTTTGAATTCCACAAAAAGACACAACAGTATCAATTGAATTCTCCTTAAAAGGCATGCTAGTAGCATCACAAGCTATATAATTTACTTTTACTTTTGGATTAACTTTTTTGGCTTTCAGTCTATCATATTTCAATACTATAAAGCTTAAGTCCGTACATATTATTTGTGATTCACCCTTAAGCTCCTTAAGTATTTCTGTAAATAATGCTCCTCTACCCGTTGCTATATCTAATATATACTTATTTTCCCTATTATTAATCTTATCAATAATAAACTTCTTAGCGTTATCCCCTATTATAATTTGATTTTTGGGAATACCTTCCGATAGCTTTTTATCCATCTCTTCGTCATCATACTGCTCATATGCTTCTGTCCAATTATTTGAAAGTTCCTGCTCTACAGAGCCAAAATTAATTACTCCATCTCTGATAACCCAATCATGACTGTCCTTGCAGCTTAGCTTTCCGTCAATAATTTCACCATTTTCTTCTTTTTCAACGGTCAAACTTAACTCCCCATTACATTTTGGGCATTTTAATAAATCAAGAATTTCTTTATACACAATTACCCATCCCCTTTAAAAATAAAAATATGACTAATACTTTAAAACAGTCTTATTATAAAATACATTTATACTCATTGTATATTAATCGCCTCATCAATTCCAGTATCTTCAAAATAAAAAGAGTGCAAACTAGTGCACTCCAAGTAAATCATTTTTTAATTCTACTCATTTATTTTCTCTTTATTACCTTTTATAGCCTTATAAAGCATTCTTGCTCCAACTATTATTAATACTCCCGGCCATATATTATTTATAATAACCATTCCAAAAGACCAGTTTAAATATTCTACAGCATAGGTTATTGCTCCGAATACGAATAGTATTAAACTTACATATAATGGCCAATTCCTCTGACCTTTACTGATTTCCTTATACCAAACACTATGAATTAAATATATTGCCAAAAAACTAGCTCCTAAAGTTCCAAATACTAGTAGAACTTCAGTTTTTTCGCTAACCTTGTAATCATCAGCAAATTTTAAAATCTGAAGTGAGGGAAGTATAATACCTGGTATTAAAAATCCTATATTACCATAGCGCTTTCTTGCTCCTAATATGAAATAAACAAATAAGAATGCAGCTCCCATAATAGGAAGTACAAAGTTTTCATTTAAAAGCTGTAAGTTACCTATAAGAGTTAACGCACCTGCTAAAACCAAAATTGAGCCTGTTACTACTTTTGACCTTGAATTCATTTTTTCGCCCTCCATTTATTTGTTTTCTATATTTATAGTATAGAGCGGAGGATGGTCATATCGAAACTGAAGAAGGTCATATATTAGGTCACATTATAAACCTATTTTTCTTAAGTGAATAACAGCAGCAGCTCTGTTCGCTACTCCAAGCTTATTATATATATTTGTTACGTAATTCTTTACTGTCCCAAGACTTATAAATAGTTTTTCAGATATATCTTTGTTTGTAAGCCCTGAAGCTATAAGCTTTCCAATTTCAATTTCTCTTTCGGTTAAGTCAAAATCATCCAAGTTTAATTTGCTGTCCTGTTCCTTTTGCGAAAAATTCTTTGATAATCTTACAGCAAGCTTTGCAGCTATATTTGACTGCATAATCATATTCCCTTCATAACCGTCCCTCACCGCTTGAATCAATTTATCACCATGCATGTCCTTAAGCATGTAGCCGCTTGCTCCATTGCAGAGAGCATCAACTATGTAGTCCTCATCGTCAAAGGTTGTAAGTACTAAAACTACGGTATCAGGATACTTCTCTTTAATAAGTCTTGTAGCTTCAACACCATTAAGCTCGGGCATTCTAATATCCATTAAAGCCACATCAGGTTTAAGACTTTCAACTATCTCCAATCCCTTTTTACCATTTTCAGCAGTGCCTATTACCTCCATATCATCTTCTAAATCTAATATGGTTTTAAGACCGTCCCTCATAAGAGTTTGGTCATCTATAATAACTATTCTAATCTTGTCCATCTATTTTTTCCTTTCCAAGGGGTATCTCAATATTTATTTTACAGCCCTGATTTTTAGTAGAATTTACTTTAAAGCTTCCCTTTAGCTGCTCTACTCTATGTTTCATATTTGAAAGCCCAAAGCCTAACTCTAAGCTGTCTGCTCCTAACCCATTATCTTCTAAAGTGAAAATAGCAGTATTATCTCTTTTAGTAATAGAAAGCTTGAATTCACTGCTTTGCCCATGTCTAATACCATTTGTAAGACCTTCCTGTAGAGCACGCAGCAAAACCTTATGAACATTTTGATCCAAATTATTAAAATCATCCAAGCTATAATCAATTCTAACGCCACTGTGTTTTTCTGTTTCCTTAATTAAAGAAACTACTCCAGTTTCAAATTCTAAAATTTCATCTCCGCTTTTTAAGGCTCTTACAGATTTACGAATATCATTAAGCCCTTTTCTAACCTGCTCTTGAGCAAGTTCCAACTTTTCCTGAGATAGCTCCATATCCTTTTTCATAAGCCTTTTAGCTGCTTCCAGCTCGACAATTACAGTTGTAAGAGTATGCCCAACCGTATCATGAATCTCTCCTGCAATTTTGTTTCTTTCCCTTTCAACCAAAAGCTGTTCCTTTGTATCATAGCTTTCTTGAAGCTTCTCATAGGCTTTCTCTAATTCCTTTTTAGTTTTATCTAATTTTTCTCTTTGTAATATTTCAAACTTAGCTACAAAGGAAAATCCAAAAACAAAGCCAAAGTTTAAAAGGTAGTTAAATACCTTTGGAACTATCGATGAAATAATAGGGTATCCCATTTTAATATAATCTATAATTATAAAAGATAAGAAGTTAATAAGCGTAAAAATAAATCCATATTTTACAGAAAAGCCAATTACCGCTCGCCCAGTCAAAATGAAAAATAAAATCTCAGAGGCTCCCGAAACGTCAATTCGAGCAATCCAATAAATAAGAGCACTCTCTAAAAATATGTTTATTTTAAATGCATTATCTTTACTTTTTAATATTTCTCCTAGCTTATCTAATGTTGTTAGTGAAAAACCTAGCAGTCCAATTAATAGTACCAGCATAACTATGTTGTTTCCCTTATAGGTGAGCATGTATATACTTGCCCAAATGAGAAAAATCCATAAGATTATATTCAATATCTTTTCTGTTTTTTTATCCATTAATTATCTCCTGTTGTCTATCCAATATCTGCATTTATATTCTTCAATATTTTCAAGCTTTCCACCATTTGTTTCAATAACTTTTCTTGAAGCTATATTATCTTCATTGCAGGTCAATAAAACATCCTCTATTTTTTTCTTCTTTGCTTCCTTTAAAAGCTCGGCAAGCATTATTTTTCCGTAACCCTTTCCTCTTTCTGAAGGTGTAATTCCATAGCCGATATGTCCCCCAACTCTAAGAAGTGCATCTGTAAGGCGGCTTCTGAGCTTGCCAATACCCACAGGTTTTCCATCAATAACAAGCCAATACATTGTCTGGGGCACCTGCCAGGAGCTAAGTCCTATTCCCCTGGAAATATTATGGTTTCTTTCAAGATAAGCTGAAAATTCTTCATAGGTTATACCATAGGCGCTGTTTTCAAAACCATTCTCTCCTTGTCCCATCTTTTGAAGCATGTCATATATATCTCTTCCATCCTCTAAACTTAATTCTCTTAATTCAACTTTCATCTTTTGTGCCTCCTTCTCTTTTATCTATTGATATTTCTGTTAAACCCTTTATATCTGCTACCTTGGAAGGTGAGCTTTCCCTCATCGCCTTCTACAAGCATTCCGTACTCTTGACCTGTTAATGTAAATTCCATCCTGTCTCCGCTTTCCACCTCAAAGGTTACGTAATAAGTGGAAGTGGTGCTATGACTGATATTATTATCATTATTGTGCATACTTTCTGATACATTTACTCTCTTTGCAACAACCTTTGCAACAACCGTAAGTACAGGCTGTGCATTATTATAGTTCCAGGTTTTAATTCCCTTAAATATTGTAAATATAATAACCGCAAAAATTGTAATGAATATTATGGTTATAAAAGCTGGTGCTGCAGTAAATAGAAAACTATCAAACATACTATTCGGCATACTTGTTATTCCCCCTATATTCTCTTTCTTAATTCCAATATATTCTATATGGTGTTTATAATTCCTTCTTAAAAATTATTATTTAAGCGGAATATAAAAAAGAAGGACATTTTTATCCTTCTTTCGCATTAAACTTAACTAACCTTTGACCTTCTAAATTCCTCGTTTACTTCACTAAGCTTTTCTTTATTTGTTATAAGTTCAAGGGCAGTAATAGCTAAAGCTTTTGCTCCGGTTATTAAGGCCTCATCTCCTTCTTCTGATACTGCAGCGGCGCAGAACTCATGAGTATGACCAACTAAGCTCTCCGGCCCAATCTTTATATATGGATGAATAGTTGGCACAACCTGACTTATATTCCCCGCATCCGTTGAGCCTAAGCCTTTCTCAGAATTAACATCTATCTCCAAGCCTAATAATTCAGCACTTTCTGTAAATACTTGATCAAACCTTTTATTTATAAGCAAGTTATCAACTTCATTTTGAAAAGCTATTATATTGAGCTTTGTACCTGTTGCTAAAGCAGCTCCTTGAGCTATATTTTTAATTTTTTCAGTAACTTCGCTGCAGGTCTTTCTTGTAGCTGCACGTATGAAAAACCTGGCTTTAGCGTAGTCCGGTACAATATTTGGTGCTTCTCCTCCATGAGTTATAATCCCATGAATTCTTACATCTGTTGTAACGTGCTGTCTTAAAGCATTAATCCCGTTAAAAAGCTGAATTACGGCATCTAATGCATTGATACCCTTTTCCGGTGATGCAGCTGCATGAGCAGATTTTCCTATATACTCAAAATCCAAAGGATCTACAGCCAAAGAGCTTCCTGTTACACCTGTCTTGTTTGAAGGATGAATCATCATACATGCATCTATTCCTTTAAGAAGTCCATGCTTTACAAAGCTTGCCTTTGCACTTCCGTTTTCTCCTCCTTCCTCTGCCGGAGTACCCAATACAACAACCTCTCCTCCTATTTCTTCTAGAAGCTTAGATAAAGAAATGGCCGCAGCTGTACTGAGTGTTCCAATAATATTATGTCCGCAGGCATGCCCCAAGCCCGGAAGCGCATCATATTCTGCTAAAAATCCTATTACCGGGCCCTCAAGCTTTGATGATTTTTTTCTTGCTATAAAAGAGGTCTCATGTCCTGCAACAGCTTTTTCTACAGTAAAGCCTGCTTCTTCTAAAGTATCTGCAAGAAGCCCTGACGCAAAGAATTCCTGATTGCCTATCTCAGGTCTATCATGGATTTGATGGCTTATATTTATAAACTTTTCTTTTTCTCCTTCTATAAAACCTACAAGTCTTTGCTGAAAAGCATTTAATTTATTACTCATTATAAAGCCCCCTTTAAAATTAAAAAATCTTCCTCCGAATTGGAAGAAGATTTTAAAGAAACCCTTATGGATTACATCTAAAATTACTTTCTTCCTCATCTCTCAGAAACACAATCTGTTGGATTTAGCACCATACAGGCTAATGATACCTGCTGGTTGCTGAGACTTCATTGGGCCAATCCCTCAGTCTCTCTTGATAAGGACGTTTATTAAGTTGAATTGTTTTGAATTATATACCCATTTATATTCACTGTCAACAAATTTATTCCAAAAATATTTATTGAAAAATGAAATTTTATTGTTGACTTACTTCAAAATGCTCTATATAATAAATGACAAGAACAAAAGAACGCACGAAAATCGAATATTTATCCTTATCTAGAGAAGCCGAGGGACTGGCCTTATGACGCTTCAGCAACCAGCATATTTCATTTGTATGTATGGTGCTAAATCCTGCAGACATTATAGTCTGAAAGATGAGGGAAGGTAGAACGCTTTGTCAGGCTGTTTTTATCCTCTTTCCTCATATGGAAAGAGGATTTTTTATTTTTATAGATTTCAATGCAAATCTAGTATTTGAGTTTTTCAAATACCGGTTTACTAATTGGAACTATATAGTTAGGGGGTATTAAAAATGCTTTGGCTAAAAAATGTTACAAAGACTTATGAAACTAAAGATCATAAGATAGAAGCCGTAAAGGGCGTTAACTTGCATGTTGAACCGGGGAAAATTATGGGCATCATAGGCTACAGCGGGGCAGGAAAAAGCACCTTGATAAGATGCATAAATTTACTTGAGAAGCCTACTTCCGGCGAAGTAATTATTGACGGCAGAGACTTAACGAAACTTTCGCCTAAAGAACTTAGAAAAACCAGAGAAAAAGTAGGTATGATTTTTCAGCATTTTAATCTTATGAGAAGCAGAAACGTATTTGAAAATGTTGCTTATCCTTTAAAGGGTAAGGGTCTAAGCAAACAGCAAATGAAGGAAAAAGTTGAAAGTCTTCTTGAAATAGTTGGCCTGAGCGATAAAATAACCGCTTATCCCTCTCAGCTCAGCGGAGGACAAAAACAAAGAGTTGCAATAGCAAGAGCTTTAGCAAATGATCCTAAGCTGCTGTTATGCGATGAAGCTACTTCTGCCCTAGATCCTCAAACAACTCAATCAATTCTAAAGCTTTTAAAAGATATAAACGAAAAGCTTAATTTAACAATAGTTATTATAACTCACCAGATGGAAGTTGTAAAAGAAATATGCCATAGGGCAGCGATTATGGAAAACGGACGAATTGTTGAAGAATCCAATGTAATCGAAATTTTTTCCAAGCCTAAATCTCAGATAACAAAAGATTTTGTATCAACTGTTTTTCACTATGATAGAGCTTATGAGTTTTTAAATAAGGATTCCTTTATTGAAGAACTTACAGAAGAAGAGATAGTTGCGAGAATATCCTATATAGGCCAGAAGGCAGGTCAGGCTTTTATCTCAAAGATATCAAGAAAGTTTAAGGTTGATGCCAGCATAATATTTGGAAACATAGAACTGATTCAAGAAACTCCCATAGGGAACTTAGTTGTTAAGTTCAAAGGCTCCAGAGATGGAATTATAGACTCTATCAATTATCTAAAACAAAATGATATTTACGTGGAGGTGTTAAAAAATGCAACAACTTCTTTATACCTTTATGCCGAATGTAATAGAACTCTTTCCTGATATGATAAAAGCCCTTGGTGAAACACTCCTTATGGTATTTATTTCAGGAAGTATTTCAACCTTGATAGGCATACCTATAGGAGTAGTTCTTGTAGTAACAAGACCAGGGAATATTCTTCAAAACAATCTTATCTACAACTTCACAGGTAAGATTATAAATATATTTCGTTCTATTCCATTTGTAATACTGCTTGCAGCAATTATTCCGATAACACGATTTTTTGTAGGTACAACAATTGGCTTAAAGGGCGCTATTGTCCCTCTAGTCTTTGGTTCTGTTCCATTTGTAGCAAGGCAAATAGAATCTGCACTTCTTGACATAGATAAGGGAATTATTGAAGCGGCAGAAGCCATGGGTTCAAGCCCTTTTGAGATAATTTACAGAGTGCTTCTTAAAGAAGGTCTGCCAGGGATTATCTACGCTCTTACAATTACAACAGTAAGCTTAATCGGTTTTTCCGCCGTAGCGGGAACTGTTGGAGGCGGCGGCTTGGGAGACTTTGCAATCAGATATGGCTATCAGTATTTTAAGACTGACATTATGATAGCAACTATAATAATTCTTCTTATTTTAGTTAACTTAATTCAAAGCTTTGGAGAACTTTTATTAAAAAAATTAAGTCATTAATTATTATTTAAATAAATTTTATGTATGTAAGGATTTAGATACTTGCGTACTAATAAAAAATAGGGGGGCATTTAATAATGAAAGCAAAAAGATTATTAGTATTACTAGGACTTGTGGTAGGAATAACATCACTTGCAGGCTGCGGCAAAGCTAAAACAACAGCAGCTTCTGAGAACTCAAACAAAAAACAGGTTATAAAGCTTGGAGTTACCGGAGACGACCATAGAGTTTGGGACAATATAAAAACAAGATTAGCAAAAGAGAATATAGAGCTTCAAATTGTATCCTTCAGCGATTATGTAAGACCAAATCAAGCCTTAGCTGATGGTGAAATAGATGCAAATTCTTTTCAGACTGTAGCTTACTTTGAACAGTTTAAAAAAGATAGAAAGCTTGATCTAACCTCAATTGGCAATACTGTTTTAGCACCAATGGGGATTTACTCAAGCAATATAAAAGACTTAAAAGAACTTAAAAATAAAGATAAGATAGCAATACCTAATGATGCAACTAATGGAGGAAGAGCTTTGCTGCTCCTTCAAGATGCGGGTCTTATTAAGCTTAAGGAAGGTTCCGGTATAACTCCAACAGTGAAAGATGTTGTAGATAATCCAAAGAGCCTTGAAATAATCCCATTAGTGGCAACACAAATTCCAAGGTCTATAAAAGATGTAGCGGCTGCTGCTATTAATAACGGAGTTGCTACAGAGGCAGGTTATTCTCCATTAAAAGATTCAATTTACATCGAAGATACTAAAAAAGAGGGAGCTAAAAATTACTTTAATATTATAGCCGTACGCACAAAAGATAAGGACAGTAAGCTTCTTAAAAGACTAGTTGAAGTCTATCAAACTGATGAAACTAAAAAACTTATAGATGAAACAACTAAAGGTTCTTCAATTCCTGTGTTCTAAGATAGGACTTAATAAAGACCGCAGCTTTTAATTAAACTGCGGCCTTTTAAGTCAAGACTTCTTATTATTCTTCAAATAAATATAATGGCCATACGCACTATATAAAAGTGCTATAAGGGCAAGTGTATTTATTATTTTCCCAAGCAGTCCAAACTTAGTAGTCAAGCCTATATAGGCTAATAGTATAATGCATATTATATCTAATACAAGCGATCTTTTTCTATTCATTTGTTTTTCCTTTCAAAGTTCTATATTGCAGAACTGTTCTCTTTATTTTCAGGTACAGGTAAATTTAAATTATATATCATTGATAAAATTCTTATAATAAACGTAACTATAAAAGAAATATATAAGGACATTGCCTCTGAAAGATAATTATAGGTAAAAAAGAAACATAAGGCGCCTAATATAGAAGCTACGGCATAAATTTCCTTTCTAAATACAAAAGGGATATCTTTAACAAAAACATCTCTAAGTATTCCGCCTCCAACTCCTGTTATAAGGCCCATAGAAATAACTATAAAAGCATAATTCATTTCATGAGTCACTGCTGTATTAGCTCCAACCGCAGTAAATACGCCAAGACCTAAGGCATCAGATATTACTATTATGTTTTTAAGCTTATGAAGCTTCTTATAAAAATAAAATGTAATAAGAGCTGTTGCTATGCTGATTATGCAAGAGGTCGGATTAACAAAAGCAGTCGGTGGAGTATTACCTATAATTATGTCTCTGAATATTCCCCCTCCTACAGCGGTTGTTATTGCTAAAAATATAACACCAAATAAATCAAGCTTTTTCTCAATACCTATTAATGCACCTGAAATAGCAAAAGCTATTGTTCCTATTATCTCAAATGAATTAATTAAAAACATAGTCTACCTCTTCTAATATTAATTTTTCGCACTATTACATTATATATCAGCTTTGTTAAAAGGTTAAATTTATTTTTCAAATAACTGCACTATTCATTATAAGTTGAGTGGGTGATGGGGGTGATGGGGTGATGGGGACGGTTAACAATTTTATGGCATTTAGATAAACCAAATGTACTTTAAAATATGTTAAATAATTTTATAAAAAAGAAAGTATTTCATAAGAAAAGCAGCAACACCATAGGACTATAAGTCCAAGCTTTCCCTATAAAATACTCTCTAAAACTATTATGTCATTATATATGCAATTTATACTTACATTTTAAATCTTACTTCAAAGCTTATATAGCCATCTTCATACTTAGCTTCAATGCTTCCGCCTTGAAGTTCAACAATATTTTTGGCTATAGCGAGCCCTAAGCCGCTTCCTCCAGTATCTGAAGACCTGGACTTTTCTACTCTGTAAAACCTGTCAAATATCTTATCAAGCTCTTCTTTACTTATAGTATCACAATTATTTTGAACGCTTATCACCGCAAAATTCTCTTCCTTGTTTAAAACAACCTTTATCTTTCCTGGCTTTAAGCTGTATCTTATTGCATTCATAAGCAGATTTTCAAAGACTCTTGCGGTTTTATTTGCATCTATATTAACTGTTACCCTTTCATTTATAAACTCTCTTGTTATTTCTGTATTATTCTCTTCACATATAGGAACTAATTCATCGATGAGCTGATCCAGCAAATCATTTAATGCTATACTTTGCCTATGCATATTAATCTGATTATTACTTAGTTTTGTATATTCAAACAAATCATTAATTAAAACCTCAAGTTTTTCTGATTTATTGTAAGCTATATTTACATATTGCAATAAATCCTCCTCTTCTTTGTATCTTTTGTCCTTTATAAGTCCCAAATACCCTTTAATTGAAGTTAATGGTGTCCTTAAATCATGAGAAACATTAGTTATAAGCTCACTTTTAGCTTTTTCTACTCTTCTTTCATTTTCTATCTTATTTTTGAGTTCCTCTGCCATGGTATTTATATTACCAGCCAGTGAAGCAAGTTCGTCATCACCATATTTATGAATTCTGTAATCTAAATTTCCTTTTGACATTTCAAGAAGGCCATTAGAAACAGCTTCTAAGTATTTCATTTTTTTATTAGTCATAAAATAGAAAGTTAAAAGAAAAGCTGCCAAAATAGCTATTACCCCTGGAAATTCATTTCCCGAAGCATAATATTCTATTTGACCTTCCGGAGTTCCGCTTACTATAACATAACCTCTTCCGTCTGTAAAATTAATTGGATAAAAGCTTATTATTTCTCCGCTTCTGTACTGCTTATCATCACCGTATTGTTCATCATAGCTATAAAAACCGTTTATAGTTCTGTTAAGCTCCATGGAATTTTTTATAGTATTATATATATCCACCTGGCTCTCATTTGAATTATCTGATTTATATAATACCTTTCCATCTAAATCACATATCACTATTTTAATATTTCTCTGCTGCTTTGTTATTTCAATTATCCTATTTATCTTATCTTTATCGTTTATACTGAATTTACCGTTAGTTATAGAGTTTGCAATAGAAGTACCTTGATTCAATATTTGTCTGCTTCCTGTAGTGTACTCTATTCTTGCATCCTTAACATTATTTTTAAAATAACTTCCTACTATCGCACCTGCTAAAGTGGAAACAAGAAGGCTTATTCCAAATATTAATACTAATTCTGCTCTTATGCTTTTTTTGACTTTATTCCAAATAATGTTATAAAGCTTTCGTAGTGGGCTAAGTAGCTTTCTGAATGGACTAAATAGTATTCGAATTAGCTTTGGTGTCCTAATTTTCAATTTTATAGCCTACCCCCCATACAGTTTTTATATATTGAGGCTTTCTTGAATCCGCTTCAAGCTTTTCTCTTATCTTTCGTATATGAACCATTACTGTATTATCAGATTCAAAAAACTCTTCCTTCCATATGGTTTCATAAATCTTTTCTATGCTAAAAACCATACCCCTGTTTCTTGCAAGAAGGAATAGTATATCAAACTCTCTGGGTGTTAGCTTTACTTCTCTATCAGCTACTCTTACCTCATGAGAGTTAACATCTATAGTTAAATCTCCTATTTCAATAATACTGTCATTTTTTTCTGTTTTTACATTAAGTTTTGTATACCTTCTAAGCTGAGACTTGACTCTTGCCAAAAGCTCTAATGGATTAAAGGGTTTAGTCACATAGTCATCCGCTCCGGTAGTAAGACCCATTATTTTATCCATATCCTCACTTTTAGCCGACAACATAATAATCGGCATATTTTTATCCTGCCTTATTTTCATGCAGGCTTCCATTCCGTCCATATTAGGCATCATTATATCCAGTATTATTAAATCTACATCTTCTTTTTCCAATATGTTTAAAGCTTCTAATCCGTTGGAGGCCTTAATTACCTTATAGCCATCATTATCTAAATATATACCAATTAAATCTCTAATTTCTTTTTCATCATCTACAACTAAAATAGTCTCTTTATCCATGGCAACCAACCTCGTTTAAATTATTATTAAAGCATCGATTAGGGACGGTTAACAATTTTAAGCATTATCTTTGCTTTATAAATAGTATAACAAATGTTCCTTTACGCTCCAACTTGAACATTAATAAATTCTGAGTATTCAATAGTTTTATTGTAAGCTTCGAGAATATTAGACGCAAAGGTACTGCTTGAATACTCATCAGCTTTAGCTTGTGCCGCCTCGCTCATACTTAATCTTAAACTGTCATTTAATAGAATTCTGCTGATATAATCACTGAATTGTACTTCAGTTTTATAAGAGTATCCATTTATGCCTTGAAGAACAACACCTTCTATACATTTATCATATTTGCATACTATTGGGCATCCTGTGCTTAAAGCCTCAAGATATGTTAAGCCCTGAGTTTCGCTTGTTGAAGCCGTAACAAATATATGCGCCAGTTTGTAATACTTATATACCTCTTCAGGTTTAACCATTCCGGCAAATATCACTTTACCTTCAAGCTTCATATTATCCACCTGCTGCCTTAGCTCATCAATATAAGGTCCACCTCCAACAATAAGTAATTTTGTGTTTTCAGCCTTTTCTAAAACTGAAGGAAATAAACTTATTATTTCTGATATGTTTTTTTCTTCAGCAATTCTTCCCACATAAGCAATTATTTTATCTTCTTTTTTTAAATTAAGCTTTCTATATAATTCTTCTTTTTCTTCTTTCGAAATTTCTCTTTGGAACTTTCTTAGATCTATTCCTGTTGGAACAACATGCATGTAAGTATTTACTCCATAACCTTCAAGCACTTCTTTAGTTTTATCTGTAGGAGCCACAACCCCATCCAGACTGTTTAGAAGGAGCTTTGTAAACATAGCCGCAGCACCCTTTTTTATCACTCTGCCATTAAGTATATATTTTAGATAATCTTCATACAATGTGTGGTAAGTATGAATATGAGGTATATTAAGCTTCCTAGCTATATGTTTAGCTGCGATCATTGTAGAAAACTCAGTCTGTGAATGAACTATATCAGGCTTCCAGTCCAAAATTTCCTTTACGAGCTTATTGTAAAACGGAACTTTTATTCTTGCATCAGGATATATACCGGCCTTTACAGATTTTAAATAATATATGTCTCCCTCTGACCATTCCTCTGATCTATGAGATAAGGTAAGTATTTTAACTTCATGTCCTTTAGCCTTTAGCTCTTTATATAAATTATTAGTAGATGTCACTACTCCGTTTATCATTGGAAAATAAGTATCTGTTGTTATCAATATCTTCATCATTGTTCCCCCCAAATATTTCTTTAAGAACAATATTAATTATAAAATCCATATCTTAATTATTTATCTTACTATTTCTTAATTATTTCTTAATTTTTGCGATTAGTTTGGTAAATGTAGATGGTAGATATAAATAGGGACGGTTAACAAATCTATTAACTTATGATTACTTAATTATATAAGATTCATTTGATTCAACAATCCAGCTTGGCATATTTGCTGAGACTTATAGATTTTTAGAATTGTTGTCTTATCCTTTAAGCGGGATAAGAGTTTCTATAGAATTGATTGTTTTTACTTTACTAACTAGGTATCACAAGTATAGCTTGTACATATTATAATTAAATGTGCTTATCTCTCAATTATCTACTTTTCATTTTAAGAATATATATACTGCTCTAATAATTACATTCAATAAAGTCATTGATAATGTTTTTATAGGATTTATCGTCTTTAATTAATGATACTCCTATACTGCACAATTTGGATATCCTTGAACTTGTTATATTCCCTAGTATACAGCATATTTCCTTGCAGCTTACACCGCAGAAATTTCTTAGAAGAACAATCAGAAGGGCTTTTGCTTCAATCATATCTTTTCTATATTTTATATGAATAAGGCAGCTTTCTATTTTAAGTCTATCTTGAATATATTTTACTACATCCTCAGTATTTTTATTTCTCGCTAATATTTTTCTTCCGCTTCTGTATTCAGTCTTTTCATCTTGAAACTCTGCCTCTTCCTCTTTGATTTCTTCAATATCAACAGTTCTAGTTCTGTTAACAAGCTCCATATACCATTTTCTTAAACGTTTTTTATTTCCATTGAACAAACTTAGTACAAATCTATCATCCACAAGATTAAATTCATCCTTTCTAAGGCCAAGATATATAGCTAAACTTGAATAAATATATTTCTCGGGCTGACTTTTATACTTGGGTATATCTAAAGGATTATTATGTATATATGCAGATAGGCTTATAAGATATCTATTATTCTCTACTATCTTACTTTTAAATCTGTCTTGAAAAAGATGTCCATGCCTTTTATGAATATTATTAAAATAGTTTGCGTACTTAAAATTTATACAATGCATTATTTTTGATATATCAGCACCATTTGAATCAATAATTAAATGAACATGATTATCCATAAGGCAATATGCATACACTCTAAAATTATATACTATCTGGTATTCTTTTAATATTTTCATATACTGCTTTTTGTCATCCTCTGATTTAAACAAATCAACTTCACTTATGCTTCTTGCCATAATATGATATATTGCTTCTTCCGACTTTTTTCTTGCTGCTCTAGGCATAAATACACCCCACTTGTGTTTGAATTTATTTCAAATTCTATCCACAAGTGGGGTGCATTAAACATCTTTATTTTGTTAACCGTCCCTAGTTTCCTAAATCTTAAACGCTTTAATCATTTCATCAAGCTTTTGTGATAAA
Organism: Clostridiales bacterium oral taxon 876 str. F0540; assembly: GCA_000466585.1. GTDB lineage: Bacteria > Bacillota > Clostridia > Clostridiales > Clostridiaceae > Clostridium_AT. The sequence goes on from KE993473.1 coordinate 247,800, forward strand.
ATCCTTAGCTCCTCAGCTGAAGCCAATACTTCCTGAAGACCTGCCGACTGTTCCTCTGAAGAAGCACTTACCTCTTCTGTAGTAGCTGCAGTTTCCTGTGATACCGTAGCTATACTTGTAATTTTTTCGATAACTTCATCTCTTCTAGCGCTTACACTTTGAAGAGTATCGTTCACTGAATTTATATTTTCCTCAAGAAGCTTTATAGCGCCTTCTATATTATTAAAACTTAAGTTGGTATCTTCAACACCTTTTTCTGAGTTAACAGCTAATTTTGATACAAGCTCTATCTTGCCAAATACTAAATCTATGCTTTGTCTAATATCATTTATAACTTTATTTATTTCCTCAGCCGAGCTCGAAGACTGTTCTGCAAGCTTTCTAACTTCGTCTGCTACAACAGCAAATCCTCTTCCTGCTTCCCCTGCTCTAGCCGCTTCTATGCTTGCATTAAGTGCCAGAAGGCTTGTCTGTTCTGTAATAGACTTTATAGTGTCAGTTATTGAACTAATCTTATTAGAATTCTGAGCTAAAACATTTATTCCTTGCTCAAGCTCTAGATTTGCATTAGATGTTTCTTTAAAAGCATCCTTTAATCTAGCTATAACTGAGGTTCCTTCCTGAGTAGATTTTTTTACATTTTCAGAAGCTGTAAGCATACTCAAGCTGCTTTCGATTGCTTTATTTACATCATCACCAAGCTTATTTACTATAATTGAGCTTTCATCTAGACTTTCAGCCTGATCCTGAGCTCCTTCAGATATTTGCTGAACTGCTTTAGAAACTTCTTCGCCAACTTCAGTAGATTGCTCCATTATTGAAACTAAACCCTCTGAAGATTCTTTAACTCCAACCGAGGTATCTATGATACCTTTCAAAAGCATAACTATATTTGATATCATTTTATTTATAGAATTAGTAATCATTTCAACTTCATAACTTGATTTTTTATTCTCTGCTATTACTGTAAAATCACCTTCGCTAGCCTTATCTAAAACTCCTAGAAGTTTATTAATTGGGTTAGCTATTGAACCTGAAAACCAAACGCCCACAATAGTAGCTAGAATACAAAGAATTAATGAAATGATTATCGAGGCCATTGTACTTTTACTAATTGCGTTGGTTACTTCTGATTCAGGTATAAGTCCAACTATTTTCCAAGATGTTTCAGATTCTGTTAAAGAATAAGTTACATAACTTTTTCCTGAAATCGTATGTTTCTCTTTACTTCCTTTTGAATTGAGAATTTCATCTATCCATTTTTCATCTTTTGAAGTCTTCCCTAAGAGAGCAGAATCTTGATGCGCAATTATTGTTCCTGTCTTGTCCATAACTGCAGCATACCCTGAATCCCCAAGTTTAACCTGAGATACGAGTTTAGAAATCGTTGAAAGCTTGACATCAATTCCTACAACTCCAACTACCTGATTAGTTTTAGAGTCCTTAACAGCCTTTGCAAATGTGATCTCATATACTCCCTTTTGAATCGAATCCTCATAAGGCTGTGTAATAGCAACTTGTCCATCTTTCTCTAATGCAAGCTTATACCAATTAGTTTTTGTTGGATCATAACTGCTTGGAAGTTCCTGTTTAGGGGCTAAAATCATTTTTCCGTTACTTATGCCATAATATACGTTTAACACATCTTTATGTGTGGATAAAAATGATTCAAAAGATTTTAAAAGCCATACTTCCGAATCCTTGTTATCTAGTATTGCCATTACATTTGGATCTTGTGAAAGCATATTAACGGACTCAATATTACTTTTGTTATTTGCCTTAATAGTTTCAGATATCCAGTTTACATTGTCAGAAAGGTTGCTTTCATATTGCTTATTAAGCATACTTCTGGTGTTTAAAGAATTATATGCTGTTATGATAAAAACCGGTACAACTATAGCTGCTATAAGCATGATAACTATCTGTGTTTTAAGTTTAGTTCTTTTTTTCATAGACTCACCTCATTTTCGTTAATACAAATAAATATATTTCTAATCAACTTATTTTACTATAGTAATTCGATATTTTTATACACAACTTTATAATTATCGACTAATTTCACATAATTTCACATAATTGTTCATAATGGGCTTGAATCATACATCCATGATTAATAAAGCTATTGAAGAATTCTTTTTTATTACGCGTAAACTAAGCTAATATATAAAAAAGACTCTTAAGGTTAATATTTATCTTAAAAGTCTTTTACTGTTTATATTTTTATTTATCCTTAAGCAAACAACTTAATTCTTGTTAACCGTCCCCTCTTCCGTTATGCTTATTTTATCCTTAAATCTGTCATGTACATAAACAATATCTCCATTAATAATTGTACTCACTACCTTAGACATCATGTCTAGAGGATAACCGCTATATATTGTCAAGTCAGCATCTAAGCCTTCTTCTATTCTTCCCAGTCTATCTTCACAGCCTAAGATCTCTGCACTATTTGATGTTACACACTTTAAGGCATCTACCGCGCTCAATCCTTCTGAAACAGTTAATATGGCAACAGGTCTTAACTGATCTATAGTATTGTATGGATGATCTGTAGTAATTCCTATCTTAACTCCTGCAGCAACAAGCTTTGCAGCAAGACTATAGTCTCTTCCTTTAAGTTCAATTTTAATTCTTGGTGTCCAAATAGGTCCAAGTGCTATTGGAACTTTTTTCTCTGCAAGATATTCCTTTATAGCTTCAGATTCTGTTCCATGTTCAATAACAAGCTTTTTAATGTTAAACTCTTCTGCCACCCTTATAGCAGTGACCATATCATCAGCTCTATGGGCATGAGCTCGAAGATATATATCACCTTTAAGTACAGGTATTATAGCTTCAAGCTTCATATCTCTTTCTTTGAGTTTTCCATTTTCTTTATTATACATGTAATCTTGGGCTTTCATAAAGGTCTCTCTAATTAAAGCCGCAACTCCCATTCTTGTAACAGGACATTTTTGATTTGTTCCATATGTGCTAATCGGGTCCTCACCAAAAGCCACTTTAAGGCCTAAAGGATTCTTTACAAGCATTTTGTCTATTATGTGTCCATAGGTTTTCATAACAAAATTTTGACCTGCTATAGGGTTGTTGCTTCCTGGAGTGCACATGATAGTGGTAACACCTGATTTAATTGCATCCAAAAAAGCTACATCCATTGGATTTACGGCATCGAGTGCTCTTACATGAGGTGTTACAGGGTCAGAGGTTTCATTATTATCAAGTCCAAGCTTTCCTACAGCTTCTTCTATAATTCCCATATGAGTATGTATATCAACCATACCGGGTAAAACGTAATTTTCTTTAACATCTATTACCTTAAGATTTTCAGCCTCGAAGTCTATATTATCTGAAATCTGCTTTATCTTATCTCCTTCTATTAATATATCCTTTTTATTCTCCTTGCCGCTGTTCATATCTATAATAAGACAGTTTTTTAATAACAAATGCTGCATTAAATTATCTCTCCCTTTTAATAATTATCATTTAATTATTGTTCCAAAATACAGCACGTATAATACATTGTTGCAAAATAAAAAACTGAGAAACCACTACTTGTTTAGCAGCATCTCAGCTTTTTATTATATAATTATAGTATTACTAAGTAGTCAGTGTATCAGCAATTTCAATTATCATTTTTGTGTGTTCATTTAAACTTTCCATTGAAGCATTTATCTCTTCTGTAGCAGCTGCCTGATCTTCTGAAAGAGAATTTAGACCGGCCGCACTTTTGGCAATCTTATTTACTAAATCAGTTATTTCTTGTAACTTCTTAGTTATTTCTCCTACATGGCCGCTTGTATCTTGAGCCAATTTTCTTACCTCGCCTGCAACTACAGCAAATCCTTTTCCCATTTCTCCAGCTCGTGCTGCCTCAATAGCAGCATTCAAGGAAAGTAACCGAGTTTGATTTGCTATCTGTTGAATTATATTTGTTACAAAACCTATGTTACCAAGTTCGCTTTGAGCTTGATTTGAGTTAACAGCTAATTCCTTTACAGAGGAAGCTAACTCGCTGGCATTTTTTGCTATTCCTGCACTAGCTTGCATTGTGTACATTGTAGTATCATTTATTTGCATAGTCATTTCTTTTAAAAGCTGCTGCTTAAGTATTGGGGATGTAATACCAATAGCCCCAAGTACATTGCCATCTTTAATCACTGGTACAGCTATTCCTACATAACCGATTCCTAAAGGTGAACTTTCCTTTGATATGCTTTTAAAAATTCTCTTTCTCTTATTAACTGCTTCATAGGTTACAGTACCAGGCTTAAGTACATCACCTGCCTTAACTCCAAGTCTCATTTCCTTTGACTCATAAACAGCTATCATTTCTTTTGTATTTGTTACAACCACTGTACTTGCTCCATCAAATAAATCAAATATAATTTTTCCAGTTTCTTTAATATTATTGTACTGCTCTTCGTTGTTATCACTGGTGTTTAAAAACATAACCTAGTCCCCCTAAAAACCTGATAAAATAAATTTAGTACAATAATATCACTTTTTTCGACATTGTTCAATCGTTTTCAACATTGTTTTCCAAGTAAATTGTTGGTTTTATGTAAAATAAAAAATCTCTGAACCTTAGTCCAGAGATCTTTTTCGCTTATTAAGCTCCTAATGTAGCAACCATAACAGCTTTTATAGTATGCATTCTGTTTTCTGCTTCATCAAATACTACCGAGTGCTTGCTTTCAAACACTTCATCTGTTACTTCCATTTCCTTAAGTCCAAACTTGTTGTATATATCTTTTCCAACAGTTGTTTTTAAATCATGGAAAGCTGGAAGACAATGTTCAAATAACACATTTGGATTTCCAGTCATTTTAAGCATTTCCATAGTAACTTGGAATGGCTTTAATAAATTTATTCTTTCTTCCCAAACTGAGTCTGGTTCTCCCATAGATACCCAAACGTCAGTATAAATTACATCTGCGTCCTTAACTCCTTCTGCAATGTTGTCTGTGCAGGTTATCTTAGCTCCTGTTTCTTCTGCAACAGCTAAGCATTTATCAAGAAGATCCTTTGCTGGGAACAAGCTTTTTGGTGATACCATTCTAAAGTCCATACCCATCTTAGCAGCGCCTATCATAAGTGCATTTGCAACATTGTTTCTTCCATCTCCTGAATATACAAATACCATTTTATTGTATGGCTTATTTAAATGTTCCTGTGCAGTTAAGAAGTCAGCTAAAACCTGTGTTGGATGGTCAGCATCAGTTAATCCATTCCAAACCGGAACTCCTGAATATTTTGCTAAATCTTCAACAGTTTTTTGAGAATAGCCTCTATATTCAATACCATCAAACATTCTTCCAAGAACTCTAGCTGTATCAGGTATAGATTCCTTTTTGCCCATTTGGCTTCCGGATGGTCCTAGATAAGTTACATGAGCTCCTTGGTCATAAGCTGCAACTTCAAAAGCACATCTTGTTCTAGTTGAATCTTTTTCAAATAAAAGAGCAATATTCTTTCCTTTTAATTTTTGCTGTTCAGTTCCGGCATATTTTGCTCTCTTTAATTCTGCTGATAAATCGAGCATAAATTGTATTTCCTTTGGTGAAAAATCTAAAAGAGTTAAAAAGCTTCTGTTTCTTAAATTATACATGGCGAATTCCTCCCATTAATTAACACTTTATCTTTTATATAACTTTTAATTGGTATTAATATTCAAGATAATCTATTTAACGATTGACTAATAAATAAGTTCTTCTCTCCAAATCGGCTGACTCATACATCTTGGGCCGCCTCTTCCTCTGCTCAATTCACCTGAAGGAATTGATATAACATTTACATTATGCTTATCTAGTATCTCATTTGTTATATAATTTCTTTCATAGGTAATTACCTTTCCTGGTGCTATAGCTAAGGTGTTTGAGCCATCGTTCCATTGTTCTCTTCTTCCTATAACCCTGTCTCCGCCTCCGCAGCGAATAAGAGTTATATCTCTTTTTAGATACTTTGAAAGTATTCTTTCTAAACTGTCTTCCTGCTCTTCTACAATAAGATCTTTATTCTTGTAATCATAGCTTAAAGCACTTACCTTTAGATTACCCTCTATGCCTTCATGAACAGTAAATTTATCATAGTCTATCATCGTAAATACAGTATCAAGATGCATAAAAGCTCTTGATTTTGGAATATCAAACATCAAAACAGTTTTAAAGCTTTCACCTGCTTCAAAAATAGTTTTAGCAGTCTTTCTTATAGCTTCTACACTTGTCCTTTCACTGTGGCCAATTGCTATAACCTCGTTAGAGAATATAAGTTCATCCCCGCCTTCAATGCTGAACTCTTCGTCTCTGTTATACCAAAGTGGTATATTAGAATCTTTAAATTCAGGATGATACTTAAAAATATATTTACCAAAAATAGTTTCTCTATGTCTTATATGATTCCTCATAGAGTTTAAAGTAATTCCTTTCCCAATAGACGCAAAGGGATCTCTTGTAAAATAAAGGTTAGGCATTGGCTCCATTATAAATGGATAGTCATCATTTTCTTCACTTAGTCCAATTTCCTTTTTTCTTATACCTGCAATTATCTTATCAATCATTTCTTTCTCAGGAAGAGAAAACAAATAATCCTTTAAGCTTTTTGCGATATCTTTACTATTAACTTCACTCTCTATAATAACCTCATCTAAAAATGCATCTCTAGTCTGTTTATCTTTAACTGCTTGAGCTGCAAGATTTTCTAGGTATACAACCTCAACTCCGTTATCTGAAAGAACCTTTGCAAAATTATCGTGTTCTGTTCTAGCTACTTTTAAAAACGGTATATCATCAAATAAAAGCCTTGATAAATGTTCTGGAATTAAATTTTCAATCTCTGCGCCTGGTCTGTGAAGAAGTACTGTCTTAAGGTTACCAATTTCTGAATATACCTTAATTTCTCTTTTCATCTCTGTCTCCTCATTATTTAGCTACTACTCTTGTGCCGGAAGTACCCCTTAGTGCTTCTTTAGCTTTGGAAAGTGATGCTATAATAGAAATTTTATTACTGTCAAATTGAACAAACTTTTTGCAGGCTTCAACCTTAGGCAGCATGCTTCCGGGAGCAAACTGTTTCTCCTCAATATACTTATCTACTTCTTCAAGGTTCATGATGTCTAAGTTTCTTTGATCAGGCTTATTGAAGTTAACCGCAACCTTATCAACCGCAGTCAATATAACTAGAGCATCGGCATCAAGTATTTCTGCTAATTTTTCAGCTGCAAAGTCTTTATCTATAACAGCAGGAACTCCTTTAACTTCAGAATTTTCAATGATAACCGGGATTCCGCCGCCTCCGCAGGATATAACCACAGTACCGCTTTCAACAAGTTCCTTTATAGTGGCTTTTTCTATAACATCAACAGGCTTAGGTGAAGCAACCACTCTTCTATATCCTCTTCCTGCATCTTCCTTCATAATATAGCCTTTTCCCTCTGAGAGGACTTCAGCCTCTTCTTTAGTATAGAAAGAACCTATAGGCTTTGTGGGATTTTGGAAGCCTTTATCATTTTTATCTACTACAACTTGAGTCACTATTGTACTTACATTTTTATTTATATTTCTTTTTTTAAGCTCCCCTGCAATAGCATTTTGAAGATGATATCCTATATAACCTTGTGAAAATGCTCCGCAAACGTCAAAAGGAAACAAAACATTGGCACTATTCGCTTTATGCCCGGCTTCTACAGAACTTAAAATTTGACCAACCTGAGGCCCATTTCCGTGAACTATTGATACTGTATGTCCCTCTTCTATGAGGTCAACTATAGACTTAGCTGTTTCCTTACAGGTTCTTAATTGTGACTCTGCACTTGCATCTTTTGGGTCTGCTTGAAGTGCATTTCCACCTAATGCTAAAACTATTCTCATCAAAATCCCTCCTTAATATAAAGACAAAACCTTTACTCTTAATTGCTCTATAGATTCAATTTTCGCACAAATTCATTTTCATAGTACATTAGGTATTAATCCTTGTCAATAGTTGAATATTTAGGCAAAATGAATAAGTATTACCTGATAAGTTTATGAATTTATTAACTTATATCTTTGCAAATACTTAGTTTATCTTTTCCAGTATAGAATAATTTCATTCAAAACAATGAATTTATGAATAAATATATGTAAAATATGAATAAAATTCAAAAAAATTTTTTACTTAAATTGCTTGTTCTTATTCTCAAAATATTTGACATAATAAAATTATGAGAATATAATATTATTACAATATACCCCTATAGGGTAGTCAATCTTTATATTGTTTTCCGGAAAGGAGATTTTTTATGGATATTACTATAGACAGCAGTACAAAAGAAGCGTTGCTTGAAAACCTAAAGAAGAGGAACAAGGATGCAGTTAGACTTGCTATCAAAGGCTTTGGCTGAGGAGGCCCAACCTTTGGAGTTGTTCTGGATGAACAAAACGAAAATGATGATGCAGTAGAAGTTGATGGAATCAAGTTTGTAGCAGAAAAAGACATAAGCTTTGTTTTTCAAGGAATTAAGGTTATTCACAGAAAAGGTGTCTTCGGTGACTTTTTTGATGTATATAACCCAAATGGCGGAGGCGAATGCTAGGCTGAAGCTTTATATAATTAAGGATGTAAAATGTAGGAACAAATTTTCCTTAAAAAATTTCATTAAATTAAAAAGTACTTCAGCCTCTGGCTAAAGTACTTTTTTGTATTCTACATTCATCTCACACCTTATGCCGCATACCATTCTTCTTGATTTCTATACATTTCAGCATATCGCTTGTTTAATTTTATCAGTTCGCTATGAACTCCTTCTTCAACAATTTGACCATTCTCAAAAACAACAATTCTATCTGCCTTTTTTGCAAAGCCTAAACGGTGAGATATGAAAAATACTGTTCGATCACCTGCAAGTTCATAGATTAAATTATATATCTCAATTTCAGATATAGGATCAAGATATGCTGTAGGTTCATCCAAAATCCATATGGAAGCCTTATCATTTGCCAAGAGCCTAGCTATAGCAAGCCTCTGCCACTGACCCTTGGATAAATCTATCCCTTCATCAAGCTGACCAAGCTTTGTATATATTCCATTAGGAAGTGATAGTACATATTCTTTCAGCCCAACTTTTTCAAGTAACCCAAGTATTTGCTCATCGCTAAACTTATAATTGATATTTCCTGCTTCAATATTTTCTCTTATTGTCATCTGATATTGAGAAAAATCCTGTAAAATACAAGAAACACTGTTTCTAAGCTGAGAAAATTCACTATTACTAGTGCTCTTTCCAATCTGGATATTTCCTTCAAAGTTACTAGTTAAAGCCATTATTATATTAGTAAATGTGGTTTTACCGCTCCCATTATGACCTACAACAGCAATTTTATCACCTTGCTTTATCTTAAAATTAAATTTGTCTAACGCTTTAATTTTAGACTGAGGATAGGAGTATGAAATATCCTCAAAGCTAATATATTCCTTTATTTTCCCGTCACCGGATATTCTTTGTTCTTCTTTAAACTTAAGTATCTCAAAAAAGCTATTTACAAATTTAGACTCTATTTTATCATTATTTATATACTGTTGAATTCCACCAAAGGTATTAACAATGTTATTGAACATGCTTTGACACATTATTAGAAACCCTATTTCATGCTTGCCAATAACAATTTCATAGGATACATATATCATCATAAGGATATATGGTACATTTAAAATAATTCTTGCAGTTTGAAGAGTAATCTCATATTTCTTAAATATCTTAAGCTTAAGCTTATATTCGTCATCAAAATACCTCTCCCATCTTCTGCTGACAAAGTAGAACAACCTATTGAATCTATACTCCTGATGACCTGTCTTATCTCCACTTATTCCAAAGAAATATTTCTGTTTTAAACTATAAGGCTGTATCTTATCCCATATATCTTTTACCTCATCAAACACTTTATCTGATATCTCAATTGATATAAACACTAAGATAAAATAAACTGCTACTGCAACAAGATTTATTTGAGAGAGAAAAAAGCCATAGACAAATATAGATATAAAAGTAGTTATATAAAACATACTATCTTCCATCAACGTGAGAATTGAAGCTAATGCCTTTGTTTTTACTTCGTGAATTTTTAAATAGGTTTCGTGCTGTTCATAGTAGTCCCAAATAATTTCACTTAACTTTGAGTTCATATCCTTATTAAAACAGAAAGATATTTCAAGGCTGATGCTGCTTAACATTAGTTTTCTTAATACTGAAATAATATACAGCAAGACTAAGGCTAAACTATATAAAAATATTATATTTATTTCTTTATTAATTCCATAAGAAGTTTTTGTAAAAAGTCTATAAACTGCATTACCTGTAAATTCAGATGCCTTAAGTGTAGTGACTGTTTGTACAACTGATAGTATATTTAGAAAAATATAAACTATATATCTTTTAGGGCAGCACCTAAATATATATTGATTTGTTCTTAAGAGATTGCTTAACATATTTTTCATTTAGCTCACCTCTTCATCGTATAATTGCTTTTGAGAAATAAAAAGCTCATAGTATCTGCCCTTAAGCTTAATCAGATCCTCATGTGAACCCTCTTCAACTAATCGTCCATTTTCCATTATGCATATTCTATTGCTTAGCCTTGCAAAGCCTATGCGATGGGATATAAGAATAGCTGTCCTACCTTTAATAATTTCTTTAAATTGCTTCAGCATTCGCATTTCTTCTATAGGATCTATCGAGGCAGTAGGTTCATCAAGTATTAAAATTTCCGGCTCTCCCATATATGCTCTGGATAAAATAATCCTTTGCCATTGCCCGCCGCTTAAGTCCTGCCCTTTCTTATCATATTCTTTGCCCAAAATAGTATCCTCTTTATTGGGAAGTCTTTCAATTATGCTGCTCAGATTTGATTTTTTTATTGCTATGCTTACCTCTTCAGAATCCTCCATGTTTTCCACCATACCTATAGCTACATTTTCTTTTAAGCTTATGCTGTATTTTGAAAAATCTTGAAAAGCTATGCCAAAATATTTATATATTTCCTCATTCTCTAATCTTGAAAGTTCTTTTCCATTAAAGCTTATATTACCTTCATAGTCTTCCAATAGCCCGCAGATTACCTTAGACAAGGTGCTTTTTCCGCTGCCATTGTACCCTAAGATACTCACAACTTCACCTTTTCTTAAGGTAAAGTTTATATTTTTTAGAGTATCTTCTGTACCTTGAGGATATTTGTAGCTTACATTTGTAAGTCTTAACTCTTTAAAATCACCTAAGCAAAGACTTTTCTCCTTATGTCCGCAACTTATTGATTTATTGCTGCTAAGATTATTTACAAAACCATAATACTTATCTGCATATTGATATTTTTCATTAATTTCGCTGCTTAATATATTAGCAATATTTCCAATGCTGCGGCTTAAAGCACCAGTAAGAGTTATTAAGAATACGCAATCTCCAGCATTGATATAGCCCATAAAGACCTTATACACAAAATATATTGTAATCCCCTTTTCTATTATTATCTGCAAGAGTCCCACTAAACTGCTTAGAAGTTCAGCTTTTACTTCAAAGTAAAACTTAGCCTTAGTATACTTTCTGTAGCTTTCCTGCCATTTAGTTAAAAACAATTTTCTGAGCCTAAAAATTCGAAGCTCTCGGACATGATTTCTTCCGGAAAGCAATTCCTTAAAATAGTCAGCTTTTCTTTCATCACTAACATATTCTTCATTTAGCTCAACCTTTTTTCTTACTAGATATTTATTTAAAAGTGTAATGGAAAAAGCAAGAATTATAATGCATATCAAAATATATAAATCAAAAACTGCTATAGCAATAGAGGATAAAAGTACACTGAATATAGACATTATAAGATTATTAAATATAGACACAGTTATATCCGAGGTAGCTTCTATATTGTTTTTTACAAACTCATAGTCATTATAAAAATTATTATCATAAAATTTATCCTGTTTAGTTTTGTAGCTTTTATATAAAAAATTCGTCCCAAAAAACTTTCTTGATTTTCTGGTATAAATTGATACAAGCATATCCTGAAAATTAAAATAATTACCGCCAAGTGTTATACCAAAGAAAAATAAAAGCGATGGAAATACAACATAAAAGCTAAAGCTGTGAGTATTTTGAGCTGTTATTATTGAGTTTACAAGAAGCTTACTTGAGTAGTTAGCCGCAAACCAAGATAAAGCCATTAAAAACACAAAACCTATATTTAAAGTAAAATATAAAGGGGCTGAAACTATTGTAATCTTGCAAAACCGGAATATTTTTTTTATCATAAAATTAATCCTCCATTTTTATTCCTTCCATACTATAGTTGTTAAAGCGCCCTTTTCCTCATCTTTTGGAGTGCGCAGCTTTCCAATACGCTCCATATATTCCATACAGCCTACTATAATATTACTTACATCGCTTAATGCCCTATATCTAACATCATTGTCGGGTATGGTGGATGGAGTTCTGCCCTTCCAAAGCTTATAGCATCTAGTAGCTAATCCGTTAAGTAGTTCCTTAGCATTTAACCGCTCAAACTCTGTATCAATAATTCTAAAAACTTGTTCTTTTTCTTCTTTTGTCATTATAGGAAAATTGAAACTTACCTTCTCGTTTTTTACTGATAAATATCCAAGCTGAACATATTCAGCGATAATAATTTTTTCAAATTCATTTGGTTTAATATCATATCTTACTATTTCTGAAATTCTCCAAAGCTTATCTAAATCAGGAGCGTTAAATTCTCTCCATTTAAGGCCTTCAAAATATGAATCTATTTGATAAGAATGTAAGTTGGAATCAGCTTCTCTTGTTTTAAGGCCCTCGCACAAGTATCTGGAATAGATTTCAGAATACTTGCTTCCTTGATATCTAATATCCTCACTTGCTTGGATACTTCCGTTAGCTATATATTTACCTCCATCTCTGTGTTCAGGTGCATATGCCTTGCTTAGCTCTTTATAGTCTTCAACCTTTTCTAAAAGCAGTTGAATACAGCAGGGATATAGCGTCCACATTAAAATATCTTCATCAATACCATTACCTAAAAAGCCTACATTTTTGATTTTTTCAAGTATCCCATACAATGTCTCATAAATGGGTAGGGCTACTTCCTCCGACTTCTCTATCATCATATCCAGTAAAGGGATACTATCCTTTGGTTCATATATGAAAAATGCTGTCTGATACTTGTTTCCTATCTTTTTCACAAGTTCTGAATACTCTAAGTTCTCTAAAGCTTCTTCTACAAAGGCTGCGCCAACTTCAAGCCTTCTTGATATCTCTTCTACTGTCACAGGTTCTTTATACGCTATATAGGCAATATTTTGGTACAATAAACTGCTAAAATAAGAATTAGGCTCATTATTCTTTCCCGGACTTCCGCAGTGACCTACTGACATTCTAATTGGACGGTAGCTCTCCATGCTATTTATCAATTTAATATCCTCCCTTAATTTACGTTTTGCTTCATATAAATACCATTTTACAGTTCCTTGAGGTATATATGATTCCTCACTTATCTCTTTAATTGATTTCTTTTCAAAATAAAACTTTATGAGTATTTCTCTATAAACCTTGCTCATATAAGCTAATTCTTTGCGAAGCGAAAGTATAAGACTTTGTCTTTCCTCTTCTTCGATAAGCTCATTTATTTCATCTCTGTCACTTAAGTCCAACAAATCATTAATATTGGAATTGTTCCAATGTTTCTTTTGCTTGCGGTAATAATTTGACCAAGTATAAAGGCAAATCTTATAAATATAGGCATCAATATTGTCCACTTTATTTATCTTTTCTGATGAATTATAAAGAGATATAAGTATCTCTTGAGACAAATCTTCTGCATCCTGAACATTATTTGTTTTAGTAAGCGCAAAACCAAATATTTTCTTTGCATGAGCCTCTAAGTTCATTTTCTCACCTGCTTTAAAACTGTTTCTATAATATAAGTAGCGTAGTAAATAAAAAGGTTGGAAATTTTTTTGAATTACTAAAATTATTTTATCATTATTTTAGTCTAACTACATTTGCGATATATGTAAATTTTTTCTTGACACTATACTGTGTATATACTATAATCACAGTATAACGGAGGTGGATCTATTTTGAATATTGTAGTATCCTTCTTTTCTCAAGTACCAATCTATGAGCAGATACAAAATCAAATAAAAGAATTAGTTTTAACCGGTGAACTAAGACCTGGAGAAGCACTGCCCTCAATGCGTTTAATGGCTAAGGATTTAAAGGTAAGCTTAATAACTGTAAGACGTGCTTATGAAGAATTGGAACGTGAAGGTGTAATAACAACTTTACACGGGAGGGGCTGCTTTGTATCAGATATAAATGTTGAAAAGATTAAGGAAATCAATATGAATATGCTTAAGGAACGTCTCGAGGAAATAGTAGTTTTCTCAAAGACTTGCGGTATCTCAAAGGAAGAGTTTAAAAATATGTTAGATGAAATGTATGAGGTGGATAAATGATGACTGATTATGCTTTAGAAGTCAAAAACTTATATTCAAATGCGGGAGATTTTTCTCTTATAGATGTTAATTTATCACTAGAAAAGGGTACTATTACAGGTTTTATCGAAAAAAATGGCTCAGGTAAAACAACTTTCATAAAGACAATTCTAGATTTACTTCCAAAGTCAAAAGGAAAAGTATTATTCTTCGGTAAAACTATGGAAAGTAACGAGGCAGAAATAAAATCACGGCTTGGAGTAGTGTTTGACAGTCTTATTTATTCACAAGCCTTAAAAGCTAAAACAATAATGAACACCTTAGAACCTTTCTATCCTAATTTTGATCGAGCCTACTTTGATAAGCTTATGAATAAATTTGAATTAGATAGCGATAAAAAGCTTAAGTATTATTCAAAGGGTATGCAGATGAAATTTTCAATTATTATGGCTCTTTCACAAAAGCCTGATCTACTCATCTTAGATGAACCTACTGCAGGGCTTGATCCTGTAGCAAGGGCTGAAGTTTTAGACCTTTTGTATGATGTTATTCAAGACGAAGAAAAGACAATATTCTTTTCAACTCATATTACTTCCGATTTGGACAAAATAGCTGACTATATAACTTTTATAGATAATGGTAAAATTCTTTTTACACAGCCTAAGGATGAAATGCTAGAAAGTCATGCTCTAGTGCATGTGGATAAGAAAGATATGACAGATGAAATAAAAACCTTATTTATAGGACTTAAGGAATCCTCCTTTGGCTATGAAGGACTTATATCAGATAAAAACAAGCTGTCACTTATTCCAAATGCAAAAATAGCTAAACCTAGTGTTGAAGATATTATGATTTATAGGGGTGGGTTGAAATGACAGTTACAGATAAATACTGGTTTCAGGTCAACAAAAAATATTTTAAATATGATATCATCGGAATAATTGTTTTTAGTGGTTTTCTTGGATTTGCAAGCCCTTTAGGAATTTGCTACTACATGTATAGAATTATCAGCTATTCAATGAGATATTTAAACATAAACAGCTTGTTTTCCGGTGGAATAGAAGGCTTAAATCAAGTTTTGACCATGCCCTTTTCCAGAGAGCAGATTTATAAGACCTATATAAAAATGATACTGTTTATGTCGGCTATATTTACAGCTATAGTCGCATTAAGCAAATATATTTATGTTTTAATTGGAGGACAAGGAACTGCTACCTATGACGATGGAATTATTATTCATACAACTCTTATGACTAATGCCGCTTACTATCTATTATTTCTTTGTTCACTTATTGTTCTTATTATGACTCTTGTAAATAGAATAAATAGCAATACTCCAAAGACTAAAGGTAATTCAAATATATTTACATTTTTATTGCTTATTTACTTGGTACTTATTAACTATGTTATAATGACTCTTTTTTTAAGAAGCTCACTAGGTGAAGTTATATACTTTTCAGCAAGTCTTATTATAACAATTTTACTGACATTTATTTTAGTAAAGAGCATAAGGAAAACTTATAAAGAATTTGTATTAAGGTATAGGAGGTATATTCATGTTGACTAAAATATATAACATGCAAAAGCTTCTCCTTCAAAATGGAACTCCTCCTTTTGGAAACGGTAATAGCAATGTATTTGCAGTTCAAAAATATACAAACCTAGATAAAGCCTTTGCTATATCAATCTTAGCTATCAGCAGTATTTATCTTTTTACTGTGGATCAGTCTATGATTTTTATACTAATGGCCTCATTTACGGCACTTATAATAGGCGGCTTTACAAGTTATAACAGTGACATACTTGGATTGATTCCTGTATCAAAGAAATTTAAGTTTATAAATTTATATTTGGCTGGTTTCATTTTATTTCTTATAGAGTATATTATACTTATTGGAATTTCCTATTTATTTTACGGTTTAATTTATTTATCAGTCTTTCTTATTAATGGAGGCCTCATTACCCCGTCGTCAGATACTTCAAGTACTATACTTGGAATGGAAGCTTCAATTTTATTTCTATTAATAGTAGCAGTGTATTACTTAATAATTTTAACTATAATGTTCATTAAAACCCAAAAGATACGCTTTAGCTGTGGAATAATATTTTCAATAGGATATTTAGTGTTTCTTAATACTTTTAAAAACAAAATAGCTTCCAGTCCATACACCACTACCGCTCATGATATGTTGAATAAATTTCAGCTTCTTCCGAACAAGCTGGAAATTCTTAAAAACTACAGCTTAGCTGCAGCAGTAATATTCATACTATCCATATTAACAAGCTACCTTTTGTACAAAGGAAAAAAATAAAAAGTACTTTAGCCTCCGGCTAAAGTACTTTTTTGCCATTCTATATTCTACATTCTATATTCTACATTCTATATTCTACATTCTATATTCTTAATTATCCTTTTTTCTCCATTATGCACAATCTCCAAGCTTTCCCCTTCAAGCAGCCTATAGCTTGTTCCGTTCTTATCCACCTTTACCTCTATAAGTCTTCCTCTATAAGTTACCTTAAACTCATATTCCTGCCACTCTTTTGGAAGGTATGGATTAAAACTTATAATATCTTCATATACTCTCATTCCTGCAAAACCATTCACAATACACATCCATGCTCCGGCCATATTTGCAGCGTGAATGCCATCCTTTGTATTACCATGTGAATCTGTTAGATCCATAGTCGCCGTTTCCATAAAGTATTTATAAGCTTTATCATAATATCCTACTTCACTTGCCATTATGCTAAAAATGCAAGTCGACAAAGAAGAGTCATGAGTAGTTACCTTCTCATAAAAATCGTAATCTCTTCTCTTTTGGTCAATATCAAATTTATTACATAGCAAAAATTCAGCTAGCACTAAATCCGCCTGCTTGCATACCTGATGCCTGTAAATAACTAAAGGATGATAATGAAGAAGTAGAGGATAATTTTCCTTAGGAGTATTCTCAAAATCCCAAGGGGTTTTATCTAGGAAGCTGTCATCTTGAAGATAAATACCAAGTTCATCATTATAAGGTATATACATATTATCAGCAGCTTTTTTCCAAAACTGAAGTTCATCTTCTGTAAGCTCTATTTTATTAATAAGTTTTTCATAAGCTTCTATTGCATTTTCTTTCATCCAAGCAGCTGTATTATAAGCATACTCCAAGTTTTCCTTGGCCATCAAATTAGTATAGCAGTTATTATTAACAATAGCCGTATACTCGTCCGGCCCGGTTACATCATTTATGCAGAATTTATTACCCTTATTTATTATAAACTCGCCTAAATTTGCCCAAAGTCTGGCTGTCTCAAAAAGCATTTCTGCTCCAAACCTTATTAAAAATTCCTCGTCCTCAGTAGCCTCCATATATCTTTTTATCGCAAATGCAATATCCGCATCTATATGATACTGCGCTGTCCCTGCAGGAAAGTAAGCTGAGCACTCTTCTCCATCAATAGTTCTCCAAGGATAAAGTGCACCTTTTTTATGCCACATTATTCTTGCTCTTTCTCTAGCCTTTGGCAAAGTGCTATATCTGTATTCTAATAATTTCCGACTGATATGAGGATTACTATAAAGGAAAAATGGAAGCATATATACTTCTGTATCCCAGAAATAATGACCTTCATAGCCTTCTCCGCTTAAACCTTTAGCTGCTATATTAGTCTTTCCATCTCTCCCTGCAGACTGCAAGAGATGAAACATATTGAATCTAATGCCCTGTTGAAGAAGGTCATCGCCCTTTATTTCAATGTCAGTTTTATACCAAAAATTTTTCAAAAATTCAAGCTGCTCTTCTTTAAGTTTTTCAAATCCTAAGCTTTTGCCTATATTAACTTCAGAAACAGCCAGCTGCATCATATCACTTTCATCCATATGTTTAGATGTAGTATAGGCAATATATTTTTTAAGAATAGTGGTGCTTCCTTTTTCAGCATTAATATTAAAATTTACACAAACGCTTAATTCGTCCTTAAGATTACTTAATGTATATTGATTTTTACCTATAATTTCATGTTCTACTACACAGGTAACAGAAAATTTAGTGTTATGTGTTTTTTGAGTAATTGCACACATTGTATCCTTAACAAAAGCATCTTCCACTGAAAGAACTCTTCCGGTAAAACCGGCTCCCACTCTAGGATCGTTGTCAGCAGTTAGATTAGATACATTACCATCGATAGATGAAACTATTTTAATCATGCCATCAAAATTAAGAGGTGTAACTTCGTAGCTAATAGCTGCCAAGTGCTTATGTGCGAAAGATATCAGCCTTTCTATACTGATTCTTACTTCTCTGCCCTTTTCAGAACGCCATATTAAGCTTCTTTTCAATATGCCCTCTTTAAAGTCCAGACTTCTTTCATAATCCATCACTTCGCCTTTAAGCATATTAAATTCTTCATCTTCTATATAAAGTTTAATTATCTTTCCATCCGTTATATTTAGCATTGTCTGACTTTTATCAGCAAAACCATAGGCAGTCTCAGGATACTTAATAGACTCACTTTCATAAAAAGCATTTATATAAGTCCCATTAAGGCCCGTTCCTTTTGGTCCTAAATAGCCTTCCTCAAAATTTCCCCTCATACCTATATATCCGTTTCCTATTGCAAATAAACTTTCATTAACATAGTTGCTATATATCTCAAATTTCTTTTCGACAATACTCCAAGGACTAATAATATTATTCACTGCTTATTCTCCTTTCAAACAAACTTAAGCTGCTAAATCATAGCTATCACGGTTTTTTACATATCTTCTGCTTCTTCAAATATTTTGGAACCGTTTCTATGCATATTTTTATTAAAAGGCTTTATTCAAGCCTTTTACAAGATTTATTCTCTACAAGCCTGTAGCTCACCACCATATTTTTTTCCTCTACGGCTTCCTTATTCATAAACTTAGTTAAAAGTCTCATGGCTACTGCTCCCATTTCATATCGAGGCTGCCTTATTGTTGCTATGGAAGGATAAAAAAACTCTGCTGCCTCTACCCCGTCAAAGCCCATAACTGAAACATCCTCAGGTATCTTAAGTCCTGCTTCTAAAATAGCTTTTGATGCCCCAACAGCCATCAGATCTGAAGCGCAAAATACAGCAGTAGGTATATTTCTGATGTTTAAAATATCTTTCATATTATTATATCCGGACTTATAACCATAATTACCTTCATAAATAAGTTTATCATCTACATTTATAGCATTATCTATAAGCGCCCTCTTATAGCCCATTATTCTTGGTATTCCAGAGTTAGGATCATTAAATTTTCCTCCAAGCATAGCAATCCTCTTATGTCCTAATGAACAAAGATAACTTACAGCATCGTATGAAGCCTGCTCATTATCTATAGTAACACTTGGCAGTATATTAGTTTCATCCTTTGTAGCTATAAGTACTACGGGTATACTCATTTCTTCAAACTTTTTCATAGTATCGTTGCATATAGTATTGCTTATAAATAGAACGCCATCAACCTTCTTCTCATGAAACATATTTAGTGCAGTTTTTTCTTTTTCATAGTCCAAATCAGTATTGCAAAGTATAATATTATACTGGTATATGTTAGCAACATCTTCAATTCCTCTAACTATCTCGGGATAGAAGGCGCTTGATATATCAGGGATTAAAACTCCAACAGTCATAGTAGATTTCATTTTCAGGCTTCTAGCTATGGCATTAGGCTGATAGTTAAGCTCTTTCATGGCTTTAAGTACGAGATTCCTTGTTTCCTCAGTAACAGAGGGATGATTATTTAAAACTCTGGATGCAGTTCCAAGTCCTACCCCTGCAAGCTTGGCTACATCTTTAAGGCTCACATTCCTCATAATTATTCCTTTCACTACAATAACTAAACAATATAATATATTTATTATCGTTCACAGATTTAACTTAATACTTTAATTTCGCAAATATCTGGAAACGTTTCATTTTGATGATATCATATTTGTAATTTTTTATCAATGCATAAAGTCTACAAATTTGCAATAAAAATATAACATATAACCTCGTAAGTGAATATTGCGAAAATTATGTCGTTTTCTGTTGCAAACTTGATATTGATTCTATTTTTTTACAATGTTATAATAAATACATAGCATTTGGGAACGTTTCCGATTAGTATTCTATCTCTTTTTTGGTGGAGTACTATTAAAATATAGACTATGCAAACGTTATCCATATTAAAAGGGGGGTATACCATGAAAGGTAAAAAATTATTATCAATTTTAACGACAGCAGTAATGTTATCAGCTTTAGCTGCAGGCTGCAGCAAACCAGCTCCTGCTACACCGACTGCAGGGTCCGGTGATACAAAAAAAGATGAAGTTGTAAAATTAGTCTATGCAAGAGGACAGGATACTACAGGAGCAACAAATGAAATTGTTAAGCAGTTTAATGAAGCTCACAAAGGTAAAATTGAAGTTACTTTTGCAGAAATGCCTTCTGACACCGGAAAGCAGCATGATCAATATGTAACTGTATTTAATGGAAAAGGAACTGATTATGACGTATTTGATGCAGACGTTATTTGGCCTGCAGAATTCGCCCAAGCTGGATATGCACTTCCACTTGACAAGTTCGTTGAAAAAGACGGAATCAACATGAAGGATTATATGAAGGGCCCAGTTCAAGCATTAACTTTTAAAGGACAGCTTTGGGGTATGCCAAAGTTCATCGATGCAGGATTATTATTTTATAGAAAAGATTTAGTAACTAATGTTCCAGCAACTTGGGATGATCTTATAGCACAAGCTAAATCATTAAAAGGCAAAACAGGTTCAGGATATTCATATATAATGCAAGCTAAACAATACGAAGGTTTAGTATGTAATGCTACAGAATTTATATCTGCTTACGGCGGAAAAGTAGTTGATGGAGACGGAAACATAACTATAAACTCACCTGAAACCAAAAAAGGTCTTGAAGTTATGAAGTCAATTGTTAAATCAGACTTTGTACCAAATAATATCACTACATTTACTGAGCCAGAATCAGACACAGCATTTATCGAAGGCAAAGCAGCTTTCTTAAGAAACTGGCCATATCAATGGGCAGAATCTCAAGATGCTTCTAAATCAAAAGTAGTTGATAAAGTTGGTGTTGCTCCACTTCCAAAAGGAAGCGTTGCATCCGCTGCAGCTCTTGGCGGTTGGGTAACAATGATTAATAAGTACAGCAAGCATCCAAATGAAGCTTGGGAATTCTTAAAATTCATGACTGGAGCAGACGGACAAAAGATTACTGCTATTAAAGGCGGAAGTGCTCCAACATTATTATCTGTATACAATGATTCAGAAGTAAAAAAGAACCCATTGTTCGGAAATAAAGATTTCGTAGCTGGTCTTTCAGCTGCAGTATCAAGACCGGTTTCACCAATATATCCAAAACTTTCTGATATAATGCAAGTTGAAATTTCCAAATACTTAGCAGGAAGTCAAGATGTTGATACAACAATTAAGAATATGGATACAAAGATGAAGGAAGCTGTTTCAGCAGCTAAATAATAAACTAATAAGAGCCATTAAGTAAAAGCTTAATGGCTCTTACAACATAATAGTTTACAAGGTTCAAAATGGAAGGGGGAAAATAGAGGATGGAAGTTAAGACTAAAGTTTCACCAAAAGTTAAACATAAAAAATACAAGCGTACAGCAAGCGAGACAAAACTTGGTTACCTTATGATAGCTCCGGCAATGCTTATAATACTTGTTATTGCTCTCTATCCTGTTGCACGTTCATTTTATCTTAGTTTATTCGATTTGAGGTTAAATCATCCAACCAAAAATGCCACTCACCTAAGTTATCAATTTGACTTAGAAAGATATTTAAATAATTTTGATCTTGTTAAAGGAAACCTTAAAAGAGCAGCAAATGATTCTTCCGGAGATGCCAAAGAAAAGCTTTTAAATGTAGTTACTGATTTAGATAATCTTAATAACACTATTTTTAATCAAAGCGAAGTTGCTTCAAAAGAAAAAACAGCTAGAAGTTATGTAGATAACTTTAAACCTATTGATGATGATAAAATAAAATTCGCTCAAATCGATAAAGCTACAGCAGAAAAAGTTTTAGACAAATACAATTCATTATTAAAAACACTACCTACAATAACTGTAAGTGAGGATGCCAAACCTTCTTTAGATAAAGGCACTGGTCTTATGCAGGAAGTTAGAGATTCAATTATAAGTCCTAACTTTGTAGGTTTAGATAATTACATTTATTTTGGAAAAGACAGCAGGTTCTGGGAAGCTACAAGCTACACCTTTAAATTCACAATTATATCTGTATTTATAGAACTTGTTCTTGGACTAATGGTTGCTTTGATAATAAACAGAAGCTTTAAAGGCAGAGGTATAGTGAGAGCCTCAGTACTTATTCCATGGGCTATTCCTACTGTTGTATCTGCTTTAATGTGGAAATTCATATACGATGGACAATTCGGTATTATTTCATATATATTAACTAAACTTCATATTATATCAAATCCGGGAGTTTTATTAACCAGTAATTTTGGTGCAAAGTTCTCTGTTGTATTTGCAGATGTATGGAAAACAACTCCTTATATGGCACTGCTCCTTCTTGCAGGACTTCAGACTATTGATACTACCTTATATGAGGCAGCAGATGTCGATGGTGCTACAAAAATCCAGCAGTTTTTCAAAGTAACCTTACCTCTATTAAAACCAACTATGCTGGTTGCTTTGCTATTTAGAACCTTGGATGCCTTTAGAATATTTGACTTGGTTTATGTATTGACCGGTGGAGGAAACAGCACAGAAACAATAACCTCCTATGCTTATAAAACCATGTTTGCCCAAATGGAATTTGGCAAAGGTTCCACTCTGTCAGTTGTAGTATTTATATGCGTTGCATTAATAAGCATAGGCTATGTAAAGATACTTGGTGCTGATGTAATGTCAAATGAAAACTAGGGTGGGAGGAAAAAAATGAGTAGAAATAAAATTAGCTTCAAAACTGTTAGATTTTACGTTTTTATACTAATATTCTTGATTATAATAATCTTCCCGTTCTATTGGGAATTTATAACTTCTATTAAGAAACCTGATGAGATTTTTGGAAGCTTCACTAGATTCTGGCCAAAGCATGCCACTTTAGAATCCTATAAATTAGTCTTCACGGCAAGGCCCTTTGGCAAGTTTTTATGGAACAGCTTTGTAATTTCTTCTTTGACTACAATAGTTGCTATTGTGTTTGCTTCTTTTGCTGCTTATGCTATAGCAAGGCTTAAATTTAAAGGAAAAAGTATTATTTTAGGATTAGTTTTAGCAGTATCCATGTTCCCTCAAATTTCAACTATTTCTCCGATATATATGTTTATGAAAGCTATGGGACTTAGAGATACGTATATTGGCTTAATTATTCCTTATACAACTTTTGCTCTTCCTTTGGCTATATGGAACCTAACAACTTTCTTTAAGGAAATACCTTATAGTTTGGAGGAAGCAGCAAGAATAGACGGTGCATCTCCTATGCAGACCTTTGCAAGGATAATAGTTCCACTTGCTGCTCCTGGTACTTTTACTACAGCGATACTCGTATTTATAGCAGCTTGGAATGAATTCCTGTTTGCGCTGACAATAAATACTAAAGATATTAGAAAAACAGTTCCTGTTGCAATAACTATGTTCCAAGGACAATATACTATTCCTTGGGGTGAAACAGCAGCTGCTACAGTTATCGTAACAATACCTCTTATAATTTTGGTTCTGCTATTCCAAAAGAGAATAGTTGCTGGTCTTACTTCTGGTGCTGTCAAAGGTTAATCTAAGTTTCCCCTTAGAACCTATTAAAAAATGGAGGCGATTGCCTCCATTTTTATTATGCTTCTGATTCTCTTTTTCTTCTTCCTGCTGCTACTATAAGAACTCCAATGAAGGTTGTTATAAGTCCAGCAGTTACTAATGTAGTTGTATCAATCATTGATCCTGTCTTTGGAAGTATTCCGGCTGAAACTAAATCCTTATCTGCTACAAAGTAATCACTATTATGTGTTATTTCAAATTCTATATACCCATCTTTGTCTACAGTAAGTTTCTTAGCCACAATTTCAGCTTTTTTAGTACTTGGATTATAGTAATAAACATAAAGATTATTCTTATCTTTTCCTTCAAGCCATGCAGCATCTAGTTTAATCTTAACCTTAGCTTCTCCCGGAAGAACTCCGTTTTCAGCAAAGGACAGGATAAGCACATCTTCGTTTTTAACCTTTTCTTTAATTGCATCTTTGTTAGGAGATGTAGAATTATCCAAGGTTTCAACCTTAACAGTCAAGTCAATGTCCTTAATATCCTTATTTATATCTTTGCCATTGAAAGTCCATACTGAATTTCCTGATGTAAAGGTTATTGACTTGTCAGTTCCTTTTATAGCCTCAAATACAGATTTA
Source organism: Clostridiales bacterium oral taxon 876 str. F0540 (assembly GCA_000466585.1). Lineage (GTDB taxonomy): Bacteria > Bacillota > Clostridia > Clostridiales > Clostridiaceae > Clostridium_AT. The sequence continues at coordinate 272,646 of KE993473.1, forward strand.
TCAACTTTCTTGTTTTCTGATGCATCTACAACTATTGCAGATTTACTTGCAGCGTTCTTTATAGCTTCTACAACCTTTGAAGTATCATTTTTAATGATAGTTCCCGAGTTATTATTTGTATTTCCATTGTTGTTCCCTGTATTACCGTTATTGTTTCCTGAGTTCCCCCCATTGTTGTTACCATTGTTTCCTGTATTTCCGCCATTATCTACAGGAGCAGCCTTAACAGTTACAGAACACTTATCTGTGAAACCTCCGTCTAAGGTAGTTACAGTAATATCTGCCTTACCTTCTGAAACAGCTGTCACTTTTCCGCTAGCATCAATCTTTGCAATGCCGCTGTTACTTGAACTCCATGTTACATCCTTTAATGTTGTATTTTCTGGAGCAACAACAGCTTTAAGATTAGCTGATGCCCCAACAGTTATTTCTAAAGAGTTTTTATCAATAGTTACTCCTGTTGCTCTAACCTTATCTTTAACTATATAGCTTGGGTCATAGGCATCTTTTAGTGCTGAAGTATTTACTGTTACTGCCTTGTAGCTTGCAACTAAAATTAATCCTGATTGTTTTGGAACATCCACAGTTACCTTTCCAGCCTGAACCGTATATTTTTCTGATGGATTTAAAGCATTTGTTAATACAGTTCCATTTGGAATTGAGCCTGCATCAAGCTGTAAGCTATTAATGTATTGAGCTTTTCTGCTGACTACAACTAACGCATGATTATTTTTATCATTTCTTAAATATGACATTACATCCTTAGCATCATCCCCTGAAACAGTAACTGGTACAATATCTCCAGTCCTTAACACAGGATAAGCATTTCTTATATTAGCTAGCTTAGCATACCATTCAACTAAGTCTTGGTTTCCCTTACCCCAAATCATGCCTCTTCTGTTGTCCGGGTCATCTGCTCCTGGTATACCTGCTTCATCACCATAGTAAATAGTTGGTGCACCTGGATAAGTCATTTGAATTAAAGGTATTAACTCCATCTTAGCATATGCTTCTGCTGAAGGATTATCAGCTATAGCTTTAACACTCTTCTGAGCTCCATCTAAAGCAGAAATAACTCTTTGTGTATCATGAGAATCAACAAGATTCATCATAACTTCAAAGGCTTCTTTTGGATATTGCTCCCTCATCTTTTCAAGCTCATTCATTGCCCAAACTGCATCTGTAGCTGTCTTATTATCATCTTGAGTGCCTTTTACAAAGTATAGAACTGCATTTCTAAATCTGTAGTTCATTACTGAATCATACATATCTCCAAGAAGGTATTTTGATGCGTCATCCCAAATTTCACCGATGATAGCATTGTCCCCTTCTTCTTTAACAGCAGTTCTAAAGTGATTCCAGGTTTCATCAGAAACTTCATTTGCAACGTCAAGTCTCCATCCATCGGACCCCTGCTTCAACCAATATCTTGAGTTAGCATCAGGACCGTCTATTATTTCATCAGCCCAGGACTTAACTTGATATTCAGAACCATTTAAGGCCTGAATAACTGGCATAGAGTCATATCCCCACCAGCCTTCATAGTCATAATGCTTAGGAACAGGATTTCCATCCTTATCTTTTTCTACTACTTTATTGCTTACAACAAACCAATCTTTATAGTGTAAATCTGTTATTCCTTGTGCAGCTAAATCTGCAGTAACTTTCTTTTCTGCATCCTGCTGTTTTAAATTCTGAGTATTCATTAAATCATAAACTTTTGACCAATACTGATATGCTCCTATTGGTTTTCCTTTTTCAATGTACTTTCCATATCTGTCAAAGTAAATAGAATCATCTGATACATGGTTAAATACACCATCAAGGATTACATGCATTCCTCTCTTGTGAGCTTCTTTAGCAAGATTTACAAAGTCGTCCATATGACCCAGCAGAGGATCAAGACTTCTATAGTCTGTAGTATCATATCTATGATTTGATATAGATGAGGAAACTGGGTTAAAGTACAGTACATTAATACCTAGAGCTTGTAGATAGTCAAGCTTAGCTTGTACTCCTTTAATATCTCCGCCATACATATCATTACTCCACTCGCCATCACCTACAAAGCCTTTATAGTTAGGATCTAAAACAGGCTTACCATTGCTATCTTTTACAACTACAGCATTTCCGTCTTTATCTTTAACTGTTTTAAATTCTATAGTTGGATCTTCAGGGGGCATGTACCAGTTTGTTGGATTTTCATAAGCAACACTACCTCTTGCAAGTTTTTGAGCATAGTCATTGCTGTTATCCCCATTAAAGAATCTATCCGGAAATATTTGATATATAACAGCATCTTTCATCCAATCCGGAGTTTTAAAATTCTTATCATAAACATTTAAATCATAAGCTTTAACATTGCTTATATCGCTGGCTGCTCCAGTTCCAAAATATCCGTCATCGTCGCTATACGCCTTTACATCTGAACCATTTGAAACTAGGAAATAGTATTTGTTCATTCCTATTTCATTAAACTTATAACTTACAGTCCATTTATCTGAGCCATCACCACAATTTCCATTCTTGCTCATGTCTATAATTTTTGTGCCTTTATTAGTTATAAGAACTAATTTTGCAACAGTTAGATCATCCTTTTTAGCCTTTAAATTAAAGGTTACATTTGAATCAGTAGTTACTGCTCCATAAGGTGCTTTGTACTCTTCACTTCTTGAATCAAAATATAAATCCTTTAGTGATATCTGAGGGCTGGCTGGATCGCTATATACCATTTGAATAGATGGTGCATAGCTAAAGGTTATATCCTTTGAATCTTCTGTTACATTGATATTCGCATAACTATACTCTTTTCCATCTACTACTGCTTTAATATCATTATAAGAACCCTTATTAAGCTTAATTTTCGCACTATATATATTTGTTAATAAAGCATCAGTCAATTTAGTTCCTTCAGGGATTCCTGTTCCTTTTAGTACAATATCTAATTTTTTATATTCTATAGAGTTAGCTGTATAGTGACTATCATCTGAATACCAGAAGGTAACATCCTGATTTGATGGAACGTACAACTTCATGTTATCTTCATAGGATTTGCCGTTTGCACCATAGTTTTCTGGATCCCACGAACCCATGGCAATTTTATATTCGTAGTTTCCTGCAGGTACATTCTTTATATTTATGTGATAATTTCCGTTTCCATCATAAGTTAATTTAGTTTTATCTGAACCTGGTGTCCATGTATTTTCACCAGCAGCAGCCTGTATTGTTCCTGCAAGAACTACTTTTCTTCCTGAATATGCTGGGAATGTTATTTTTGAATTACCATTTGAAGTCACAGAATTTAATGGATCAGTAATCCAATCACTGTTTCCATCCACTTGAAACTTATACTCAAAAGTCTGTTCATTATCACCAGGTCTAAAGGTTGTTGACCAAATTCCTGTTTTTTCATCCTTTATCATTGGCATTGGAGTACTTCCCCAATTGTTCATAGTTCCATTTAACAATACTGATTTTGCATTCTTGTTTATATAATTAAATGTGATAGTTCCGTTAGCATTAATTACAGGACTCTTAATCTTTGATGCCAATCCTAAAGCTTCATCAACCTCATCTTTATTTTCAATTGAGTTATATAAGGTTTTCCCTATAGTATCACATACAAAAGTTACATATAATCCCTTAACATCCTTTCCGTCTAATCCTTTGAATGTTTGTAGCGATGAATCATTAATACCTGTTAAATCTAAAACCTTATTATCCGTTCCACCTGGTATTGGATTATTCCAAGTATAGTTAAGTGCAGCTTTATATTCATATCTAGCCTTCGGTACGAACATACTATATACAAACTTTCCTGGAGCAGCTAGTTTAGTAAATTCATATCCTTTAGAGGTTTCTTTCCAGTTATCATCTCCTGCACCACGAATAGTGCCAATTAATGATGCTGTTGTACTGATACTTGGATCATTAACACTGTCTGTACATATCCCCAGCCCGTAATTAGCAAGGAATGTGACTTGCTTATCTGCATCTATTTTGAAACCTATATTATTTGAAACTTCACCATTAGACCACTTATTTCCGTATGCTACTTTATAGGAGTAATCTCCTGCTTTTAAATTAAAGGCTTTTTTATAGAATCCTTGTCCAATATATTCTAGATTCAAATCGTTATTTTCAGGTTTCCAGTATGTAGGGTCGCCATCTTTTCCAGTAGCTGTTAGCAAATCCACCTACTAACGTTGCAGTAGTTGGAGCAATTCTAAATTGATCAATATTATTAATAGTGTCGTATACTTTTCCGGCAGTATAGTCTACTCTAAAAGTAACTGCCCCTGCGTTGGCAACAGTTATAGGCTTGTTTTCTCCATTTTCTCCAATAGCCTTAGGTTTGTCCCATTGATTATTAAAGGCTACTTTATAATTATATTTTCCCGGAGTTGTAAAGTTCACAGTTAGCTCATAAACTCCTTTTGCTGTTCTTTTCATTATAGTCCCTGCATTAGCAGTATTCCAATCAGCCCCTAAGCCTTGCTTTGCAACAAAATCACCAGTTAAGACAGCGTAAACATCTGCAGCAGTTGGTGTTATTACATCTTCAGCCTTAACAATTTTCGCAAAATTAGGCATTAAGCTGAACAAAAACAAGAAGGTCAATACCAAGCTGAACCTTTGATTTAGTTTTTTCATTATATTCCCCCCTATTGATTTGGTTGAGCAACCGTTTGCACATATATACCATTATGCAACCGTTTGCATTTGTTCTAATTATATCATTATTCAATAAATCAAATCAATAAAAATCTAAATTTTAACAATACATTTTTTTACATAAAAAAAGATGCTAGAAAACTACTAGCATCAACCACAGTTTAGAAATTATCTCTAAGGGGGATCTAACTTCTTAATATTATAATAACATCAACATATTAAGAAATTGTTAATTAAGAGTAACTTATTAATGAACCTTGCATTTTTATAAAATTATCCAGTTTTTTATGCATTTTTTTGAAATTTCTCATAAGTAAAGTTTCACCCATGCTTTTCTACTATATTAATAGTGCTTCATAGAGTATTAATGCTGATTGCAATGCTCTCAGCCCTACCTTCTATCCTTATTAAAGAATAAATATATAACGCTATTGAAAATCCTATTGTCCTTACTAAACTTACTATTGCACCCATACTTATAAGCTTAATTGATAAATATGCAATAATAAAATAAAATTGCGGTATACCCGCAATTTTATTTTGATGCATCTATAGCTTTTTGTACATATCCTTTACTTTCATTCAATAGCTTTCTTGCACTTTCTTTATCTAATCCTGTTTTAATCATGACGACGCTTAACTTAACATCAAAATTCGTTTCATTTAAAACCTTAACTACATTTTCTTCACTTTCATCTGTAGCCATCATTGTTATTCTCTTTGCTCTGGCAACAAGCTTCTCATTTGTAGATTGAACATCTATCATAAGATTGCTGTATACCTTGCCAAGCTTAACCATAGTTCCTGTAGTTAACATATTAAGAACCATCTTTTGTGCTGTTCCGGACTTCATTCTTGTTGATCCCATAATAACTTCCGGGCCTACAACTACAGATATTGGAACATCAGCAATTTTAGCCATTTCACTTTCCGGATTCATTGTAACACATATAACTGCTGCCCCTACCTCTTTAGCATACTCCATTCCGCCAATAACATAAGGGGTTCTGCCTGATGCGGCAATTCCGCAAATAACATCTTTTTCTGTTAAATTCTTTTCAATTAAATCAGTTTTTCCTAGTTCCTTATTGTCTTCTGCACCTTCAACAGCCTTAAATATTGCTGTATGACCTCCAGCTATCAGCCCCTGGACTAGATCAAAAGAAACACCATAAGTTGGAGGACACTCTGAAGCATCAAGTATGCCCAGTCTTCCGCTGGTCCCTGCTCCCGTATAGATAAGTCTTCCGCCTCTAGATAATCTGTCTGAAATTACGTCTACAGCTTTAGCTATGCTTTCCTTTGCTTCACCAACCGCTTCTGCTACCTTTTTATCTTCCGCATTTATCATTTCTATCATTTCCAAGGTACTAACACTATCAATATTCATAGTTCTTGGGTTTCTACCTTCTGTAACGAGTTTCTCAAGTTTTTCTATTTTCATATTGTTACTACTGCAAAATTATTTTGCAGCATTCACCTCCTAGCAGCTTATATGTTATATTATAAAATATTTTTTCATAAACTTCAATTAATAACTAAATTTTATTTCAAACTTGTTATTTATATCTCACAAATCTAAATCTTGTTTCGTCATCTATATATTCAATTAAAAATAATTCTTCATCAATTATCTTGCCAACAACGTTTACTCTTGCATCTGCGGGCAGATACCTTTTACAAATTTGAAGCTCCCCGCAATACCTTAGATAGTGCTTGTTATCTATTGTTATAAAGCCTTTTTTTCTTTCTATATTATTATATGGGCTTATTACATCTTCTTTTTTAAGAGTAACCCGTGAATTAGTTGATCTTATAACATCTTCAGCTGAGTCAGGTCTGTTTTCATGACAAGCATTAAAAACAATGTTTTCCTCTACTATACATGGTTTGAAGGTTTCTACTCTAAATTCAATTATATCTTCAGGAATATCACCCACAGTCTTTAATTCATCATCTGTTGGAATGCTGTCCCCAAAAAATACCGAATCAATCCCTAATGCGAATAGATGTTTAGCAGATATTAAAGGCTCCTGAAATCTATGAATCTCAAGAGTAGGAAGCCCATCGAAAATCGGTCCTCTTTTGTTAACTAAAGAAGGTATAAATGCAGAAATTTTCATATCATATTTTTTAAGCATATCATTTTTCTTCTTAAAGGTTTCCATTGAAATACCCGTATTTATTCTCGGATAATAGTTATGACAGGCTTGAATAGCTTTATAATTAGGATTAAAGTTTTCCAGTTCCTTCAAAAACATATCAGTTACTGTACTGGCATTAATCTCTATTTTTAATCCATAAGGATTTTTTGTAAATTCTGCAATCTGCTCCGGAGTAAAACCAAAATCTACTCTAACGCCATATATGCCAAGCTCCTTTAGCACTTTTAAATCATTCATATCTGCTCCTAAATAACCAAAAGCTCTTGGAGATATATCTGCAATTATATTCATACCTAGTTTCTTACTTAATTCCGCTATTTGTTTGAATTCCTCAACGGCCTTTTCATAATTCGCCTCAGGAATATGAAGCGAGGTAAATATATTGCTAAAGCCGTATTCTTTAGCTTTTTCTATAAAAATCATGTTTTCTTCAAGTGAATAATTCATTCCTACAAAAACTGAAATACCTTTTGGCATAGTTAACCTATCCTTTCATAGAAAAAGGATAGCAGCAAATAAATATTTTATTAATATTAATTGTGCTATCCCTTATTTACTTTATTCTTGTGGATCTTCAAATCCTAGTGCATAGGAAGCTATGAAACCAGCAGCATATGCAACAACTACACCTATTAAATATCCTAAAGGCTTAGTAACCAATAGAGCAAGTGGAATTCCTGATAATCCCATACTCTTAGCCCCTACTGCTAAAGCAGCCATAACTGCTCCACCAAAGGCTCCACCTATACAAGCTCCTAAGAATGGCTTACCAAGTGGTAAAGTTACACCGTATATTAATGGTTCCCCAACTCCAAGTATTCCTACCGGAAGAGCTGACCAAATAGTCTTCTTTAATCTTTGATTCTTTGTTTTAACAAGTACAGCTATTGCAGCTCCAACTTGTCCTGCACCAGCCATAGCTAGTATTGGAAGAAGTAATGTCTGTCCTGTAGTCTTTATAAGATCTGCGTGTATTGGAGTTAATCCTTGATGTAAACCTGTCATAACTAAAGGTAAGAAGGTTCCTCCTAATATAAATCCGGTAAATGCTCCTCCGCCGCTAATAGCTGCTTTAACAGCAGTTCCTATAGAGTCAGATATAACTCCTCCAAGAGGTTGAAGTGCTAATAGAGCAACAAAGCCGGCAACTAAAACAACAATTAATGGAGTAACGAAAAGATCCAATATTTCTGGAACAATTTTTCTAACTTTTCTTTCAAGCCAGCTGCTGAAAGCTACAACTATAAGTACTGCTATAACTCCGCCTCTACCTGGAACTAGAGCTTTTCCACCAATAGTAACAGTTGCAAGATTAGGATGTGTAAGTATTGCAGCCATTGCACCGCCAAGCATTGGAGAACCTCCAAATTCTTTAGCAGCGTTAACACCTACAAATAAGTTTAGTCCCCAGAATATTGAGTTACCTATTATAACAAGTATCTTTCCAGTTGGACTAGCAGCAAAACCAGCATCAAACTTTATAATAATATTTAATATTCCTGTTACAAGACCACAACCTATGAATGCTGGAATAAGTGGTATAAATATACTTGATATTTTCTTAAGCAAATTCTTAAATGGAGTGTTGTTCTTAGCTTTTATTTCTTCTTTTCTTACTGTTGCTTCATCAACTTCCCCTACTTTAAGTCCGGTAATTTCTCCAACTTCATTAGCAACCTTAGTAACCCTTCCAGGTCCAAGTACAATCTGAAGTTGTCCTCCTTGCTCAACAAGTCCCATGACTCCTTCTACTTTCTTAAGTCCTTCCTTGTCAGCCAGGCTTCCATCCTTTAGCACAACTCTAAGTCTGGTCATACAGTATGCCACAGATGCAATGTTGTTTTTTCCGCCAACCTTTTCAAGGATAGCTTCTGCAATAACTCTTGGTGTGTTTGAATTAGCCATAAATGATTCCTCCTTTAAAATATTTTTATAAAAAATAAAGAGCTAAAAAAGATTACACCGATTTACGATAAATCTCTTTTAGCTCATGCCTGCCGTACAGTAACACGCTATTTTTTATTTGTTTTTGTAACTTTATTTTATAATATGAAAACGATTATGTCAATAACTTTTATGTGCATTCCTAAAAATTTGTTCAATATGTATCGCCAAATATCCTATTTCATCATCAGGAAGTACTATTTTATATACTTTTTCGATTTCTTTAGAAATTTCTACAGCCAAATTATAAGACTGCGAAAATTTTTCTTTTATATCAGATAAGAGTATATTTGTTATAGGTATTTTCTTTTCTACTCTATCTAGGGCAAACCTAATGTGGGTTATGAGTCTTACATAATCTATGCTCTCCTTATCAATCTTATCCTCTGTCTTTTCTTCAATAAGATTGATAACTTCATTTATTATAGTAGTGCTTTGCGCAGTACGTGAAATATCCTGCTTATTAACTGCCGCATGAAGATGCATTGCAATAAATCCAACCTCATCTACAGGCAAAGTAATATTAAATCTATCATTGATCTTTTGAAGAGCCTCTAATGATATCATATATTCTTCTCTATAAAGACTTTTAATTTCTGCTAAAAAAGGATTACTAATGTCTATACCATTTTTATATCTATCTATTGTAAATGCTATATGATCAAGCAGAGTAATATGTATTCTCTCATCAATATCCTTATTTAACTTTTTAACAGCCATTAATATTATTTCTTCAGTAACACCAACAATATCCTTATCTATTTCCTTAGACATTCCGGCAAATCTATATTTATTATTCTCATCAGCCAGGTAAAACACTTTTTCAACCTTATCTTCATTCTTCAAAGGCTTGTTTTCCTTAGCATTAAACCCTACCCCGCTGCCAACAAGAATGCATTCTTTTTCTAATCCCTTATCTATGCAATAAACAACATTATTATTAAATGATCTTATCACCTTAAATTCTTTTTTCATTGCATCCTCCAAAGTACATATTTGCATCTTTAAACCATTTTATACCAACTGACAGTATAATTTCAATAGAATTCTTATATTACTTCAATACTTAAGCATGCTGCTTTCTAAATACGCTTATAAAACACCTCTTAAATCCGCATAAAATATGTAAATATTTATATATTTACATATTTATATAGATTATGATAATACCACTAATGTGACAGAAATGTAAGCTTAGCTTGTATTTTTGTAAGTTAAAAAAATGGTACTATATATGCTAAACATATACAATAGTATTGTAAGATTCGAAAAAACATATACGAAGGTCAAAAGCATAAATGACCTTTTACGAGTAATTTTCGAGCGGAGCGAGAGTT
>KE993473.1:282865-307448 GCA_000466585.1 Clostridiales bacterium oral taxon 876 str. F0540
ATTGCTCAGTGCTTCCGACTAAAAGGAGGAATAAACATGAATGATGTTTTAGTAGCTAAAAATTTAAAAAAAGTTTACGGTTCCAGGGGAAACGTGTATACCGCACTTCATGACATAAACTTAAATATTAGAGAAGGTGAATTTGTTGGAATAATGGGACCTTCCGGTGCCGGCAAGACTACTCTTTTAAATATAATTTCAACTATAGATAAACCAAGCAGCGGTACTGTTACAATCGGCGGAGATGATATTGTAAAAATGAATGAGGAGAAGCTTTCACTTTTTAGAAGAAATAAGCTTGGATTTATATTTCAAGATTTTAACTTATTAGATACCTTAACAGTTAAGGAAAATATTATACTTCCATTAACCCTTTCAAAAGTTAACATTAAAGAGATTGAAAGTAGACTTAAAGAGGTTTCTATAAGCCTTGGAATAGATGATATTTTAAATAAGTATCCTTATGAAATATCCGGCGGTCAAAAGCAGAGAACTGCAGCAGCGAGAGCTATTATAAACAAGCCGGCTCTTGTGCTTGCAGATGAACCGACGGGAGCTTTGGATTCGAAGTCTTCTACAGAACTTCTTCAATCACTTAACGATTTAAACGAAAATAATAATGCAACAATAATGATGGTAACTCATGATGCGTTTGCAGCAAGTTATTGCAAAAGAATAATCTTCATAAAGGATGGCTTATTATTTACTGAGCTTGTTCGTGGCTCTTCACGCAAGGAGTTCTTCCAAAAGATATTGGATGTATTAAAAACCTTAGGCGGCGGGCTTGATGATATGTAATAAAAGAAAGGATTGATTTTAAGTGGGTCTATTTAACATAGCCTTTAAAAATATAAAACGAAACTTTTACAACTATTTTTTGTACTTTCTTTCAATGGTATTCAGTATAATGATCTATTTCACTTTTACTTCAATACAATATAATACTCAGGTTCAAGAGCTTGTAGGCTCTTCTATGAAGCTTTCAACTGTTTTTAATTCCGCTGCAGTAGTTATTGCTATCTTCGTAGCAGTATTTATATGGTATTCAAATTCTTTCTTTACTAAAAAGAGAAAGAAGGAAATTGCTCTATACTCTCTTCTTGGAATTAGAAAAAAACAAATTGGAAGAATGTTATTCTATGAAAATATAGTTATGGGTATTGCAGCTTTACTTTTCGGAATTTTCATCGGTGGCCTTCTTTCAAAATTATTTATAATGCTATTAGTTAAGCTTATGGGTTTTTCTGCAGACATTGTATTTATAATATCTACAAAAGCAATTATAAATACATCAATAGTATTTGCCATATTATTTTTAATTACTTCTATACATGGCTATAGACTAATTTATAAGTTTAAGTTAATAGAACTTTTTAAAGCTGAAAACCAAGGCGAAAAAGAACCGGAAGCCTCTATTATATTATCTATAGGCTCCATATTGTTTATTGGTGGAGGATACTTAGTATACACTAAAGGACTTCTTCTATTTGGTGCCTTCTCAGTGCTTATAACCTTGATTTTAACTGTGATTGGTACATTCATGCTTTTCTCTTCACTAACTTTATATATCATAAAGCTCTCACGGAAGAATAAGAAAAGATACTATAAAGGCATAAATATGATAGGAACCTCTCAACTACTATACAGAATAAAAGGCAGTGCACGAACCTTAGCTACTATAGCGGTTCTAAGTGCAACTACTCTTACAGCTATGGAGGTAAGCTCTAGTTTTTACTATGACTATTCAAATACTCTTGAAAAAGGCTATGCCTTCACTTATGCCTTAGCCGGTAATGATGATGCTTTATACAAAAAAGTAGAAGATACAATAGCAAAATATCCAAATAATAAACTCTTGTCATCTGTAGATATTAATTTTGTAAAAGTAACCGGAACCTGGCCCAATGTCATGAAATCAAATTCTAATACACCATCAAATAAAACAAGCTTCTATATGTTATCAGAAAGCAAGTATAATGAAATTATAAAAGCATGGGGTATTAAGGATAAAATTAAGATTAGTAATGCTGATGAAGCAGTTGTATTTGATCCTTATTATAGAAAGGCTTTCATGAATTCATATATAGGAAATACTATTACAACAGATGGAAAGTCTATTAAAATTGTTGATTGCAAAGACTATTCTCTTGCAAATAACGGTATGATTAATGAAGCTATTGTAGTTAAAGATGAAGTTTATAATAGTTATCTAAAAGATAATAATGTATACAGGATAAAAGGATACATTACAGCTAATAAAAAAGACAGTAAAAATCTTACTAAGGAGCTTGAAGGCATAGTACCAAATGAATTTACAAAATTTAATGGAGGATTCATTAAGTTTACCTCCTTCTATAACCAGTATATATCCGGATTTTCCTTTTCAGGGGTAATAATATTTATTGGAGCTTTCTTGGGCCTGCTTTTCCTAGTTGCTACAGGAAGCATAATATTTTTCAAACAACTGTCAGAAGCTAATGAGGACAAAAGCAGATATAGAATTCTCAAAAATATCGGAGTGACAAACAAGGAAATTAGAGGCTCCATCAGCAAACAGATATTTATGATATTTGCACTTCCCTTAGCTGTTGGAATAATGCACAGTTTAGTTGCTTCAACTCTATTAGAAAAAGCAATCAATACAAACTTGACAATGCCAATAATACTTACAATTAGTGCTTATTCAGTCATTTATATGATTTACTACTTCTTGACTGTAAGCTCATACTATAATATCGTTAATTCAAAAAATTAGACTAAAAACCCGCCAAAGCATTCGATCTCTTCGGCGGGTTTTTGCTAATCCTGATTATATTCATCGACTATTTTTCTAGCCAGCTTTTTAATAGCACTAGCCTGTGCTATAAGCGACATAACTATAAGAAAAACCAAAATTCTCTCTTCATCCGAGCCCTTTAGGCTATTATCCTTGATAATATCTTTAAGCTTGGATTCCTTAAAGTGATTTTCAGCCAGGAAATCATCAAACATCTCCATCTGAAGATCAGAAAAAATCTTATAAGCTTTTTCCCAAGACAATATATCATCGTTTCTATTATTAATATTATTAAAAGCAAGCCCAAAAACTTTTTTAATTTCTTCTGTAGTAAGTATTGGTCTCATATAACTTAAAAGCAAAAGCTGAGCCAAATGATCCTTGGTGTAACCCCTTTTCTTACCATCATCAGGTTTTGATATAACTTCGCCTTTAATATAGTTTTGAACAATATTGCTTGTAAACTTTTCATCTTCAAACTTATCATTTAAGTAATCGATTACTTGTGACAAAAACAAATCATAGCGAGGTAGATCCTCGTAGGAAACAATGGTATTTTGTGCTATATCGCTTGCTATCTTTTTAATGTAATTAATATCAAATTCATTATTCTTTTCCATAAATTTGCCTCCTTGTATTTCTTAATGGTGTATAGTAGCTGCAAGCTATTATATACCTTATATCATTAACAGTAACTTCCAAGGATTATATTATGTCCTTACTTATATTATAAGGTATGTTTAAACTTATTACAAGTTATATTTTATAAATACTTGATATGAAATATCGAGAAATAAATAGCAATCAAAAGATTGATAGAGATTAATCAATCTTTTTTATGTAAATGGTTGTTTGTTACGTAATATGCGTTTTTATTTAATTTGTAATATAGTATTATGTACTATATAATAAAAACATGAGCTGGTTAATACATATGAATAGGCAGTTTATCTAACACATGATATAATTGTAATATAATGTATTAATCTTTCTTGGGGGTGAAGGAAATTAAAAAAAAGCGACAACTCATATTTAGCTTAATTTTGGCTTTTCTGTTTGTATCTATAGATATTATAACACCTGGTATGTTTAGCAAGTATACAACAGGAAAAGACAGCCACATAGTATATGCTGCTCCAAAGGGTGGAAGTAGTTTTAAATCCAGCAGCTTCAGCAGCGGTTCAAAATCATCCAGTAGCTTTAGTGCTCCAAAGTCTTCGTCAGGAGGCTTTAAATCCGGAAGCTTCAGTACTCCAAAATCTTCTGGAAGCTCAAGCTCAAGTAGCAAATCCTCAGGAAGTTCAAGCTCAAGTTCTAGCAGTAAATCATCTTCTGGAGGTTTTAAATCCGGCAGCTTCAGTACACCGAAGACCTTTCCTGGAAGCTCAAGCTCTTCAGGAAGCAGTACAAATAATTCTTCTTCGGGAAGCTACAGCTCAGGCAGCACAAAACGGAGCATTTTACCTATACCTATACCAATTCCATGGGGTAGTACACGACATTACAGTACACCCTTTGGAAGCTATTACAGCGGACCAGGCCACATAGTAGGCAGTTTTTTTTCAGGGCTTCTTAGATTTATCATAATAATCATAGTTATAATAATAATTATAAAAATAATCAAAAATTCAAAAAGACGATTTTAAAGGAGGATTTTAAAATGGGAGTATTCGACAGAATATCAAATATCTTAAGAGCAAAGGTGAATAATGCAATAGACGACATGGAGAATCCGGTTGAACTATTGGATCAAAAAATCAGAGACATGGAAGAAAGTATGAATAATGCTAAGCTTTCCTCAGCACAAATCTTAGGAAATGTTCATGAAATTGAAAAGAAGATGGAAGCTGCAGAAAAGGAATCAAAAGATTGGGACAATAAAGTTAGACTTGCAATGGGCAAAGGTGATGAAGAATTAGCTAAAAAAGCTCTTGCTAAAAAGCTTGATGCTGATAAAAGCTATTCAAGCTTAAAATCAAGCTACGAAGATGCTCGTGCAAAGGCTGAAGCTATCAAAACCAAACTTAGAGAGCTTGACGAAGAAATTGAACAGACTAGAAGATATAGAGACGAAGCTGCTGCTAGATATAATAATGCAGAAGCTACTGGCAAGGTAAATGAAATTCTTGCAAATGTTGATACAAAGAACAATAAAATAAACATGGATGACATTGAAAGAAAAATTCAAAAGAAAGAAGCTTATGCTGAAGGTCTTGGCGAGTTAAAAACAGACAACACTCTTGAAGATGAATTTAAGAAGCTTGAAGAAGTTGACTTAGAAGAAGAACTTAAAAAATATAAACAGCAATAGGTGATGTAATGGGAAGAGCAGAAGAGTTTTTAAAGCATGAAAAGGAGCGTTATGGTAAGGTCTATGTTGACCTTACCTACGCTGTAGATAATGTATCTTCTTTTGTAGATAAAGAAGATCTTAACAGAAGAAAATATGTTACTAAACTTCCTGTTTTAAAGAAATACATTGATCTAGTTGAATCAGCAGAAAGAGAAGCTCATAAAAAAGGCGGTTTCTTAAATTTCTTCAACGATGACAAATATATTGATTTATTAAATTCCTATAAGAAGGATAACTTTGAAGCACTGAATCAGCTTGAACACTGCAGCCAGTGTGTTCACAGAAACTGTACCGAAAGTAAATTCGACGGCTGTCTTGGCTGCCGAGAAAATTCAAAAATAGTATATTGCGATCATGAAAGAATAAATGTAACTTTTCACGATAATTGGATACTTACACTTAATAACGATAGAACTGGTGATGTGGATAGACACAAAGTGCTTGCAACACTTCAGGATGTCGTTAAAGATCAAAAATATATTATTATAGAGAATATAAGAACTGATGAAAAATTTGTTCTTTATTACTATCCGGGAATCACTGAGGATACTTATGGTGAAATAAGCGATGCTGAAGAATTTGATTTTATAGTTTCAACTTATCAAAGCGTGGAACCTTAAAGGATCATTGCACATATAAAAAGCACAGACTATTGCTCTGTGCTTTTTTGTATGTCTATTAAGTTTTAACCTATCTCAAGGAGTTGCTCACCTGAATTCTTAAACACATCTATAAACAACTCAACCAATTCCGAATTAAACTGCCTTCCCTTTTCTTCTTTCAAAATCTGTACTGCCCTCTCATAACCTAAGCTTTTTCTGTAAACTCTATTTGAAGTCATTGCATCAAAGGCATCTGCTATTGCAATAATTTGCTCTCCTAAAGGGATTTAATCTTCATTTCATTTTAAAAGTCTATATTATTTTCAATTATAATGCATATTAAGTAAATAAATACTGTAATACATTTTTATTGATTGCATTCCATATATTGACATACATTTATTGCTACTTTATAATATATTCAAAGATAGCTACTAAACTATTAATATCACATATTATATAAATAGACATATTGTTTGTACGCAAACGTGTGAACTGTTACGATATTATTTGGAAATAATTCTGCATCTCTATCAAATATGAAACTAACACATTATTCTGCATGCGAATCTGCATGAGCAAGCCCCACATTTAGTAATTTATTAGACAAAACAACCAATTTAGAAGCTCAATGCAGCATAGGTTTTTATAATACTATAGAAACTTATCCAGGTAATGATTTTGATAATGCCTTCTTTAGTTATGTAGTTTCGTTTAAATCTGGAGTTTCATCAACTTTGTATTTAAGAAATTAAATATAGGAGGTAAAATATGAACAGAAAAGTAAAAATAACAGTTATATCTTGTTTTATATTTGTCGCTGTATCCTGTATTACAGTGGTTGCAAATAAAAAAATTGTAAGTGCTGAAAAAAATGATATAGATTTAGCAAAAAAGGTTATTACTGATTTTAATCCTAATTCCAAAAATAATATAAAAAAAATACGTGAAAAAGTTCAAAATAATAAAAAGATATATGAGATGGAGGATAATATCTATTTCTACGATATTAACCCTGATGGAGAGATAAAAACAATAACCAAAAAACCAAATATGAAGACCATTAATACAAAAATCTCAAAAATTGAGGCTCAGCAAAAATCATTAGATATATTTCATAAGTTAACCAAAAAAAATGAATCCAATTACACTGTGGATACAAACGAAAAAACCCTTGATAATAACAGTATATATACAATCAGATATATTGAAAAAAATGAAAAAAATCAACTTACAGGCAATTTTATAATTATTGATTTATTTCCAGATGGAGAGTTACAAAATGCTGTAATAAAGAATGAAGATACAAGCGCTTTAAATGAAGCTACAAAAGTAAGCGAAGATCAAGCAAAAGAAATCATAGCAGACTATGTTAAAAATCATAAGGTACTAAGTAAATTTGCTAATACCAATAATATAACTGGCTATGAAGTAACTCAAACCTTGTTTCGCGGAGTCAATTGCTGGATGGTAAAAGTAAATATCAATGATCCTGAATTTCTAAATTCCCCTCTTAACTATTATATCGATGCAAACACTGGAAAAATGATAATGAATACCGAACCTCAAAAACCAGGTTTTGATCCCAATCCAGACATTATAAAATTTTTAGAAGACCATAAATAGAAAATGAAGATATACTTTGTATAATATAAATTTAGTTTAGTGAGACCTTTGTAATGACTAGCACTAAGTTTATATTATACAATTTTTATTGATATTATCATAATTTTTGTATATCTTAATATTAAGCTACCCTATTTCTAAAAATTCATCCTCGGAATCTTTCAATACATCTAAAAATAAATCTACCAGTTCCGAGTTAAACTGCCTTCCCTTTTCTTCTGTTAAAATTTGCACAGCTCTCTCATATCCTAAGCTTTTTCTATAAACTCTATTTGAAGTCATGGCATCAAAGGCATCTGCTATTGCAATAATCTGTGCTCCTAAAGGAATCTCATCTTCCTTTATTCCTTCCGGGTATCCCCTTCCATCCCATCTTTCATGATGATATTTTATGATATTGCTAATCTTTTTATAGCCATGTATTTTTCCAACTACACTAGCTCCAATAACAGGGTGTTTTTTCATTGCTTCATATTCTTCATCAGTAAGTTTGTCTGGCTTTTTTAGTATGTTGTCAGATATCCCAATCTTGCCTATATCATGTATGGTTGCTGCTATCTTAATATTCTCCTTTTGCTTATCATCAATCTCTATAGCTTCACATATTTTAGAAGTATACTTAAGTACATTTGAAGAATGTCGTCCGGTATAGGTATCCTTTGCATCAATAGATTCTGCTAAAGCTTCTATTGTTGACAAAAATGTAGATTCTATCTCATCTTTTAATTCAACTTCTTTAGTTACATCGTGAACATGAATAATCACCTTTGAAACCTTATTTTTATTAATTACCGCATCAATATATATATTGAAAACCCTGTTCTGCTTAGTTGCATTTGTTACATAATCTAAACCAAATATTACACTGCTTTTTCCGGCAAGTGCATCTACTATATTTCTATATACAAAATTATTTTTTATTGAATCAATGTTAAGTATATTCTGCCCTATGGTATCATTTGAACCAAGTATCTTTGTTATGGATGGATTTAAATATTCAATTATTCCTCTATTGTTTAGTATTATAAGTCCGCTAGGAGTATTTTTTATAATTAAATCATTCAGTTTTTCACCATTTTGGTACATTCCCAGTAAATGCTCTTCTTCTAAGTACAAATTTTTCATTATAACTGCTAAAATTATGTTGCTTATTATATAAAGTAACAACTCAGCAGAAGACAATATTGTATAGCTCTTATTATTGCCTTTTAACAGATTCCAAACAAATTGATAAATGAGTAGAATCGATAAGGGCACATTAAAGAAAGAGCTAAATAGGAGCATTCTTTTAATGGACTTTTTATTCATATTTTATAATCCTCCAAATTAACAAGACACATTTTATTTTTTGACTTTAGTTGACAAATTATGCCTGCATTTTACATATTAATTGTTTTTTATACATAAATCAATATTTTTTACAGATAATTCATTCGACATTAAATAAATATTATGTTTTGTATATACTAATCTATTTTTGTTAAAATTAAATATATAAAAATAGTTGTATTAATATTTAATTAGGAGATTGAAAATGGTCAATAATAAACCGACTATAGTAATAAGCAAATGTTTAGGTTTTGCAAAATGCAGATATAATGGCGATACCATACCTGATAAGTTTGTCAAAGAATTAAGTAACTATGTTAATTATATAACAGTATGTCCGGAAGTAGGCATCGGACTTCCTATCCCAAGGGAGACTATTAGACTTGTACTCGAGGATGATGAGATAAAGCTTTTTCAGCCTTCTACGGGCAGAGAACTTACTAAAGACATGCTTAAATTTTCAGAGGAATTTTTATCAAAGCTTCCTGAAATAGATGGTTTTATTTTAAAGGGACGCTCACCTTCCTGCGGAACTAAAGATGTTAAAATATACCTTGGAAAACAAAAAGCTGTTGGTTCCACAAAGGGAGCGGGGATATTTGCAAGAGCTGTTAAGGATAAGTTTCCATCTAAAGCTATTGAAGAAGAAGGGCGGCTTACTAACTTCAAAATAAGAGAGCATTTTTTAACTAAGCTTTTCACCTTCTTTTCGCTTAGACAAATTAAAACCCCTGCAGACTTAGTCAAATTTCAAAGCGATAATAAATATCTTTTAATGGCCTATAATCAAAAGGAACAAAAAATACTCGGAAGAATAATTGCAAATCATGATAAAAAAGATTTTCAAAAAATAATGAAAGAGTACGAGGAGCATCTAGCCTTAGCTTTTGCCAGAGCACCTAGATACACAAGCATAATAAATGCTCTTCAACATATTTTCGGCTACTTTTCTGACAAACTTTCAGCTAAGGAAAGAACTTTTTTCCTAGAAACGCTTGAAAGCTATAGAGAAAATAAAATACCATTAAGTGTACTTATTCATCTTTTAAAAGGTTATGCGATTGAATATCAACAGGAGTACATCTTAAGACAAACTATACTTTCTCCTTATCCGGAAGGTTTGGTTAATTTAAGAGACTCAGGTAACGTGGATTAATATTAATAAGATATATAATTATAGGCTAAAACAGCATAAATCTATTGCGGCATAATTTAAATATCCAGTATAGATTTATGCTATTTTTATAAAAAATCACTGTATTCTAAATCTCACATTATATATAAAGCCTAGTTCCAATCCTTCTATCATAATCAGACCAACTTCCGGGTTCCAATCCATCTTTTACCTGTCCAACTTTATTCATGGTAGCATCTATGAAATCGGCATAATGAACTATAAAAGCTTCTTCAGTATTTGGAGTTTTGGGAGATCCATATTCTACTTTTCCATGATGTTGAACTACGCAGCCTCTAATACGATTTTTAAAATCCTGTGAATAAATTTCCCCTCCGGAATTAAAGGCTTCTTCCAGCATCGTTATTCCTATTACAATATGTCCTTCCATTTCTCCCCTCATAGATACAGAGAAGGGACCTTCAACATTATACTCTACAGTTTTTCCTATATCGTGAAGCTTTGCTGCAAGTATTGCTATATCCTTATGGAGGCAATCATATCTATATGCCATTGATTTGGTCATATACATTACATTCAGAGTATGTTCTGCCAAACCACCAATATAATTATGATGCTGATTAAGACCTCCTATTCCTCTTTTAAAACTTTCTACAAAGTCCTTGTTGTTAAAAAAATAGTCATTTAAAGTTCTACATTCTTCACTTTGAAATTCTTCCTCAGACATTTTTTGAATTTCTTCCATTATTTCATCTATAGGTTTGCTTATTGCCGGAAGGAAATCATCTATGTCGTAGTTGCTTTTCTTTTTATATTCTTTTACTTGAAAACCATTGGCATTTGATGCCTTTATATATATAACATCCCCAACCTTAAGGTTATCAGGATTTTGTATAAAGACCTTAACATCTCCTGTTTTATCTCCTATATAAGCTTCTAATCGCTTACCTTCATTGCATAGTTTTTTCATTATCATAAAGCTGCCTTCTATATAATCATCACTCTTAATATCTTTAACGAAGTTTCCTTTCATTTCCTCACATCCTTCTGCAAAAATTCTGTGCTATAAATTATTTTTTTCTGTACCAAAATTTTTATTCTAAGTAATTTTTGTATTATCATAAAAAGGATTTTATTATTTTTTGTAGAAATATACTATGTAATGCTTTTCACAGCATAGATTATAATATACACAAATTTGTAGGCCAGCATAAAAATACTGTCTGTGCCAAAAATGTGCAATTTATATTGCATAAAAATAGGGGGAGATAATTATGACTATCAAAAGTGTAAGAGAAATCAGCTATTTCCAAAGCCTAAGAGATAGGGAAGTCAGAATTACCTTTGGAGAGTCACTTAATTTCATCAGCTATGTCATAGGCATTGCTAAAGAAGAAATGGAAAAAAGTAATTGCGATGAACTAACACACATGGAAAAAGATTGTATAACAAGCTTGCTAACCAAGCTAGAAAATCAAGTATCTAAAGAAACTGAGAAGGTGAACCTAACTTTCATAGAGGCGGTACATCTTCATAATATACTTGAGTATTTTGAAAATAACTATGATTTTTTCAAAGAATACGTAGAAAACAAAAGTATTCCTCATCAGCTTGCAAACTTCATTCTTTTGCCTGCAAGCTACTACAGTACAATATTTACTATTAAAGACAAATTGGAATATAAGCTTGGCTATTTAGCAGCTCATTCCTACAAGTATAATCATATGTAAAAAGAAGCTGCAGCTAGGTGATTTGCCTAACTGCAGCTTCTCTTATTCTTCTCCTTTTGCAATTGGATTTTCATCGTAACTTATCCAATCGCTCCAGCTCCCTACATATAATTTAGGTTTAAAGCCTATTTCATCCATTGCAATAAAATTTCCGCAACCATCAATCCCAGAACCGCACTGTAGAACTATTTCATTGTATTTTTTAAGCCCTTTAAAATGTTCTTCAAGCTCAGTCTCAGACTTGAATTCAAGACTTTCGTTAAGCACGTCCTTCCAATGATAATTCCTAGCACCGGGTATATGTCCTGCCTTCTTATCAATAGGCTCAATTTCACCCCTATACCTTTCAGGTGCTCTGGAATCCACTATTACAAAGCTATTATTGCTCATATTATTCTTAACTTCAAACACATCTGTTATTACGTTGTTATTTAAATTTATATTAAATTCCCCCTGCTTTGCTGCTTTAATTTCTTTAGTAAGTTCATAACCTTCCTTTGTCCAGGCATTTATTCCTCCATTAAGGACATACACTTTATTATGACCTAAATATTTAAGCATCCACCAAAGTCTTTCTGCTCCGGCTAAAGCACCTTCATCATAAGCAATCACTGTTTTATCATTGCTTATACCTACAGCTTCAAACTTAAGTTTTAAAACATTTAAATCCGGCAGAGGGCTTCTTCCCCCATGCTCTTTAACCTCGCCTGACAAATCTTTCTTAACATCTAAGAAGAAAGCATTTTTAATATGTCCGTTCTCATAGCATCTTTTCCCATAATCTTTATCATATAAATCTGCCCTGCAATCTATCACTATAAGATTATCATCATCAATATGCTCATTAAGCCATTTTGGTTTTACAAAATTACTCATAGGCACTCTCCTTTTAAATTTATTACCTTAATACTTATAATATAATATATTTAAGTAAATATTCATATGTCTTATAAATAGAAAAGTGCTGTTTTTAACAGCACTTCATACTTATATGGTAAATTTATCTATAGCTTCTTTTAAAGCTTTAGCACTTATATTGCTTATATCTATATGTTCTTGAACTTCATTTACCTTCTCTACAATATCTGAAACCCTCTTCGCCATATCTTGAGTACCTTCAGCACCCACATTCACAGTGCTGGCAACACTATCTATAGCCTTGATAATATCTCCGACCGATGCTTCCAGTTCTTCTGCTGTTTCATTTATATTTGTAACCAAGTTATCTACAAATACTGCATCGTTATTATATAGTTCTCCGGTCTCAATCATTTCATCATAATCTTTACTTATACTTGAATCTATAAAATTCATTATTTTCTTGGAGCTATCTGATAGATTTTCTACAGACATTATAACCTGAGCCGCAGCCTTTTGAATTTCAACTACAGCATTTTTTGAGTTCTCAGCTAAATTCCTTATTTCATCTGCAACTACTGCAAAGCCTTTGCCTGCTTCACCTGCTCTAGCCGCTTCAATAGCGGCATTTAATGCCAGAAGATTCGTCTGATCTGATATTTCAAGTATAGTATTTGAAAGCACGTTGATTTGCTCAACAGTTTTTGTCTTTTTTATTGCCTCTTCAAGCTTCTCTTTAGTTTCTTTATATATTTCCTTTGCGCTATAGCTGGATTTTAAAGCGCTATCCTTGAGGGTTTTAGCTCTACGGCTTATCTTTCTGGCTTCTTCAGCACCGCCTTGAGCTCTTTCTGCCAGGAATGTAACATTAGATTCTATATTATTTGAAGAAACACCTATTTCTTCTGCTGTGGCAGCAGTTTCCTCCATACCGGAGGTCAAATTTTCTATTGTATTTGATGTATCATCAACAATTGTCCTTAATGAAGAAAGTAATACAGAGACCTTTTCGGAAGCTTCCTCAACATTTTTAGAGCAGGAATTAACATCCGTCATTATTTCTTTTATGTTCTCAATAAATTGATTGACTCCTTGAGCTAAATCGCCTATTTCATCATTTGATTCTATATCTATTTTTTGAGTTAAATCTCCTCCGCTTTCAGCTAACACAACTAAACTTTTTCTTAACTTTCCAAGAGGTTTTGTAATAGAAACAATAATAGCTAGCCCAGCTACTATAGAAAATATTACTGCAGCGCCAATTATTCCTATTAATACAAATTGTGCTCTATTAAACAGCTTATTTGCCTCATTGCTAGCTTCTGTAGCATGATCTCTGTTATACTTTACAAGCCTCATTAACTTATTTGATAAAACATCAAAGTTTAGTCTGGCTTCTCTTGAAGCAATAGCTTGAGGCTCTACTGTCTTAAGTTCCAGGCTTAGAGGCTTTATTCTTCCATATATCTCGTTCATGCTGTCTATATCAGCTTTAATTGAGTTAAACATAGTTCTATCTTCTTCGGTTTTTATAAGTTTTTCATATGCTGCCAAGTTAATCTTGATCTCCTCATTTATTCCGTCGATCTGTTTATCAACATCAGCCTTTTCTGATTTATAATTTAAGTTTATATGCTTATTTTCAGCAACTGAAAAGTTCGATATCAAAGTGTTTATAGAATGAGCATAATCCATTCTTTGAAGCCATTCATTTGCAATAATCTTCGAGGAATTATTAACTGTATAAATCGTTTTAAGCGAATATAATCCAAGACCAACTAGAAGTAAAGTAATCAAGCTAAAAGCAAATACCAGCTTTCGTTTTATTGTAAGCTTCATTTTACGCCATCCCCTCTTTAAATCGTCAAAATATTGTATTTATTAATTTATTATATCAAAATTTTCGCATTAGGTAAACGTTACCTGAATTACTGCTTTTGTTTAATTGCAAAATTTGCAATATTAAAAAACAGATTAATAAAGCATTGCTTTATTAATCTGTTATCTATGCTACGACACAATTTCTGCCTTTGCGTTTTCCTTCATATAACGCTTTATCCGCATTACCAATAGCTTCTTCAATATTAATATTAGAAATATACGAACATACCCCAAAGGTCATTGTAATAGATACCCTTGTATCTTTATATATAACGGTAGTATCTTGCACACTCTTTCTTAGCTTTTCTGCAAGTTCCTTTCCTCCTTCTATATTACAACTCGGCAGAAGGATTAGAAACTCTTCTCCTCCCCATCTGGAAATTATTCCTTCGTTAATCAGCTGACTTTTCATAATAGCACCGGAAGTAGTTACAACCAAATCGCCGCAATTATGACCATATTTATCATTGAAGGACTTAAAATTATCAATATCCGCCATTATTAGAACAAAACTCTTTCCCGTGCTTTTAAATTCTACTATATTTTTATTTATTTCCTCCACTATCTTTCTTCGATTTAGAAGACCTGTTAAGGGATCTGTATCTGCTAGGATTTCAAGCTTTTTATTTGCTCTTCTAAGCTTATTATGGGCTTTTTCAACAGCC
The DNA here is from genome assembly GCA_000466585.1 of Clostridiales bacterium oral taxon 876 str. F0540. Lineage (GTDB taxonomy): Bacteria > Bacillota > Clostridia > Clostridiales > Clostridiaceae > Clostridium_AT. The sequence continues at coordinate 297,821 of KE993473.1, forward strand.
ATGCAATAATAATAGGCTAAGAATGACAAAGATGAAAAGGTAACAATTATATTATAATTATCAAAAACATTTAATGTTTTAGTATTCAAAGTAACTATTGCACTATTTTCAGAAGCATAATATCGAAGAACTATATATATTACACAAAACAATATATTTAAAATAACTTTTCCAGTCTTAGTAATATCTTTTGAAAAAAACAAAAGAGGAACCAAACATAATATATAATAATGAAAACCGCTAGCCCAACCAAGAAACATAACAGCTAAAGTTGAATGCCCAACAACCTCACAAATAGCTAAAACCACAGCATAGCTGTGGAAACCTCTTCTATTAATAAAAAAAGCCATAATATAGATTATGCAGCTGAAAATATTAAACAGAGCTAAATATTTAATTTTAAGAAAAGAAAATACACTAAGTAAAGTAATATGAACGACAAAGCATAATACACTGGTATAGTTTATTACGGAATACAAAGAGTATTTTGAATCATCTACATTAGAGGTCTTTAGTATCTTCTTAAGAAACCTTTTATTCCTATAGTTCATTGACCTTCTCTCCCCCATAGAGATAATAACCCACAGTCAATTATAACATAATTTTACACTATTTTGAATAGTTTTATTTTTTTAAACAATTTTCAGGGTTTATCTTAACCGCCTTCCATGTATCATCTTTATCCCTAACATACTGACCGACCTCTACATCTGTTCCATTAGTTAAATTTATAAACACAAATTTATATTCCTTGCCATCAGTCCCGTTAATCTCAATATTTTTAATATAGCCTTCTTGAGTTGTAGGAAGTCTTTTTTTAATTAGCTTACACCAATCTCCATAAGCTATATCAACATATGACTCTGCATTATGTCTCCAACCATGATAAGCAGCACATAAGAAATCCTCCCCTGTAAACTCCATATTTGAAATTTTATATGTATCCTTTTCCTTTTCCACATCAATAAATCCGTAATAATATCCAAAATATGTATTACCCTTATCTGATCCTTCAATTGTCTCCATTTCTACAAAATATCTTATTATTCCGGGTTCAGTAAGTTCATTGTTTATGTTGCTCATTTTAATCAGATTTATATGTGCAATATTTTCAAAGGATTTTAGGAACGTATTATAGTCTATTTTGCTTTTATATTTCGTTGACAAAAAATTATAGGCAACAGGGTACGGCTGTTTTGCCCATCCAATAGTACCGCATCCCCCCATTTTATCTTTGGGTAAATTTTCGGCTTCTTGAAGAATACTGAAATAGTTAATTACTGCATCATAAGGTGTTTTAGTTAATTCCTTAGGAAGAACAATATCAGAAGGTTTTTCATTAAAAGATTTTTCTATTATTTTGCTTACTTCTTGTTTATCGTTTAAAACCGGAAGTTTTGATGGTCTAAAGTATCTTTCTGTAGTATTGTCTCCATTCGTAATTACCCTTTTATCCTCCAAGTCTTTTTCAGCTTTTAAAAGCACAGCTCCCATTACCGCTATACCTTTGTTACTTTTTCCCTTTAGTAAAAATGCTGATCCCAAAATAACCGCTGCTGCTAAATGCAATACAACAATAAAAATAAAGGCTTGTTTATACTTCTTCAGCGTCCTAATTATAAACCTCTCCTAAAGCTTGTTTACTTTATTTATATTCAGCATTTTTAAACATATCAAAAATATTAATAAAAATTTAAGATTTTTGCCACGGTTTTATTAAGGTTTACAGCTTAATATTATATCATTGAGAAAATGCGGCAGGAGTTGATGAAATGAAAGGCTATAAAAAATATATATTACCTATTGGAGCCATGGGACTATTTTTGCTCACCGGAGCTTTATATCCTTTATTCAGTACAGATTCAAGAGGTGTATATTCTTTGGTTACTGACTTTGATAAAATGATTCCATTTACTAAAGAATTTATAATTCCTTATATATCCTGGTATCCATTTATATTTTTAAGCCTTTTGTATTTTTATATTAAAGACTCAGATATTTATTATAAAGAAATAATAGGCATTATTTTAGGAATGTTTATATCCTACGGGATATATTTTGTATTTCAAACAGCAGTTCCAAGACCTGAGCTTTCAGAAAATGATATATTTACAAAACTTGTTGCTCTTATTTATACAAATGATAAACCTTTCAACTGCTTTCCAAGCCTTCATGTATTGGAAACTTATCTTATTATGAAAGGAATAAAGATATCAAACTGTAAAAACAAGCTTAACAGCTTTATAATTAATAGTGTAGGAATAATGATTATCATATCAACGCAGCTAGTCAAGCAGCACGTTATACTTGATTTAGTCTTCGCAATAATTTTAGCCGAAATTATATTTAACTTTGTATATAAGCTGGATTTAAATAAGCTAGCTTTAAATATAAAAGCCTTTATAATACCGTTACTGCCAAATAAAAAGCCTGAAAATTATTTAAACAAATAGCTCCCGCTTAAGGAGCTATTTGTTTATTATAGAATTTATCCAGTTATAACAAGTTTCCAGTTCTTCATCAGTAATTAAATCAGACCTATGCTCAAATAGTACTTTTATATCATTATTAATTGAAGCTATTATATTCAAGTAGGATTCTATATCTCCCCACCCCTCACTTACCTTTAAGCTTGGAAGTACCGGATAGTGACCTCCTGTTGAATTATCATTAACATTTGTATTCCATAAGTGTACTATAAAAGTATATGGTGCCATTTTCTTAACAAATTCTTTTGAGTCAAAGTTCTTATCAACAAGTTCAAATAGGTGCAGTCTTCCAGTATCAATACATAACTTTAAGTTATCATATCTTTTAAATAATTCTTCAAGCAATGCTCCTTCATAAAGATATTTGTTTATAGCGTCATGCTCTAGTACTATTTGAAGATTATATTTACTTGATAATCCTGAAAGTCTCCCAAACATCTCCTCTAGCTTTTCTTTAAACTTATCATAAGGATATAACTTTTCATCTATCCATTCAGCTTCATTCCCAAATCTCCAAAAGTTCCAATTTAAGCTTCTGTCAATTAAAACAGGCTTAGGAAAATGAACTAATATATATTGTGCGCCAATTGATTTGCAGTAGGCTAGCTCTCTCTCAAATACATTATACGATTCCTCGGACAAATCCGAGTTTAGAGATAAAAACAATGGGTCTCTGCATGGTATAAATATATTTTTGTGAAGAGGAAAATGAACGCCAAAGTTAAACTTTTTCTTTTGAGCCTCTTCAATTAGTACCTTTATATCCTCCTCACTGTCAAACATGATCGCCTCAATTCCCCAAAATTCCGCTCTGTAGTCTCTATGAAATTTTTTATAATCAAAGCCCCCGGGCATACCTATAAGAAAGTTCTTCATTTTTTTCTCCTTTCAGTCGAAACACTGGGTAACCTATTCACGCCAGCTCCCACTGGCAGGTTACCCGTAAAAGTCCATTTAGGACTTCAATCTCCTGTTAGCAACTTATTTATTTTATATAATCGCCCAAAATCTCTTTTGCTTTTTCTTCATATTCTTCCGGTACCTGGAGCTCCATTGGGTTTATTGTAGTAAAAGTGACAATTCCAAAGGTAAGCTCCCCTGACACATAAAACGGTATATATTCTGCTTGAAGCAAAGATTTAGCTATTGCTATAACTCCTCTGTCAAAAGTTTTTAGTACAGTAACCATAGGCCTATATTCTACTGATTCCTCTTCTTTTAATTCATCAATTAGTTCCTCTCCACATTCCGGGCATATTTTTATTCCTTTCACATATTCGCTTTTACATTTAGGACAAAACATCTTTACCCCTCCAATATAATTCTATAATTTAATTATAATACAATTTTTTGAATTTATATCCATATTCCTAATATAATTTAAAATAAAAAGAGGCTGCCTTAATAGCTTAACTTAGTATATTACTTCAATTACCTTAAGTAATATGTAGTAAGCTATAAAACAAACCTCTTTACTAAATTTTATACCTGCAACTTGAATCTTCTCATTCTATATGAATTAACTGCAGTCTCTCCAAGCTTATCTAAAAGCTTATAATTTGCATAGGCACCAACAACTGCACCGATTCCAGGTACAAGCTGAAGCATTTTTGCTAAATCTATGTAGTCTCTGTACTCCTGCTGAAAGGTTCTCCAATCAAAATCATCTACATCCATAGGGAGGCTATGAACATAGTTATCCCAATTCAGCATTTGTTTATATATTTCTACTTGCCTTTGTCTGCCGGAAAAAGCTAATTGAAATATGTACAATATATAAAGCCTCTCCCTGTAATCTCTCACATCATAACCATATATGCTTGCAATATCAAATAAAAACTTCATTTTTATACTAAGAAGCAAAGGGAAATCTGCTAGACCAAGCAAAAAGCCTCCAGCGCCTGTTCCGGCTCCTTCAAGGGCAGCAGTCTTTTTATAAAAGTTCAGCTTATCTGTAACCCTCTTTTCTCTTTCTTCCAAGCTGCCTTTAATAACAGGGCTGCCTGTTATAAATCCAGAGCCCCAAAGTACAGCCTTTGACATATTTTTGATAGCTTCTGTCATCACGCTATGTACCTTATCAGGAATAAAACTGTTAGTTTTTCGTTGGATCCCCTTAGTCATTTTATCTATAATAGAAGGTTTTTGCGAAACCTTTCTCTGCCACTCTTTTAGTTCAGCTAAAGCTCTTTCTTCATATAAATTCATATTTACCTCTTACAAGGATTAACTTCCGCATCCAGAGCAGCCTGAACAGCTTCCTCCAGCACAGCCGCCTCCTTTTCCATAAAACTTTCCTTTATATATTCTTTTAGTGCTTTCACTTCCGCAATTAGGACACTTTACTTTTTCCTCAGTACTTTTTACAATCTCAAAGAAACTGCTGTCGCATTTTTCACATTTATAGTCAATTAAAGCCATATAAATTCTCCTCCCATACATTTTTAGTAGGTTTATATGAAATTATTCAAACCTTTTTATAATAATTATATGTCAAAGAAACTTTATATTCTATAATTTTCTATTTAACTGTATCAATATAAAAAACTAAACATAGTATATAATGGTATGAATTTTTAAAGATCGGGTTTAGTCAGCCTCGTGTTTGCGAGCGAGGAGAGTAGGTTTAAGCTACTCAGTGTTCCCGAGCGAAAGGAGGTTGAAGTCCTAAATGGACTTCAACGGGTAGTTTGCGAGCGGGAGCGAATGAGTTAAACTACCCCGTGTTCCGAGTGAAAGGAGGAAATTATGTTCTCTTTAAAAAATAAATTAGACTATAACTTAAAAGCAGCTATAGCTAATAACAGTTATAAACACTACAGAGTAATAATTCAATGTAAAAATCTAAGAGAAAGTATAGAAAATAAAATAAAATCATATAAAGCCGAGCTTATTAGATCTATCCCCTCCATTGATTGTATCAGTGCAAGTTTGTCTGCCAGTGCAATAGAAAGACTTATAGAAAACCCTGCAGTAGCTTATATAGGCTTTGACTCTACAGCTTTTTTATGCGGTTCAAGTGTTTTAAGTTCAAATGGAATAACCTTTCAAGAAAGATATAAGCTTACAGGTAAAGGCATTGGGGTTGGGATAGTAGATAGCGGCACATATCCCCATAATGATCTTTTAAGCCCAAACAGTAAAATAAAAAAATTCACTGATATTTTAAACGGATTAAGATATCCATACGACGATAATGGTCACGGAACTTTTATGAGCGGTATAATTTGCGGCAGCGGGCTCTCTTCAAAGGGAATGTATAGAGGTATCGCAGAAAACAGCCATCTTTATTCCATAAAAGCCTTTAACAGCATAGGCCGAGGCTTTGTTTCAGATATACTTTATGCAATAGAACTTATTATAAATGATTCCTCTGAATATAACATAAAGGTTATTTGCCTACCTTTTGAAATAGTTGATACCGATCCTTTTATTATTTCTCTATTCTCAAAGCTTTTTGAGTTGTGTGTAAAAAAAGGAATCACTGTGGTAGTTCCAAGCGGCAACAGCGGTTGTAAAGAAGGCTCTATAAAAGGTATAGCAACCCTTCCAAATTGTATTACTGCAGCCGGCTTAGATACAAGAGGCAGTATTAAACCCTATGTTTATTCCTCAGCAGGCCCTTACGGCAAACTTGAAAAGCCTGATTTAGCTGCTGCCTGCGTAGATATATGCTCAATAAATACAAACAAAGATTATATTTCAGAAAGAAACGGCTCAAGAGTTTATGCTTATCCTTTAGATAATCCTTATATAACTTATAGCGGGACCTCTTGTGCTGCAGCCTTTATAAGCGGTGTATGCGCTCTGCTTTATGAAAACAACCCAGAGCTTTCCTTTAAGGATATCCTTTCTCTATTAAAAGTCTCTTGCAATATGCTAGACATCTTTAAATGGTCTCAGGGCGCCGGAATAATAGATATGCATAAGCTTTTGCCCTAGTTATTCTTTGTATTAAATTACAAAAGCAGGCTAACAATAATATGGAATACAAAAGAATCCGGAAGGAGAGTTAAAATGCTTAGCGAAAAACTTATTGAACTTATTAATAAGCAAATCAACTACGAATTTTTTTCAGAACACGTTTACCTAGCCATGGCTGCTTACTGCGCTGATCAGGATTTAGACGGACTTTCTAATTTCTTCAGAGTGCAGGCAGAGGAAGAAAGATTTCATGCAATGAAGCTTTTTGACTATGTTATTGATATGAACTCTCGAGTTAGAATTAAAAATAATCCAGAGCCAAGAAATGACTATAATTCTATGCTGGATGTGTTCAAAGCAGCTCTTGAACATGAAAAGTCTAATACAAGGAACATATATGAAATAGCTGATGCTGCTACAGAGGAAAGAAATCATGCTACAATAAGCTTTTTAAAATGGTTTATTGATGAACAGGTTGAAGAAGAAGCTCTGATGAATTCACTTATCAAAAAGCTTGAACGCATAGGAAATGACAGTGCTGCTTTATATATGCTTGACACTGAGCTCGCTGCAAGAACCTTTGTGCCTCCTACAGCTTCAAATGCTTGATGACATATTGACGAGGGCAAGACACCTTAAACCTACCGCATGTTATTTGAATTCTATGAAGTATTAAAATAACATACTAAGTTTAGGTGTCTTGCCCTCACTTTTTGTGCACATATTTAACCCTTCCTTCATATTATAAATATGGATTAATATGTAGGGAGGAATTTTCATTGTTTATATCGCCTGATTTTGAAGAATCCGTTCGCTTTGAGCACCGTTTCTGGCTGCAGATATTAGGAGACCACGCCAGATTTATACTTACTACGCTTTCTCCAAATGAGATGGAGAAAATAGAAAGAACCAAAACTTTTATTAATACTTTTGATAGATATTTGGATAAAGCAAGAGAAAACTTAGCCGGCCCGGCTTTAGATACCCTGACAGAAGAAGCCTTTAGGCTAACAAAAAAGTTTAGGATATTTAAACTTGAAATCCTAAAAGAACATTTAGTCGGAAAAGTAGAAATAAATCTTCCACCAACTTTTATTAACCATATGGTAAATGAGCTTGATGAATATTTAAATATTCTTAAATGTATTTTATCAAACGTATATCCTGAGGCACCAGCCATCCATCATCACATTCTTTGGCTTCTTGATGGTGTGGGTCATGCAAATTCAATCAATTCTAATCTTGATGATGTAGAAAAAGATTTGAAGAAAAGAAGTAAAGAATTTGCTAAGCACTTTGATGAACTTCATATGAAAGCAATGGAATTTGCAGGTTATATGAGAACTAATTTAAGCAAATTTCCTGCTCTATCAAGACTTAACAAGCAGGCTGAGCTTGAAATGCTTTTATTTATGAACTTTTTGAAGGAGCTAGAGGAATTAAGATTAGATAAAGAAGCTCTAGGAATAATACAGCCTTTAATGCTTGACCATATGTTTAGAGAAGAATGTTACTATCTAACTAAGCTTTCTCAGGTTTCAGAGGTTAAAAGACCGGATTGTAATCCTGCAAAGCCAAGAATTGAAGAATAAAATAAAAACAGCAGCTATTTTATGAACGGCTGCTGTTTTTTACTGATATCTTAAAGTGTACTTTTCTTTTTGATATTATATATGTAAAAAATAAAAATACAATGGATAAGACAATATAAAAGAGCTTTATTTTGATTATATCATTTTTGGGGCAGTCAAAATATTGATAAATATGCCCAAGTATGCCTTTTTCCTGAGTAATCTTGCATCTCCACAAAGCCTCTTCAATTAAATAATAAGCTGTAATTAAGGAAGTACTTACGGCTATATTTCTTGTAATAAACAGTATTAAAAGGCTTAGAGATATTATAAAAATATTTGTGGTAATAGAATAAAAAGCTATTTCATTAAAGGGCAGCAGCCTAGAACCACCTGGAATTAACTTGTTATACAAGCTATATATATTGGCAAAGGTTATACTGTAAAGGATAATATATAAACCTAGTATTGCCCCAAGCTTTCTGAGCATAAATTTATTTGTTCTGCTTCCTCCAACAGCTAAGGCTATCTCTTCCATACTGTTATTAAAATCTGTTCCTAAAAAGAAATAAATTAATATTATAAACAGCAGCAGTAAGTACACGTCGCAATAGGTATAAATATCCTTAGGTACTATAATCACGTTATTCAAGCCTCCATACCTACGGAGGCTGTAAATAAACTTTTGTGGAAAGAGTCTTACTGCAATGTTAAATGCAGACACCATCAGCACAACAATATACAGTAAATTTTTAACAAGCATATTGTTTTGTATTCTTAAATAAAACCTAACCATATTATCTAATTACCTTTCATATTGCTGTGAACTATATATGCATCCTGAAGATTGGCTTTAGCTTCTACAGAACTGCTTGTAACAGGCTCTGTGCCTATATACCTTATTAAATACTTGCCTCCATTTTCAATTGTTCGTATTACTTCATTAGTTTCTTTAATCTTCTTCATGGTGTCTGAATCTACACTATCCTCCCAAAGCATCCCTTCTATTTCCTTTATAAAGTTTTCCTTGGTTCCTTTATATATTAGCTGGCCTTTTTTTATAACCAAAAGATAGTTGCAATAATATTCAATATCCTCAACAATATGAGTAGTAGCTAGTACTATTCTGTCTTTACTTATAACAGGAAACAGCTCTCTTATAATATTTCTCTGCTCAGGATCAAGACCTACTGTAGGCTCATCTACCACAATAAGCTTTGGGTCTCCTATCAAAACCTGGGCAAAACCCAGCTTTTGCATCATTCCACCCGAATATTCCTTTACCTTTCTATCTATATACTCTCCCATATTTAGCTTGTCTATTATTTCATCTATATGTCTTCGTACTCCTTTGTTATTTTCATTTAATTTTAAGTCCCCTATTATCTCTAAAAACTCCCTGCCCTTTAAATGACCATAAGTGGAAAAGTTCTGAGGCAGATAGCCTATATTTTTTCTTACTTCCTTCAAATCTTTTTTATAATCTAATCCATTTAAAAAAACATCCCCCTCTTGAATGGAAAAGAGCGTAGTAATAAGCTTCATTGCAGTAGTTTTTCCTGCACCATTTGGTCCCAAAACTCCCACTAAACCATCATTAACCTCAAAGGTGTTACTGGCAAGTACCTTTGGAGAAATTTCGGC
>KE993474.1 GCA_000466585.1 Clostridiales bacterium oral taxon 876 str. F0540
ATTTTTTATTGGGTTAATGCAACAGCAGTAGCCTAAGCCTTCAAAAATTATCTTTCTACAATTAATGCTGTTCCCATACCGCCGCCTATGCATAAGGTTGCCAAGCCTTTCTTAGCTTCTCTTCTGTTCATTTCGTACAACAAAGTAACAAGTATCCTTGCACCGGAGGCCCCAATAGGATGCCCTAGAGCTATTGCTCCTCCATTTACATTAACCTTTTCCATATTAAAATTCAAATCCTTAGCAACAGCCAAACTTTGAGCAGCAAAAGCTTCATTTGCTTCTATTAAATCTATATCATCGATACATAATTCAGCTTTTTTAAGAGCTTTTTTAACAGCATCATATGGTCCATATCCCATTATTGATGGATCCACGCCTCCTTGAGCATAAGTCATGATTTTAGCTAAAGGCTTTATTCCTAGATCTTTAGCTTTATCAGCACTCATCACTATCAAAGCCGCTGCGCCATCATTTATTCCGGAAGCATTACCTGCAGTTACAGTTCCATCTTTCTTAAAGGCAGGTCTTAACTTTTTTAAAGCTTCTATAGTTGTTCCAAAACGCGGAAATTCATCTCTTTCAAAAACCTTTGGGTCTCCTTTTCGCTGTGGTATCACTACCGGAACAATTTCCTCTTTGAACTTTCCATCATTTATTGCCTTCTCAGCCTTTAATTGAGAGTTAAGTGAAAACTCATCCTGCATTTCTCTTGTTATATTCCACTTTTCTGCTATATTTTCAGCTGTTATTCCCATATGATATCCGTTAAAAACATCAGTTAAGCCCTCATTAATCATGGAATCAATGAGGGTGCCATTTCCCATTCTTTGACCCCATCTGACATCATTTAAAATATATGGAGCTCTAGACATATTTTCCATTCCCCCTGCAACAATTATGTCAGCATCTCCTGCTTTAATAATCTGTGCAGCAAGTTCTACAGCTCTTAAACCTGAACCGCATACCTTATTTATTGTCATAGCCGGTACTTCAACAGGTAATCCTGCCTTGATACTTGCCTGCCTAGCTGTGTTCTGGCCTAGCCCAGCCTGAAGAACATTTCCCATAAGCACTTCATCAACATTTTCAGGTTTTATATTAGCTCTCTTCAAAGCTTCTTTTATTACAATTGCTCCAAGCTCAGGAGCCGGTACATCTTTTAAGCTTCCACCAAAGGAGCCAATAGCGGTTCTAACAGCACTTACAATAACTACTTCTTTCATTATAATTCCCCCCATCAATTTAACATGTTACATATATAATGCAATAAAGTTATTACATTAACGATGTCATAAAATGTACAATTCTCAAGAATTTTTGGTACATCATTAATATATTAGAACTTTTACATTGTATACATTCTATTAGTAAACAATTACATTATATATTTTTTTGAATATTTTATCAACTTTGAATTAATAAAAAAATCACAAGCCTTTATTTCAAAAACTTGTGATTTTCTAAGCTTTTATTCTATTTTATGCGGAATCCTTCCGGTTTATCATTTCTATAACCAAAGCTGTATAATATGGCATCAACTATTCTCTGAGATGCATTTCCATCTCCATAAGGATTTACTGCCTTACTCATTTTATCATATTCATCTTGATTTCTTATCAATTTGTTTGCACTGCCTACTATTTCATCCATATCAGTTCCTACTAGCTTTACTGTTCCTGAATTAACAGCTTCAGGTCTTTCAGTTACATCCCTTAGAACTAAAACAGGTTTTCCTAAATGAGGAGCCTCCTCTTGAAGTCCACCTGAATCAGTCATTACCATAAAGCATTTATTCATAAGATTATGTGTTTCCTTTGTATCTAAAGGAGGCAGAAGATGAACTCTAGGAGTGCCATCTAAATGCTTATAAACAACATCCTTAACAACCGGGTTCAGATGTACCAGATATACTAATTCAACATCTTCATTGCTATCTACTATATTTTTTAAAGCCCTACAAATGTTTTCAATACCTTCTCCCCAATTTTCTCTTCTGTGAGCAGTTACCATTATAACTTTTTTGTTCTTATAATCTATTTTGTTAAGTATCTCAGTATTAAACATATAATTATCTTCTACTGTAAAATTCATTGCATCTATAACAGTGTTTCCTGTTACAAATATATCCTCTTCCTTAACAGCCTCTCTAAGAAGATTGTGTTTAGAGCTTTCTGTTGGCGCAAAATGCATGTCAGCAATAGCTCCTGTAAGCTTTCTGTTCATTTCTTCAGGAAATGGGAAATACTTATCAAAGGTTCTAAGTCCGGCTTCAACGTGGCCCACTCTAATCTGTCTGTAAAATGCTGCCAGCGCACCGGCAAAGGTAGTAGTTGTATCTCCATGAACAAGAATCAAATCAGGTTTTTCATCTTCAAAAACTTCTTCCAAGCCTTCTATAACTCTTGTAGTAATTCCTGTTAAACTTTGCTTCGCTTTCATTATGTTTAAATCAAAATCAGGATTAATATTAAAGAGTTCTAACACCTGGTCCAACATTTCTCTATGCTGTGCTGTTACACAAACCTTAGAATCTACTTCTTCCCTTTTTTCAAGTTCCTTTACAAGAGGAGCCATTTTAACTGCTTCCGGCCTTGTTCCAAAAATAGTTATTACTTTAACTTTTTTCATTTGAATCATCTCCTAAACTTACTGTTCCTTATGCTTAAAAAACCCCATCCTCCATGCAAGAAAAACTATTATTATCAATACAAAAGTCATTAAAAAATATGATCTTACAGTACTTATCATCATAGCAATAATCGCTATTCCTCCTAATATTGCACTTATTAGGTACATTATTATTACGGCCTGCCTCTGGCTCATACCTAAATCTAATAGCCTATGGTGAAGATGTCCTCGATCACCCTGAGATATTGGCTTTCCGTTAACTTTTCTTCTTATCATAGCAAAAAGCGTATCATATATAGGTAGTCCAAGTGCTAAAATAGGAACGGAAATTGCAAAGGCCGCTGCGGATTTTACTGTTCCTACCATAGATATAGCCGCAAGAAGGAATCCTAAAAGCTGCGCTCCTGTATCTCCCATAAATATAGACGCCGGATTAAAATTATATGGAAGAAAACCTAAAATAGCACCGCCTAAGATAGCAGTAAGTATAGAAGCTTCATATCTCCCGTAAATAATAGAAATCACAAATATCGTTATGGTTGATATAAGTGCTACACCGGCAGCTAAACCATCCAAACCATCTATCAAATTCAACGCGTTAGTTATACCAACAACCCAAAATACAGTAAACGGATATGAAAACCAGCTAATATCGATCATCCCATCTACCCCATCAAATGGATTTGTTAGGATATTAATCTTCACATCACTTACTATCAATACAATTGCTGCAATTATTTGAAATATTAATTTCACTCCGGGCTTTAATTCTTTTACATCGTCTATTATACCTCCAACAACAATTATAGTAGCTCCTATAATTATTCCCAGTTCTCGCCCTTCTAACATACCTTGTTTCAAAATTAATGTAATTATAAAAGATATATAAATTGCCAAACCTCCTAAAAGAGGTATTGGTTTCTTATGTATTCTTCTTTCATCTCTTGGTATATCTATAGCCTTAATTCTGACTGCTAGTTTTTTTACTAGTGGAGTAGCTAAAACAGATATAAGTATTGCTATTATACTTAATATATAATTACTCATAAATTACCTTCCTATGTTATGAAATTTAATCTTTTAATATCCACTGTCACCTTCTAAAGAATCATCATTACTAATCCATTCGCTAACCATTATAACCCTGAATTCTTTTTTTGTATCTCTTATAATAACCTTTTCAATACCGGAATTTATTATAAATCTCTTGCATAGTGTGCACGAAGAAGCATTTGCTACATAACTGCCATCATTTTGCTCTTTCCCAACAAGATATAATGATGCTCCTATCATATCCTGCCTTCGTGCTGAAATTATTGCATTTTGCTCAGCATGAACGGATCTGCATAATTCATATCTTGTACCTCTTGGCACATTCAGCTGTTCTCTTCTACAGTACCCTAACTCACAACAGTTTTTTCTTCCTCTTGGGGCACCACTGTAACCAGTAGATATTATCTCGTCATTTTTAACTATTATTGCTGCATAATTGCGCCTTAAACATGTTCCTCTTTCAAGAACAGTTTCGCATATATCCAAGTAGTAATTATGTTTATCAATTCTCTCCATGTTTTCTCCCCCGTTTGCTGCATTAATATATATTATAAATGATATTGTCAATAATTCAAAGTATATTGTATATAAACAATTTATTAAGTCTAGTAGTTTACTCATAAAAATAGCGCGCTGATAATTTATCAGCACGCTATTAAATACTTACGATTTATTTTGTTCCGAAAAGTCTGTCTCCAGCATCGCCGAGACCCGGAACAATATACCCCTGCTCATTTAACTTTTCGTCTATTGCCGCTACATAGATATCAACATCCGGATGTGCATCCATTACAGCTTTAACACCTTCTGGAGCCGCAATTAGGCACATAAGTCTAATGTTCTTAGCTCCCTTATTTTTTAATAAAGCTATTGCATCTACAGCAGAGCCTCCTGTAGCAAGCATTGGATCTGTAACAATCACATCTCTTTCTCCAATATCCTGAGGAAGTTTGCAGAAGTATTCCACTGGCTTTAAAGTAGTTTCATCCCTATAAAGTCCTATATGTCCAACTTTTGCTGCAGGAATAAGTCTTAACATTCCATCAACCATCCCAAGTCCTGCCCTTAAAATTGGAACTATTGCAACTTTTTTTCCAGCAAGCATCTTGCATTTAGCTGTACATATAGGTGTTTCGATTTCAACTACTTCAAGCTGAAGGTCACGAGTAACCTCATAAGCCATAAGCATAGCAACTTCTTCAACAAGTTCTCTAAAATCTTTTGAACCTGTATTTTTATTTCTAATAAAGGCTAACTTATGAAGTATTAATGGATGTGCTATTTGTGTAACTTTACTCATTTTATTTCCCCCTATTTATTATATTTCTTTTCAATTTCACTAATTTTATCTATTCTCTTTTGATGCCTGTTTCCTTCAAATTTAGCATTCAAAAAGCTGTCTACTATATCAAGTGCAACTCCTATGCCTACCACCCTAGCTCCAAGCGCTAGTATATTAGCATCATTATGTTCTCTGCAGGCATGTGCACTGAAAGTATCAGAACAAAGCGCTGCTCTAATCCCCGGTACCTTATTGGCTGCAATACTTATTCCAATTCCAGTACCACATACTAATATTCCCAGATCAAATCTTTTACTGGAAACTTCCTCTGACACCTTTAATGCAAAATCAGGGTAATCACAAGATTCTTCAGAAAAAGTGCCAAAATCCTCAAATTGCATTCCTTTTTCCTCTAGGTGTTTTAATACTTCTTTTTTTAGACTAAAACCTGCATGATCGCCTCCAACAGCAATTCTCATGTCAATACCTCCTTGAAACTAATTATCAAATTAATATTATTTGATAATTTAAAATTTTTATTACAAAAAAGAAGATAACAGTACTTATAAAATACTCTTATCTTCTTGTAATTTGTTTAATAATAATGAAATACTATTTTTAAGATCATTAAATGTTTTTGAATAAACAGCCACATCGCCGCCATATGGGTCAGTAATATCCCCATTTATGCCGACATACTCGTTAAGTGAATATATTTTATTTTTTAAATGAGGAAAACTTGCTGTAAGCATTTCTCTCATATAAACTGTCATCGTTAAAATTAAATCTGAATCTTTCAACATATTTTCTGTAAGTTGTACCGCTTCTCTGCTGCTTATATCAGTCCCATAGTTTTCCTTAACCAAAAAAGCAGAATGCTTTGAAGCTTTACTATTTTTAACAGCTGCTATACCTGCAGAGGAAGCTGATGTATTTTGTATAGTACAAAGCTTATTAAAAATAACTTCAGCCATACAGCTTCTGCATGTATTTCCTGTACAAACAAATAATATTTTCATATAACACCCTCCCTGCATTTATATATTAAACTTCAATTATATTAAATCCTGCTGACTTATTAAGCCTGTTCATTATAGCAGTACCTAAATCTTTTTCTTCAAAAGCCTCAGATAAAATTATATCCACTGAAGCATCATCAAAAGTTCTTAATGCTTCAAAAAGATTCTTTCCTACAGACTCCATAGAGTTTCTGCTGCCTAGTGATATAACTAACCCATTAGGATAGCTATCCTTGGTTTCATCTGTAGCAAGTATGCCAACTTTCTTATTTTCATCTATATAATTTTGCACTATTTCATTGATTTTTGCAATAGTTTTTTTCAAATCTCCATGTATTATTTTCATAGGTGCCTTTGGAGCATAATGCCTATATTTCATTCCTGGTGCCTTAGGCTTTAAATCCGCTTCCGGTTTCTTCATTACAGCAGGATCTATATAAATAGAAGCATCCACCACTTTGAGCATGGATAATGTAATTCCCCCTGGTCTGAGGACACAAGGCGGATTTACTGTACAGTCTATAATAGTTGACTCAAGCCCTACAGTGCAGCTGCCACCTCCAAGAATATATTCTACTTTTCCCTCTAAATCTTCTACACATCTTGAAGCTTCAGTTGGGCTGGGCCTTCCTGAAATATTAGCTGAAGGTGCTGCAATTGGCACACCTGAAGCTTTTATAAGTTCTCTTGCTATATTATTTGATGGCATTCTTATTCCTATTGTCTCTAAGTTAGCACTAGTTGTATCAGGAATTAAATTCGACTTTTCAAGAATTATGGTTAATGGTCCTGGCCAAAATCTTTCCATCAAACGCAAGGCTACCTCTGGTATATTTTTTACCAGAGGTTCTATATTATAATCTGAAACATGTACAATAAGAGGATTGTCCTGAGGCCTTCCTTTAGCAATAAAAATTTTTTTAACAGCTTCTTCATTCAGAGCATTAGCCCCAAGTCCATAAACTGTTTCAGTAGGGAAAGCAACAAGGCCCCCATTTCTTAATGTCATTCCTGCTTCAATAATAGCCCTTTCATCTATATTGTTTTCATCCAAAATAACTACTTTTGTATTCATTTTAAATTCTCCCTTTGTTTATATGTACAATTAAATCACCTTGGTCATTATAAGACCAAGCATTATTCCGGTCAATATACCAATGCTGCTGGTTATGCCATCCCAAAGCTTTGAAGATTCAGGAAGCATTTCACCGCAAACCACATACATCATTATACCAGATGCAAATGCTAAACAAGCACCTAAAATATTAGGCGAAATACTGCCTACATAAGCTCCAATCCAAGTTCCTATAGCCGTTGGAAATGCTGTTAAAAAAGCATATAACAGTATTTTCGGAACTTTAACATTAGACGCCATAAGAGGTGCAGATACCGCTATTCCTTCAGGTATATCATGAATAGCAATAATCAAGCTCATTTTAAGTCCAAGGCTCTGACCAGCCAAAAATCCACATCCCATAATAACTCCCTCAGGAAGATTATGAAGCATAAGAGCCATTGCAGCCATGAAGGCAACTTTTAAATGCTTATTTTGATTTAAAGAACTACCTCCTATATCCACCTTTGTATCAATAAAAATAATAGTTATTATACCAAGGAGACTGCAAATTATGGTTCCTATAAAGCTCCAGCTAGTCATAGCCTCAGGTATCAGGTCAAAAACAACAATAGAAAGCATAAGTCCTCCTGCAAAGCCTATGATAGCTCCCAAGAATCTATTTGATGGTTTTTTTACAATAACCCCAAGTGATGCCCCTATCATCGTACCAATTAGTGATACTACACTTCCTAAAAGCACAATAAATAAAGTATTACTATTTCCCAAAATACCACCCCTTTTATAAAAATTAACTCTATACATTTTATTTATAAAAATAGGGGTGAAGAACTAATAACTTGTATAATTTTATAAATTCCTGTATTGTTTTATATTCTCTACAGCTTCACTACTATATTGCGCTTTCACACAGCTTCTGTAAATCATATCTAAAAGCTTATATTTATGATATCCTCCCTTATTAATAACTATATAAAAAAAGCTATCCTCCGGCTGATGTTTCTTTATTTTATAATAGTAATGAGATACATATATATGTTTATTTAAGAAAGCCATATCGATTTCATTTATTTTCTTGTTTCTAAACCTTGAACTTAAAATCATAACTATACTTAATTGTGGTCCGCTGCCTTCAGTATGTACAAATATAACTTTATCGCAAATAATATTAAACTCTTCTTTAAATCTTCTAACTTTAATCTTTAACTTGTAACCATCACAGCTGTACTTCAAATAATTGCTGCTAAGGCTTGCTATAATTGCAGATAAAATGAGTATTTCTATTATAGCAAGATAAAGCATAAAAAAAATACTGAATTTATTTGCTAAAAATAACACTAGCGGCATAGCAAAAAAAATAAAGCCTAAGAAAAGCAAAAACCTTTTATGAGATTTTTCCTGTTTCCTAATGGCTTTATTTATATCCATAGTTTCACCTCTAAATTATTGATTATTACCCATAGCTTCCATTTTCTTAGCTTGGTCTTCTGTAATCAGGGCATCCAGCATTTCATCAATATCACCATCTAAGAATGCATCTAGTTTATAAAGTGTAAGGCCTATTCTGTGGTCTGAAACTCTTCCCTGTGGATAATTATAGGTCCTAATTCTTTCGCTTCTATCTCCGGTTCCTACCTGGCTCTTTCTATCCTCAGCTATACCGGCTGATCTTTCGGCCTCTGCTATTTCATAAAGTCTCGAAGCTAAAACCTTCATTGCCTTTTCTTTATTTTTAAGCTGGGATTTTTCATCTTGGCATGAAACTACAATTCCTGTTGGAAGATGAGTAATTCTTACTGCTGAGTCAGTAGTATTAACGCTCTGTCCACCATGTCCTGATGAACGGAAAACATCAATTCTTAAATCATTTGGATTTATTGTTACATCTACTTCATCAACTTCCGGAAGTACAGCTACTGTTGCTGTAGATGTATGAATTCTTCCGCTTGCCTCTGTATCAGGAACTCTCTGTACCCTATGAACACCGCTTTCATACTTTAGTTTACTGTAAGCAGATTGACCTCTAACCATAAAAACTACTTCTTTAAATCCACCTATATCTGTTTCATTTAAGCTCATAAGCTCAACTTTCCATCTATGGCGTTCTGCATATCTTGTATACATTCTAAAAAGATTAGCTGCAAATAGTGCCGCTTCATCTCCTCCTGCACCGCCTCTTATTTCTATAAATACGTTTTTATCATCATTAGGGTCTTTGGGAAGAAGTAAAATTCTTAATTCTTTTTCAAATTCTTCCTTCTTCTCTGTAAGTTCTTTTATCTCTTCTTGAGCCATTTCTTTAAGTTCTTTTTCAATATCTTCATTCAGCATTTCTTTATTTGATTCAATATCTTCAACTGTCTTTTTATATTCTCTATATTTATTAACTACTATTTCAAGATCAGCATGCTCTTTACAAAGTCTTTGCCATTCTTTTTGATCAGCCATCACAGAAGGATCGCTTATTTTTCTTGAAAGTTCTTCATATTTATTTTCTATAAAATTAAGACGTTCTAACATTAATATCACTCCAAATCCTATTTTAACAATAAATTATTATATCACAGTAAACACAAATTGCGAAGTAATTTTTTATTCTTTCTTAGTTCCTATTACTACCCTGTCATTTCCGGCTAAATCTTTATAAACTCTAACATCGATATATCCATTATTATTTAATATATCGGAAACTTCTGTACCTTGGTCATAACCTATTTCATAAGCTAAAAGTCCTCCAGGTTTTAAAACCGTGCGGCTTTGTTTCGTTATTTCATTATAAAAGTCCAAGCCATCTTCTCCCCCGCATAAAGCTATATACGGCTCATATTCTCTAACATCTTCCATGAGCTTTGGTATACCTTCAGCCTTTATATATGGGGGATTAGATACTATAATATCAAACTTAATTTCTTCATCTAATGCATATCGAAGCAAGTCGCTCTTTATAAAACAAACTCTTTTATCTAATCCCAAACTTTGAATATTTATTTTTGTTACTTCTTGCGCAATGTCGGATATATCGCAGCAGTCTACAGAAACAAAATCTAAATTCTTTGCAATAGAAATACCTATTGCTCCGCTTCCGCTGCAAACATCACATATCTTTATAGGTTCTCTATGCTTAATTGTCTTCATTACCTCTTCTACTAATATTTCTGTATCTGGCCTTGGAATCAGCACCCCTTGCTTTATAAAAAAATCTAAACCCATAAATTCACACTTTTCTGTTATATATTTCAATGGCATCTTGTTTTTTCTCTTTTCAATAAGCCTATAGTACTCTTTGCATGAATTTTCATTCACTTCCATATCTCTATTTATAATTATAGACATTCTGTCTAAATTTAAAACCTTGCCTAAAATCAACTGACAATCAAGCATGTAGCTGCCTATATTCACTCTTTTAAGTTCATCATAGCCTTTATATAGAAGTTCCTGAACTTTCAATTTGCTCTTCCTTTCTTTCTTCCATATAGATTCCTTCAGCTGCCTTTAAAGCTGCAATGGCAACTTCTAACTGCTCTAAATCAGGTTCCTTTGTTGTAAGATTTTGAAGCATAAGTCCTGGATAAGCTAAAATATACGATAGTCTGCTCTTGCTTTTGCCCATCCACCTTATAATTTCATAAGTAACTCCTGATACTATTGGCAAAAGTATAATTCTATATATAAGTCTCTGCCAAAGAGAATTCCAGCCGGTAAAAGAAAATAAAATTATACTTACTATCATAACCAAGAATAAAAAATTTGTTCCGCATCTTGGGTGCAGTCTTCCGAACTTCTTTGCATTTTCAGGGGTAAGTTCTACCTTATTTTCATAACAAAATATAGTTTTATGTTCTGCTCCATGATATTCGTAGACTCGCTTTATATCTTCCATTTTTCCTATAAGATAAATATACAAGAGAAATAATATAACTCTTATTATTCCCTCTATAACATTAAGCAATACAGTATTTAATGTAAATGACTTTTTAAAAAAATTAGCAGCATAGGTTGGCAACATGAAAAATAATAGGATACTAAAGCCAAGTGATAATATTAAAGAAATTCCAGCTAGTACATCATTACTTTTATCTTTAAACTTATTATCAAACCATTTATCAAATTTTGATTTTTCTCCTTCTTCTTCAAAAAAGGAAGCAGAGTAGTTTAGGGTTTTTATTCCAACAATAAGTGAGTCTAACAGAGATACAAATCCTCTTATTATCGGGAATCCAAAAACTTTGTATTTTTTCGTATATGGTATACTGTCATTCTTATCAATTACAATTTCACCCGAAGAAGTCCTTACAGCTGTGGCTACCCCAATACTTCCTCGCATCATTACTCCTTCAATAACAGCTTGACCACCAACAGTAACTTTTTTTTCCATAAATTCTTCTCCCCTACATTTATCTATTTATTTACTTTGTGTTTATTTTCATATGCTTTTTTATATTCTAAAAAACATTTCGGACAAAGTGCATGATACTCTATATTATCTTGCTTATCTATAGCAACCTGTTTTCCTTCAAAAACAAATTCACCATTAATCATTCTTCCATTTAAAAGCGCTTTTTTACCGCACTGGCATATATTTTTAAGTTCTTCAATGCTGTGTGCCAAAAGAAGCAACCTGGAGCTTCCTTCGAAGCCATTCATTTGAAAATCTGTTCTTAATCCATAACATATAACCGGTATATCCATAATTACGGCTATTTCAAATAATTGATCTATATGTTCAGTTTTAAAGAACTGAACCTCATCTACTAGTATACAATCTATTTTCCCATTAAGTGTAATCCATTTTTCTACTTCAGTGTATATATTCTCATTATTTGCAATCAATAAATCAACTTCTCTTGTTACTCCAAGTCTTGACACTACCTTATTTCCACCTTTAGTATCTGTCTTTGGTTTTACTATAATAATATTCATTCCTCTTTCTTCATAATTGTGAGCAACCTGAAGCAAATTAGTTGATTTTCCACAATTCATAGCACCATATCTGAAATATAACTTACTCATATTTTATTCTCCTTCGTATATAAACTAAACAAATACATTTTATCAGACTTTAGTAATATATTAAAGAAAAACTACAAGTAGATTGCGAAATAAAATATCCACAGGCTGTGGTTTAGAGACCTTAGAGTTTTGTGCGGAAAATAATCTTTAACAATAGTGTTGATATAATTTATTCTTTGACATTGTAGAAAGCAAACCCGCATAGCTCAAGTAAATATTTAGATATTTTTATAGATTTATATTTAGATATGTGAATGATAAAAGTACTATTACTAGCTTTTAACGAAGCCTGCAGCTGCTTTTATTCTTAATTTTATTTGATATTGACTATATTCAATTCATTATGCTATAATACACTAGTTGAGAATATGGGTTTACATATTCATTAATCGAAAGAGGTGAAAAATATGAGAGAAGGCATACATCCAGAATACCACAATGACGCAGTGGTTAAGTGTGCATGTGGAAACACTTTTACAACTGGTTCTGTAAAAAAGGAACTTAAAGTAGAAATATGCTCTAAATGCCATCCATTCTTTACTGGACGTCAGAAGATAGTTGACGTAGGTGGAAGAGTTGAGAAGTTTAGAAAGAAGTTCAATATAACAGAAGAATAAGAAAAATAATGGGAAAGGATTTACCTTTCCCATTTTTCTTTTCCATTATCTTTGCTTAAAATATCAAGCTTTGTAAATATATCTAAAAACTCCACATTGCTTTTTGTCTTTGACATAAGAGCTATGAGCTTTTCAGTAACTGTATCAGCTGAATTATCGCTATACATAACCTTTCTTATATTAAAGGCAACTTCCTGTTCCTTGGAAGTTAAAAGCATATCTTCCCTTCTTGTTCCTGATTTATATATATCAATAGCAGGGAATATTCTTCTTTCTTGAAGCTTTCTGTCTAAATGAACTTCCATATTTCCTGTACCTTTAAATTCTTCGAATATCATATCATCCATTCTGCTGCCGGTTTCGATAAGAGCAGTAGCGAGTATTGTTAAGCTTCCGCCTTCTTCAATATTTCTAGCAGCTCCAAAGAATTTTTTCGGATTTATAAGAGCACCTGGATCCAGACCTCCTGATAGAGTTCTTCCTGTTGGTGTTATTGTAAGATTATAAGCTCTTGAAAGTCTAGTTAAGCTGTCAAGAAGTATAACAACATCCTGCCCCTGCTCAATCATTCTTTTTGCTCTTTCCAGTACCATTTCGGCAACCTTGGTATGATGATCAGGTTCTTCATCAAAAGTTGAGTATATAACCTCTCCTTTAATAGAACGCTGCATATCAGTTACTTCCTCTGGTCTTTCGTCTATAAGAAGCACTATTAATTTTACTTCCGGGTGATTTTGCGCTATGCTGTTAGCTACCTTCTTAAGTAATGTAGTCTTTCCAGCCTTTGGCGGAGCAACAATAATTCCTCTTTGTCCTTTTCCTATAGGGGATATAATATCCATAAGTCTGGAAGATAAATCCAATGAACTCGTTTCTAATTTTAATCTTTCCTCAGGGTATATTGGTGTTAAAGTTTCGAAACGTTTTCTTCCTACAGCTTTTTCCGGATTTTCTCCATTAACACTTTGAACGTAAAGTAAAGCCTTGAACTTTTCGCCTTCCTTAGGAATCCTGACTTTACCTTCGACCATATCACCGGTTCTTAGGTTAAACCTTCTTATTTGAGATGGCGAAACATAAATATCATTTGGCCCTGAAAGATAGTTTTGACCTCTTAGAAAGCCAAAATTATTTTCTATTACCTCTAAAACTCCTCTTGCTGTATCTGATTCATCAATCATTTCCCTTAGTCTTTCTCTCTTTTCCTCAACAGATAACCTTTCAGGTTCAGAATCTGTTTTTAATTCCGATGTATTACTTGACACCTTAACTGCATCCTCTTTAATTGCATTGATTACGGTATCTTCTTTATTTTCATCAACTTTTTTAGGCGTGATTTTTTCTCTTAATATCACTCCATCCTTCTGTATAGAAACTGGAGAAGCTTTTTTAACTTCTTCAATCAATTCAGCTTTCTTAAACTTTGATATATTCTTCACTCCAAGTTCCTTAGCTAAATCTCTAAGCTCTGTCAGAGTCATATTATCATAATCTATATTAGGCAAATAATGCACCTCCAAATATTCATTTGTATATTAAAAATCAGGGAAATTAATAAGAAAAAATTGAAAGGTAATACTTCATACATTATATACTATTTTATATTTTTAATCCACAATATTTCTAAAAATATACAAATCTTATATTTTTCATAAAAAAATAAAGAGTGAATCTTTTCACTCATATCATAGCCCAACTATTTCTACTAATTTCATTAAATTTGCTTATCCTTTGTAAAACTTTAAACTTATTCCCCATATAAAATAATGGTATGCCCAAAACTTCACAACCGCCAATCATCATTTCTCTATTCAATATATCATTTATGCTGTAAAAATAGTTATGTTCTTCTCCACAAAGCGGGCAATGTACTCTTATATTAATCTCTCTGTTTCTATTTAAACTTATTTTAAATCCCGAAAATTTTTCATTTAAGCTTTCAAGTTCAAATATAGAAATGTCTTTCATATCGTATTGTCCTAATCCATTCTTTAAAGCAAAACTTATATCTGTATTGAGCAGCATTTTATCCCTCCTTCTAAAGTTTATAGAGGTTTATATTATTTTCTTCACTTAATAATTCTATTAAATTTAATAAAATCCTTCAAAAAAAATGATATTTTTTGTCTAAAACTAATAATTTAATTCGACAAAATAAAAAAAATCCCTTTCGGGTACTGCTGTTGCATTAACCCAATAAAAAATA
>KE993475.1 GCA_000466585.1 Clostridiales bacterium oral taxon 876 str. F0540
AGCCAGGATCAAACTCTCAATTTAAAAGTTTGAATCTTTTAAGCTCATTCGCTTACTTTAAAAATAAAAGAATTGCTGGTCATTTACCTTAATTTCTCTGTTTAATTTTCAAAGACCAATTACTTCGCTGTCATCCGACAACTTTTATAGTTTATCATTTAAACTTTTATCTGTCAACATCTTTTTAAAAGTAATTTTTATTTACTATTAAATATTAAAGACTGTTTAAATCATTTATTGTCGTTTTGTGTCAGCGACAAGGAATATAATATCATATTCCCAAACTCTCATAAATATATAATTCCCATTTATATTAATTTAATTCATTATATCTACAATTATCTCTCTACACCTATTATTATCATATATTGATACGCTTGGATAAGTATATAACATTGCTTAATGAATTACTAACATAAAAAGCCATCATTACCATTCTATTTATGGCAAACTAACTAATAATAAAGACCAATAGTAATACGCAAAAAATAGATATATCAGTAGCTGAACAACATATCACCGACATATCTGTTGTAATAATTTAGTTTCTATAATCAAACAAGGAAGGGCGTCCCCTTCCTTGTTCTCTCGTAAGTATACCTACTATATTAATGTACATTAATTAAATTTAAATTGATCTAATTAACCAATTATCTTAGTAACAACTCCTGAA
>KE993476.1 GCA_000466585.1 Clostridiales bacterium oral taxon 876 str. F0540
AATGCAACAGCAGTAGCCCTTTCGGACTTTTTTAATTTATATTACCTATTATAGACTTTATTATAATCCTCTAAAAACTTCTCAATTCCAACATCAGTTAAAGGATGTTTAATCATCTGCATTATTACTTTGTATGGAATTGTGGCTATATGTGCACCGGCCTTAGCACAATCTAATACATGAATTGGATGTCTTACACTTGCTGCAATTATTTCAGTATTAATTCCATAGTAATCAAATATAAGAGCTATATCTTGTATAACCTGAAGACCTCCATTACCAATATCATCTAACCTTCCTATAAATGGACTTACAAAACTTGCACCTGCCTTTGCAGCTAGAAGAGCTTGCTGTGCTGAAAATATTAGAGTCACATTTGTTTTTATCCCTTCTTTTGAAAGAATGTTTACTGCTTTTAATCCTTCTTCGCACATAGGTATTTTCACTACTATATTTTTATGGAGCTTTGAAAGCTCCCTTCCTTCATTGACCATCTCATCAGACTTTAAACTTATAACTTCTGCACTTATAGGCCCATCTACAATACTGCATATTTCATTGATAACTTCTTTTAAATCTCTGCCTTCCTTTGCAATAAGCGAAGGATTTGTTGTAACTCCGTCTAGTATTCCAAGCAAAGCTGCCTTTTTGATTTCTTCTACATTAGCAGTATCAATAAAAATTTTCATTATTAGTCCTCCCTTAAATATAATTGATCGAATATTCTATAACATATTGATTTTATTATATCACATTACTAATACTATAAAATGCTTTAAATACTTTTATTAATATTTTTTTAATGCAATATAAATTTCATCCTATAAAATACCTTTATTCTGAAATTTTATTAACATCATACATATTTTTTTAAAAAAATTTACTGATTTTTTACATTTTTGTCTCGCTTTAAGTTTATTCGTAAAGTACTAGTCTCACACTTAACCATATAATGTATTTTATTCAATATTATTCATTGACGATTATTTTTTAATCTTCATATTATTGATAATATATAAATTTATCCTATTTTAATTTACAAAATTCATTTTTATATTCGACACTTTTTTTATGCAAACCAATTTTTTACTATTTTATTTAATGTGCCTAAATGTCTATGTAAAATTTTTACTTTATGCATATCTATTCATTAAAAATTTGTCCAAGCTTGAAAGTACAAGCTTTACAGCCACAGTAAAATTTTGTATTTTATTATAAAAATATATTGACATTTGAATAATATGGTAGTATATTAACTTTAGATGGAATTTAGTAAGAAATTTGTAATTTTATTTTAAATTTCAAATAAAATATATTGACTTTTTATGTCATATTTGTTATTATTTAATTAAAGAAATGTCGAAAGATGTAAACATTAGGAGGAGAAATTATGAAATCAACAGGAGTAGTAAGAAGAGTAGACGAATTAGGAAGAATAGTTATTCCAATAGAACTTAGAAGAACTTTAGATATTGCAGAAAAAGATGCATTAGAAATATATGTTGATGGAGAACAAATCATACTTAAGAAATATGAACCAGCTTGTATTTTCTGTGGAGATGCAAGAGATGTTGTTAACTACAAAGGCAAAAACATCTGCAAGAGTTGCCTAAATGAATTAAAATCCGATAAATAATTATTCTGCAATTTAGTTTTCAAATATATTAATACACTCTATCCCCAACCCACAGGTTTTTCTGTGGGTTTTAATTTTTTTAGCGCTATTGAATATTAGTTTCTATAAGCATGTTTTTAAATATTGAAGAAAGTAACAGTACTATAAACCAGCATGGTTTCGGTAAATATTTATATATTTAAATACTTTTATAGGTTTATATTTAAATATTTGAATAATAAAGGCCATTATTTTATAGCCAGCAATTTTATTAACTATTATAATTCTAACGAAAAAAGTATGCTAAACCTAGCATACTTTTTATTATCTTAATCTTCTAGCCAAATAATAGTCACTTCTTGTAAGCGATGACACTTTAACAACATCACCTGTTTGAGGAGCATGAATATAAGAATTATTTCCTACATACATACCAACATGATGAACTGCTTCTCCGGGCCTTTTAAAGAACACTAAGTCACCTGGCTGAAGCTGATCTCTTGGTACAAGCGTACCAACTCTCGATTGGTCATCAGCTACTCTCGGAATATCAATGCCAAAGTGTCTGTAAACATACTGAACAAAGCCAGAACAATCAAAGCCAGCAGGCGTTGTTCCACCCCAAACATAGTTTGTACCTAAAAAGTTAGCTGCATAGGCAACCACTGCGTCACTTGAAAATGATACAGCACCTCTTGAAGGATCATATTTAGGCACTCTATTTCTTATATCCTGTATCTGTTTCAATGTAGCATTAACAATATTTTGAGCTTCTGATGTCTGAGAAGCATATAGCCTTTCTTGTGCTTTTAAGTCAGCAACAATTTTAGCCTGGCTACTCTTACTGTCATTAAGCTTGGACAATTTTTGTTCATTATCAGTTTTTAAAGCCAAAAGATTTTTATTTTGGTCATCTAATGATTGCTTCTTCTTCCCTACTTCTTCTTTCTTTGCAGTTAAATCAGCAATTACTCTTTTATCAGCTTCTGCTATACTTCTTACGGCCTCAATCCTAGAAAGAAAGTCACTTAATCCTTTTGAATCCAAAAGAATATCTAAATATCCATCAAGACCGCTTATATACATAGCTCTCATTCTCTTATTAAACAGATCTTTTTCATCTTTCATGTCATCTTCGGCTTTTTTAATTTCATTTTCAGCAGCTTTTATATCCTTCTGAGTCTGATCTATTTTCTTATTAGTATCGTTTATCTGTCTCATAAGACCTTCGATCTGAACGTCTAACATTTCTATTTTACTTTCTAATTCTTCTCTTTTATCTTGAATACCTTTAAGTGAGTTTTTACTATTCTGAAGCTGGCTTTGCTGCTGTTTTAGCTGACTATTAAGCTCACTCTCACTTGGCTGCGCAAAAACCGGCACACTCACTGAAGTAACCATACCAAGAGCCAAAAAAAGCGCCAATATTTTCCTATTCAAAAGCTACACCCCTTCCCCTTTAATTTGTATGTATATTTTTCACCACTTTATTATAACACTAAATTGTAAAATTCAACAATGGAAATATGTGCTTTTTACATGTTTTATTAAAACACTTACTCTTATTCCATAATATAACAAAATATTATATATCAAAAGAACTCTTATAAACTTCAGATTTAGATAAACCTCTCTCTTTAGATACTTTCTTAATAGCATCCTTCTTGCTTACGCCTTCATCAACGTATTTTTTAATATGCTCTTCTATACTCATATTTTCCCACTTAGCTTTTTCTTCCTGCTCTATTTCTTCCTCTTTCTTTCCTTCAACCACAAGTACATATTCTCCCCTAGGGGCCTTTTCCTCATAATATTTTACTGCATCAGAAAGAGTTACCCTGATTATTTCTTCATGAAGTTTTGTAAGCTCCCTGCAGATAGCTATTTTTCTATCGCCTAAATTATCTCTTAAAAACTCCAAAGTATCTAATAGTCTATGCGGCGCCTCATAGAAAATCAATGTTTCTTTTCTATACTTAAGTTCTTCTATAACGGGTCTTCTGTCTTTATTTTCTCTTGGTAAAAATCCTCTGAATAGAAACTTTGTTGTGTCTAAACCTGAATAAACCAATGCTGTTGTTATGGCTGTTGCACCGGGAAGCACTTCAAAATCTATTCCTTCTTCTATGCATCTTTGCACAATTACACTCCCCGGATCCGATATTCCCGGAGTTCCAGCATCAGTTACTATAGCTATACTGGTGCCTTCTTTTAATTTATTTATAATATCCTCACTTCTGCCCTGCTCATTATGCTGATGGTAGCTTATGAGTGTTTTCTTAATTTCAAAATGGTTCAGAAGTTTTAAGCTTTGTCTTGTATCCTCAGCTGCTATAATATCCACTGACCTTAAAACTTCTAATGCTCTTAAGGTTATATCCTTTAAATTTCCTATGGGAGTAGGAACTAAATATAATTTCCCAGACATAATCATCACCTTCGCTCTATATTAATTTGTTCTTCCGTAAATCTTATTTATTTCCTCACTATATCCGCCTTCATCGTTATAAACATAGAGAGGTGATTCCCACTTTAAAAAAGCTCCTCCATCTCTTTGTCCTTCAATCAGCACAATATTCGGCGCTTTTCTTGTATTAGGATGAACCATTCTGATAAGTTTAGGTTCTATTTTATGTTTTCTCATTAAACATAAAATATCTGCAAGTCTTTCAGGCCTGTGAACCATGTACATTCTTCCATTGTCCTTAAGCAGCATTCTGCTGGCAATTATAACATCTTCTAAGGTACAGCATATTTCATGTCGTGCAATAGCATTTTTATCACTGGGGTTTACAATTCCTGAATTTTGAAGCTTATATGGAGGATTTACAGTAACTACTTCTGCTTTAGGTATAGTTTTTAATAACTCTAAGTCTTTCAAATCCCCGTTAATAAAACACATTTTTTCTTGAAATTTATTAAACTCTACAGATCTGCTTGCCATTTCAACCATTTCTTCTTGTATTTCTACGCCAGTAATATATGAAGCTTCCGTCTTTCCTGCTATTAAAAAAGGAATAATTCCTGTACCGCTGCATAAATCTATTACTCTCATACCTCTCTTTACTTTAGCAAAATTTCCAAGCAGTACTGCATCCACTCCAAATCTAAAAGCTTCTTTCTTTTGTATAACGTGGATTCCACCAAGCTGAAGATCATCTAAGGTTTCATCATCTTTTAAAAAAAACATACAATCACTCTTTCGTGTATATAAAGCATAATTTTATTTTGATGCTCTACATGTATTTATCTAATATATTATATATTTTACCGTATTCATTAACAAGTGCTACCTGTCCACAGCATAAAAAAAGAAGCATCTTAAAAGATGCTTCAAATAGGAGAAAACCTATATTACAAACATTACTATAAATAATGCTGCAATAACATACATCGGTTTAGGAATTTCCTTTGCCTTACCGGTAAATAGCTTAATAAGCACATAGGAAAGGAATCCAAAAGCTAATCCATCTGTTATGGAATAAGTTAATAATGTTAATATCAAAGTAAGAAATACTGGTAATCCTTCAGTAAAATCAGAGAAATCAACTTTTGTTATAGGTTCCATCATTAAAAGTCCCAAAACAATAAGTACTGGAGCTGTAGCAAAAGATGGTATTGCTGTAAGCAATGGAGCAAAGAAAAGTGATAGAAGGAATAGTACTCCTATGGTTAATCCAGCAAGTCCAGTTCTACCCCCTTCTGCAATACCGGCTGCTGACTCAATAAATGCAACTGGTGTTGATGTTCCAAGGCAAGCTCCTATTGTAGAACCTATAGCATCTGCTGTAAGAACCTTATCAGCATTTTTAACATTTCCTTTTTCATCAAGGTAGCCTGCTTTAGAAGCAAGTCCTATTAATGTTCCAACGCTATCAAATATATCTATAAAAAGCATAGTTATAATAACAGGTATTATACCTATTACCATAGCACTCTTAAAATCAAATTGCATAAATATAGGGCTTATTGATGGAGGCATAGAAACTATACCTTTAGGCAAGTTAGCAACTCCAAATATCATACCTAATACATACACAGCCAACATTCCTATTATAAAAGATCCTTTTACATTTCTATAATATAATACAGCAATTAATATAATTCCGACTAAAGCCAGTAATACTGTTGGACTGGTTACCTTTCCTAGCCCTACTAATGTTGCTTGATTAGCAACTATAATACCCGCATCTTGAAGTCCAATAAAAGATATGAAAAATCCAATACCAATACTAATAGCATATTTTAAAGTTTGTGGCACACTATCTATAATCATTTGTCTTACTTTAAATAAATTAAGAAACAAGAATATAAGTCCTTCTATTAAAGATGCCGCTAAGGCTGTTTTCCATGAAAACTTCATGGTAATACAAATTGTAAAAGTGAAAAAAGCATTTAATCCCATACCCGGCGCCATTCCAAAAGGATAATTTGCTACAAAAGACATAATTACCGTTCCAATGAATGAAGCTAAAGCTGTAGCAGTAAATAAAGCTGATTCCGGCATTCCGGTCTTACTTAAAATACTTGGGTTAACAATCAGAATGTATGCCATTGTCATAAATGTTGTTATTCCGGCAAGAATCTCAGTCTTAACATTTGTGTTGTTCTTTGAGAGCTTAAAAACACTCTCTAACAAGCCTTTGCTTGTACCTTCTTTTGTCGAACGAACTGCATTTTCTACCATAGGTATCCTCCTAATATTTTAGATTTTCTTTAGTTTAATTATTAATAAATCTAAAGATTTTGTTTATTAGAAAGCGTACAAATAAATAAAACTCCCCGTTTACCAGGGAGTTTATAAATATGCTATGATATCTATAAACACCCATAGTCAGACAATTTACGGCAGTCTGGTAGAAACGCTTGAACCATATTATCAAGCATATACGGGTATATTTTTATCAAGAATTATTTATCGTTCGTGTATATCTTTCTATATATTAAATATTATACTATCTTTCGAAGAAAATCAATATTTATTTTTACAAATTACGAATTTTATATATATTTTATATTTTAATTTTCGTCATTCTATTTATGACTATGCTGTTGGTCTTTAACTAATATATGTTCAGTTATCCAGCTTGATATAAAATTTAAAAGTTCCATAATATATTCATTCTGTCCCTGATCAATACGACTAAAGTCAACATCATCAAATTTTTTGATAAAATCATCATGTTCTACTTTATGCGCTAGAAAACCTTTATAGCCTGTTTCTAATAAATATTTTTCTTCGGAGCTAAAGTGAAATATTGTATAATTCTTAAGCTCTTGAATAATATCTATTATTTTATCATACTTGTCTACATAAATGTCGTTCCTTAACAAATCAAAAGCTCTATTTCCTATTTCAAATAGCTTTTCATGCTGTTCATCGATAAATTCAACTCCGGTTTCATAGTCTGACTTCCATTTTAACATAGATAAATCCCCCTGCTTCTATTCAGTTTATAAAGTTCTAAGTAAATAATATATCATAAATTAAGTCTTATTTCAGTAACATTTGTAACTAATACTATAAAAATTTTTCAAAAAGAAAAGACAAAGAGCTTTAATGCTAGTTGTCCTTTTTATTTGAAAGCCCCTTCCAATCACTACAGACTGAGCTTTGAGTCGTTCTAATATTATAAAAGCTATCAGAGCATCCACATTTTCCGTCACATTCATTAGTTTCTACATATTGAAATTCAACACTTCTTTTTCCTGTCCAATATATACATGTTGCGCACCTTTTTTCATCTTTTCCGTATATAGCCATTTTTATCCCCCATAACTTTTATTAAAATATTCTGCAATTCATTATATGAGGGATATTAGTAAAAAATTACTATTCTACTTTGAGTTATTTTCAACCTCATTGAACTTTGTATTCATAATTATTATATCAACTCTTCTATTATTAGCTTTTCCTTCCTCAGTATTATTACTGGATCTTGGCCTGAATTCTCCATAACCGGTTGCAGATATCCTCCCAGGTTTTATCCCTGACTGGGTAATAAGAAGCTGTGCTACGTTACTTGCCCTAATTACAGATAAATCCCAATTTGACTTAAATAAATAAGTGTTTATTGGAACATTATCTGTATGCCCTTCAACCCTAATATAACTATCATTAATTAATGGCTGATTTAATATTCTTCCTATCTCAACCAGCTTCTTTACCTGCTCAGTTTTTATATCTGCTTTACCACTATCAAAGAAAAGAGAATCTTTAAAGCTCAAAACAAGGCCTCTTTCTTCAACTTTAGTAACTACACTTTCACTTAGCCCACTTTCCTTTAAATAATTATCTATAATGTCTTTCATCTTTTCTAATTTAGATTCTTCCTCCATATTAACGATATTGGTATCTTGATTCATCCAAGTTTCATCTATTGCTGTACCGCTATCCTCACCTATAAGGGTGTAGCCCCCGCCACCCATGGCTTTGCCCAACCCTGCTGCTATTTGCTTATACTTTTGTTTATCTAAATTACTGAAAGAATACATAACAATAAAAAAAATCATTAAAAGAGTTATAAGATCAGAATAAGTAAGAAGCCATCTCTCATGACTTACTTTTTTAACTTCCCTTTTCTTTTTCATCATGCTTCCACCTTCTTACTCAACTCATGCAATCTTAAAAGTTCTTCTTTGTTTAAAAATCCTTTAAGTTTTTCCGTTATTGTATTAGGGTTTACACCTTCTTGAATATATAGAATAGCCTCTATTATTAAACTTTTTTCACTAGCTTCCACCTTGTCCAAGTTTTTAAGTTTTTCACTTAAAGGGAGCCATAAAAGATTAGCACTTCCAACGCCATATAAAGTAGCTATAAATGCTGTTGCTATACTTACTCCTAATTGGTCCGGACTGTTATTTCCTAATCCCCCTAAAACATGAACAAGGCCGGTAACTGTCCCTATTATTCCCATTGTAGGCGCATACCCACCTGCCGCTTCAAATATAGCGGCACCCTCCTGATGTCTTTCTGATGTCATTTCAGCTTCCAATTCTAAGATACTTCTCACTGCTTGAGGTTCTATCCCATCTACGACCATTTGAAGTCCTTTTTTCATGAATGGATCTATTTTAGCTTCTGCTATCTCACCCTCTATGCTTAAAATTCCACTCTTTCTTGTTTTATAGGCTAACTCTCTAAAAAAGACAATCAACTCCGGCAAATCAGACTTCTTCGATAAAAAAGCTACTCTAATAATTTTTCCGGTTTTTTTTAAGGTATCAATTGGAAAGGAAAGCATTGTAGCCGATATAGTACCTCCAAAAACCATTATAGCTGCAGTATATTTAAATAAGGCTGTAACATGTCCTCCATCTAGCACAAAGGACACAGCTAAGCTGGCTAATCCAAGCACTATTGCTATTATTCCTAACAAACAACTCATCTCCCTTTATATAACAAGCCTCAGTTATATCTTGCAGTTTATTATATGTATAAGTAGGACAAGTGTTAATAAAAAAAGACATACATGCCGCATTATACAGCACATATGCCTTTAGGTAGTTATTTTTTATTGTTTTCTACTTCATTAAACTTTGTATTCATGATGAGTATATCTACTCTTCTGTTTGTAGCACGTCCAGTTTCAGTATTATTATCAGCTTTAGGTCTAAATTCTCCATAACCGGCAGCAGATACTCTATCAGGCTTTATACCAGACTGATTAATCAAAAGTTGGGACACATTGCTTGCTCTAATAACAGATAAATCCCAATTAGATTTATATAGGTAAGTACTTATAGGAACGTTATCTGTATGTCCTTCAACTCTTATATAGCTGTCACTTATTATTGGTTGATTTAGCATCTTGCCTATTTCTACAAGCTTCTTAGCTTGTTCGGGTTTTATATCTGCTTTCCCGCTATCAAAAAATAGAGAATCCTTAAAGCTTAAAACAAGTCCTCTTGTCTCTATAGTAGTAACTACACTATCACTAAGACCGCTTTCTTTTAAATATTTATCTACAGCTTGCTTTACTTGTTCCAGCCTCTGCTCCTCAGGCATATCCACTACATTTGTATTAGTAGGAGAAGTGTCTTCATTTATCGGAGTTCCGCTGTCCTTGCCTATAATAGTTGCGCCACCACCCCCCATAGCTGAACTAAGTCCCGCAGCAACTTGTTTATATTTTTCTTTATCAATATTACTCATGGAGTACATAACGATAAAGAATATCATAAGAAGCGTTATTAGATCAGAATATGTAAGAAGCCATCGTTCATGATTCTCATGTGATTCATCATGCTTCTTTTTCCTGCTCATGCTTCCACCTTCTTGTCTAGCTCTTCAAACTTAAGTAATTCTTGTTTATTTAAGAAACCTTTAAGTTTCTCTGCTAAAGTATTAGGGTTAACACCTTCTTGTATAAATAAGATAGCTTCAATAACAAGATTCTTTTCAGTTTGCTCTTGTTTATCAATATTTTTTAATCTAGCCCCTATAGGTAGATATAATAGGTTAGCTGTTCCAACACCATAAAGTGTAGCTATAAAAGCTGTAGCTATACTCTCACCTAATTGATCCGGACTGCTGCTAGCTAGTCCACCTAAAACGTGAACCAACCCCATAACAGTACCTATAATTCCCATTGTTGGAGCAAAACCTCCTGCTGAATCAAACATAGCAGCTCCAGCCTTATGTCTTTCAGAAGTCATATCTGCCTCTAATTCTAAAATTTCTCTAACAGATTGAGGTTCCACACCATCTACAATCATTTGAAGTCCCTTTCTAATAAAAGGATCAAGCTTGTCATCTGCAGAAATTTCACCTTCAAGACTTAATAGTCCGTTCTTTCTTGTTTTAAATGCCAAGTCCTTAAAATATAAAATCAACTGGGGCAAATCTCTATCCTTAGCTGTAAAAGCAACTTTTATAACCTTTCCAATTTTTTTAACTGTTCCAATTGGAAAAGATAGCACAACTGCAGCAATAGTTCCACCAAAAACTATTATAGCCGCCGTAGGCTTTAAAAGTGCCATTAAGTGACCGCCCTCCAACATAAAGGCTAATATCAAACTTGCAAACCCAAGCACAATAGCTATAATCCCCGACATTTTTATCCTCCTTTGTAATCCTCATTGTCTTCCTTCGTAATCTACTCATATCTATAATAATCGTATACAGAGCGAAATTCTTTAGTCCATAAATATTTTAGCAAATAATTAATATTATGTATATAAACACAATATTTTCATAAAATTATATATTTTAGTTACATTTTCAAATAATATTTGTAACAATGAAGCTAATTACTCACAAATGATTAAATTTTTTTAAAGAAATTGTCACAAAAGTTGAACTATTTTGTATTTTATGGCATTATATATATAAAGAGGTTTTTTAAATATATATGTAAACGATAACACTTATTATTTTATGGGGTAATTTTATTAAAAGCATTAGCAAATCAAATAAAATTAGGGGGGTATCAATATGGTCTACTTATTACATGGATATATTGATGTTTTTAATCACGAGATACGTAGTGACAAGTCAAAGAAATTAAAACTGGTGACTAAAGCTAATGATATTATTTTCGGGCAAAACGGGACATATAACTATAACTCAAAAGTTTTTGTAGATAAAATTATTGAGAAAGTTCTAAATGATTACAGCGATCAAAATTTAGGGTATGATAAAATACAGCTTCGAAAAAGCTTTCTTAAATTCTCACCCAAAAATAAACCTCATTACGGTGAAAATTATAATGAACATTCCTTAATTTTCAGAGTTAATGCTCTTGAGGATGTAGCTCACATCACTTTTGAAGAGTTTGATATTATTGCAGTCTTCAAGAATGAGCTTAGCTGTGTAAGAAGAGATTATATTCTAAACAAAAAAGCAACTTTTGAAGAAAATCATGTTAGTCTGATAACTCTCCCTCAGCACTGTATACAATTATCTGTTAGTAAATGTAAAAATTATAAAATGTTTAAAGAGAATATATTAAAAGCTATATATAATGATATTTCATCCTTAATGGTAGATGAATTGAAAAAAATTAATCTCTCTAAATGGAATATAGCTTTAAACGAAACAGATTTGGATATAGAAAAAATAGTTAATGATAACTTTAAAATACTAATTGCATAGAAAATTCAAGGTATGCTTACAGGCATGCCTTTTTTATATAATGAAAACTTTTGATAACAAATCATACATTTTTTACAATTTTTATTGTATAATACTATATAAGCAAATATAACTTCATAAAGTGTATTTTATTTAATATGAGAATAGAGTGGTGATAACTTGCAGGATAACAGCTATATTGTACAAAAGGTTTTTAATAATAATATCATTTTGGTAATTGATAATAATGTTGAAAAAATATTATTTGAAAAAGGCATTGGCTTTGGTAAACGTACTGGCGATAGAATTTCTCCGGATAAAAGCATCGAAAAGACATTTATTATTCAAGACCCCCAAAATAAAAATAAATTTGCCCAATTGATTAACACAGTAGATGAAAATATCATAGCCATATGTGAAGAAATTATATCTATGATTAGTGAGGAATTTACTGAAGAACTTGATGAGAGTATACATATATCTTTAACAGATCATATTTTCTTTACATTAAAGAGACTTAAGGAAAACAATGAAATAGTAAATCCTTTTTTAGTTGAAACAGAAGTTTTGTTTAAGAAAGAATATGAAATTGCAAAAAAAGCTGTAGCACTTTTAGAAAGACGCACCGGTATATCTATTCCAGATGGAGAAATCGGTTTTATTACACTACATATACATTCTGCCAGAAATAAGGGTACCCTATCAAACACAATAAAATATGCTTTTCTTGCGAATACTATAACAGAATTTGTTGAAGACAACTTAAACATTGAGCTTGATAGAGATTCTTTAGATTACGCTAGGTTTATTATTCATTTGAGGTTTGCTGTTGAGAGAATCCTAAAAAACTCACCAATAAAAAATGAACTGCTGAGTGCAATAAAAAGAA
Organism: Clostridiales bacterium oral taxon 876 str. F0540; assembly: GCA_000466585.1. GTDB lineage: Bacteria > Bacillota > Clostridia > Clostridiales > Clostridiaceae > Clostridium_AT. The sequence continues at coordinate 12,583 of KE993476.1, forward strand.
AGTATAAAGCCTCCTACAAATTAGCAGAAAAAATAGGAAGCATAATAGAAGAGAGCCTCGAAGTAAAGGTTGTTCCTGATGAGATTGGTTATATAGCAATTCACCTTCAAAAATTAACAGAAAGTAAATAAAAAGTATATATGAATTAGTAACTACTAATTTATATATACTTTATTTTTATCTATTTTGCTTTATAAGTTAAAACCTCATCCTGTCCTGCTTTAACCTGCGCTCCAATATTCATTTCTAATTCTTTAAAACCATCTGGATTAGTTATCAATACCGGAGTTAAAAGTGAATATCCTTTTGACATTATTTCATCTCTGTTTATCCTAATGATAACATCTCCTGCTTTAACATCCTGGCCTTCTTGAGCTATTCTTTCAAAACCTGCCCCTTCTAGAGCAACTGTGTCTAATCCTATGTGAACCAATATTTCTGCACCATTACTTAAAGTTATTCCAAAAGCATGATTTGTTTTAAATATCATACTTAGTTTTCCGTCTGCCGGAGCAACTATTGTATCTCCTGTTGTTTCAATTGCAACTCCATCACCAGCCATTTTCTGTGCAAATACCTGATCCGGAACCTCTGAAAGATCAATTACCTTTCCATCAACTGGTGCTATCAACCTAAAACTCTTTTTAAAAAAACCAAACATTTTGTTTCCTCCTTCATAGACCTATATTCTCTATTATTAATTTGTAATATACAACAAAAAAAGCATGAGCTATAAAACTCATGCCTGATTTAACAGTAACACGTTACTTAAATATTATAAAACCTTATAAGTTAGATGTCAACATTATAAAGAACTCTAAATATACTAAAATCTTCTGATATATATTTTTTTATTGACACTAAAAACAAAAAGCTATAAAATTCTGTAAAAGAATGTATTAATTTACTTAAACTTTATAATAGAAAGGAATGATATTCTTATATGCCAAAAAGACTGCTTGATTGTAATAGTTCAGACATTGATATTATGAATAAAAAAGAAATTTTGGAGTCTATAGCTGCCAGTGAAGGCAGAGTAATGGTTACTGAGATTATAGGAGCTTTTCAGCCAATGCTTTTTAACATAAGCAACGCTGAATTAGCCTGTTCATTTGGTTCTGATATACTTTTATTAAATTTTTTCGATGTATATAATCCAGTATTTAACGGAATACCTCAGGTTGAAAAAGAAAATATAGTTAGAGAAATAAGAAGGCTAACAGGAAGAATAATTGGAATAAACTTAGAACCGGTGGATTCTTCATCCCAAACTATAGGTGAAATCAAAGATATTTCAAATGGACGAAAGGCTACTGTTGAAACTGCTAAAAAAGCCTATGAAATGGGAGTAAATATGATACTTCTTACCGACAATCCAGGTACTGGAGTTTCAAATAAAGAAATAATAGGCACACTTAAAGACATAAATACAAGCTTAGGTGATAAGCTTATACTTGCTGCCGGAAAAATGCATGCCGCAGGATCAATGCATGAAGCCGGAGAAAATATTATTACAAAAAATGATATTATTGATTTTATAGCTGCAGGAGCTGATATTATCCTCCTCCCTGCCCCTGGAACCGTACCTGGAATAACTGTTGAATATGTAAAGGAGCTTGTTTCTTTTATACATAGTCAAGGAAAACTTGCTCTTACTGCTATAGGCACCTCACAAGAAGGAGCAGACAGTCATACTATAAAACAAATTGCTCTTATGTGTAAGATGACAGGTACAGATCTTCATCATATCGGAGATGCTGGATATGTAGGAATTGCAATTCCCGAAAATATCATGGATTATAGTATTGCTATCAAAGGAAAGAGGCACACTTATACTCGAATGGCCCGATCAGTTAATAGGTAAGAAAAATGAGAAGTGAACATTATAAGTTCATTTCTCATTTTTTATAAATTATATATGAATTTCGAGGTTCTCTCCAATAAGCCCTATCTGCATTTTATTATTAAAATCAGAGTACTCTTCATGTGCCAGAATCCATGTATTTTTGCTTGAAAGCATATTATCTTCAAGCTCATCAATATTTATTAATCCTTCAGTTCCCTTTACCGATATAATAGCACATCTGAATCCATTTACCTCCATTTTACAGGGTATCGAGTGTAAAGTTGTACTATAAATTTCAACCGCTACTCCTTCCGGAATAAAATAGGCTTCTATTCTTTTAAGGTCATACTGATTATCTATAATATCTTGAGTTCTGCCTGTAAAAATTACCATGTCAGTTACTGCAATAACTATTTTATTAGTTCTGTGAAAACCTAAATAGTTTAGTTTAGAATTCGTTCCATTACAATATCCAGCCTGAATAGATATTTCTCCAAAGTACTTGTTTTCAAGCTCTTTAAATACAGTAGTTTTCTCTAAAAGTTCTGACGAAGGAACGGATAGTATCCCTTCCTCCGGAACCGGAGTCTTTTCCTCAATTAATTTAATCATTTCTGTAAAATCATATCCTGTAACTATTTTGCCATATTTCTTAAAGGATAAATTAGTAATACCCTTAATTTTAATCTGTCTGTTTAGCTTTCTTAATTGATTTAATGTCATTAAAGCACCCCCTTTTAAACCATTTATCAATAACTATCGCATATAACTTTTTGTCTTTGCATCTGTTATTATCTTCAAGGATGCCTTATTTAATTCAATATAAAACTGCTGTATAAAAATTGTATACAGCAGTTTCTATTATTTTTATATATTATATTTTTATATATTATATTTTTCTATGCTATTAAACATATGTTTAGACATCTCGGCTAAATCACCTGCTGCTACTGTTAACTCTTCTATTGAAGCGTTTTGTTCTTCTACGGAGGAAGTTATTTCTTGCGCTGAGGCTGAAACTTCTTCAGAAACTAATGCAACATTTTCAACTTTATTAATAACTTCGTTCTTAGAAACTATTACGCTGCCTAAAGCTCTATTAACCTCTTCTATTTGCGGAACTATATCATTTACTTCCTTAATTATTTCCTTAAATGATATAACTGTTTTATTAACATCTTCGCTTTGACTAGACATTTTGCTTGATACATCCTTAGCAGTAGAGGAAACATCTTCAGCCTCAACAGTAATTCTTTCAACCAGTTGTGCTATTCCTTTAGAAGAATCCAATACTTGTTCTGCCAGCTTTCTTATCTCTTCAGCAACTACTGCAAATCCTTTACCAACTTCTCCCGCTCTAGCCGCTTCTATAGCAGCATTTAAGGCTAATAAATTAGTTTGCTCAGCTACAGCATTTATTACATCTGTTATAGTTGTAATTTGTCCTACACTATTATCAAGTAAAGATAATTTTTCTATAACATATTTAAAGGTGCTAGTTACATCATTAATAGATTTTACAAGCATTTCAATCTTATCCGAGCCATTATCCGCTACATCTTTAATCTTAATACTTCCTTCTGTAACATTCTGAAGCTTTCTATTAACTTCGTCTAAAGTTACGCCAAAGCTCTCGAGCATATTAACTGTATCTGTAATATTCTCAGATTGTTTGGAAGCACCTACTGCAACTTCTTCAATAGCCTTAGCTACACCATTGCTTGAAGCAGATATCTGCTCGGTAGATGATGCTAAATTACCTGAAACCGAACTTAACTTATCAGACGAATTTTTTATATTTCCTATCATATTTTTAATTGTAGACATTGTTGTGTTCATGGCATCAGCCAAAATAGAAATCTCATCCTTAGTATTAACTTTAAACTCAACACTAAAATCTCCCTTTGCTACCTCTTGTATCGCTTTAGTTATCTTCTTAATTGGCTTTGAAAGTCTATTTGATTCAATATAAGAAATTGCTATTGCTATTATTAATATAAAAATAAGAAATCTTAAGGACTTAACTACTATTCCTTTCGTATCTATGCTTACTGATATTCCAACAGACAAAGCTCCATCCCCAAAGCTTTCTCCTTGAACCGGTATTATTACTTGAAGTATATTTTCTTTATTTTCTCCTGCAGAAAGTTCTGATGTATCTTTGCCATCTGAAATAACCTTTTTAGTTTTACTATCACCATCTTGTCCAACTTTTGATTTGTCACTACTCGCAACTATCTTATTATTCTTATCAATAACGTTAATAAATGCTATTGAATTCTGATGGCCCTTAGTTCTTTCCAAAAATTCTTGTACTTTTTCATTGCTTGATGAGTTAGATCCTCTAAGTCCATCTGCTATTTGCATAGCTAATGCACTATTTTGCTCTTGAAGCTGATCTCCCATGCTGCCTATAAGCTGACTAGCAATAAGACCAGTAGTCCCAATAATACATAAAAGAGCTAATCCTAAGTAACTTATTGTCAATTTTCTTCTTATGGTTTTCATTTTCCCTTTTCCTCCGTAAAAACCTGCATTTTAGGCAATATAAGTAGATTTAATTTTACCCTTATTATAAAATAAACACAATATACAAATGGTAAACAATGCATTAACTTTTAAAAAATAAAAAGACCGTTAAATAACGGTCTTTTTAGTAAGATTACTCTTGAACAGGTGCTCCTACTGGGCAAACATTAGCGCAATTTCCACAATCTATGCAGTTATCTGCATCTATTACAAATATGCTATCTCCTTCGCTTATACAACTAACTGGGCATTCAGCAGCACATGCACCGCAGCTTATGCAAGCATCAGTAATTTTGTATGCCATAGTATACTCCTCCTAAATATTTTAATATGGATTGTCCATTCTTATTTTACCACTATTTAAAATATTTTCAAAGTTTTTTTTAAAGAACAGTATACCCTAGATCCTCAAGGCATTGAACTAATTTATCTTCATTTAAAAAGTACTTGTCATATACAACATTTACTTCTTGCTTTTCTTTATTGATCTGACAGGCTATAACCCCTTCATTCATGGATATAGCCTCTCTGATACTATTAACATCAGCTAAGCTCTTCATGTTTGCAATCTTAATAACGGACTTCATTAAAATTGGCCCCCCTAGTTTTCCTTAGTTTTCTTTAAATAATTCCTTTATTTCTTTTACATCTACATCTACATCTTGAATTTCGATTTCTATCTCTTCTTCATCAATTATTCCCTCATAACCACCAGAAACTAAAGTTACCTTTTCAATGCTGTAATCCCTAATTACTTCTTCACCATCTTTTGGTTTTATCTTAACTTTAACCATTTCCTTAACAACACTATTTGAAACAACTTCTCCTCTTCCATCTTCTGTATCTACTACAGAACCTACTCTTGGAAGTCTTTTTCTAATATCCTCATAAGTGTCTTGTTCATAGTTTAAGCAGCACATCAATCTTCCGCAAATTCCTGAAATTTTAGTAGGATTTAAGGAAAGATTTTGTTCCTTAGCCATTTTTATTGATACTGGAACGAAATCACCCAGAAAACTTGAACAGCATAAAGGCCTTCCACATGGTCCAAGGCCTCCAACCATTTTTGACTCATCCCTTACACCTATTTGTCTAAGTTCTATTCTCGTTCTGAAAATAGTAGCTAAATCTTTTACAAGTTCTCTAAAGTCAACCCTTCCGTCTGCCGTAAAATAAAATATAACTTTATTATTATCAAAAGTATATTCTACATCTATAAGCTTCATAACAAGCTTATGTTCTTGAATTTTTTCAAGGCATATTCTGAAGGCTTCCTGTTCCTTTACCTTGTTTTCTTTATGTTGAGTCTCATCCTCCATTGTAGCTTTCCTAATAACACTTTTAAGAGGTGAAACAATATCTTCGTCATTAATAAATTTGGTTCCGGTTACACACTCACCAAACTCTATACCTCTAGCTGTCTCCACTATCACATTTTCACCCTTTTGAATATCTAAATCGCCAGGATCAAAATAATATATTTTTCCAGCCTTTTTAAAACGAATACCTGCAACTTTTACCATAATGCCTCCTATAATAGGTAACAATAAATATCTATATATCTAAAAACTTAAGCAGCATAGTACTGAATGTAAGTGAAGGATTAACATTTCTTTCTAACTTCTGCCTTGTTTCATTTACTATATCTATAATATCATTTAATGAACTAAAAGAAAATAAGGAAGCTGATTCTTTTATGTCATTAATCTTATCTAAGTTTACAACCAGCTCATCTTTACCAGTCTCTTTATAAACTAAAATGTCTCTGACAAATGATAGCATCCAAGTTAAAGTTTCCTGCCAATCATTTTTATATTTCATAAAGAATTCTTCATATTTTAAAAATTCCCTAGCTTTCTTACTGCTCATACTTAAAAATATGTTTAATATAGTATTTCTGATCTCTTTAAAGCTTTCATCTTCGATAAACCTCACTGCTCTTCCTGGTATACCGTCGCTAAAGGCAGTTACAGCTTTGATTTCATTTAAAGATATATTTGTATATTTTATTTTTAAAAACCTTTCCATTTCATCTGAAGTCAGTCTCTGAAGCTTATGAATCTGGCATCTTGACCTAATAGTTTCTAATATATTTTCAAGCTTTTCACATAACAGAATTATAAAAACCCCCTGTGGAGGTTCTTCTATAGTTTTTAAAAAAGCATTCTGAGCATCCGCTGTCATTTTGTTTGCTTCATATATTATTATAACCTTTTTATTTCCTTCATAAGGTTTTTTATTTATTTCGTCTATTATTTCTTCAACCAAATACTTTATACCAATAGTTTGCTTATTAGAGGGAACTTTAAACTCAATAAGATCAGCATATTCTCTATCATAGTCTTTACCTAAAAGCTTAAGTCCTATACCTCTTGCCATTAAACTTTTTCCAATTCCATCTTCGCCAACGATAAGATGGGCATGTGAAAACATGCCCGAATTTATTGATGCACTTATTTGATTTTTTATATTTTCATGCCCAATTATTTTTTCAAAATTCAAGTTTACCGCTCCTTAGTAGTTATGCAGTATAATTGTTTGCCATAGTTTAATTTATCATATTTTTATGAACTTATCTACATCTACCACAAATATAGTTGCTCCTCCAACCTCAACTTCAACAGGATATGGGACATATACCCCTGTAGAACCTGCAACTGGAGATGGTGAAGTAACAACCTGATCTCTTGTCTTACAAACCTCTTCTATTACGCTGAGAACTTTATCAACTTTTTCAGCTTCAACACCTATCATTAAAGTAGTATTTCCAGCTTTTAAAAATCCTCCTGTGGTTGCTAACTTTGTAACTCTAAAGCCTGCATCATTTAAAACATCTATAAGTTCACCTGCATCGTCATCTTGAACAATAGCAATTATAAGTTTCATATAAATACCTCCATAATATTTAATTTGATTATATTTAATTTACATCTTTTTCTAAATTTTTGCAATACTTAATTTCAAAGACTTCACCAATATTGATTACTATAATTTTATTATATAATAAATCACCAAAAGCGTTCTAGAGAATATACTGAAATTAAGGTGCTAAGGATTAAAGCTGAGTCAGACAAATTATAAAAAGGAGGGTCTCATATGAGCAAAAAATGCTGTAATAACAATTATGGACTACTAGATGGTTTAGGCTTCGGTTCTAGAAAACCTAGTTTATCTAACCTAATCATATTAATACTTATTATACTCCAATTTAATGGTAATAACAATTGGCTAGGAAATGGTAATGCAGGCTATCAAGGAATCGATAATGGAATTCTGTTCATAATTGCATTATTCTACTTAAGCTGCTGCAGCCCATGCAAAGAAAGCTGCTAGAACTGCTAATGACTAATACTTAAAAAGAGCATCTGTAGATAATTCTATCTTTCTACAGATGCTCTTTGATTATATTAAATTCTCTATCATACTTATGATATCATTATGTATATCTTCCATGGGCCTGTTAGCATCAACAGAAGTTATATATTCAGCTGAATCAACTAAATTCATATAACCATCATATACTCTTTTATGAAACTCGTCTCCACTGTTTTCTAATCTGTCTAGAGACCTCTGCTTAGACTTTCTTCTTAGCCCTTCCTCAAAAGGTATTGTAAGTAAAAATGTTATATCAGGCCTTAATCCATCAGTAGCTGCTAGGTTTATACTTCTTACTCTATCTTCTCCGAGATTCCTTCCAATACCCTGATATACAATTGAAGATTCTACAAATCTATCGCAAATTACTACTTTGCCCTCATTTAACGCCGGCTTAATAACTTCACTAACAAGCTGAGCGCGAGAAGCTGCATATAAGAGAGCTTCACACATACTAGACATTTCTTTATTCTCATTATCCAATACGATATTTCTTATCTTTTCACTTATTTTTGTCCCGCCCGGCTCTCTTGTAAATATTATTTCAAAACCTTTCTTTTCTAAATAATCCTTAAGCAATTCGATTTGTGTAGACTTTCCGGATCCATCCGGACCTTCAAATGTTATTAATAATCCTTTATTCATTCTTATCACTCCACTACGGTAATATGCTCATCATCAATTCCAAGTATAGTTACATTATTCTCTAAGTAATATCTTATCATATCTAACACTGTTATATCTATAACTTCTCCAGGGTTTATTAGCGGAATACCGGGAGGATATGGGACAACTGCTTTTCCGCAAACCTTTCCTACAGCCTCAGTTATACTTATATTCTTCTTCTCCATATCAACAACTTGCCAAGGCATAAGTTTTATTTCAGGTATATATGTCTTTTGCTCCCTTACTTGTTTTTCTTTTAGTAATTCAATATCACATTCACTAAGAGCCTTATATAATTCCTCAAAATCCTTATCTTTATTGAAAGGAGAAAATATTAAAACTACGTTAGAAGCATCGCTCATTTCACCTTGTATTTTCTTGCTTCTTAAATATTCTAAAAGCTTATGCCCGCTGAGTCCACTGCCTAAATTTATAACGTAACGACTTAAATCCATATTAGTAATATCATTGCTATCTAAAATATGAAAGAACTTAAGTTTATTAATTTTAGCTCTATATATGTTTGCCCTTCTTATAAGTTCTTCATAGTCTTTTTTGCCATACTCTTCTAGATAATATCTTCCATAATCCATTGAAGCCATCAAAATATAGGATGGGCTTGTACTCATAAAAGCGCTAACATAAAAATCAACTTTTTCTGTATCCACTCCTTGACCCACATGAAGATATGCCGTTTGAGTAAGACTTGAAAGAGTTTTATGGCAGCTCATAACCACCATATCTGCTCCAAGCCTAACTGCACTCTCAGGCAAGGCCTCGTTTACCCCAAAGTGAGCTCCATGAGCTGAATCAATAAGCACTTTCATATCGTATTTTTTTGCTTCATTAATAATAAATTTTAAATCAGGACATATACCATAATAATTAGGATAAGTGATTACTATACCTTTTGCATCGCTATTTTCTTCTATTATACTTAAAAAATGCTCCATATCAATTGACATAGGAGCATTATACTTCTCATTGATTTCATTTCTTATATATACCGGTTTTAATTTTCGCATAATTATTCCGTTAAAAACACTTCTATGACAGTTTCTTTCTACTATAATTTTATCACCTTCACTAAAAGTTGAAAAAATCATAGCTAGATTTCCGCTTGTACTTCCATTTACTAAAAAATATGATTTTTTACTTTTATAAAATTTGCTTAACAGATCTTGTGCTTCTCTTATTATGCCCTCTGGATGATGGAGGTTATCTACCCCGTCAACCTCTGTAATATCCATTTTTAAAATATTACTATATATATCCTTGCCAATATCTGTACTTAAAAATCCTCTGCCGCCTTTATGCCCAGGCATAGTAAGCGGGATATTGTTTTCATTAGTATATCTTAAAAGCCCTTCTACAAGTGGTAATTTAGACAACGAGTATCCTCTCCTCTTAGCGTAACTTGAACTATTGTCTTTTTTATACAGTCTTTATAATAATCATAAAAGTCTGTATTCATATCTGAATTTATCAATCTTTCCTCGCAGCATTTGCAAATTCTTTTTCCGTTAATAATTATACCATTATTTAGAGGCTTTCTACATATAATACATGCTTGTTTTTTCATAATTTCCCCCTATCAATTGCTGTACATGCCTATTTTATTCTAATTTTTGCCTCTTCTAATATATTTTATTCAGTATAATGTCCACTTTTATTTTGTCCACCTAAATATTTAAATTTTGTTCAAATATATTACAAGCTTTAAGGAAACACTATTTTATATAATTTGCATTATTAAATTACGGAGGTCTATTATGAAACAAGAAATGCTTAGCTATCTTTATACAATTAAAGATGATATATTCAATCTTTCAAAATACCTATATGAAAATCCAGAAGAGAGCTTTTATGAATATAAAGCTTATGACTACATAGTAAAAATGCTTAAGGATAATAATTTTAAGGTTACAGAAAATTATTTAGATATACCTACTGCCTTTCATGCTGAATTTGGAAGCGGTCACCCTAAAATATGTTTTATTTGCGAATATGATGCAGCAACTAAAGAGGGCCATGTAACCGGCCATAATTTAATATCTGCTATGTCTACTGCAGCTGCTCTGTCCTTGTCAAAAGTTCTTAAAAACTTTGATGCAGGTACAATAGTTTTACTTGGCTGCCCTGGTGAATTTGTAAGCGGTGCTAAAGTCACAATGACAAAACAGGGCACTTTTAATGATATTGATGTAGTTCTTATGGCTCATCCTGATGTAGAAAATGCTGAAACAGGGACGTCCATGGCTCTTCTTCCTGTTCAAATCAGGTTCACTAGCGAAACACCTATGGTTAATTCAAGTGATGGGAGCTATTCATCTTTAGATGCTTGCTATTTCATTGTAAACTCTCTTAGCTTCTTAAAAAATGGATTTAGCAGAAGTTGCAATATAGACAATGTAAAAATAACAAATGGAGAGGCTTGTAATTTAGTTCCTTCTCAATCAGATTTAAAGTTTTATATAAGAGCTCCAAAAATGACAGCTGCTTGTGAAATTGAAAATAAAATTAAAGAACTTACTAATACAGCAGCTAGTATTATGAATTTAAAATATGAGATTACAATGCCTGAGCTTCCATATGATGAACTTATACCCAACCATGCTTTGTCAAGAATTTTTGCTCATAATCTAAAAGAAATTGGAATTATTGATACTGTAGTGCCTAAAAACAGCTATTCTGGATTAAGTCTTGGAACAGTAAGTCATGCAGTTCCTTGTATACACCCTTATGTTTCAGTGGTTGACGATTGTTCCATAAAATATAACTCCATAGATTTTGCTCGCGCAACAGTATCTAAGTATGCTGAAGATAAAGTTCTTAAAATATCTTCTGCACTTGCTATGACTGCTCTTGATCTATTGGAAAAAGAAGACCTTCTTCAAGAAGTTAAAGTCGAATTTTATGAAAATATTAAAAACCATCAAGAAACACCTTGTGAAGTATTATAAAATATAGACTTTATTCTCTAATAAGATATAATATAATTAAGAATGAATAATGAGGAATGAAGAATGTTGGATGAAAGTCCGAAGGACTTTCCTAAATTGCATTAATTTATAATCCTTAATAAACTTTCTTCAACAGTTCTTCGTTCTTCATTCTTAATTATTCATTTTTTCTTGGAGGATAACTATGATTTCTATATATAAAAACTTTAACGAAACATCCCATGAGCTTCAAAAGCTTGACAACATTGAACCAGGATGCTGGATCAATATTGTAGCACCCTCTGACCAGGAATTATTTCTTGTTTCGAAAAAAACTGGAGCTCCTTTAGAGTTTTTAAGAGCAGCACTGGATGAAGAAGAAACTTCTCGTATAGATACTGAGGATAATAATATACTCTTTGTTATGGATATTCCTTTCACAGAAATGGAGGCCAACTCTCTAACTTATGACACATATCCTCTTGCAATAATACATACTGAGAAAGAAATCATAACTGTATGTTTAAAAAACAGCAAGATACTTACAGACTTTGTAGAAGGTAAAGTTAAATCTTTCTTTACTTTCAAACGCTCAAGATTTATTCTTCAAATACTATTTAAAATTTCAACTTATTATTTACTTCACTTAAGGCAAATTGATAAAAAGAGCTTAATGATTGAAAGAAAACTTCATAAATCTATGAAAAATAAAGAGTTAATTCAACTTTTATCCCTTGAAAAATCTCTAGTCTACTTTTCTACTTCATTAAAATCTAATGAAATTACACTTGAAAAGATGCTCAAATTAGAGATAATGCAAAAGTATCCTGAGGATAAAGATGTTCTGGAAGATGTAATTATAGAAAACAAACAGGCTATAGAAATGGCTACAATTTACAGTAATATATTGAGCGGAACTATGGATGCGTTTGCTTCTGTTATTTCAAACAACTTAAATATGGTAATGAAATTTTTAGCTTCCATAACAATTGTTATGGCTATACCCACTATGATTAGCGGGTTATTCGGTATGAATGTTCTAGTACCATTTGCAAATAATCCTAACGGATTCTATATTATTTTAGCTATAATAATATTTATGGCTTTAGTTGCTGCATTTATCTTAGGTAAAAAAGATATGTTTTAAAAAAGTTTACTATAGGCACTAAGAATCTACTGCTTAGTGCTTTTTATATTTTTTGTGCCAGAACTGCTATGATAAAATACCAAACTACGAAATTTGAAAATAAAAGATACTTAATCAAAAAATAAAAAATGCCAAGTTTATAACT
>KE993477.1:0-17586 GCA_000466585.1 Clostridiales bacterium oral taxon 876 str. F0540
AAGTAAGTTTTTCTTTGATGCAACAGCAGTACCGGAGGGGAACTTCAATTTATAATTCCAACAAGCTTCTATACCTTTAAAAACGAAAAATTATCTTCCTGTGATGTAAAAAGAGCTGTCGGCAGTACAATCGGTAATGCAAGAGAAGATAGGCAGACCAAAATAAGCAATAAATTTGTATTAGGTTTTGAAAAGGTTTATTTATTTAGCGAAGGTATATCTGAAAATGGTATTAAAACAATTATAGATTTCTTATTCAACAACCCCGCAGTAAATGATAATGGCTCCATTGCGGTGATATCCGGTTCTGCAGAAGATGCTTTTAAACGACATATTGAGGGATCTAATTGTGCTGCAGATGAAATTGATGGAATTATTCGCAATCTTACTAACAACAACTTTTTTTCAAAACACTATAACCTTTCTGATATTTATGTTAAAACTACTCAAGAGGGAAAATCTTTAGTTATTCCTTATATAGAAAGTACCGATGAGGGTTTTGAAGTTAAGGGACTTAGCTTATTTAAAAACTACAAGATGATAGGAAAGTTAAATATGACTGAAACTCGCTTTTTTAATCTTCTAAGAGAGAACAAATGTCATGGTCATATAGACCTTGAAAAATCTCCTACTGAATCCTTCAGTTTTTATGGCACCTCCAAACGAAAGGTTACCTGCGAAAAAAATGGTGACAAGTATAAATTTACAATTGAAGTCACATTAAAAGGTGATATTTTGGAAAATGAAATTTATAATAATTTTTATAATAATATTGATGCAAAAAAAGAGGCTGAGAAAGAAATAGAAGATAAAATTAAAAAATCTTCAGAAACTCTAATTAAGAAAATGCAAAATGAATATAGCTTTGACGGGCTTGAGCTTGGAAGTGTAGCCGCTGCAAAATATGGAAGACGCACCGGCATAGACTGGGATAAAGTTATATCTGATTCTGATATTGAAGTAAAGCCTAAGGTTCATATTGAAAGAACCGGGCGCGGAGATTTATAATTTACAATTCATGAACTATTTCTAGTTATAGATTTCATAGTAGATCTTCTATTTGAGTGAGTAAAAAGCTTCAAAGTCATGGGAACATTTACTCACCCAAATAGTGATTTATCAATGCGATTCTACAGTGAGCGCTTTAGTGATCTTAACAACAAGGCTTCTTGGCAAAAACTTAACTGCATAAGTCCCTAACTTATTTACAGTTCCTGTAACCACAACTCTCTGCCCTTTCATAAGAGCCTTATAGCCAAGTCTTGCTACTACATCTGCATTCATTACCTTAGCAAACATCTTTGTCTTCTCAACATTTGCTGCCTTTGCAAAATTAGTTTTTGATGGTCCGGGGCACAAAGCTGTAACTGTTATTCCAGTACCCCTAAGTTCTTCAGCTAATGCTTCTGAAAATGATAATACATAAGCCTTGGAGGCATAATAAACTGCCATTAAGGGTCCTGGCTGAAAGGCTGCTGTAGAAGCTACATTTAGAATTTTACCTTCTCTCCTTAACTTCATCTCCTGTAAAACATAGTGAGTCAGTTCTGTTAATGTTATAACATTTAATTCTACCATTTCCAGCTGTTTATCAGCATCAAGCTTATCAAACCTTCCCACAAGCCCGAAACCGGCATTATTTATAAGTATATCAATATTCAAGCCCTTTTCTTTTATTTCATCATACAATTCTTTAGCTGAATGTGGTTTTGATAAATCCTTTTTAATAAGCGTAATATTTAATGAATCAAATTCATCTTTAATTTCCTCAAGTCTTTCAATATTTCTTGCTGTCAAAATAAGATTATAATCTTCCTTAGCAAACAGCTTTACAAATTCATATCCAAAACCACTGGAGGCTCCAGTAATCAAAACTGTTTTTTTCATTATTTTCACTCCTATTATAGTATAATCATTCAATCTTCTCCCACCAGGCTTCAGTTTTCTTAGGCGTTTTAACATCTAATTTTTCACCAATCATAGGATGAAGCAGGTTTACATTTCTTCTGCAGCTTTCTTTAGTCACCCTAATTATAGGTTCATCCCATGCATGCATAGACAAAGTAAACTTTGCCCAATGGGAAGGCAGCAGCTTTTCTGCTTTTAAGTCAATAGAAGCCTGAACCGTTTCTTCAGGCATCATATGAGAATCAGGCCAATGCCCGCTGTACTGACCACATTCTAGAATAGCTAAATCAAATGGCCCATATTTTTCTCCTATTTGCCTAAAATGAGAACCATAGCCTGAATCTCCACTATAGAAAACTTTCATATTACCTGCCTTTATTATAAAAGATACCCATAAGGTTTGATTTTTCTTTCTTCCTCTTCCCGATAAATGTCTCGCAGGAGCTACGGTTATTTCAAACCCATCATCAAAAATTGCACCTTGGTTCCAGTCCTTTTCAATTATTATATTTTTATCAAAGCCCCAGTGCTCAAAATATGCTCCTACCCCAAGTCCTGTAATTAGATGTTTAATTTTAGGTTTTAATTCGGCTACAGCCTCATGGTCTAAATGGTCATAGTGGTCGTGTGAAATAAGAAGATAATCTATATCAGGTATATCACTTACTTTATATATATCACTTCCTTTATAGCTTCTATTAAAGAATTTTATTTTAGAAGCACTGCCGCTCAGCACAGGATCTATTAAAAATCTTTTACCATTAAGCTGAAGGAACCATGAGGAATGCCCAAACCAGATAATAATATCTTCATTTGGATTCAAACTCATTAAATCAGTTTTTATTGAAGGCAAAGCACGGGGAGGTTCACGTCTTTTAGTTTTATTGAAAAACATATCCTTAAGCATTCTAACGATGCTTGTATAATCTGACAGATCATAAACACCTTCAAGATTATGAAATCTTCCATCTCTATAATTAGGTGAATTTTCTATTCTTCTAAGCCTTTCTTCGGATATATTTTTGCCAACTTTACGCTTCATCATTGAATCCTCCTTTTTGTCGGATCACTTGGTAATTTATGATCGCTCGTTCCACTCGCAAATTACCCGCTAAAGTCCATTTAGGACTTCAGCCTCCTTTCTATAAACCATTCTGATAATTTAATAGTATTCTCCAAAAGAGTATTTCTAATCTTTTATCAAACTATTAATACACAAAGAAATTTTTAAAATCATATACTGACATTATGATTATTTTTAAGCAGGTGGTTTATATAAGTGAGTATGCAGGTTTTAACCTAAAAGAGCTTCAGCTGTTAGGGACAGGAACTCAGGGCAGAGTGTATAAAATTGATAATCAAAGATGCATTAAAGTATTTAAGAGCAAAAGAGAGTGCAAGGAAGAAGTGCAGTCATTAAACATAGCTCAAGAAGATATTCATTTTCCAAAGCTCTATAAGTATGGACAGGATTATATCATAAGAGAATTAATCTCTGGGGTTGAACTTGATAAATATTTAGAGACACATAAATTAACCTCACAACTCATAATTAAAATTATTGAACTGTACGAGTCTATGATTAAAGTTGGCTACAAAAGACTTGATGCAGCTATATTTCATGTTTTTGTTACTCCTTCTCATGAACTTAAGCTTATAGATACTGCAAAATCAATGAAAAAGAAAACTGAAATTCCAAACTTGCTCATCAGCGGTATTGAAAAGGCTGGTTTTAAACAAGAACTATTTGATTTTTTAAAAGATACCAGACCTGACCTTTATGAAAAGTGGAGGCGCTATAAAAAAATTAATTATAAAAAGATAAGTTAATGTGGAGATGATACTATGAGATTTATGATATTAAGCGATACAAAAGGCAAGTATAATGGCATTAATGAAAAAGTTATATCAAAATTATTGAAAGAAAGCAAAAAACTAAAACCCGAACCTGAATTCATTGTGCTTGGCGGGGATAATATAGCAGGCAGCAGTGACAAAGCTATATTAGTTGATCAGCTTGAAGGCTTTAGAAAACTGATTGAAAAATATTATCCTCACAAACCTTTGCTTCCCATCATAGGAAATCATGAGGTAAATAACGAACCTACAGATGATTCCTACGAAAAAGTATTTCAAATATTTTACAGCGATATGCTGCCTGGTACATGTCTTGAGAATTATAACAATACCTCTTATTATGTCGATTATGGAGATACAAGACTTATAATACTTAATTCCTTTCACTATGGAGAGCTAAATAAAGTTTCTGAAAAACAGCTTGCCTTTTTAGAAGATGCCGCTTCGAAAGAAACCAAAAATAAATTTGTATTTATTCATTCTCCTGCATTTCCTACAGGCGCTCATTTTGGACATTGTCTGGACTTGTATCCTAGCGATAGAGATTCTTTTTGGAATGTAGTTAAAAAGCATAACATTCATATAGTTTTTTCAGGACATGAACATAATTATTCAATAAGAAAAATAGATTCTGCTTATCAAATTATTACTGGCGGAGGAGGAGAAAAACTTAGAGACAAATATAAAGATAAAAAGGGTGTACTGGTTGCTCCTATAGCAAAGCATCATTTTGTTATTGTAGATGTTGATGAAGATTTTATCAACATATCTGCTATTGGTATGGATGGAAAGATCTTAAATAAATTTAAAATAGAAAAATAAAAAATACCATCGCGATATCTAGATAAGAAGTTATCTAGATATCGCGATGGGTTCTTATAATCCTTAAATATTTAATAATCTGCCTGATTACCTGATATAAGCCACTCCTGATACCGGAATGTCAATAATTAATACTCCCTTGTATAAATTAATATTTTCCCTTTTAATTACTTCACCCATGCAGTTTACAGTTTCTATTTGTCTTTGTCCTAAATCATTTTCTATTTCAACATAGAGCTTATCTTTTAATGTTCCATTTACTAATATGATATTTTTATTTGTTTCTTTACCTAAATGTACAACAAAATCTGAGTATACTGCTGCTAAATATTTTTCTTCTGTTCTAGAAGAAATTATTGGGTAATTTAGTGCAGGATAATATGGTACAAGGTCTCCATCTATAAGTACATCTTTATGGCGTTTCCAGAAACTTAGCCAAAAGCAGCTCATTTTAAAATGTTCCTCCGTTAAATTTTCAAATCTCATAGAAAATTGAGGCACAGAAAATAATGTATTTATTAGCTGTAACGCTGCACTTTCCACTGTATCTTTACTATTCCACATTATAGGATCTGAGTGGGCAGCAGTGTTTCCACAGAGCAATCTTATATCCATTGAACCTATTCTATTAGTAATCGAATCATTAGGGCAGTCTGTAACTCTAAACATATTTCCGTACTTTCTCATATATGGTCCAATATATCTTTGCCTGAATTCAATCATAATATCAGGCTTAATAGTTTTTAGCTTTTCAATTACTGAGCTTAATAAACAATCTACAGCTTCTTGTACTGATTCAAAATCCATCAGTTCATTGTAGCTATCCTTCTTATCAGCAGGCAAGTCAAATTCATCCACAAAATCCAGCTTAAAGCCATCTAAATCCCATTCGGTAACCGCACTTTCATATACAGATATTAAGTATTCTCTGACCTCAGGATATCTTGGGTCAAGTACTCCCGCCTTTAAAGTCCCATCATAGGCTAAAATTTTATCTTTAAACCTGTTCCAAGCCTCTGCGTATAATCCAACAAAAGGAACACTATACCAAAGTAAATATTTAAGTCCAATATCATGTACTCTTCTAACATGCTCTTTCATATCAGAAATCCTTTTACTTGAAACCTTCCAGTCACCACAATAGGCATAGCCTCTATTATTATCATCTGTCTGCCAGCCGTCATCCACAATAACAGCCTCACATCCTAATTTTTTTGCTATACTGCACTGCTTTTCAATTTCATGATCGTTAAGCTCCTGATGAAAACTATACCAAGTTGAATACATTGGCTGTCTAGCAGCTTCCGGAACGAGGGAAGGTTTATACTGCTCAAAGCTTTCCCACCATTTTGAAACATCTTTTAAGCTTTCATAGTAAGGTATGTCTCTTGTGTCTATTCTAATTTCACCTTTATAATCAAGGATTTTTTTTGAGAGTTCTGTAAATAGTACAATTTTACATTCAAAAGTACCATCCTCTTCGTGTACCCCTGCATTGATATTAACTGTATTCAAAGCATCAGAGAAAGCACAAGTATGCCTGTTCTGACCATTTACATTATAAAGGCATGAAACCGGTGCAGAAATTGTTGCCTTAGAGTAAAATCCTCTCGCCCAATCAGCATGGAAGGCCTTATTTCTAAAAGCCGTGGGATACCAATAAGAATGTATATCAATAATAGGCTGCTTCCATGAAATTGTAACTTTGGGCATATGAATAGGCTTTTCTGAAGTAATTTTTAACTTTATGATTTCCAGCCCTTCTTCCAAAACTTCACTCACAATATTTAAATTTAAATCATCTGCTCCCTCTACTTTAATTATTCTACTGCTTGCTTTTATTTCTTTCACTTTAGCCTTCCCCCATTCTTTAAAAGCAAATTAGAGTTTACACAAACTTAGGAAGCCAGTCACCATGAGCCTCAATCAAATCATCACACAAGGAAATAATATCATCAATTGATAATTCTGCTGAAGTGTGAGGATCAAGCATAGCAGCATGATAAATATATTCCTTTTTACCTGTCAATGCTGCTTCTAGTGTTAACAATTGTGTATTAATATTAGTTCTGTTAAGTGCAGCCAATTGAGGAGGAAGTTCACCAATAAAGCAAGGTGTTACCCCGCTCCTATCAACCAAGCAAGGAACTTCTACTACTGCATCCTTAGGCAGATTGGTTATTAATCCACTATTTAATACATTTCCTCCAATTTTATATGGAATATTAGTTTCCATAGCCTCCATTATATATGAAGCATATTCTGTTGTTCGTTTATGCTCAATGTTTTTATTGTTAACCAAGTCCTTGCCCATTTGCTCCCAGCCTTTTATTTGAGCTATGCATCTTCTTGGATACTCATCAAGAGGTATATTGAATCTTTCTATTAACTCAGGATACTTATCCTTTATAAAATAAGGCATATACTCTGCATTATGTTCACTTGATTCTGTTACATAATAACCGAATCTCTTCATTATTTCATAACGGACCATATCATGGTGTGGAGTTTCTCTTTCTTGAGCTCTCTTTTTAATTTCCGGATATAAATCTTCTCCGTTTCTTGTAATTTCAAGCAGCCAAGCCATATGATTTATTCCTGCTATCTTCCATTGAAGATTATCATTTTCCATTCCTAAACCTTTTAATAAATGATCTGCGCAAACTTGTACACTATGACAAAGTCCAACTGTCTTAACGCTTGTTCCTCTGAGCATAGCCCCAGTAAGTACAGCCATTGGATTTGTATAATTCAAAAACCAGGCATCGGGACAAACTTCTTCCATATCTTTTGCAAAATCAAATAATACAGGAATTGTTCTTAATGCTCTAAATATTCCCCCAATACCTAAGGTATCACCTATAGTTTGACGCAAGCCATATTTTTTAGGTATCTCAAAATCAATAACTGTAGAAGGTTCATATCCACCCACTTGTATAGCATTTACAACATATTTTGCTCCTCTTAAAGCTTCTTTTCTATCCAAGTAAGCTGTAATCTTTGCTCGCCCATTATTTGAATTATTATTAATATTATTTAGAATAACTTCTGATTCTTTTAATCTCTTGTGGTCTATGTCATAAAGTGCAATTTCCGAATCTCTAAGCGATGGTGTTGACATAACATCACCTAATACATTTTTCGCAAAAATTGTACTTCCTGCCCCCATAAAGGCTATCTTTGCCATAAATATCCCTCCATTTAAACATTTTATTTTTACTTTATTTTTCTTTTCATTTATAATTATAGTTAGTAGACAAGTTAATATATATGGAATTATGTTATTAGTGTATAGTTCAATGTTACATCAATTTAGGATAAATCCGTTGGAGGTTCATATGAGCGATTTTTCTATGGAAGAACTATTCCTTGAAATAACAAATAAATACGATTCAAATTTAGTAGTTTATCAGTGCGGCTGGGAAAACTGCAAGCCAAAGCATTCCTATGGTCCTGCAGTCAGGGATCATTATTTAATACACTTTGTTACGGAGGGCTGCGGCAAATTTTATATAGATGGACTTACCTTTGAGATAAAAGAAAACCAAGGCTTTTTAATCTGCCCTGGTGATATAACTTATTATGAAGCTGATAAAAATACTCCTTGGAACTATATATGGGTAGGTTTTAATGGTATAAAAGCTCCACAATATATTCAGCAGCTTGGATTAAGCAAGCATAATCCTTTAATTAATACAAAAAATCCAAAGCTTGTTCAGGAATATCTGAGTAAAATTTTCGAAAGCACAAAGCTCGAGCATGCCCGGGAAATTGGGATGCTTGGTTATCTTTATCTATTTCTATCCGTATTGATTGAAGAAGTCAAGGTAAAAGAGCCCACAAACTATAAACATGAATATATACAAAAGGCTATAGAATATATAGAAATGAATTACCATAGAAATATAAGCGTTAGAAACATTGCAGAATATATTGGTTTAAACAGAAGTTATTTCAGCAGCCTGTTTAAAAACTCCTTAAATATGTCTCCGGAGAACTTTTTGATTAAATATAGAGTTAATAAAGCCTGTGAGCTTTTAAAACAGAATAAAAGCTTAAGAATAGCCGACGTGTCCCGCTCAGTTGGTTATACAGATCAGCTAGCTTTTTCGAAAACCTTTAAAAAGGTAAAAGGCTATTCTCCCAGCGAGTATTTAAGTAAAAATTAATACTTATATAATATTAGGACTGGTTTAAAATAAACCAGTCCTAATATTATATTTAAAACACTTAACTTTACAAAATCACCCATGAATTGTATAAATTCAAGTGTTTTATATGTATTGACTTCACATGATTCAAAAATATATTTACAAATAAAAAATGTGATTATATAATAAATACATATTTAAATGAATTGCAATTCATAAAAAGGAGTACTATTATGCCTAAAATAATTAAAGATGTTGAGAAAACTATTAGAAGCTGCGCTAATCAATTGTTTGTAGAACTTAGCTATACAAATGTTGATATGAAGATGATATCGCAAAAATCTAAGGTAGCCGTTGGAACTTTATATAATTACTATGAAAATAAAAAACAGCTTTATATAAGCATACTTAAAGAAAGCTGGGAGAATACATTCAATAAACTTGATAATATAAACGAATTTGCTATTTCTTTTGAAGAAAAGCTTGAAAAACTTATTAGAACACTTTATGAAGATATTGAATCAAGAAATGGATTGGGAAAGGTTTTAATAAACACTTCAATTGATGAACTAAAGGATGACAATGAAATTAACGATTTAAAACTCTGCTTGATTTCAAAATTAGAGTATTTCTTTAAACACAATGCTAAGGAAAATCACCTCAGCAATTGTACTAACATGTACACCAGGTTAGCAGAATCTTTAATAATATGCTTAATAACAATGATAGAATTTCATCCAAATGATAAGGAAGATAATATTGACTTTTTAATTAAATTTATAAGTTTATCATTTAAATAGTGCAGTAAAGGAGGCTAGTTTTTATGAATTTATTATTTTATATATTAGCAATAGCTGTTGGTATTATCACTGGTGGTATTACAAGTCTTATAGGTGCTAGCGGAGTTATGATTATAGTTCCAATTCTAACTATTCTGTTTAAAGTTAATGTTCATGCTGCAATAGGTACAAGTCTTTTTGTAGATGTTATAGCTTCTTTAACTGTGGCCTATTCTTACTACAAGAATGGAAATATTGAGCTTAAATCAGGTATTTGGATAGCCTTATCTTCCATTGTTGGAGCTCAGTTAGGTGCATTGTTTGCAAGTAAAATGGGTGAAGGTAACCTTTCTTCAAGCTTTGGGGTTGTTTTAATTATTGCAGGTATATTAATGATACGAAAGAGTTACAAAGAAAAAAGTGCTTCATCAGATACTGTAAGTGGATTTATACATTTTAAAGCAGAATGGCAAAAAATATTGACGGCATTAATCATAGGATTAGCTATAGGAATATTAAGCGGAATATTTGGTGCTGGCGGCGGAGTTATGATACTTCTGGCTTTAATAATATTAATGTCATTCCCACTTCATAAGGCTATAGGCACTTCTACTCTTATAATGTCTATAACGGCACTTTCCTCTACTGTGGGCTATGCTGCTAGAGGAAATATAGATTTTATATTAGGTGCCTTAATAGCAGCAGGTGCGGTTCTTGGAGGAGTTCTAGGATCTCGTTACGCTAATAAGATTAATGAAAAAACATTACAAAGAGTTGTAGGTATATGCTTTACTGGTATGGGAATAGTTATGACTATAATAGCTATAATGAAATAAAAAGAGGGAACGTAAATAGACTTGTGTAAATTCAAATCTATCTGCGTTCCCCTTCTTTATAATAGCAATTAGTCTACATAAATCAGATAAACTTCACATAATGCTGTTCATTTTCATGTACTGGTATTATCACATAAGAACATTTACTTCCGTTATTACTTTCTTCTATTTGTGCTTTAACCAATACCCCATCAACTAATAGTTCGCTAATTTCCTGCTTAAACACTGCTTTCCAATAAACATTACCTCCGCTATTATTTGTAAAAGTCATCTCTTTATTTCCTAGAGACTTTATAGAAACTTCATTATCGAATATAGGAATATTATTAATTTCAATCCACTCTGACTCAGTTATCAGCCTTGAAGTACTTTCTATTACTTTATTAGATGCATCCGGCTTTATTCCAAGCATACCTGTAATAATGCTATTTACAACGCTATAAGATACCTCAGGATATTCACTTCTCTTCTTTAAAGGGCTTACTAAATCCATTATGAAGTCATATGCTTCTTTATCAAAGCAGTATTTGTATAAAACCTCTGGATAATGAGACTCCGTTTCAATATTTATATTTTTACAGTTTAAAAGTACCTTAATTGAATTGTTAACTCTTTCCTTACCTTCAACAATATCAAAATATAGAGGTAAAGTGGTTACCATATCACCGTTTTTATCTGCATTATTTTCAGAAACACAATAAAATTCACCATTTTCTAAAATAAAAGTATTATAGTTGTTTTTATCTTTGTTCCACCACTTAGTATTAAATATACATTTTATACTATCTGCTTTTTCTTCATATTCTTTTGCTTCTACATCGTTTCCTCTTAGTCTCTGTATTTTAGAATAAGATAAGTACCCCTTGTATTGTGCTGATAGCATATCGCATGCAGATACAATTTTATTAACTCCAACCTGACCTTCAATATATGAAGGAATTCCTCTATAAACACAGTCTCCTTTATACTCTAAAAGGCCATCATTATTAATATCCCAACACTTTACATAATCTTTAACAGTTTTTTCATAGAACCTTAAGAAAATGGGATCATTAACGTAATCTAAATCACCTGTCCAAAGATACTGTCTATAACAGCAATCTAAAATATCGAAGTTTGCAGGAAGATTGTACCAGAAATCATTATCATTCTTATAATCTTCAGGAGCAGGTAAATCATATTTATTTATTTCCCAATAGCTGCACCAATCCCTTGATTCACTTATATTTTTCGCAAATTTTTTCAGCATATTCTTATTAAATAAACTTAGTCCAAGTATTTGTGCACCTGTACTCTGATGAGAAACATCTCTCATACAGAAGGCATCTCTTCCTGGAAGCGATGCCTCATACCACAACCCTACAGGATCATTTATATTAACATATTTTAAGGCTTGATCTTTAGCCCAGTTAAAGCCTTCAACCAGCTTAGTATTAGAGGATTTTATAGAAACTCTATTTAACTTCATAACTCAATACTCCTTTGTTTTATGCAAAGTTATTCTTTAACAGCTCCAATTGTTATTCCAGATATAAAATACTTTTGGAAGAACGGGTATATCATAGCAATTGGTATAGTTACTATCATCGTAATTGCAGCCTGAACTGTCTTTGGTGTAAGTGAAGAGTATTGTGTGGCAGCAAGCTGCTGGTCTCTTATCTTCTCTAACGCCTCTGTTTCTAGTAAAACTCTTCTTAAATATACCTGTAGAGTATCCCATTTTCCAGATGGATTATAAACTACAGTTGTAAACCAATCATTCCAATGAGCAACACCATTAAAAACACATATTGCGGCTATTACAGGAATACATATGGGAAGCATTATTTTCCAGAATATTGTAATTTCTCCTGCTCCATCAATTCTCGCTGATTCACTTAAGGCGTTAGGTATTTCCTGCATATATGCAGCAATTATAAGCATATTATAAGCACTAAAAATACCAGGCAGCCAATAGATAGTAAAAGTATTTGTTAAATGTAATTTAAGCATCAATAGATAAAAAGGAATTAAACCACCACTAACATACATCGTTATAACAAACAATCTTCTCATGAATTGTCTTCCTGAAAAGCCCTTAATAGTTACCACATATGCCAATAGTGCGGTTCCTATTACACTTGTAGCTGTACCAACTAACACCCTTGCTATAGAAATAAATGTAGCTTTAAGCATAGATTTCTGAGAAAATATAAATTTATAAGACTCAAAAGAAACTTTCCTAGGCCAAAGATATATTCCTCCTTTAATTGCGTCAGTACTATCATTAAAAGAAATGGCCAATTGATTTATAAAAGGATATAACATTATAATAATAAGTAATATCATGAAAATAGTATTTAAAGCATCAAATATTTTGCTTCCTAAGCTCTTTTTTAAGTGTCTTAGTTCCATTTTATACCCCCTAGTTTTCCTTATACTACTCATAATGATTATCCATCATTATGGTCTTCAAATAGAAATATTGTTACATTACTGATATGTCAAAAAATTTCTTGCTTAGACGATTTGTCAAAAATACAAGTGTAAGACCAATAACTGATTTAAATAATCCAACTACCATACCATAGGAATATCTTCCTAATTGTATACCATATCTATATGCATAGGTATCAATTACATCCCAATACTCCCTGGTCTGTGGTGAACCTAAAAGCAGCTGTTGCTCAAAGCCTGCATTTAAGATGTTTCCTATCTGAAGTATCAAAAGTACCATTATTGTGCCTCTTATTCCGGGCAATGTAATATGCCACACCTTACCAAACCTACCTACTCCATCTACCTCCGCAGCGGAATATAATTCCTTATCAATACCTGCCATTGCGGATAGATAAAGAATAGATGAATATCCAATAGTTTTCCATATATTAGCTGAAGTAATTATAGTCCAAAAATACTTACCTTCTCCTAAAAATGATATTTCTCTATGCAGTAGTCCAAGCTTTTGAAGTATTACTGGTAATAATCCGTCAGTACTTAAAAATGTATATATCAGACTTGCTGTAACTACCCAAGAAATAAAATGGGGTAAATAGGACACAGTTTGTATAGTTTTCTTAAAACGCTTACTGCTTATTTCGTTAATTAGCAATGCAAGTATAATTGGTGCTGGAAATCCAAATAAAAGATTTAATCCGCTTATAGCCAAAGTATTTCTCAGCACATTAAAGAACTCTGGTGCACTAAAAAATTGTCTAAAATAAAACAATCCTGCCCAGTCACAGGCAAAAATGCTTTTTCCTGGAGTATAGTGAAAGAAAGCTATTAGCATTCCATACATAGGATAATATGCGAATACAAGAACCCATATTATTATTGGAATACAGATCATCCATATGTGTTTTTCTCTTTTAAATGTTCTTATCATTTTATCTAATTTCTTCTCTTCTTTAGCTTGCCTACTTCCTGTATGTGTAGATTGATTGTTCATTATTTAACCTCCCTGATGATTTGTATACCATTCATTTTTATTACTTAATACGTAAAATAATATTTTATTAAAAAGAGAAGGGGGTAATCTCCCTTCTCCTTAAAAATATTACTTCTTACCCCAATTGTTTAAATTATTCTTATATTGTTCTGTCATATATTTTTCTAACTTATCTACACCTGCTTTTTGAACCTTGCTTTTCATTTCTGAATAATTCTTGTCAAATTCTGAATCAGTCTTACTTAAAATAGCCTTTGCCCAATAAGTTCTAACAATATCATCAACCTGCTGCTGAATAACTGTTACTGGATTATCTGGTAAGAATGCAATTTGATCCATAGCAGAATTATCATAAATAGTATTTTTTAAGTTATCATTCATAACTTTCTTCCATTTTGCCTGATCATTAAAACATTGATCAATCCAAATATTTGTTTGAGGTGCATCACTAATAACTCCACCAGTATGATCTAACCACAAGTAATTTGATCCAAGTGGCTCATGTGCTTTATAATCATAAGTAGCATTAATTATTTCTTGTTTAGTCTTTTCATTGAAGCTCCACTTTCCATCTTTAAAATTCCAATTAGAATTATCTAGGTTTGGAATACCCCAAGCAAATAATCTTGTTCCATTTGGTGTAATAGTAAAGTTAAGGAATCTCATTATTGCTTCTGGATCTTTAGCTTTATCTGTTATAACAGTATATCCACTTGCTGTTGTATCTTTTGGTGATAGATATGACTGTTCAGCATTAGCAGCTTTTAATGAAACTTGTACAAATCTTTGATCCTCAGTCCAGTTTTTGTTTGTTTTTTGCCACACTTCATGTCCTGCATTCCAAGTTTCCCACCATGCTCCTAAATGACCTACAACTCTCTCATCAGAAACTTTTGTTTTCCACTGTTCAAATTTATTAGAGAAGGAATCTGGATCTAACATTCCATCTCTATAGGCTTTATTATAGAACTTAGTAAGGTCTAGTCCTTCTTGAGTATTTACCCAATGTGTTAAATTGTGGCTGCTATCTTCCTTATAGCCTTCCTTTAGACCCCATATACCTGCTGCTGCAGGTACAGAACCAGTTGATGAAGCATTTGCTGTAGATATAAAACAATTGTCATTATCCCAAGATAGTGCATACACCTTTTGTCCTTTTGAGTTAGTTGGATGTTTTTCCACAATCTTCTTTAATACATCGTAATATTCTTCAGGAGTTTCAAACTTTGGTGCTCCTATTTCCTGATACCAGTCCCATCTAATATGTGCTGAATAATCAGGTATAGGCAGCATTCCCCACCCAAATGGTAATGCATATACCTTGCCATCTTTATCTTTATATCTACTATATAAATCTCCTAATTCTTTTTTCAAGCTATCACCATACTTATTTATGTAAGGTGTTAAATCTTTTATTTTTCCTTGCTCCTTTAACTTATCTACATCTCCCTTAGTTAATCCAGTTATTACTTCTGGATAATCATTAGAAGCTAATGATAAATTAAACCTTTCATCACCATCTTGATTGTAAACGATTTTATTTAATTTAACATTAAAGTTATCTAATACGTATTTTTCTAGAGGTTCAGTTCTTGTTTTAGATTTTTCAGGATCATATTTGCCCTTAGCATAAAAATTGATTTCTACAGTTTTTTCTGGAATCGCCCATCCATACTCATTAGTCCCTTTAGTTTTCCATTCACTATTTGTAGAAACAGTATCCTTTTTACATCCTATAAGTGTTGAAGTTATGAAAATACATGCTAGTAGGGCAACTAAATGTCTTTTTTTCATGTTATTTCCCCCTATTATTATTTTTTTCAAAATCTCACAAGTATTACTTCAAGTAATTCATAAAATTAAATTATAGTCAATTTGATGTAGTAAATAAGCCTGCTGCAGCAGCTTATTATACTGATAGTACTGTTCCGCGGAGATTTAAAGTTTTCTTTTCTAGTATATTTAAATTATATGATAGTACCACACTTGTTTAAAATGAATTAATGTTAGAACTATATGTTTGATTGTTAGTTATGAAATTTTTTAAATAAAAAAATATTGACCTACCTTTATCTGTTAAATCAATATTTTTTATAAATTTATGGTATTATAACTTTATTTTGTCTTCCAAGCTGTACCTTCTTTTGAATCGATAAGTTCAATATTCTGATCTAAAAGAATATTTCTAATTTCATCTGCTCTAGCCCAGTTTTTTTCTTTTCTAGCTTGGTTTCTCTCCTGGATAAGATTATTGATATAAGTCTCATCAACACTTACATTTTCATTTGTATTATTAATTTCGGTTAAGTTCAGAGAGAATACCCTATCAAAATCTTCTATTAAATATACCTTGTCAGAATTATTTAAAGCCTCATCCTTTATAACCTCTGATAATATTGTAAAGGCATTTGCAATATTCAAATCATCACTTATTTGATCAGCAAACTTAGCTTGATAACTTTTAATATTATCTTCATTAAGCTTATCCTCAGCATTTTTACTCTCCAGTATTCCGTTAATTTTGCTTTTTAGTTTACTGAGCGACCTTTGAGCCTCTTTTAAACTTTCAAAGCTAAAAACTAATTGTTTCTTGTATTTAGACTGAAGGCAAAAATATCTGTAATCTAATGGACTAAAGCCTTTTTCAATAAGCTTTGAAACTGTTAAAAAACCTCCGTTTGATTTTGACATTTTGCCGTTATCAAACACTAAAAATTCTGCATGCATCCAGTAGTTTACCCACTTATGTCCTACAGCGCTTTCTGATTGTGCTATCTCGTTGGTATGATGCACAGGTATATGGTCAACACCTCCGCAGTGTATGTCTATTCTATCACCAAGATACTTCATGGACATTGCTGAACATTCAATATGCCATCCCGGAAATCCCTTTCCCCAAGGTGATTCCCACTGCATTATTTGATTGGCAAATTTGGAATTTGTAAACCAAAGTACAAAATCCATTGGATTCTTCTTATAAGGATCAACCTCTACTCTGCTTCCTGCCTTAAGTTCCTCCATACTAAGGTTTGCAAGCTTAGTATAGTCCGGAAACTTTTCAATAGAAAAATATACATTGCCGTTAGCAATATAAGTAAAACCCTTTTTCTCAAGCACTTGTATAAACTTAATCATATCTTCAATATGTTCTGTAGCCCTGCACGCAACATCTGGTCTTTTTATATTTAAAAGTTCGCAATCCTTCAAAAAAGCTTCCTCGTAAAACCTTGCAATTTCCCATACTGTTTTATTTTCTCTGCTTGCACCTAAGGCCATCTTATCCTCACCGCTGTCTGAGTCAGACTCCAAGTGCCCCACGTCAGTAATATTCATAACATGCTTTACTTTGAAGCCTATATACTCTAATGATTTTTTAAGAACATCTTCAAAAATATAGGTTCGCAAATTTCCTATGTGCGCATAGTTGTACACTGTTGGTCCACAGGTATAAAGTCTTATTTTACCTTCTTCTATTGGAATTATTTCTTCCTTCTTTCCAGTTAACGTGTTATAAACTGAAAACTTCATTAATACTACCTCCTTGACTTTCTTAGCAAAAAATAAAAACTGCAGGCAAAAACCTGCAGCTTATAATGCTAATTAAAATTAATCTTATAAGGCTATCTCAAAAAAATTGCAGACTTGTTGCTATTTAAACTTACTAATATTAAATTAGTTAAATAACAACAGCAACAGCATTTCATTTTGACATTCCTCCTATTTGTCGGAAGCACTGAGTAGTTTATATTACTCGCTCCCGCTCGCAAACTACTCGTAAAAGTCCATTTAGGACTTTTACCTCC
>KE993477.1:17686-170043 GCA_000466585.1 Clostridiales bacterium oral taxon 876 str. F0540
TAAAAGTCCATTTAGGACTTTTACCTCCTTAAATTATATATACACATTATATACCATCTTTCGGGAAAATGTACATATAAATATTCTAAAAATTTAAACTAATTATTTTGACCATCTCTTAAGCTTTGGAAGCTGATCGTTTAATATTCTTCTTGCTTCAGCTTCTTCCATGCCGTTCTCCTTCATAAATGGAACGCATTCCTCAATCATTTGCTCTAAAGTAGTATTAGGAGAAGTAAATGAACCTTCCTTGTAGCAGTAAATACAATACTCAGTATTTTTAGTTCCGTCGCTGTTTGTACCTAGAACCTCCTCATTCATTGGCATTCCGCAGCTTTGACAAAATAATTTTTCCATAATGTTTTCCTCCCTATATGTTTTATAATCTAATTATATAGGGTTAAATATGACAGCATTATGTCATGTTATAATTACTTATTATAAATATTTGATATTTTTAAAGCTCTCTCCATAATTATTCCTCTAATATGCTTTGGCTTAAGAACTTCAACTTCACTTCCATAACTTAAAATCATGCTGTATACCCATTCATCTTCAGGATAATTTACACTGACTATTAGATTTCCTGCTTCATCATAGGTTATGGAAGATTCATCAAAATACTCCTCAACACGATTTCTTACTGTGGAATTAAACTTCATAACTATATGCTGAGGAAAACCGCTGCTAAAGCTTTTCTGCCAAGGAAATTCTTCTACCTTTCCTTCTTTTTCTTCAAAAATATCTTCCAGCATATTTAAATCTTTCATTCTAGAAACCTTAAATAATCTGTAGTCATTTCTAACTCGACAGTAACCGTAAATATACCAGCTATAAAGTTTTAGTACCAAAGATATAGGTTCAACCAACCTTTCTGAAGTTAATCCATTTGAACTGATATAATTAAAGGAAATGACCCTTCTTTCCTCTAATGCTTCTTTTATAAGAGCAACCTTCTTTTCTTGAGGATTATATCTCTCCCAAGGTGTCATATCAATGATCAACTTCTGAGACTTTTTATTTATATCCTCTATTTTATCCTTAGGAATAAGCCCTTGGACCTTTTCCATAATGTTATTAACACTTTTATCACTTAAAGCTTTATTTACTCCACTTAGAGCTCTCAAAATAGAAGCTATTTCATCAGGTGTCAAAAAATTTTTATCAACCTTATAATTTTTTAATATACTGAAGCCTCCATTTTTACCTTGATGAGCCACTATAGGTATTCCAGCCATATTTATGGCTTCCATATCTCTGACTATGGTTCTTACTGATACCTCAAAGTACTCAGCCAACTCACTTGCTGTTATCTTATCCTTATTCATAAGCAGCATAACTATTGCCAGCAGCCTCTCAACCTTCATACAATCACCTTAGACCTTATCATACTTAATCAAGCTTTTTTCTAAACCTTATCATACTTATTATAAGTAATACAAGCCCTAACACAAATAATAATACAACATCATTAAGCAAATACTCCATACCAACTCCTTTTGTTACTATTCCTCTTAGAATATTTAGAAAGTAAGTCAAAGGAAGTGCATAGCCTAAATACTGTATAAGCTTAGGCATGGCTTCTCTTGGAAAAACAAATCCTGATAAAAGCACGCTTGGAAGTATAATGAGCACACTAAGCTGCATAGCTTGAAGCTGAGTTTTTGATACTGTAGATATAAGAATGCCTATGGCAAGTGCACAAACTACAAAGCCTGCTCCTAAAAAGAGCAACAATCCTAGACTTCCTGCTATAGGAACTTGAAACCATATAAGCCCTAAGGCAAGAGAGAAAATAAAGTCTAAAAAGCCTATTATTATATAAGGTAAAAGTTTTCCTAATATAAGTTCATGTGACTTTATAGGGGTTACAATAAGCTGTTCTATAGTGCCTCTTTCTCTTTCTCTTACTAGTGCAAAAGCAGTTAAAAGTACAGTTATATTTTGCATTATAAGGCCTACCAAGCCAGGAATAGTAAAGTTCTGATTTCTAAGACTTGGATTATATAAAACTTTAGTGGAAACCTCCACCCCTCCAGTATTTATATTTTGTGACAGTTTCTCAGACAGAGCTGCCATTGTCTTCATTCCGCTTTTTTCGCCAGCCATTACTCCGCTTGAAAAAGCTGTTTTTGCGGTGGTAGGGTCAGAACCATCAATTATAAGCTGCACCTTTGGCCTTTCTTTGCTTAAAAGTTTTGTTGAGTAATCCGGAGGTATAATAATCCCAGCATGAACCTTTCCGCTGTTTATCTTCTGCTCCATATCCTCTACATTATTTACGCTTCCTTGTATTTTAAAATAAAGAGTATTTTGAAAGCTCCTAATAAGTTCACGACTTTCAGCTGTATTACTTTGGTCAAGTACTACTGTTGATATATCTTCAAGCTGCGTAGCTACTGCATATCCAAATAATAGCATCATCATAATAGGCATACCTATAGCAATACCAAAGCTCGCTTTATCTCTTTTTATCTGGATGAATTCTTTTTTGACTATTGCCCAAAATCTCTGAAGATTCATGTTTATTCCACTCCTCCCACAATACTTTTCAGTTCTTTAAAGGAGGCTTCTATTTTTTGATTAGTTGATCTTTCAACGTACCTTATAAAAACATCTTCGAGGTTTCCTACTTGCTCTTTTTCGATGAGTTCTTTTGGAGCACCTGCAGCCATTATCTTCCCATTAAAAATAAAGCATAATAGATCACAGCTAGAAGCTTCATCCATATAGTGAGTAGTTACTAAAACAGTTATACCTTCTCTAGCTAAGGAATAAATCATTTCCCAAAATATTCTTCTGGACACTGGATCTACTCCTGCTGTAGGCTCGTCTAAAACGAGAAGTTTTGGTTTATGAATAAGAGCACAGCCAAGGGCAAGCCTTTGTTTCCAGCCTCCTGAAAGGTTTTTAGTTATATTTTTCTCTCTTCCGTTTAATCCGGCCATAGCTATTATAGCTTTTTTTCTCCCCTCTTTTTCTTTCTTTGATAGTCCATAAACTCCGGCATAGAAATCTAGATTTTCACTAACTGTCAAGTCTTCATAAAGGCTAAATTTTTGTGACATATAACCTATACTCTGCTTTATTTTTTCAGACTCCTTTTTTATATCAAACCCAAGTACCTCGGCTGTACCAGATGTAGGGGTAAGCACTCCGCATAGCATTCTAATTGTTGTAGACTTCCCTGATCCGTTTGGGCCTAAAAATCCAAATATTTTTCCTTTTGGTACCTCAAAGCTTATATCATCTACTGCCTTAAAGGCTCCAAAGCTTTTAGATAGATTTTTTACTGTTATCGCGCTCATAATTTATTATTTAACCTCCACATCTACCATAGTACCTGGCATTAAAGAGGTATTGTCATCAAGCTTAAGCTTAACTTCAAAAACTGTTTTTTCCTTATCACTTTTTTTCTCTACATTCTTAGGAGTAAATTCAGACTCTGGAGAAATATATATTACTTTTCCTTGTTCTAAATCTTTGCCATTATAATAAATTGGGACATTACTATTTAGCTTAATCTCATTTCTCTTTTCCTCTTCCACATATATCTTTATATATCTGGTCTTTAAATTTATTGCCTTTGCGATATTCATACCAGGTGAAGCTATTTCTCCCTTATGAAGAAAAACATCAGATATTACTCCATCATTGGCCGAGGTTATCTTCGCTTTTTCTATTTGTAAATTTAAAAGATCAACTGATGCCTGCGCTTGCTTAACAGCTTCCTCTGCCTGATCTTTGACTTTATCGCCTGCCTTGCTTGGCAAATCATCCTTTTTAAGCTTAGCAATGTTAAGAACTGCTTCTGCCTGCTGCTTCTGTATTTCAAGTACCTTGCTCTCAATTTCTGCAACTATCTGATTAGCTTTTATTTCACTGCCCTGCTCAACTGACATGCCTATAAGCTTTCCTGAAACCTCTGCAGGAATGTAAAAACTCTCAGCCTCAACGGTCGCTGTATATTTATTACTGTTACCCTGAGTTTTTAAGCTGCAGCCTGAAAGGCTCAGCACTAATGCTGCTGTAGTTATTAGTGAAAATATCTTTTTTATCATAAAACTTCCTCCTCCTTCTTATACAAACCATTTAAGAATAAATCTATCATTATATCAAGCTGCTTATCCTCTTCTATCAAAATCAAATCCGGCATTACTTTTTTCTGTATAACATACATTCCCATCATGCCCACTAATGATCTTATGGCTATATTTGTATCTATATCTTTAAATCTTCCTTTCTCAATACCTTGCTTAAAATATGCCTCTACAATACCTTTGCCTTTCATTATTATATTTTTAATAAAGGCCTCCTTTAGATCCTCATGATATTGTACCTCGGTCATCACTACCTTTATCATATCCCAGTACTTTAATGCAATATCAAATCTATCTTTTAGCAGTATCTTGAATACTTCCTTTTCATCTTTATCTTTATTGTCCTCAAAAATTTGAGCTAATCTCCTTGTCATTATTTTTTCCCCCATCACCTCCACAAGCTTAATCATTACTTTCCTTAAAATATCTTTTTTAGTTTTAAAGTATCTAAATATAGTTCCTTCAGCTATTCCAGCTTCTTTAGCAATTTCACTTGTAGTTGCAGCACTGAATCCTTTTTCTGAAAAAATCTTAACTGCTGCTTCTATTATTTCTTCTTCTCTATCTCCGCGTGCCATTAACAAGCACCCCTTTCAATATTTATCAAACAGCAAAATGAGTGATTACTCACTTTTATTTTAATACTGATATTTACTAAAAGCAAGGGGCATTATAAAAATTAGATAAAATATTCAATTTAAAGTTGTTAATTTCTTAATAATATGTACAGGAGGTCTACCATGATAATTTCTAATGAGGTTTATAACTGTTTAATTAATCAAGCTATTGTTATGAAACATGATTCTTTGGAAAGCGGGAGCGAAATCGCTAAAAAAGTTGTTGAGGAATACTTTAGAAATGATGGACTTGACAATAATGATAAATGTAATCTTATAAAAGAGATAGCAAACATACTAGGAAATTAAAAAAGGCAGCTAAGCTTAGCTGTCCTTTTTTTCCAAATTATTTAATTTAAAGACTTCATTAATACTAACAGGCTTAGATAAAATGTATCCTTGAACTATCCTGCAATTACTATCTCTAATCAATTGAAGCTGTTCTTTTGTTTCTACACCTTCTGCAACAGTTATAAGTTTCAATTTATTAGCTAATTCTATAATGGAATTAAAAATTATATTTCCTGCTGAACTATCAACAATTTCATCTATTATAGACTTATCAAGTTTTATAATATCAATAGGTAGTTTCTTTAAGTAGTTTAAAGAGCTATACCCTGAGCCAAAATCATCTAAAGCTATCCTTACTCCAAGCCTTTTTAAACTATTAAGAATGCTTATAGCATGATCTGTATCCTTTATGAGAGAACTTTCAGTAATTTCAAATACTATTCGCCTTGGTAAAATTGGATATTCATCTAACAGTTTCTCTATATCACGAACTAAATTATCCTTTTCAAAATGCTTTGCTGATAAGTTAATACTTACACATATGTCATTATCTTTAAAATAATCCGAGTAAGCTAAAAGGCTTAACACTTCGTTTATGATCCACATGTCTATTTCAGTGACCATATCGAACTCTTCAGCCAAAGGAATAAAAAGAGCTGGAGGAATAAGTCCATTTTTTTCATGTTTCCAGCGAATTAATGCTTCTAGGCCTAACATTTCATTCTTAGCTATATCATATTGAGGTTGAAAATCTACAGAAAATTCACCATTGTTAATAGCTTTTTTTAGCTCATTAGTAAAACTAAGCTTTTCAAGCAGCTCATGATGCAGCCCTGAATTGTAAAATGCGAAAATGTTCTTTCCAAATTCCTTTGCTGCACTTAATGCCATGCCTGCAGATTGTATAGACCCTTCTATACTGCTTCCTATATTTACACCTATGGATACAATGTAAGTAGGTATATCTGCTTTATTTTCATAGAGAAGACTATTAATCCAAAGTATATCAATTATAGTTCCATCCTTTGTAAGCAGCTTAGCCTCATGAGGTGGCAGTGATTCACCACGGAAGGCGCTGTCAAACAAATCGCTCATATTATGGCAGATATCATCCGTTACTAAGGTACCTCTCCACCCTTTTCCCAGCACTTCTTCCTTTGAATAACCGGTAATCACCTGAGCAAATCTATTAAAAAGTATCAAGTTTTCATTTAAATCCCAAATATGTATTATCACATTGGAATTATCAATGACATTATTTATAAAATCCTTATCTTCTAAGGGAAAATCTCTGCAGGGTTGTATTTTTAAATAACTGTTAGTCATCTTCATAGTTTTATCATCCTGTATAGTTCAGATTTGTTCGCATACTAAGACAAATTTTCCTTCATTTTGACATGAAATTCATTAAATTTATTTTATCATATAAACATCTTTTTTGAAATATACAAGTTATAACTTTAGATTGTTAAAGTCTTCCTTAATATTACCTATATTTAAAATAAAAAACAAAAAGTGCAAGAGTTTAATTTCTCGCACTTTCTCAATATTATTTTTATATATAAAACGCTTTATACATCTCTCAAATCTTCTAACAGCTGCTGACATCTTTTTGATGACATCATTCTTCTAAATGGAAGATATTCTACATAGTGAAACAATTCTTTTTCTGTACACATTACCATCATTACTTTGTTATTTCTCTTTTTCTTAAAAATAACATTATGATTATCTCTTATTGCACTTAAAGCTTTAGTAAATACTTCTTTTATATACTGATATGCTTCTTCATTTTCTTTTATTTTCTTCTCAAGATATTTCCCTTTAAGATAATCAAATGATGCATCACTATTATAGTGCCTATATATATAATATAAAAAATCGTCATATATAACGAATGCATCTTTTTCATTTTTTATATCTCCAAAAACTCTTTCCATAGCTGAATAGGTTGTAATCCATACATCCCCAGCCTGCTTTATCTCATATTTTTCAAATTTACCTCTTTCGATAGCCTTTCTAATAGTTGAGCCATCAGATAGTCCCCATTTTCTTGCTGCCTCTGATAAAGTCATAACTGAGTTAAGTTCTCTATTGCTTTCTTCTTCACTAATATTAAATATACATTTTATATCTCCCTTTTCCAGCTGACCATAAAAGATTTCCAGGTTATTACCTTGTTGGTCATATTGGTTTGATATAACTAACATTTTCTGCCCTCTATATAGTAAATCATAAATACCGTCAATGCTTACTATTGTATTTATTAATTCTTTATCTTCAGTATTGTATACCTGTGCCGGATAGAGCCTTCTGTTTTCCATTGTTATAATAGAAATATTGCTCATATATCTTCACTTCCTAATTTAATTATCACTATCTAGTGACAATTTAATTGTATATCCATGGTAATATATAATCAAATTTCAAATATATGTATTTATCTCAAAATAACTCAAATTTATATGTTTATTATAATGTTTCACGTTCTTTCTTTATTTATCTCTAGTTTTTCACTATATAGTGAAAAACATATTAAAAATGCCTTCCACAGAATAAATTCTGTTCGAATCTACTCTGTGGAAGGCATCCTTCTATTTCATTCCAGTGTAAATAAGAATTGCATCCCTTAAGAACTCTGCAGTTCCCGGCTGCTCTTTATCATAATAAGCTGTAAATCTTTCATCAGCTACATACATCTGAGCAACACCCGCATGAGCTTCCTTACTATAGCTGTCCCAGTAAAAACTTAGCCACTGTCTATGCAAATCTGCTGCCTTTTGAGCTAGCTCTCCAGCAGGATCCCCTGTTTTAAAAGCTTCACTAAGAGTTTTTATAACCTCTTCACCAAGCTTAGTCACTTCATCGTACTCTTCTTGGGTCATGTTATTCACTTTGGCATTTGATCTATTTACCGCTTCATCACCATATTTTTCACGTATTTCCTTGCCATATTTTTTTTCGTTATCTTCAACTAACTTTTTCTTAAAACCTTTAAATTTATCTTTATCACTCATTATAATCCCTCTTTCTTTAACTCCAATTGTTTTATCCACATTTTCAATAAGAATATCTAATTGTTTTCTTTTATCAAGAAGCTTTTCC
Organism: Clostridiales bacterium oral taxon 876 str. F0540; assembly: GCA_000466585.1. GTDB lineage: Bacteria > Bacillota > Clostridia > Clostridiales > Clostridiaceae > Clostridium_AT. The sequence goes on from KE993477.1 coordinate 25,800, forward strand.
CTATGTTCTTTCAGCGCTGTTACTGCATCAAAGGACGGAGAGGTTACTATTTCTTTAATTTCTTCCAAGCTCACACCAAGCTCTCTGTAAAAAAGAATTTGCTGAAGCCTATCAACTTCTTTCTCTCCATAAATTCTATATCCTGATGAGTTGATTCTTGCCGGCTTAAGAATATCAATTTCATCATAATATCTTAAAGTTCTGGTACTTACATTAGCGAGCATTGCTAGCTTTTGAATTGTATATTCCATGCTAACCCTCCTATATTCCTTATACTGCACTTGAAGATTATTAATCTTCAAGCCTCCTATATTTCTTACATACACGTGCTGATTTTCAAGTATTGAGCCTCTCAATGAGATAAATATACACCTTTACGCTGCGTTAATGTCAACAAGTTTTTATAATATTTTCATCTTATATTATTTGGAATTAGTTAATAGAAATGCTATAATTTTTTTGTATTCGCATTTCACCTAAGATAGATTAGGATTTCAAAGATATAGTGTTCTCCATATAAATTAGGGAGGTACTTGTAATGAATCAAATTTATGAAACAGATCGTCTTATACTAAAGATACTTGATAAATCCTACGCACAAATAGTTCTAGACTATTTTCTAAGGAACAAAGATTTTTTAGAGGAATGGGAAGCACAAGGTCCAAAAGATTTTTACACAGTCCACTACCATGAGAAAAGGCTAGATGATGATTTAACTAATCTTAATAATGGTAAAGGGCTGAGGCTTTGGATTTTCAAGAAAACTGAGCCTGATAAAACAATAGGAACCATAAGCTTTAATAATATTGTAAGAGGCGCTTTTTTATCCTGCCATCTTGGGTACAAATTAGATGAAGCAGAACTAAATAAAGGCTACATTACTGAAGCAATAAAGAAAGGAATTGATATAATATTTAATGAACTTGGTCTTCATAGAATTGAGGCCAATATTATGCCTAAAAACAAACGGTCTTTAAGAGTAGTTGAAAAGTTAGGTTTTTATAATGAAGGTTTAGCTTATAAATATCTTAAAATTAATGGCAAATGGGAAGATCACATACACATGGTTTTGTTAAATGAAGATGTATAGATAATATAAGTTTTAAGGGTGAGCATTATTTGAATGCTTACCCTTAAATTATAGAATGATTTCTTAATGTCTCTTTTTTCCAAATAAAAAATCTACTAAAAACACAATAACCGCAATTATTAGTAATAGGTTCAAAAGTCTGCCTGCCAGTCTTAAAACAAACCCAAGCACCCAGAAAAATACGATTATCCCGCCTATCCATCGTAAAAATGCCATTGTTTTAATCTCCTTATTTAAAATTTACATCAGTAATATATAAATAAAATGTGCAGCGATACCGGCAGCTAGTCCACCTATCGTATGACTTAATATTGCATTACCGGTCAATTTCCTGCATTCCAATGCATCCATCATTGCAACATGCGTGCTTAAATAACCGCTCCAACACATACCCATAGCAGTAAATACAGCTATTTCATTACCTCCCATCAAACCCTTTGATAAAAAGTCAGGAACTAAACTTATTGCTGCTCCTACAGCTCCAAGTGAGGTAATTGGAAAAGCTATTGCTTGTGCGCTTTTAAACCCAAACAAAGGTTTTAATATAAAAGATAATTTTTCGCCAATCCAAGGAAGTACAGCTACTCCTTCAAAAGCAGCACCTGTATATGTTCCTGCCTCTGATGGTCCATTTGTTAATAAAAGAACTATTGTGCATATAATGAGTACACCGGGTATAATTGAAAGTCCCATATCAACACCGGCTTTTCCACCTTCTAAAAGAGCTTCAAGCATTCTTCTGCCTACATTTCCTCTTCTTGTTTCTCTGTAATTTAGAAGATCAGTGTCTGCAAATCTACCTTCCACTGCCATAGTTTCGGTTCCAAAGGCTTTTTTAGTAGCTCTAAGCATTAGTCTTACACTTACTATACTCCCAATGACTGCTCCAAGATTTCCTATAAGTGCAGCAGCTACAAAATTATCTCCTACAGGTGATTTCTGAGCCATCATAAAGGTTGTTACTATAAGCCCCATCCCAAAAGCTGTACCTAGGTTAGTAAGTGCAGGTATCTGATATTTCTTAAAATATCTTGAAAATCCCCTGTCCCTTGCTAAAGTTATTATAGCAGGGTTATCTGAAAGATATGTAGTAACTATGCCTATAGCTGATGCTCCGGGCAAGTCGTACAGAGGCTTCATTAAAGGTGATAGAATCTTATTTATCATTGCAACTACACCAAATTCTGAAAGCAGAGCACCTATAGCTCCGGCAATAACGGCAATAGCCATTATAAAGAAAACAGTATTAAGAAGAAGCTGATGAGCAGTTTTCATCAAAGTATTAAACATATTTACTGTTCCCATTCTGCTGCATAGAAGCCCAAAAAACGCAATAAATCCAATAAGGAATACAAAGCTCTCAAGTCCGACAGCCTTCTTTATTTTTTTATTATCCATAATATATCCCCCTAAAATAATAAATGCCACTAATATTATACATAAATCGTTTTCATTTTACAATTATTTCACAAAATATCTTTATTATCTATATGTATTATGTTGTTATATTAAAAAAATAGTATGCCTATAATACGACACACTATTTTTATACTATCTGCTCATCATTACCTTTGTACTTTCTTTTATAGTATCTAGTTTAAACGCTCTAGTCTTCTTAGTTATGCTGATATAATCAAACCTTTCAGCTTTTACATGCATTAAAAGTCTTTCCATGGAAGTTAAGCAGGATATTGTACCATTGCCGCTGCCTCCCGCTGCCGCAACAGCTATAACAGGTTTGTCTTGAAGATATCCGTTCTCCTTTTTCCATGCCTCACATCTTCTTAGTCTGTCAAAGAAAGCCTTGGCAGATTCACTCATATCTCCCCAATAAACCGGAGTAATAAATACAAATGCATCCATATCCTTTAGTAAATTATGCAAATCCTGAAAATCATCTATAACCTGACACTGATTTACATTTAGGCACGGTCCCCATCCATTACCACAGGCATGGCACTGACCTACTTTCATACAGTTTAAATCAACCATAATAACCTCTGCACCTGCTTCTTCTGCTCCTAGCCTGGCTGCATCTCCACAGGCCGCAGTAAGCCCGTCCTTGTTTGGACTGCTTGTAATAACCATAACCTTCATTATTTCATCCCCCTAATTAGATTTATTATACCTTAGGTATTAAAAATGAAGTAACATACATTTCACTATCAGATCTTAACGCATGCATAACACCAGCAGGTACTATAAATGCCTTTCCAACTGTAAGTTCAATATCCTTGTCTTCTAAAACTCCAAAGCCTTCTCCCTTTATACAGTAAAAAACCTCATCATGGTTTGGATGCTTATGAAGTGCCACCTTTTTGTCAGCCGGAATATGGTAAACATTAGTTGCAATTGAGTTTTTGATGTTTTCTAGGTCCATTTTATTATGCTCCTCCTTAGTAAGTAAAAATAATTATTATATATTAATTTTTTAACTAAACACTAGTATTTTCCTTTAAACATATAAGTATGATAAATTCTTTTGCAGCCTTTCTGCTGCTTCATTAATATTTAAGCAATTATAAGCATCTTTAAAAATCTCTTTTATAGAGTTTTCATATGCTAAAATTTCTTTAACTTCATTTACCTTCTTCTCTAGCTCATCCTCATCTTTTATATAAAAAGAACTTATACAACATTGCGCTATCAATCCTATAACAGATACAGTTATATTATCTTTACTGTTTGCCATTTCAAGTTTTATACTATTATAAAAATCTTTTGCCTTATCAGGCTCACCATGATCAAAAAAGAAGATTGATAAATGTTTAAATATAAGTTCCCAGGGATGAATATTTATTTGAGAAAACTCACTTTCCAGCTTATTAGTGTTCAGCTTTTCAATGATTTTTTTATCTATTTCTTCTTTAAAAATATTGATTGATTTAAGAAAAACTAATAACTTGAAGGCATCTTGTCTCTCTAATATAAAATCCAACTGCTCGTTTATTTCCTTAAAATCCAAGTATTCTTCAACATACTTCTCATATAAAGTTTTATCCTTCCAATCCATTGCCAGATGAAGAATAAAGGAAATAGTAAGCTCCCTATTATAGGATGGCTTTTCAAACTCCTCTAACGCCTTCTCAAAATAATTCATTGCTGTATCTTTATCCTTTTTAAAGCTATAAAATTGGCCCAAAGAACTATATACCTTGCCTAAAAGCTCGTATCTGAACTCAACATTTTGCTCAGTTGCTGCCGCTATTTCATCTCCATATAAATCCCTAAGTATCTTCTTATCTTGTTTTAACTTTTCTACAAATAGTCTATCTCTTTCAATGATTTGAATAGCTTCATCAAATTGAAATTGATTTGCATAAAGCTGTGCAGCACTGAGCAGTGTTCCGCAAAAATCTTCCGGCTCTACTTTTCCCCTTAATTCTCTGCAGCATTCATAGAAATATCTAGCTTTATTTATATTCCCAGCATGATTATAACCCATTAAAAGCAGATCTGAAAGCTTATAAATTAATTTATCGTTTACTTCGCTTTTGAACTCATGAATTACTTTTTCAAATATTCTTTCTCCAAGATATAATCCAAAGTTAATATCTTTCTCATTTTGTTCTGAATAAACAGTATCCTTTGAGATAATATCCTTTACCTTATCAACATAATTTAATATATCATCTATATTAAATAAAATGTCTGCCTGCTTTTGTATATTGTCAAACCAATGATTTCTATAGAAAGCTTTAAAATCAGAGTCAAGACTTTCCGCTTCATAAAGAGCTTTGATGCATCCTATATAATCTTCTTTAACAAAGCTTTCATACATCCGTCCCCAACAGTCATCCATATCATCATAAGCCCAAAGCAAAGGTTCATTACCGGTTATATTTACTGCCTTATCAAAAAGTTTTTCCAAATTAAAATCATCAACGCCTGGACTTAAATAATCTCTAATAATATCACAACATAAATCAGCAATATAAAGCCATGGAGTTGTATCCCTGTTCATATCCTTAGCTGTTTTATAATAGTTAATTGATTGCACATTAATATCAAAAATAATATTTCTTTTAATATTATCCTCAACCATTTTAGTCAATAATGACGTTTTAAAGCTTCTTTGATCAGTTAAATAAAATATTGTATTCCCCTTTTTATCCAATACAGAGCTATACCCTAATCTTTTATACTTTAATAAATTCTCAACATCTGAATTAGGTACCGGTATTGAACGAGTAGCTAATTCTAATACAACTTGTTCTTCACTTTGAAACTTTGGATTGTAAAACAATATATTATTTAAAAGGCTAAGCAGCATATGTTCATATAAATTGCTGGCTTCTTTCTCGTCAACCAAATTAGAAAAGCCCTCATAGCCTTTCTTAGAGCTTCTGCCTTTAATCATAAGAGTAAAATGATAATTTCCGTTCTTCTTAATGTATTGCTTAAGAGCTTCCTTTAATTTAGATTTTTTATATTTATCAACTATCTCCATAGCATGAATCCCTTTTGGATATGAAATATTTAAAAGCTCGCACTGTTTTATTAAAAATTGCTCAATCCTTAATTTCTCAGAAACAAAGGATAAACTTTCTTCTTCATGAGAGGAGGTTTGTCCTTCTTTTTCATAATAAACAAACCCTGCTATTATTTTTACAGCACTTCCTTTGCCTTCAAAGGAACCACTTTCGTCTAACCCTACTACAAGCACGTTTTCACCTCCTAATCTCTGTCTTTAAACTTCCATCCAAGGTACATTATTAAACAAGCAAGTAAACCAATTAACCCGAATATAATCCATCCTTGTCTCAAATTAGGACCTTCCTTTATCGTGTAAAGAGTCTCAAGCTTTATAATACCTACCCCATATATACTTGCCAATGTAACAGCAGGGAAGAATATTGAAGATATAAACTGAAACTTATTGTTATTCTTTGCATTATAAAAGTCATCAATAATTTCAAGCTGCTCAACAACCTCATTGTAAAGCGTACTGCAGTTAAATATCTCTTCCCATCTTTGATAAATCTCAGCTCCAAACTTATTATTTGTTATTTGACTGAACCATCCCTGAGCCATAAAGTCTAAAAGAACCGTCCTAAGCTTTGATATTTTTGCCGGGCTCCTGTTGCTCTTAAAGCTTGCAAGCTTCTGAGCAAAGTATATCATAGTATTTCTCTTCTGAAGACTTAAGAGAAATATATCAAAATACTTATCCTGAAATTCATTATATATCTGTTCTATTTTATTTTTTACTCTTCCATCTAAGTCATCATTATCTACAAGAATTATTGCCCCACCGTTTGTGCTAAAACCTAAAGAAGCAAAGTTTTCTATATTATATATTTTCTCATCGGGCTTATTAAACTCATCCCATTCCATAAAATTACTGAGCTTATAAGACATCTCCTGAAGTTCATGCTTATATACTGTCTTTCTGTCAAGCTCCATTATGCTCCATATCATAAGCTCTTTCTGTTCTATATTCAAGCTCTTAACAAATTCATCCTTAATGTGCTTTTTTAATGTATTTTCTATTTTATCAGTTTCACTTCGAAAGATGTTTGAAACGCTTTTATTAAATTTAAGAAGCTCCTCAAAACTAATTTCCTCTCCGCCTGCTTTTTCTACATCAAAATATAAAACTCCTGTTCCATACTTGAATAAGCTTAGATAAAACTTATCAGCATTTAAAAAGACTTGTTCTGTTTTCAGCTCAAAATGAACGGCAGGTGAACAATCTTCCTTTGTATATGATTTTGCCTTTTTCCCATATAAATAATCCTTTATAAATCCTAAAAAATAATCTGTTCTTTCTTTTGAAAAGCTTCTTCTATTAACAATCCCGCTTTTACTTAATTCATTAACCAGTTTCTTATATTTCGTATGATCATAATTAAAAGGAATAACAAATCTGTTAATGCTTCTCTCTACTTTTGTCTTAGTATATTCTATAAAGACATTTTCAATTTCATCGATGCTTAAAAGACTTCCTGCCCTGGGAGCATCTACTATAGTATAATTAAAGCTTCTTCCATCAAACCATGGATCGTTGTTTGTACACCAGGATTCTTGGTATCTTAAAATTCCTCTATCTCTCCATTTTCCTTCAATTTTTAATTCCTTTTCTTTTATGCACTCATATTTCTCAAGAAGTTGTCCTAAATTTTTAAGATACACATCACTGTTTGGATCTACAGATAAGATAACTCTATTTGACCTATTTATATCTATTTTAAGCTCACTAAACATTTTCTGTTTATCCACGTCAAGTCTGCATGGTTCCCATGGAATAAAAGTGAAAATATATCCTGTACCTGTTGGTGAATTTTTGTCGCTCCTTGCCCAATACTTATGAAGTATGCAGCTAGGCTCCTTCTTCCAAAACAGCGCATCTACTGATTTCAGCATTCCAGCTTTATCTTTAACAGGCAATCGTACTATTTTCTTCTTGCAGATACTATCAATATCCTTTTCATATCTTTTATAATCTTCGTTTAAAAGCTCTATTTCTTTTTTAAAAATACCATCACTTAAGATTATGGAAGGATTATATAGACTTTTGACTCCTATTGATAATCTACTAAGCCTACTCATTGCATATTCAATTAGCTGAATTCCTCTAATTAAGCACATACTATCAAGCTCAGATCTTCTAATATTTTTATTTTCCTCTCTGATTATCTCCTCAATTGCATATGCAACTGCATAAAGTGTCCTTACATTTCCGTTCTCAATCTTCATTTTTCCGGAGTCTACAGCCTCTGCATACTCGCATAAATCTTCATAGTTTTCAGGCAATCTTCTGTTTTGTATAAGTTCTCGTGCAATATAGGCTGAAGCAAAGCAATCAAAATCAGGTTCAGTGTGCATTACAACTTCAACTTCCTTTGCATCTTCATCAATATTTTCTAAGAGCAAATAAGGGCATGCACAGAGTATTCCGGAAACATTCTGGTACTGCCTTCCATTAATATATATTCCGTCTATACCTTGATGCTGATCAATTATTCCTTTAGACAGGTCATTTCCTACATCCAAAAAAATCCTATTTTTTTGAGGCCTTAAATTCTCATCATTACTTTGGCTGCTTACAACCTCACCCTTTCTTATGAATTTATATATAATGTTTACTCCTTCAGAACTCATAAATAATATCCTTTCTAAATTGCCTATTGAAAAAGCACAATATTAAAATTGTGCTATTTAAATGGTATAACTATTTTTGTATCTCCTGCTTTAGGATCCATTATCCAATAAGAAGCTTTTAATGTAAAAGTGCTTGCATCCTTAACTCCTGAAGCTTCAAAAGATATCTTTCCTGAAACCTTAGCTCCTGATGCAACCTTTGAAAAATCCTGGCTTTCAAAAGGCTTGGCCTCGAACTGATTTCCTGAAGCGTCCAAAAGATATACATTTTTATAAGTTGCCACTGACACATCATTTGAAGATTTATTGTCTACGTAAAAATTAACATAAATATTATCTCCATCAACATTTACAGTAGTAACCCCAAACTTTATTTTTCCATTGTATTTTTCTACATATTTATTTACTGCAGTTTCAGTACCTGTTTTCACTGGTTTAGCTGTATCTTGCTGCTGTGAATTTATATTATTAGTATTGTTATTACTTGCAGTTTGGTTAGCCTGAACTGAGGTTTTAGGAGCTTCATTTTTCACTTCGTTGTCTTTCTTAGTTAATGACTTTATTCCAATGAAAACTGCCAGTAAAACAGCAAGTCCAATAACTGCATACTTATAATTTATTCCGCTCTTCTTTAATGCACTATTATCATTTGATGACTTTAGATTTAGTTCAAAATCTTTAATCTTGCTATTCAAATTATCTTTTTCAACATTTGAAGATGGTCTGCGCTGTAACTTTTCTGATATATTATCTGCTGAACAATACTCTTCAAAGTACCATGATACTAATGTTGACAAACTTCCTATACAAGGTTGTATGTATTCAGAAGTTATACTATCCGGATCATCTCCATTGTCATGTGCTGCCAAATTTCCATAGCCTTGTATAGTCCTAAGAGGCACTACTATCTTCTGTGGAATAACCTTGTTTTCTATTAATTTTCTTATAAGCTCATCCAGCATAAGCTTGCCTGGATTAGAATTCACTTCATTAATGTAAAGATTTTTACATATTGCCTCTGCAGCTTTTCTGGCCTGCTGAAGAGAAACCTCAGGATCTGTCTGCTCATAAGCTATAGTCTTTTCATACATTTTTTTAATTCTTTCAACTTCTTTTTCTAAATAATTAATTCTGTCTTCAAGATTTTCTCTCTGACCCATAGAACCCTCCAGCAAAGTAAATATTTATTATCCTAATAATTATCGTTTATAATGTTAAATAGTTTAATTATTTTAAACTTCCTATACTGTATATCTCCGAAAGATAAGTAGGCACTAGAGTTACTAATTATTCTAGTGCCTGTTTGTTTTATTTAACTTGCTCTTTCTCTATCTGAAGCAAAGCTTCTCTGAAGCTTTCTATAGCTTGAGCTCCTACTACTGCATACTTGTTATCTATAATAAAAGTTGGTGTACTGTTTATTCCATTTTCATGTGCTATTTGCTGAGTTTCTTCAAGTATGTTATCATACTTTCCTTCTTGTATATTTTTTAATAAATCCCTGCTATCAAGTCCTATCTTTTCAGCTATTGAAGAAACTATGTTTATATCTCCGATATCTTTTCCTTGTGTAAAGTATGCGTTAAAAGCTTCCTCATGAAACTCATGGAATTTTCCCTTTTCTTTAGCATACTCCCCTGCTGCTAATGCCATATGTGAATTAGATAAGATAGTAAATTCATTGAATTGAATTCCATATTGCTTTCCAGCAGCCTTTAAGTTTTCAATCATTCTATTAAGCTGACCTGCAGGAAATCTTTTAGTAAGTGCCATTCCCTCCTTAGGAGTTTCAGGATGTATTTCTAATGGAAGCCACTCGTCCTCAATATCAAACTCTTCCTTAAGCTTGTCAACAATACCCTTGCCGACATAACAAAAAGGTCATATGTAATCAGATAAAATTAAAAATTTGTGTTTCATTTATAAAAAACCTCCTTCAATAAAGACTTTAATAATATTATTATCATACTATATACTATTATGATAATACAAATACATAAATTTATGGCAATATAAAGGTCTCGAATTCAGAAAAACTATAATCAGAAATTTCATCAAATATTTTTATGAGCCTCTCTGTATCAGGCGCTTCATTAAGTCTATGATTCTGATAAACTATACTCACAATTTCAAACTTCTTATCCTTGATAATACTTTCAAATTTATTTCTTTGTAATTTTAGTTTACCTATTTCTAACACCTCCCTTTCCCATCTCCACTAGATGATATATATATTTCTATTAATTGTTGATAACTTTCCTATTGATATTTTTAAACAAGCCAAATTTTACTGTATTACATTTAACACAATTATTACATAAAGAATATTATATACAAAAAATATTCAATAAGGGGGTAATTTTTGTGTTCTTAGGTTTAAAAACCATAATTGCTATTGCACGAATAAGGAATAACAAAGATATAAAAGATAAAGATTTTTTGGACAAGACTATAGAAACCTTTGGATATGCTTATGATTTAACTCAAGACACCTTCTATTCTACTATGGATGCTTGGCAGAGAAATATGGGTTACTGCCGTTTGTATGATGAATCCGCAGCTCCTACAGGAATGATTGTGGACTGTGAGCCTTTTTACTTTGAATACAAAGGAAAAAGGTGGCTAATTGAATTATGGAAGGGCCAATATGATATGACCACGGGATGTGAAATAGGAATTTATACATCTGAATGGGCAAACTTATTTGTCCCTCTCATATATAAAAATCTTTTCTACCATTGTGCAAGCGATGATGAGACTTTAAAAATGTACGTTTGCTTAAAGAAAAATGGACAAACTCTTTTTGAAAGAGAAGAAACCCATTGGTGGCTAACCGGATTTAAACTAGGGGAGTTTTCAAAACCTTCCGAGTTAACAATGGATGTTCGTATTACCTTTAAGGATGAAGAAATGCGCAATGCATTTGTAGAGTCAGCATTAAAAGTCGGGTATTTGCAAAACGAGATTAATATAAATGAAAATACCGTGGGCTTTACCTTTAAAAAACCACATTCACCTCAACCTATCACACGAACAAAGCTAACAGACTGGGCTATACAAGTAAAGAACCAGTATTTATGTGATAAGTATCAGGATGTTACCAGACCATTTAACAAACTAACCGATAAAATAGCTATCATTATGGTACAGGCGCCAGAAATATATAAAAATTTTAAAGCAGTAATAAGAAAAAAACAATAATCTATATAGGCAAACCTTTTAGGGGTGAGAGAATGAAAACATCAAAACGTATATCTCAAGTCTTCAAAACTTCCGAAGAAATACCTTTTAATGATTCCTCAAGAATTGTTTTTATAAGTGACTGTCATCGGGGAAATGGGGGCTTATCTGATGCCTTCTCCAAAAACGAAAATCTGTATTTTGTGGCTATAAACAATTATTATAATGAAGGTTTCACTTATATAGAAATCGGTGATGGAGACGAGCTATGGAAAAACGGCAATTATTCTGATATTAAAGAAGAATATAACAGTATTTTTAGATATCTGTCCAAGTTTTATAATGAAGGAAGGCTTTACCTTATCTTTGGAAATCATGATATTGTAAAGAGAAGTGATAAATTTATAAAGAATAATTTGTACGAGTATTATGATGAGTTGGAAAACAGAACTGTTGCTTTATTTAAGGATATAAAAGTTCATGAGGGGTTAGTTTTAAGATATACTCCCACCAATGATAAAATACTTTTAGTACACGGTCATCAAGGTCAATATATAAATGATAAGCGGTGGCGATTGGGTAGATTTTTATGCAGAACCTTATGGGAACCACTTTCTGCATTAGGCATTAATGATCCAACAAATACAGCGAAAAACTATGATCAAAAAGAGGCCGTGGAAAAAAAGCTTACTAATTGGTCAAGAAAGAAAAAACTAATGCTTATTGCAGGACATACCCATAGAGCTAAATTTCCTGAGGTAGGTGAAATACCATACTTTAACGCCGGAAGTGCTGTTCATCCTCGCTTCATAACAGCAATAGAGATTGCAGAAGGCTGCATCATGCTTGTTAAATGGAGTGTTAAGGCAAAAGAAGACGGTACATTATTTATCGGCAAAGAAGTACTTGCAGGACCAAGAAGATTAACAGATTATTTTAATACTCTAAAACCTAAGTAAATTTAGTACGCTTATTTATTCTATATATTGTACAAGCTGTTTGTTATTCATATACGAGCAGCTTGTTTTATATAGAGTAATTTTCTTAGCATATCATATACCATATAAAATTGAATAAGGCTTTTATATTTAAAAATTGATTCATTAAATTAAAATCCAATAAAGTAAATTCAAAATAGATTTTTGATGTAAGTTTTCTGACGAATCAACACATATATTGTAAATTTATGTCTAATAGTTTATAATATTCTTAATTTATATTATTAAACTTTAGTTCTTGATTTCGAATTTATATTGGAGTGATGTGTGATTGGAGTATTATAAGAAATATGTCTTTATTCTTTTTTTCTGTATTTTTGCCCTGCAAACCTTTCCAGTTAAAGCAGATGTAAAGGAAATAAAATATCAACCCGAAGTAAATTATCCTCCTTACAAATACATGAATAATAATCAAATATCAGGTTTTGATATAGAACTTACTAATCTTATTTTTAAAAATGAAGACTATAGGCTTTCTATCTCCACTGACAGCTGGGATAAGATATATGAAAGGCTTAGGGCTGGAGAAATAGATACAACAGGACTTATGGTAGTGAATAACGAAAGAAAAAAAGATATACTTTTCTCAAACACAGTTTTAGACACTTATATATCAATTTATACGAGGAATGGATTTGACAGGGTAACTTTGGAGGACCTAAGCAAATATTCAGTTGGCGTTGGCAAAGAGCAATATTCTGAAGACATACTACGAGATAATCTTAAACTAACGAATTACAAGCAGTATGATAACATTAGCCAAGCAGTAGACGCCCTAGCTAAGGGTCAAATCGATGTATTGTTTGAAAATCAAGAAGTAGTTAATTACTATATTACAACTAAGGACCTAAAAAATACTATAGTACAGCAAGTTGATGATTTATTTCCACAACATGTTTGCTATGGAGTAAACAAAGCTAATCCTGAGTTGGTAGATTATATAAATAAAAGGCTTGATGATCTTCATAGATCAGGAGCCTATGAAGAACTTTACCAGAAATACTTTTTCTATCACTCAAAAATATACAAGCAAAATCAAAAGGAAAAATATGTAGCACTAGGTATCATTATAATTATTATACTAATTATACTTCATATAGTCTCTCAACGATATATAAGAGCACTTAGGAAGAAGGTAATCACTGAAAGAACTCAGTATGAAGATATGCTTAAAGAAAAGTACGAAGAGCTGAAGATGTATCAAGAACAGCTTCATTATAATGCATACTATGATTCTTTGACGGGTCTTCCAAACAGATTGTATCTATATGAAAATACATCCTCACTTATAAACACAACTATTAGTGCAGGTGATAAAGGCGCCCTATTATTTATTGATGTAGATAATTTTAAACTTATAAACGATACCTTTGGTCACAATGCTGGCGACATCCTTCTTCAAAATATAGCTGCTAGGTTAATTAAAATATGTCCTAAAAAAAGCAATTTAATAAGACTTGGCGGAGACGAATTTATTATCGTGCTTACTAATATAGATTCAGAAAATAGTGTTGAAACCATTGGGAAAAATTTAATTGATATTTTTAATGATCCTTTCAGTATAAATGAAATAGTTGTAAATTCTACATTAAGTATTGGTATATGTATGTTCCCAAAGGATGGAGATAACCTTGGAGTTCTTTTAAAAAATGCTGACACCGCAATGTATAAATCCAAAAGCCTTGGAAGAAATACTTTTATCTTTTATAACGAAACTATGAGTAAAGATCTTATGGATAGAATTAATCTTGAAGATAATCTTAAATCGGCTCTCAAAAATAATGAGTTTAAGTTATATTATCAGCCTCAGCTAGATTTAACTTCTGGCAAAATAACCGGAATGGAAGCTCTCATTAGGTGGGACAATCCCAAGCTTGGTAGAGTACCTCCCGACAAATTTATATCCGTAGCAGAAGAAATGGGGCTAATTATACCTATTGGTGAATGGGTAATTAAGACTGCTTGTGAATTTCTCGTTAAGCTGCATAATGAAGGTTTTAAAAATCTTAAAATATCAGTTAATATTTCCATTGTACAGCTTATACAAAATAACTTTCCGGATATAGTTATGAGAATTCTTAGTGAGACTGGTTTATCTCCAAACTATTTAGAACTGGAAATTACAGAAACAGTACTTATGGAAAACATAGATACAAATATTGAAAAGCTTAGAATGCTTCGAAATCTTGGCCTTGATATTGCACTTGATGATTTTGGAAAAGGGTACTCATCATTAAATTATTTAAAATCTCTGCCTATAAATACTCTCAAAATAGATAAATCTTTTATAGACGATGTAGTTACAAATAACCTTACAGAATCAATAGTAAGTTCTATAATACTCATTGGTCATAAAATTGGACATAGTATTGTTGCTGAAGGTATAGAAGATAGGACTCAACTGGCTTATCTAAAAGCTGCAGGCTGCAATATAATGCAGGGGTATCTTCTGTCAAAGCCACTTCCTGAAGAAGAGGTAATTAGTTTTTTAAATACGCGTAAATAAGATGAGGCAGTCAATAAAAATTATTGTACTGCCTCATCTTATTTTATAATATTTCTAGTATATGTTCTTTTGTATTTAACAGTTCTTGAGATAATAATCTGTTGAGTTTATTTTCTCTGCAAAAGTCTATAGCTATCTCTTCTTTTATTACTCCAGGTCTTGAGGATAAAACATATATCCTGTCCGATAAAAATATCGCTTCTTCTATATCATGAGTTATAAAAAGTACAGTATTCACTAGCATACTTTTCATATCCAAAAGCCACTTTTGCATTTTTCCCTTTGTAATAGAATCAAGTGCACCAAAAGGTTCATCTAAAAGCATTATTTCCTCTGAAGAAAGAAAAGTTCTTAGGAAGCTTGCTCTTTGTTTCATTCCTCCTGAAAGCTCATAAGGAAATTTATTTTCGTAGCCTTTAAGTCCCATTACATCTATATACTTCATTGCCTTTTCTATTGAAACTTTTTTATTTTCTCCTCTTATATCTAAGGGCAGAACAACATTATTAAGCACTGTCTTCCAAGGAAGCAGCAAGTCTTTTTGCTGCATATAGCCTATATTTCCCTCCACAGAAACAACTCCACTATCTGCTTTCATTAAACCGGTTATAATATTAAATAAAGTACTTTTGCCGCAGCCGCTGGGGCCTAATATTGAAATAAACTCCCCCTTATTTACTGTAAGAGAAATATTCTTTAAAACCTCTGCATTGTCAAAGCTTTTGCTTACATTTTCAAGCTTAATTAGAGAGTCTTTTTTATTATTGGGGAAGGAATTCATTTGTGAATGCATCTTCAGCCTTTAGCTCCTTTTTAATTAGTCCTTTGTCCTTTAAGAACTTAGCATAGTTGCTCCAAACTTCTGCCTTCATAACACCCCATCTTGGCGCATCTGCAACATATTGTTTTGCTAAGTATTTTTGGCTTTCTACAGCAAGGTTTTGATTTATTTCAGGGGCATATTTTAAAAGTATTTTAGCTGTTTCTTCGGGACTTTTTATTGCATCCTCATAACCTTTTTGAGTTGCCCTTAAAAACTTTTTAACCTTTTCTGGATTGTTCTTTATAATATTGTTGCTAGTAATTAATATTGGCGTATAGTAATCTAAAGCTGGATCTAAATCTTTTACAGGTATATAGTCTAGATCTATTCCTTTAGTCTTTGCTTCTATTCCTGTCCAACCTTCAAAAATCCAAGCAAAATCTATATTTTTCTGAACAGCTGTAAAGAAATCATCATTACCCATGTTAACATTTTTAAGCTTGCTGTAATCGGCTCCTTTTTTCTCCATAACAGCCTTCAAAACAGCTTCCTCAGAAGGTGAACCCCATCCACCATAAGTTTTTCCTTCAAAGTCTTTTACGCTCTTTATATTTTTGCTCTTTGGAGCCGCAAAGCCTGAAGTATTATGCTGAATTATTGTTGCAATAGCCTTTATAGGAACTTGCTCATCTCCTGTTAAAGCATATGTAACATCTTCTTGATAACTAACTCCAAAGTCCCCTTTTCCTGCAGCAACAAGGGTTGCTGTGCTTCCTTCTGAAGGCTGAATTATTTGAACATCCAGTCCTTCTGCCTTATAATAACCTTTTTCTAATGCTGTATATAGTCCTGTATGGTTTGTATTTGGAGTCCAGTCAAGAATAACTGTAGTCTTTTCTAAAGGCTTGTTTGCCTCTTCTTTTTTTACATCTTCTTTCTTTGCTGCACAGCCTGACATTATTGACGCAGAAACTATTAAAGCAGCTGCTATTGATAAAATTCTATTTCTTTTCATAATTTTCTCCTTTCACTTTTTACTTCCAATGAACTATTTTCTTACCTACAAAATCGATGATATAAATAATTATTATACTTACAAACACTATTACTAATATTGATGCAAATACCTTGTCCAAAGCATAGGCATTTTTTGACCTTACCATATATACACCTATACCCTTGTCTCCACCCAGCCATTCGCCTATAACCGCTGACATTATCATATAAGTTGCGGCAATTTTAAGTCCTGAAAATAAATTAACCATTGCATAGGGCAGCTTCAAATGATAAAAGGTTTGAAGCTTTGAAGCCTTAAAGGTGCTAAATAGATTAATATAATCCCTGTCCACTTTTTCAAAGCCATCCACTAAGCTTATAACTATAGGAAAGAAGCACACCATTACTACTACTATAATCTTTGGTAATGCACCAAATCCAAACCATATTATAAATAGCGGTGCAATTGCTATTGTAGGAATGGTCTGAGATATAACTAAAATAGGGTATATACATTTTTTTATTACTTGAAAGCTGTCCATTAGTATGGCCAATACAAATGAAAATATTATTGATAGTCCAAAACCGATAAAGGATTCATAAAGCGTTACCTTTGTATGTGCTGAAATAATTTTAAAATCTTTAAACAGAGTATTAACTATTTTAACAGGAGACGGAAGTATATACTGTGGTACATGTCTAAAGGCTGTAATTCCCTGCCACAATAATACAACAACTATTATTGTGACAATAGGATACAGTTTATTCTCTATATTTGTGGATCTTTTCATCTATGGTCACGCCTTCGCTTTTGTAGTCTATTTTTACTACTGATGCTACTCTTGAAGCTCCTTCTTTAACACATATCTGTTGAGCCTTTTTTACAATGTCTAAAAGTGTATCCAAATCACCCTCCATAGTAGTTTCCATAGGACCTACAATGTACTTTACTCCAGTTGAGGCTATATATTCTATAACCTTGTCTACAACCGGATAAATTCTTTCCTCAGGCACATTTGGTATTACTTGAAGACTTACATTAACAGTATTCATTACTTACACCTGCTTTCTTAAAATTTTCTGCAATAGTATGCTTTACTTCCTCATAGGGAAGATTTTTTATTATTGCTACTTGATTTACTATGTTTTTAACTTCATCTGGATATCCATATTGCCCGTTAACCCATTCCAGTGAAGTCGGTCCGTCTGTCTCTGTTAATATTCTGTTTAACGGAAGAGTTTTTACAATCTCTTCTGTAAGCTTCGAATAGCCGATATCTACACTTATAGTAAAATAACAGCCATAGTCTGAAAGCTTTTTGAGTATATCTAAAGGTCCGCTGTACCAGTGGATTATTGGAGTTCTTAATTCGTACTTCTTTATGCTCTCATAGATTTCTTCCTCTGCACCTTTTGTATGCATATTGGTGACCTTATTATACTTATAAGCCATTTTGAGAAAGTAACTAAACACTTGCTTCATATAAGTATACTTTTCTTTTTCCTCCACCCAATAATAATCAAGCCCTATTTCTCCTATTACTTTAGCCTCCTTAATGTACTGCTCAAAACTATCTAAGTTCATAAAATTCTCATGAGCCTTCCAAGGATGTATGCCAAAACATGGGATTATAAGAGGATTATTTTTGCTTATTTCTTTTGTAAATAAATAAGTTTCAACATCCATAGCACATCCTAAGGTTACAATATTATTCTGCTTGATTATGTTTAAAGCTTTACCAATGTTCTCTCCGTAAAAATCCAAATGATTATGAGCATCAATATACATAGCTTCCTCCACATTTTCCACTGCTTAAAAAATAAAAAATGCACTATATAAAATAGTGCATTAGGATACTAATATCTAAACAGCTTTCCTACGTCGGTTTTACCCGCATCAGGTTCGAAGGGTTAAAGTTATAAACTTCTCTCAGCCATAAGGCACCCCTAGCACTACTAACAATATTTAATTTGACCACATTTAAATAATAACATTTATTAGTGGAAAATTAAATACCTATTTTAAAATATTTTAAAATTTTCTAAAACGCCTATTTGGTAATAAATATAATATTATGCTATAATTGTTATACATTTTAATTGGGGGAATGATATTATTGGATAGAATAAAAGCACAAAGACAATGGTTGAAATCAGGCTTTGATGACAATGAAGAAGATGAAATAAAATCCGATCAAGAACTTCAGCTTCCACAGCCTCCTCTGCAAAAAACTTACGACAGCAATGCTGAAATTTTAGCTCTGCCAAAGGTTACAGAAAATGTGTTAAAAAAGCCTAACATATTAGAAATTTTAAAAGACAGAAAAAGCAATAGAGTTTATTCAGCAGAAAGTTTGACTCTAGAAGAACTTTCTTTTCTTCTTTGGTCCACTCAAGGAGTAAAAGAAATAAGAGGAAATAACTATGCTACATTAAGACCTGTCCCTTCTGCTGGAGCAAGACATCCCTTTGAAACTTACATTGCTGTAAATAGGGTTGAAGGATTAAAAAAAGGAATCTATCGCTATCTGGCATTGACGCATGAACTTTTATTTATTAAAGAAGATGAAAGCTTAGAGGAAAATCTCTCAAAGTTAACTTTAGGGCAAAAGTTTGCAGGTAAAAGTGCTGTTACCTTTATTTGGAGTGTAATTCCTTACAGAGGTGAATGGAGATATAGTATAGTTGCTCATAAACCCATGCTTTTAGATGCAGGCCATGTATGTCAAAACTTATATCTTGCCTGTGAAGCTATAGGCTGCGGCACCTGCGCTATTGCTGCTTATGACCAAAATAATTTTGATAACTATCTAAATCTAGATGGTGATGATGAATTTGTAGTTTATGTGGCTCCTGTGGGAAAAGTTCTATAAATTTGTTTTTAGCAAAATGGTGCTGCCTTAAGGACAGCACCTTCTTTAATATTAAAAGATTGTCATGCATACAGGCTTTGACGCTGATCCAAAAATCCTATTTATCTTTTCAGCGTATTCATCCTTTGATAAATGCACTCTTCCATATTTATATAAGCTTTTAAAAGAAACTGCGCAGGTTATCAGAGAAGAAAAATCTGCAATATCAAGAGAAATCTCCGCATCATAGTCCTTACCAGTGCTTATTGCAGCAGCACCATTTTCAAAATTAACTACATAACTTCCATCGTTTTCTTTTATAAAACTGTCTCTTACTGTGATTTTAAGCTTCAGGCTCTCATTATTAAAATTATGTTCCTTTAAGTCTTCAAATAGCCTATACATATTTACTACACGATACATAATGCCTGTTCCTTGTATGCTGCATTCGTGATAAACAGGAGTAAATAAATTATCTGAGTCATTCCTAGGATCGTCCAGCAAAAATCTAAAGTCCTCATCTTGTATATTAAATACTACATATCTAATCTGATCACTTTGGCTGTTTAAAAAGGTCATCATTTCATTCAGTGCTTCTGTATTTTCAAAAACAAAGTCATTTACAATAATATCATTAATCATAGGGCTTCTATCGCTGCCGGATTTAAACTCAAAAGCCATATATCCTTGAACTTCATTGTTCTTTTTATAGGCAGCAATTCTAAGCCTAGGATTCTTAAACATCATTGCAAATTCTCTCTCATATTTTTCAATTAGTCCGTTAGTTTTCTCATAAACCCTTGTATAGCACTCCAGAAGCTTATTAGCTTCTTCTTCTTTTAAAAATGTAATGTTAGCTTTTGATCTTCCTTTAGGAAGATTGCAAGGCTTAACCTTATATTGATTCATGCTTGTGCCAAACCCAAAGCCCATCTTCTTATAAAAATCCGGCCTGAATGGATAAAGAATAACCATAGAAGCCCCTTCGCTTTTATAGTGGTTTATAAAGTCAGTTATTATCTCCTTGGCTACTTTTTCTTTTTTATGAAGCAGATGTACGGCGACCATGCCTACACCGCCGACTTTTACTTTAGCAGATAATAAATTTATTTTGAAATCATGATATCTCATGCCACCATATAAGTTCTTGTCTTCAAACACTCCATAAAGGTTTACAAATGGATTATCCTTTTGTGTTTTCATTGCATTTTCAACAAAGTTCTTCTTTTCCTCCTGAGTTTGAATTTTAAAACCCGGGTAGGCATTCGCAGCCAACTCCCCAAAATCCATAAATTCCTGTTCTGTTGCTAGTTTTCTGATATTTAGTTTCATAACATCCCCCCATAATATTTGTTATAATATATATTTTCCACAAAACTTAAAACTCCTCTATAAAAGTTTTAACTTTCATTAAACTTTTTGCTAGCTATGCCACTACATAATAAAAGGAATTTTTGTTAATACTACCTATAGTATTTATGATTTTAATTATTTAGGAGGTAAATTATGAAAGCAAGAAAATCAATATTATCAGCAGTATTAGTTTCAACAATTGCAATATCTTCATTGTTAACCGGTTGTGGGCCAAAACCTGCTCCAACTCCAACCCCAACTCCAACAACTCCAAACACCACTAATCAGCAAAATACGAACCAAAAGACTCCCCCTGATGCAGTTACTACTGCTTCAATTGTAGATAATGAAGCTGCATTCTTAAAAGCAACAAGCAAAGATGGAAGATGGATTATTGCAATTGTAAAAGACTTAACTGTTAGTAAAGATATTATACTAGAAGGTGACTTTAAAAACAGTAAGGGCGATTTACAAAGAAAGTTAGCTCTTTATACTCAAGACAGCAATAAAAAAGTTACAAATAGGTTTACTTTAACAGCACCCAAAATGGTCGTTAAAAGCCCAAATGCTAGCATTCAGCACGGAACCTTTAAAGGTGATGTTTACGTAGAAACTAAAGATTTTCAGTTAATAGATGCAAAAGTTGATGGAAATATCTACTTTAACAGCGACGAAGCTAAAGCCGGATTTAAGATGGATGCTGATTCTTCAGTAACAGGCAAACGCGAAGTAAAGAAATCCTAATAATTCAAAAGGAGCTTTCTTAAACAAGACAGCTCCTTTTTGTTAATTATAAGCTTCTTAACTTCTCCATAACTATAAACTTAAAATTATCATCCTCAATATATTCACCACATCTTTTAAAGTCAAGCTTATTAAAAAGACCTAATGCCGCTTCATTTGTTTCACCAGTCTCAATATATATTCTATTTATATCCATGTTTTTGAATATATATTTTATAGCCGCATTTATTGCAGTATAGGCAATTCCTTTCCTAAAATATCTTTTATCGCCTATGATTACTCCCATTTCCCCCTGCTTCTTTTCTTTATCAATACTGAAAAAATTAACAAATCCTATAAAATTATCCTCTTTATTAGTTATAATAAAATATTTGTATTTTCTAGCTTCCATGTTTTCATTCATTATTTCATTATCAAATCTATTGCAATAATCTATACATTCATTCAGCAGCTCTTTGCTTGTACTAGGTATCGGCCTTGGATCATGTAAATTTAATTCTCTATCTATCCTGCAGGAAAACAAATTAATAATATCCATATTAAGTATATCTCTAACTTTTATGCTATCATCTTCATAATAAATCATGATATCCCCCGCTAATCTTATAATTTTTGTACATTTATTTTTTCAAATATAACCAAGTTTTCTTCTAAAATTCTTTCACTATCACACTTCATATTTCTATCAGCTTTTTCATTTTTCCTTCTTCTTATTTCTCTTGCTAAAATACTCTTATTTATTCCAGTTTCCTTATATACTTCAGAAAATGAACTTCCTTCTTCAATCAAATCCAATGCTTGTTGCAGCTCTGCTTTACGATATCTTTTCACATAATCCCCCCAAGTCTTTCATAGCTTGTTTATATATCTATCTACTTAAAGCCAAATTTACTATATAAGTTTCTTGCCGGTATATTATCTGAATGAACATCTAATATAACTTCATCTATATCATTTTCAAGCATATCGTTTATACATCTTGTTAATAAGGCTGAAGCAACCCCTTTTTTACGATACTCTTTAATTACTCCCAAAGAATATATATGCATTATTTTTTCCTTATCAGGCAGACATATAAGTATTCCTATTACTTTATCATTATCTTCAGCTGTTACAATATATCTTATAGAAAAATCACCTAGTCTACCACTTTGCAAGTTATTCAAATATCCATCGGGTTTCTTTCCTGCAGTGTCAGGATCTAATATTCCTTCCATAGCATCTGTTAAATAAGGCTTTAAAACTTCTATAAGTTCTTCACCTTCCAATTTCAATTCATTGATATTCCAATTGTGAAATTTCTCTACCTTATGGGAAGAACTTCTTTTTAATGTGTACTTCATAAGTTAACCTCCGTTATCTTTTCTTGGCACCCCAAAGAGATAGTTGTCCCTCTTCATCCTTTTCAAAAACATATTCTTCGTCAATCCATTTATGGTGCAAAATATTTTCGCCAATTGGATAGGTTGGTAAAACATATTCATCATCTATAATTAAATTTAAGTCATCTTTTTCTTTTTTCAGTTCAAGTTTAAAGCCTTCCCCTCCATATATGCCTAAATAGCTGTTAAGAGTCTCCGGGCTTAAATCATATGCCTCAGGCTTTACAGGCATTTCATACTTGTCTTCAAATGCAATAGCCGCAATATCCTTACATAATTTATTTACGGCTGTAAAGCCATAGTTACTGAGCACAACAACACAAAAATTATCGTCTACATATCTGTGTATTTCCGTTAGAAAGCCTTCACAGCTTCCATTATGATGAACGACTTTTCTATTGCCGTTCATGTTTACTGAAACACCGTAGCCATAATTATTTTTATAGGCTTTATTCATTTTTTTAATCGATTTGCTGCTTAATAGCTTGTTGGTCCTCAAAGCCTCATCCCATATGAGTAAGTCTTCAACTGTTGAATACATTCCTCCAGATGAGAGCATTAACTCCATATTAATATAATTACAGTGAATTAGATTATTTCCATTTAGATAGTACCCCGACGCTTTATTAGAAACAATCGTCTTATCGTCATCTACTCCTGTGTTAAACATTCCTAAAGGCTTAAAAATATTATCCTGCAAAAACCCACTATAGGTTTTTCCTGATAATTTTTCAATTAACAATCCTAAAAGATAATAGCCTGTATTGCAGTAATTCCAGTCTGTGCCCGGCTCAAAATCTAAAGGCTTGCTTGTAAACATTTCAATTAATTCAGATCTATCATGATACATTCTTTGAAAGGTTCTATGAGAATCGGGCAAATTTGAATAATTGAAAATTCCTGAGGTGTGAGTCAGTAAATGATGAATAGAGATATCAGAATCCATCTTAGTCCACTCAGGAAAATGCTTCCTTAAGCTATCTTCTACCTTTAATAATCCTCTCTCCTCAAGAATTAATATAGCAGCTGCTGTAAACTGCTTTGTAATCGACCATATTCTATATTTAGTTTCTGTGGTGTTTAAAATTTTGTGTTCCCTGTTAGCATATCCATAAGCATTTTTAAAGATTACCTCCCCATCCTTCATTGCAGCAATTGATCCACTGAAGGCCCATAGGTTTGTATAAAGGTTCATATATTCCTTTATCTTATTTTCTAAATTTTTATCTTTCATAATAATTCCCCCATTACCCATTATTAAAGTTAAATTTTCAAGGTTTTATTCCTCAAAATCAGCAGAAAAATGAAAAGTTAATTCTTCTTCACTATATTCTTTAGTTACTCCCGAAAAAATATTATCTTTGCAGTCAATTCCTACTTTTCTGGCAGTTTCCACAGCAAATTCTCTAAAGGCAAATCCAATTGCAGTAACCAAGTTTGTATCTACACAAACAGGTTTCCTTACAAGATTTTTTCGCGGTATAAAATCATACTCATCTATTACTTCCTCAAATAACCCTCCGCAATACTTGTGATTATCTAATATTCCCGCCTTTGCAAGCAAAATTGGTGAGCTTGATATACTAGCAATAATAATGTCGTTATCATTTACAAATTGTCTAAGAAATCCAATATTTTTATTATCCTCAAGAGCCTCTCTAAAATCCCAAATACCAGGCAGTATTATACAGTCATATTCGTCCCTCTGAAAATCTGAAAATGTTTTATGCGGCAAAATAGTAAAACCATCTTCACTATTAACAGGCTTTAGCGATGATGCAAAAACTGTTATCTCCTTACCATAAAACTTAAACAACTCAGTTAAGCAGCTTATCTCCTGCATGCTAAACTGTGGATAAACCACTACGGCCCCTTTTCTCATTCCTACTCCCCCATATCTTCTAATTATCTACCTTTTAGTTTTACACCATATATACAAATCTTCAATGTAAAATATTTTTATAATTAAACTTTCTTTTTTTGCACATAGGCTTCAAGATAACTAAATTCAGTCATTAACAACTTCTCCGTTCTTGTCTATGATGTATATTAAAGGACAGTTTTCACTATTAATAAATTTATTATAAACGCCTTCCATTCCGAACAAAAACTCCTTAAAAAATATAGCAGTTATTTCACTTATTATTTCGTGTGCCTCTTTTATGGATAACATATTATTTTCAATTTCTTGATTGTAAATAACAGGCCAATCTGTAAAAGTAAGATGCTCTGAATATTTAAGCTTTATAAATGACTTATAGCCTAATAAATATTCATAAAGCTGCCTTTGCCCTTCTATCTGACCTATTAGAGTTTTGTTACGGCCAACAATTCTCTTTTTAAATACCTCTCCATCAGTTCTGCTTTCATTAAATTCTATTGCCTTTTTCATTTCCTCACTATAATCAATAGAGCCTCTTCTAAAATTCAAAAAAGGTGTTGTCATTCTTTTTCCTGCCTCAATATCTTTAACTAAATCAAAATGCTGTAAGCTGCCGTCAAGCATTACAACAGCCTTAATTCTTGTATCTTCTCTTGCGGCCTTAAATATAGCTGATCCACCAAGGGAATGTCCAATAATTCCAAGCTTATCTAAATCCAATTTACCCTTTACCACTTCATCTTCAGAGTTTAGTACTTTTAATTCCTCAATTAAGAACAAGATATCTTCTTTTCTTATTTCAATAAGCCACTCTTTTTCTTCAAAAGTAAAATCATCAGTTCTATCAATCTGATTTATTACCTCTCCGCAAGGCAGTATTGTAAAATCAGTTTCGTATATATGTCCCAATGTAAAAACAATAAAGCCTTCACTAACTAGTTTTTCAATATTATAAATCATGCAGTCTCTGTCCATCCCTAAACCCGGTGAAAATATAATCACAGGATATAATATTTCCTTTTTGCTGATTTCAATATTATTAAAAGTATTCGTTTTTATGCTTCTAAGATAAGTTTCATCCACCTGCTGTCCTGCCATGTTCTTTTTTGCGGCAAACTTATTAATAAACTCTTGCTCACAGGGGCTAAAAAGGTCAATATAAGAACCTTTCTGATTTTCCTTTATATCTTCATCAGAAGGATAAAATATACTTACTATAATTTTTCTTTTTTCACCTGTGTTCTTTAATAATTCCTCTCTTTTATTATCCGTTAGTACTCGAATTGCCCTTCCAACTCTCATCATAATCTCCCCCATATTCTTTTAAACTTCTAATAAAAAATTTTTTAAACCCTTCAATTACCCCTAAATTTTTACTTCTTTTACCCTTTAGATCATAATAATATTTCATACTGTTTATCTCTACAGATAAAGAATCAAGCGGAAACCCTTCCACGTATTTTTCATGTGGCTTATCTACAATATAAAATTTCTCTGAACAAATATCTGCTCCATCATATGTGCAAATCTTCTTTTCATTCAGAACTAGGCATATTGCATTTTTATAGTAGGCTGTTAATTTACCTCCATAGTTTTTTGCCAGGTTACTGTAAAACGTAAGCATCTCACTATAAGACAAATTTTGGCCATGAATCCTTTTTATCAGCACTCCCGGCTGATCCTCTTCATTAACCTCTTCAAAATAAAGCCCTGAATCACAGGAAAATATAGGTCTTTTTATTTGCTTGTAGTAGCACACAGCCTTTTGCTTTGCATTTGCCAGCGGTTCCTTACCGCTTTCATCAGCCTCTTTTAATGTTCTATCAATACTTGCAAGACCTGTAATAGAAATATCTAGTCCCTCAAGCATTTGTATCATACTTGATACTTTAGCAGGATTATAAGTTCCATATATCAAATTCATAAAATAATTTCATCTCCCATAAGTAAAAATTATATAACTAAGCACTTTCGGAGGCCGAAAGTTCATTAGCTTTATTATCAATTAAATGGAGCCTGTACATCATAACGGCTCCTATAATAGAAAGCACTCCTAAAAAAAGCCATAGGTTTCTGATATTTGTGTATTTAACATAAAGCCCTGCAATTATCGGTCCGACCATAAAACCAAGCTTTCTTATTATAGGAAATATAGAATTAAATCTTCCTCTATGTGAAGCAGGAGTATGGTCTGCAATATATACATTAGTGTTAGTTGATATTAATATCTCTCCCATGGTCCAAATCATAGCTGAAAGGACAAACAAGAAATAGCCGTTAATAAAGAATATCATTTCAAACCCAACAGCATATAGTATTCCTCCAACAACCATGCTTAAAGAAGCTTTTATTTTTCCAGTTAAGGCTGTTAAAAACATTGGTATTATACTGCACAACACAGCATTTACTGTCATTAAACTTCCAAATACAGCTGCAGATTTATTTTTAAAGACTTCACTGACTTGAAGTGAAAGGCCAAAGTTGAACTGAGAAAATACTATAAAGTATAAAATTATTATAAAAGAGAACAAAACCAGTGTCGGTCTTTTAATTAAAGCCTGAAGAAGACTTCCTTCCTCAGCCTGTTCAAGCTTATTATTCTTTGAGCTTGATATCTTCTGCCTATCAGGCATAGTTTCCGGAATAAATAAAGCTACCAATATTACAGAAATGAAAGTAGTTGCTGCATCACCTAAGAAAAGCCAGAACAAATAGTTATTATATAAAAATCCCGCTAATAGAGGGCCTACAGAAAAGCCTATATTTAAGGCCATATACTGAAGTGAAAAAGCTGTATTTCTCTGCTCCCCTTCTGTAATATCGGTAATGATAGTGCTGTAAACAGGAAGAGAATATCCTCCAAGAAAATTTGACAGAATAAGAAGTGCCGTCAATATTATCGGATTTCTAGTAAATGCGCATAATAAGAGAGCTACAGCTGAAGTAGTTCTAAAAATAATAAATATCTTTTTCCTTCCCATAACATCTATTAATTTTCCTCCATGAGCAGAAGCTACTAGCCCCACAAAGCTGTTTACTGCAACAATTACTCCTACTGTTTCTACCTTCATACCTATAGAATAAGTCAAAAACATTGTTAAAAATGGTGCCACAAAATTACCCAGATTATTTATTATGGATGCAAAAAATATCACGTAAACACTCATAGGTAAATTTTTATACGGCTTTAGTAATTTGCTGATAATATTCATAATTCATCCCCATCCTTAAAGTAATACATCCCCGTAATCGTCTAATACATACTTACAATTGTACCACATTATTACAATAACTCATAAATGTATATATTTCACAATCAGTAATTGTTATCTTCACTATTATTAACGTTTATTAATTGTTTTTCATGTTTCATATTTACAATCATTAACAATAGTGATAAAATGTTAATAAAGATGAATAAAGCCGGCTTTTATTTATTTTAAATTCATTATTATTTGGGGTGATATTATGTTTATTGAAGAAAGGCATGAACAAATATTAAAAATCATTAACGAAAAAGGAAGAATATCTATCGGAGAAATTCAGGAGACCTTTGATGTCTCTGTTGATTCTGCAAGACGAGATTTGAGAATACTTGAGGAAAAAGGTCTTCTTAAAAGAACCCACGGAGGAGCAATACCTGTGCTTCAGGTAGGCCAGCAAAAGCCAAGCAGATGGTGCAACTCACAGCTTGGAGAAGTTTATGAAAATTATGATGCCATAGCTAAAAAAGCTGTGGAATTTATAAAACCTAATGATGCAGTATATATAACTGCAGGGAACCTTGGATATCTGATGCTAAAGTACCTTCCAAAGAATATAGAATTTTCTATTGTAACAAACTCTATTGATAATGCCTCTTTTTTAAGAGACTATGACAATATTTCTGTTTTTGTTATAGGCGGTCAAATGAGACCTAATGGAAGAATTGTAGATTCCTTTGCTCAAGAGTCTGTGAGAAATATGCGCTTTGATGTAAGCTTTTTAACAGGTGCAGGATTTTCAGCTGAGTACGGAGCTTCTAACGGTACACCAGAAACCTCAGCATTCCAAAGAGCTATTGCCAATAACTCTAGAAAAAATATCGCACTATTCCCAAGTCAAAAGATAGGGCATAACGCCTTCTTAAAAGATGTGGATGCAAGTAAATTTGATATTTTAATAACCGACTGGGATGCAGTAGAAGATGAATTAGATAAAATAGAGGACTTAGGTATTCAAGTAATAGTAGTTCAGAAAGAATAAATTTAATTTTATAATTCAAGGCTGCCTCATATTTACCCTTATGAGACAGCTTATAGAACTTTTTATATATTTCTATATTATTCCTCTGTTAATAGACTAGGGAGATAAGTTATGTCTTCTATTATATAATCAGGCTTTTCTTTAAAGCTTTCTACTATTTCCTGACTATAATGACCTGTCTTTACAAGCACGCTAAAGGCCTCCACAGCCTTAGCCCCTGCTACATCAACTGTTATGTCATCACCAATCACAATTGTACTTTCTGCTTTGCTTCCTAAACGATTAAGTGCCAAGTTAAAAAACTCTTTTGAAGGCTTTCCAAGTAAAACAGCCTCTTTTTCACAAGCTTTTTCAAACATGCCTACAAAGGCCCCAGTATTGATATTGATTCCATTATCCTTAAAATAATAGTTTGTTTTAGATAAAGCAAGAATTTTAGAACCATTCATTATAAATCTGAAAACCTTATTTATTTCCTCGTAGCTTATCTTATCACTAAAATCCCCAATAACTACGTAGTCAGGATTACTTTCATTTACATTTAACCCATTTAGACTTTCAAACACCTCATCAGTAACAAGTAGATAGCAGGACTTATCTTTATTATCAGTAAAAAACTGCTTTACTGCAGCCACTGGTGTAAACAATTCTTCAAGAGCAATGTTAAAGCCCATATTAATAAGCCTTTTAAGAATATGCTCTACAGGCCAACCATCCGTGTTAGTTATAAATCCAAGTTTAATTTTTTCTTTTCTTAGCATTTCAATAACATTTACTGCTGACTTTATCGGCTTTCCTTTAGCATATAAGGTTCCATCCAGATCAAACAATATAGTGTCAATCTTACCTCTCATGATTAAATCCCCCATTTTAAATTCAACTTATAATTTCATAATTATATATTCTTTATATTTACTTAAAATCCCTTTAAACCTAAAATTATATAATAAATAATGATGTTAGTTCGTAAATATTTAAATATATAAATATGTTTATTAAAAGGAGTTTTCAAATGAAAAAGACTTCTGAAGAAAAGGAAACAGTACTTAAAATGATAAAAATATATTGCAGCAAAAAACATAATTCTAATTCTGAGCTTTGCAAGGAGTGCTCTGAGCTTAGAGACTACTGCTTTAAAAGACTTGAATGCTGCCCTTTTGGTGAAAACAAAGGAACCTGCGGAAGATGTGAAATTCACTGCTATAAGGCTGAATATAGAGAAAAGATAAAAGAGGTTATGAGATTTTCAGGACCTAGAATTATAATTTATGAACCCAGGTTAGCTTTAAAACACCTTATAAAAGGCTTGAGACATAAATAACAATATTTTTTGATCAGCTATTCAAGCTCACTCTTATTACTATTCATGTACTTAAGTCCGTCTACAAGCTTTTGTTCTATTTTGTCTTGATAAATCACTACTAATAAACTTATAGCAATGATAAACGCCCAGCCAAACCAGTTAAGAGATATACTTCCTGAACCTACTAACGTTGATCCTAAAATCCCCCATGGCCTTGTAAGAACCGTAATTATGAAAAATCTTCTAAATGAGATTTTGCTCATCCCTGCTAAAAAGCAAAGAGCATCATCAGGAAAAAAAGGAAGTAGAAACATTAGTATTAATAGAGTTGTGCCTTTTTTGGAAATTAACTTTTCGTATTTATCTGAAATTTTGTGACCTACAAGCTTATTAACAATTGGTCTTCCTAGTCTTTTAGCAACTATGAACGCTGCAGCAGAACCTAATAAAGTAGCAAGTGAACTAATGAAGAACGCTTGCCATCCTCCAAGTACCGCTGCTCCAGCAGCTGCAGTTATATTATTAGGTATAGGTGCTAGAATTGTGCCCAAGAATTGCAGCATAAAAAAAATTATATAAGCTTTTTGCCCAAAGCCATTAATATAACCTTTAAAGGCTTCAACAGAATACATATCCCTTAACATTCCACTTGATTTTAATAAAACAGCAGCTCCAGTCATGATAGACATTAGTACTACCATCAATATAATAAGTTTCCAGTTGCTTTTATTACTCTTCATAATTTTTCTCTACTTTCTCATTTAATAGAATTTGAAATCCATAATTAATTATGAAGGGTAAAGTTTAAGAATTTGTCTTATATTTCTTTAAGAAAATCTTAATTTTATATTACTTTTAAGTTCTAAATACAGCTAAACTAGAATATTGTATGCTTTTATACTCTTTACTAATGGAATAATGCACCTATTAAAAACAGAGAGGCTGTATCAAAACGGTTAAACTTAGCGTGTTATTTGAATACGTAGAAACATTTGAGTAAACAGTAATAATACTTTAATTAGAAGAGCTAATTATTGCTTTATTAATATACTCATATAGTTCTCTGCTCATTCCATTCTCTTTTGCTGCAAGGGGATTATCCCTATAATAGTGCTCAGCAGCTTGAACAATACCTGCATCACCTTGAGCAAACAAATTAATTCCTTCCTGCCACTTTTTCGCTAGTTCCTTAACAAATGGATTATCCGGTGATGTTCCTTTTTCCATTTCTGATTGAAAAGATGTTAAAAGCCGATTCCAATCACTGGTCAACGCTTCCATATTACTGCTTTTAAACTTTTCATATTGAATTTTAAGTTTACTGCGCTGTTCCTCGGTAAAATATTTTTTTTGATTTATTATTAACTGAATTGCCTTTATAAACTGCTCTGAATTTGGCTTGTTAACTCTATCAAATACTTCTTCAAGCTCCTTCATCTGGCTTCTAAGCTCTTCTTTAATCCTAATTTCCTCATCTAGGCGTTCTATCTGCATTTTTATAACCTGCTTAGGATTATAATCAGGTCGTTCAAACATTTGTTTAATTTCATCAAGTGCAAAACCTAGCTGCTTGAGGGACATAATTTGCTGAAGCTTTATGATGTCTGCTTCTGAATATAACCTGTGCCCTGAAACAGTATGACTTGAGGGCGACAGAAGTCCTATCTCATCATAATGATGAAGCGTTCTTATAGTTATCCCTGTAAGTCTTGATAATTCTCCAACCTTCCAAGCCTCATTACACACTGAAATAACCTCTCTTTCAATCATATAAATCTTCTAAGTTCATCTTTATTAAAGTTATATTTTTTTCCACAAACATTACATACAATTTCAATAGCTTTATTGTTCTCATATGCCTTGATAAGCTCTTCTTTATTTAACGAGTAGAGCATTGGATAAAAAATATCTTTAGAGCATCCACAGAAGAACTGAACTGGATGAATTCCCATAACATCTATATCTTTAAATAATAAATTTGGTAGTTCATTAAAAGCTATATTACTATTTGAATTAGATAAAAGCAATTGATTGTTATTAATTATATTTTTAATATCTTCAATAATATCAATAGAAGCTCCCGGAAGCAATTGAGCTAATATTCCCCTGCTTAAAATTATGTCATTGTTTTCATCTAAAACAATATTTAAAGAAAATAACGAGGGAATTTGTTCACTTTGTTTAAAGTAATAAGAAAAATCATCAACAATATTCCCATAGAGCATTTCTGTGATTCCTGTAAATATACTATTCATTCCTAAATCCTTCATTACTTGCAAATATCCTCTGTCTCCTATTAATTGTTCCAGAGACATATTATTAACTTCCTCTTGGGGAAGGTTTAATAATTCATCGCTAATATAGCCTCGAATATTTCCTGATGCATCAGCATCTGAAAATATTTTGCAGTTTTTGCTGCTGGTATTAACTTTTATACTGATTCTCTGATTATCCTTTAAAATTGCAGAAACTAAACTTGTAATAGAAACTGTTTCTGCAAGTGCTATTTTTAATAGCCTGCCCATATTTTTATTATCACAAATCTCTTTAAGCATTTCAGTATTTTCTACGAATAAAATACGAACTTGTTTATTATATGCTAATGTTTTTATCACATAGTTTCTCATTTTTAATTTAGACTCCTTTTTGTTATAGTAAATTTGTGCTAAGTCAATTATATTGTTAAAACGCCAGCACCAAATATAATATACAACCTAACGTAAGGTTAGATGCAAGCTTTTTGTTCTAGGAAATTTAAAATTCCTGACACACAACTGTCACATAGCTGTCTTAATATGATTCTTGAAAGCTAAATTAATAAATTTTGTTTTCTTATATAAGGAGGATATTTATGATGAATAAGAAATACAGCTTTACAAATAAGGCAGCGGCTATTTTATTAGCGGTAAGTTTACCATTAACAATATTTGCAGGCTGTCAAAATAAAAGTGCTTCTGCAAATGCAGCGTCAAACCAGGCAGGGAATGCTAATAATAATGGTTCAAAACGTCAAAATGGTTCTGCGCCAAATCTAGATCAGTTCAAGCAAAGATTAGAAAATAACATAAAACCTTTAGTAGATGATAAGACTTTGACTCAAGAACAGGCAGATAAAATTGTTGCTGCACTTACAGAAAACATGCAAGGTTTTGGCGGCAGACAAAGAAATGATCAAAACAATCAAAGCGGACAGAATAATAACCAAAATAGTCAAAATGGCTCCCAAAGTAATGGACAAGGTAATACGCAGAACAACAATCAGGGTAATGCACAAAATGGTCAAAATAATAATCAGAACAGACAGAACGGAAGAGCTAATCAAGAGAGCAGCGCTTTAAGTAAACTTGTTACTGATAAGGTTATAACTCAAGCACAAGCTGATGCAGTTATGCAAAAGATAAGAGGTAACTTTAATCGTCCTCAAAACAATCAAAATCAGCAAAATAATAATAATAATAATAATAATAATAACAATAATAGTAATCAAGGCGCCTAAGCATATTACTTAATTGCATAATAAAAGGGAGTATGCTTAGGTATACTCCCAATCTTACTTCTTTAATAATATTACTTCTTTAAAAAATCTGTTATTTTATTAGTTTCCTTAACTACCCTGTAAGGCCTCATCATTTCATGATCCTCATGCTCAAGGATGTGACAGTGCCATGGATATACCCCGGTGAAGTCTTTAAAACAAGCTATAATTGAAGTGATTTCTCCAGGATTTGCTCTCACTGTATCCTTCCATCCCCGTTCATTTGAATCCGGATATCGTGACGGACCGGTAAATAAGATTTCTCCTGTAGCATTATAATAGTCTACATTAAAAGGACGTCTTTCAAGTATCTGAAACTGTACAAGATGCAAGTGTATAGGATGGGTATCTGGCGTAAGATTAATAAATCTCCATATTTCCGCTGTATTGAGAAGCGGGTTTTCCGTAATAGGATCTGTCCATAGCTGTCCAGTCAGAAGCAGCATTAACCTATCAAATTCATCCGTAGTCTCAACTAAGGTTAAATCCCTTACTTTTCTCGCACTGTCTGGATCCAGTCTCTTAACTTCCACTAATTTTTGAGGAATAGTATTATTTCTATAATCACTTACAGTTGTACCTATCTTAAATTTCATAATCTGTCCTGTATTTTCATCTGGACCTTCTCCATTAGGAAATGGTATAGGTGCACTGTTTGTCAATATAAATTCAAGTCCTTCAAGTCCTGTAAAATCTACAAGCACATCTGCACGCTCTGCTGGTGCAAGAGTCAATTCTGTAATATTAACCGGATTCTCAAGCAAACCTCCATCAGTACCTATCTGTACCCAGTCAGGTCTTTTGCCATCACTTGCATCAAATTGAAGCGTATAAAATCTGGAGTTAGATCCGTTTAACAGTCTTAATCTATAAAGTCTTGGCTCTACCTCGACATATGGCCATGCTTTTCCGTTTACCACAATAATATTACCAAAAAACTCGGGAACGATTGATGGAAAAACGTCTGGAACAGGGGGTTCAGGCTCAGAAGGATAATAAAGACTTCCATCATCATTAATCGCTTTATCTTGTATTACCAAAGGTATTTCATATTTGCCTTTAGGTAGCTTAAGTTCTTTCTCTTGCTTATCCCTTATAATATAAAATCCTGCTAGTCCAGCATATACATTCAAGCGTGTAATTCCAACAGCATGATCATGGTACCACAAACAGGTTGATGGCTGAATATTAGGATAGCAATAGGTATTGGTTTTAAAATCAGGACCTACCTGACTATTACTATTCGTGAACCATGCCTCTGGGAAACCGTCACTTACAGGAGGAACATGTCCACCATGGAGATGAACTACTGTTCTGACAGGTGGATTTGGAGGTTCGGCTCCATGTATTGTAGTATCTACCGGTAGAAGATGTTCATAAGTTGGCAAATCATTTATCCACGTAACAGTTATAGGTTCATCTTTTTGTACTTCAATTGTTGGTCCAGGGTAGCTTCCTTCATATCCCCATAGTTTAGTAGGCGGCAAATCTCTATGAAGTTTTTGAAGTATTTCTTTCATAACTATGCTATAATGCTTCTTTCCACAGATAGTTCTCTTTGGCTTTAAAATTTTAGGCTCAGGTAGTTTGTCCACATATTTTTCGAGTTCCATTTTAATTCCTCCACTATATATTTCTTTTGAGATAAATTATGTTAAAATCCTTAACAATGAGCCTTATTATTTACACATTTAATCACAAGTCATACTACTATTAGCTTGTTAAAATTAATAGTTTAAGTTAGAATCTTATATTTTTGCTATATAATATGAAGCCTCTTATTAAAGGTTCTCCTAAATTTCACACCACCGGCTCATTATAAAACTAATTTTTAATACTCTTGTTTTTATTGTTTTATATAGAATTTTATTGATCAAAAGGATAATTTCCTGATTGAAGAAATATAGATAATTCTTACGCTAAAGATAATAAATAAACTCAAATAAAAAAACTAATAGATGCTGCTCACCTATTAGTTTTTTATTATATCGATATTTATATTTTAAATTTTCACCATCTGCCGGAAGATCCCCCGCCGCTGGAGGAACCGCCTCCCATGCCTCCAAAGCCGCCTCCGCCGCCGAAACCTCCATTATTTCTGCCGCCTCTTCCTCCGCGTCCAGACCAGAAGAGCATACTAATAAATAGCAAGGTAATTCGACCTCTATTGAAGATAAAATCAAGTATTACAAGCGCCAAAATTATAAATCCGCCAACTCTTGTTGTAGTTCTGTTTACCTCAACATTTACCTGATTTGGTATATTTACCTGCTGATTTTTTTCCAAAGTTACATTATATTCCTTTGCAATAGTATCTGCAAAAGCTGCATAAGCACCCCTGATACCTTCAGAGTAGTTTCCTTCTTTAAACCTTGGAGCTGCAATGCTGTCCATTACCCTTGCAGAATATATATCCGGAATGGCTCCTTCAAGAGAAGTTCCTACTTCAACTCTCCACTGCCTATCCTGCATTGCTACAAGAATCAATAATCCATTATTTTTTCCCTTTTGCCCTATTCCCCAAGTTCTAAAGAGTTCATTTGCATAGGCTGCAATATCATTACCTTGAAGAGAATTTATAATTACTACAATCTCTTGGGCACCGGTCTTTCCTTCAAGCTCACTCCCAATAGCAACTATATTTTCCTTCGTACTTGTATCCAATGTAGAAGTATAATCATTGATATATTTTAATTCAGTAGGTACAGGAAATTTAGGTTCAGCACTAACGCGGGTAAATATTAATGGTAAAATTAATGCTAAGACCATAAATAATGAAGCTTTCCTATGAAGAAGATTATTTCTTTTCATGATTATTTTGTTGGTGTAAAGTCAACCTTAGGAACTTCCTGTGCTCCTGCAGAAGCTTTATAGTAAGGTTTTTCATTAAATCTGAACATACCTGAAATTATTGAATTTGGAAATCTCCTTATTGTACTGTTATATGCACCTACTGCATTGTTATAATCTTGCCTTGCTATGTTGATTCTGTTTTCTGTACCTTCCAAGGATACACTTAAATCTCTAAAATTCTGGTCTGATTTTAAATTAGGATAATTTTCTACTAGTGCTAAAAGTCTTGAAAGCGATGAGGAAAGTTGGCTGTCAGCATTTGCTCTGTCCTGAATTGTCTGAGCACCGGCAAGTCTTGAGCGCGCATCCGCTACTGCTGTAAATATGTCTTTTTCCTGTGCTGCATAGCCTTTTACTGTAGCTACAAGATTTGGTATCAAATCTGACCTTCTTTGAAGCTGTGTATCTATATTAGACTGCGACTGATTAACCGCCTGTTCAAGATTAACCATGTTATTATAACTTCCTATTAAAGGAAACAAAATAACAGCTATTATTGCTATTACA
Organism: Clostridiales bacterium oral taxon 876 str. F0540; assembly: GCA_000466585.1. Lineage (GTDB taxonomy): Bacteria > Bacillota > Clostridia > Clostridiales > Clostridiaceae > Clostridium_AT. The sequence goes on from KE993477.1 coordinate 63,093, forward strand.
ATCAATGCTGTTTTTAATCCTTTACTCATACTATTGCCTCCTTTTGCAGTATATACGTTAATGTATTGTTTATTATTCCACATAATAATAAAGATTAGGTAGAAAAAAACGAGGAATCTAATGGAAACAATAAATTGTAAAGCTATACATGAAAAGTTATAATAAAGTTATAAAAATCAAGTTTATTAGTAATCTGAAAAAGGTGGGCTGTAAAATGAAATTTATTACTTATAAATACAACGACAAGGAAAGTGTTGGTTTACTAACTATTCAAGGAATTATACCTTTACCTAAATTCAATTCAATGTTTGAATTAATTGAAAACTTTGATATGGAGACTGTTAATGAAGCCCCTGCTGACTATATTCCATTAAAAGAAGTTAAGCTTCTTGCACCTATTCCTCATCCAAGAAGAAATATTTTGTGTCTAGGCAAAAACTATGAAGACCATGCAAAAGAGCTTGGTGCAACAAAGATTTCAGACAAGTTTGTTCCTGAGGATCCAATATATTTTACAAAGTCAGCTGATGCTGTTATTGCACATGGTGATGATATTAAATTTTACTCAGAGGTAACTAAGCAGGTAGACTATGAAGTTGAATTGGCCATTGTTATTGGAAAGGAAGGAATTAATATAAAACCTGAGGAAGCTGAAGATTATATCTTTGGGTATACTATAATTAACGATGTATCTGCAAGAGATCTTCAAGTTAGACATAAGCAGTGGTTTAAAGCTAAAAGCCTTGATACCTTCTGTCCAATGGGACCTTGCCTTGTACATAAGAGTCATCTTCCTCTTCCGATGAGACTTGATATTAAGAGTTTTGTAAATGGAGAACTAAGACAGAATTCAAATACAAACAAGCTTATTTTTGATATTCCTTATATTATAAGTGATCTATCTCAAGGGTTTACTTTAAAGCCCGGAGATGTAATTGCTACAGGAACTCCAAGCGGTGTAGGCTTTGGGTTCAATCCTCCAAAGCTTTTAAGCGATGGTGATGTTGTAGAGTGTTATGTTGAAAAAATAGGAAGTTTAATTAACAAAGTTAAAGCAATATAAACAATAAACCCCAGACTAACTCTAGTCTGGGATAACTTTTAATTTATAGTTCTTCTCTAAGTTTTACAGGAAACAGCAGATCTAATTGATGTTCATCACTTTCCGGCCAATTAAGATGTGCATTATAAACATAATTCAGGTGTTCTTCAAGAAGTCCATACATAAATTCACCATTATCATTAAGCATATTAGCTTCATATTTAGGATTATTAGTTGTAGCCCAATTATTTAGCCACTGCCATTCATGGAAGTTTCCCATGGTGATCATATGAGCAGCGTATAAACCTCCAGCAAAATGCTTCTTCTGAATATTTTCAGGTATTTCTAAATCCTCAGGGATTGTAACCCATAGCTCATATCCATAAAATGGCCTGTCGTTAGATGGGTTAGGATGATTAAAACCAAATACTCTTGCATCCGGCTTAATTTGATACAAATTACTATCCTTTATGAATTTCTCCAACTGTTTTCCTGCGTTGTCCTCAGGATTTTCACCAATGTAATGACTTGCTGCAACTGTAAAAGGCGGCAAATGAATAATCCTTACATCGCTAAGAGTCTCTAATTTTTTTGATGCCTTACTTATTTCTTCCACGGACTTTTCCTCCTTAAAATCAAAATTTGATAAGGATAAGGAGTCAATTACCTTAAGTATGGAATCATTGCTTAATAAATCAAGGTGTACTTTTATATCTTGGCTTCTTTCCAGTTCCTTAATAAGCCTATTCAATATTTCCTTTATGGTGGATAATGCGTTTATCTTATCCTCCAGTTCGTTTATATTCTTCCTGAATATATTAATAGCCGCTGCTGCACTCTCATTCTCCAGTATATCGGCTATTTGCTTTAAAGGAATATGCAGCTTTCTCAAGATAATTATTTGCTGCAGACAAATAATAGCTTTCTCATCGTAAACCCTATAAGCATATCCCTCTTTTTTGGTACTTTTAAGAAGTCCAATCTGCTCATAATATCTAAGAGTTCTGGTGGACACCTCAAAATTCCTTGAAACCTCACTAATAGTAACAAGCTCCATACTTATCCTCCCTCCTTAATAAGAAGTATAAAGTACGTCACGACGTCAAAGTCAACATCATTTTACAAATTATTTCTACTTTAATACATCCTGAACTTTTATTCTCCACACCATATGATCAGCACCTTTTCCCCAGAAGTCCTTTAAATGGTACTCGGGCCTACCAAATATTTTTGACCAGGTCTTTTGTGCCTTTTTATATCCGCTGTCAAAGCAGAATTCCTCTATTCCTTGTTCTCTTAACCTTTTAAAAATCTCATTTAACATTCTGATGCCAATGCCCTTATTCTGATAATCAGGATGTACAAAAACTGTTCCTATCTCAACTAAATCCTTTAACTCCCCATTAGTGCAGGAATATATTAAATCATTTGAAGGTCCATATTCAATTGAGCCTACTATTTTATCATTATCTTTAGCTATAAGAAAGTATCTGTCTCTTCCATTGCTTTCTATGTCCTGATTCAGACATTTTCTTTTATCTTCAATTTCTTCTGCCAATGTATCAACCAAGTCTTCTATATCATTTCTTTTAAAGGTATCTATAAGTACTATTTTAAAAAACTCATTAATCAGTTCTGCCTCTTCTGTATTTGGCCTGCTGATTGTTATATTGTCCATAAGATTTTACCTCTCTCATAACCTAGGATTAATTATTCCATACATAGCTACATCACAAATTCCAGAATTATTTCTATCAGCTTTTATTCTTGTTCCTTCGTATTTTAAGCCGCACTTTAGCATAACCTTGCCTGAGTTTGCATTTACAGGATCATGCCTTGCTTCTATGCGATTGACTCCTACTTCCTCGAAGAAAAATTCTATTAAAGCTTTAAGTGCTTCAGTTGTTATTCCCTGTCCCCAATACTCGCTTCCAATACAATAACCAATTTCCACAGCCTCAATATTTTCTTTATAATCAACTACCCCAATGCTTCCAATGGCTTCTCCGATACTTTTAAGTTCAATGCACCACTGGTAGTTATTATCCTCGGAGTAATCTTTCACCCACATTTCAAGTACTTTACGGCTTACCTCTATATCCTTATGGGTTGGCCATGTTAAAAACTGAGTTACTTTATCATCACTTGCCCAATTTCTGTACATAGCCTCAGCATCTGTTAGTTCAAACTTTCTTAATACAAGTCTTTTCGTTTCTATTCTTTTTGTTCCTAAGTTTTTCATGAAAATTTCTCCCCACCAAGTTATTATAGCTATTATTTATAATTTATCTCTTGTATTTTAGCTTCACATCTCAATTCCCATCATACTAATTACAACCCTTGCATCTGTTTCAGTAATTCCATACATAGGGTTTGTCCTTACTAGACGTCGCTTGATTTCCTCATTCCCTAAATCCAAATCATCTAATACAACATATTTTGAAGCATTTTCATGCTCACTTAACCATGCATTAATTTCCTTTGCCTTTACAAGACTGAAGGTTTTCTTTTCTCTAATTTCTTCTGTAGTAAAATCAGGAGTTTTTCCAAATAGCTTTATATCAAATTCAGTTAAGATATCATATAAACATTGGGAATATTTATGAATCGGCATCATATCATCGTCAAACCATAGCTTCCATCCGGAAGACATAACAATAGCTGCTCCTGTTTTATCAATTATACTTTTTAAATTTCTCACATTATTTCTATCTATTATTTTATCAGGATTGTTTTTTAAAAATTCTTCTGAATTAAGAACACCATCAACATCTAAAAATATAACTTTCATAAATTAATTCCTTTTTTACTGTCATAAATTATTTTATACTATTTTTATTAAAACTAATTACAGTCGCCCCCATGTTATCAGGAGTATCCTTATTTCCAAGAATAGCATATCTTATGCCATCATCTGAATAAGTCTTTACCATTTTAGGACAATATATCGGCTTTCCTTTAGTGAATTTATTCTTATCAGCATAGGTATCGTATACTGTATCTTTAATAATTTTGCCGTCAGTTTCATATTCCTCAAGTTTATTAACTAAAAATGTGCCCTCATCTTTAATAGTTCCTTTAATAACTCGTACATAAGCTTCTTTACCGCTATTAAAGGAAGCCAGAAATTTATCCATCACTTCAATATTATAAACTTCAGTCTCTTTATTTTCTTTTGAAACCATTATTATGCTTCCGTTTTTAAGTGATGTTTTAAAATTTCTCGCTTCTTCAATATCAGGCTTTTTCAAATCATTTTTTTCCTGGTATGATGCTTCCAAATCTTTAGTTTCTTTTTCGTCTTTGCTAGTGTTTGTGTAAACCTTAGCTTCGCTGCTTACAATTTTATTAGTATTTTTACTGTTTGTACATCCGCTAATAACTAAAATCATAGCAGCAGTACATGCTAATAGTACATACTTTTTCATAATTCACCCCTTCTAACTATAGGAAGAAGAATAATTATAAAGATATCCCTTTTCCTGAAGTTCAATAAATCTCTGCCTATCCTTCTCGCTGCGTGCATATAGAATAATTCCATCAGCTAGGCATGTAATAATACTTTCATTAAGATTAGTCAGCCCTTCTACCCTCTCCCAAGACATAGGAAATAAATCGTAACCTATATCTTCAATTATAAATGTCTTTGCCACTCTATAACAATGTTCTGTTTCAGGTATAAAGAAGTTAAATGCTATTTCTTCTCCATCCGGTTCTATCTTCCAATGCTTGTGTCCAATAAGAAGACTTACATCATCCTTATATTCAGTCTCAATTTTGTTAACAGCCCAATCAATTAATGCTTTGCTAATATACTTCATAATCTTGGCTCCTGATATTTTAATAAGATATAACAGCCGTTTATCTATACTTATATGTTATCAGTGGTAAGTCCCCTATTCTATACCAAAAATAATTGTAATAATTCTGTACCAAATAATTTAAAAATTACCACCCAAACTGAGAAAATGAAACATTATTTATATAATTATTTATTGCTCCTTTTACATAGTCCACCATATTATCAGGCAAAGCATTTATATTAAACCAAGCTAAATCATCACACTTGTGAGGTTCGTTATTTGAAATATTACCTGTCCATTCCTTACAGGCAAGGAAATAGTCAACTCTTTCATGGTCTTCACACTTTCGATGCATAACTTGTACTATTTCAAGCTTGCTATCATCTATATCAATATTTATCTCTTCCTTTGCCTCTCTTATCATGGCATTAATGATAGTTTCGTCTCCATCAACATGTCCTGCAGCTACACTGTAGCAACCGTCTCCGTACCCGGTATTGAATCTTCTCAGCAACAATATTTTATTATTCTTGATTAAAAACAAATGTACAGCTACTATCATTGAAAATCGTTTGACGGGCTTTTTTCTGGCTTCAAGCTTCATATCCTCTAACCTTTTTTCTGCCGCCTCAATTGCCTCGATACCTGATTTACAAAGTACATTTATTCCCTTTACGATTGTAACAATAGCAAATGCCTCTACCAATTCTTCCATAGTTAATCCTGCTTCTACAGCAGCTACGGCATGCGACTTTGCACCACTCGTTTCATCATCCAAGCTATCTAAAAGTGTAAAGATCAGTTCCCTAGTCTTTTTAGGTAAGTGTCCTCGCTGAACTGACTCACGCATGAGCAAATATCCCTTAAGAGCCTCAGGAGAATATTTAGAAAGAGCTTCTGCAAAAGGCGGGTTCCACTTCAGCTCATTTTTATAATAGTTAAGTATATTTTCAAAATCATTCATATGTAAATCCTTTCTTATTTAACTCTAATAAGTAAATAGTCATCGTAATGTTCAAATCCCAATGCAGTATATGCTTTTACTGCAGGAATATTATTTTTTCTGACAGAAAGCGTGGGCACCTTGCCTTTAGCAATAATCCTTCTGCATAGTTCTGAGACTACTGCCTTACAATAGCCCTTTCCTCTTTCACTCTCAGGAGTATAAACGCTGCCAATCTGATTTATTTTAGGAGTATATGTTTGAATACATGCCTGAGACACCATTATCCCATTCTTTTCAGCTATAATAAATTCCTCTTCTTCACCTCTTTGAGATAAGGTTTTCTTGATATCTTCCTTAGTTGTATTTTGTTTAAAGCCGTATACTCTTGCATTCATAACAAAATCAACAACCTTCTCTGATATTACCTTGTCAGCCTCTATAAAATCCACTTCATCCAATATAAAGGGTTTAAAATTATTATTTATAAAGTAAGAGCTTTCATTATAGGCCTGAATTTCTTTATAAGCTTTAATCAGTTCATACAAAGGCTTTACAACCTTTTGCATACCAATTAAAAATTCAAAGCTTCTCTCCTTCATAATATCCGCAAATAAAGGTACCGCTTCTATGTCTTCATAATGTGGTATACAGCTTCCAAGATTATAAAAAGGCAGGATTCCTTTTAATATGTTATTCTTAAAAAAACCGTAATAATCTGCACATCTTCTTATGTCTTTTCTGTTATCTACTCCAAATTCCACTACATTTGCATATAAAAAAGATGTTTCAATTTCATTTCTAGCAAGATATTCCATAATAATGTCCTTATCAGCTTGTACAAGAAGTCTAACCATTGATATCACTCCCTTTGATTTTCAGCGTTATATACTATTATTTATCAGTTCTGATTCTTCAAAATTAAACCTGCCGATTAGTATATTTTTCATAAGATTTTAATTCTTTTATTTTACAAATAATCCATAAATATATTATATACCTTACTCTTATATAAAAACATAAAAAAATCACCCATAAAGGGTGAGCAGATGCATTTATTGATTTTTACTTCATTTTATATCTTTAGAATTAACTCTGTCTATCTCACAGGAGCCATTAATATTCTTCCTGTTCCACGGTATACATTAACTAATCCTTCACCTGAAACTGCAGAGCCAATGAGACTCTTACTGGATTTTTCAACTCTAAAATCAAGTGTATCAGACCATGCAATAGCATAATTTCCATCAATTCTAACTTCGTCATTTTGAAGCACAAATTCTATAAGTTCATTTCTTGGTACAGGGCTTTCAAGTACAGCAGTCCCCGAGCCTCTAAGACACAGGTTAAATAGGCCCTCATTTCCAAGCACTGCTGATGAAAGATTAGTTCTTGCTACAACCTTTTGCTGTATCCTTGATTCGCAGGCAAGAAAAAGTCCGTCATCCAGCACTATTCCCCCCCAGTCTGAAACCTCTTCGAGAAGTATATGCTTATAGGTAGGTTCCAGCATAAGCATACCTGTTCCTTGATATTTAGGTTTAATAGCAGATTCCTTTGTCATCTTCGAGGATAATGCTTTCCCAAACAAATCACCTAGTCCTTTAACGTCTGCAGCCATGGTTACAGCTCCGGCTGTCCACTGCATTGCTCCGGCACTAATAGTATAAGCATTGCCCTTTAATTCAATTAAAACCTGTCTTTTTCTGATATTCATTTCTGAAGCAAAGTATGCATTTATAGCACTTGCAGAATCCACGCTTAAGTCCTTCTTATATTCAAGAACCTTAACATCTCCCCTGGATTCAACAATCTCTAGATTCTTATTTTCAAAAAGATTTTTACAGGTTATCATCTTATATTCACATCCTTTATATGTGCTATTTCTATATATCTTTATTCAATCAAGGCTAAATTTATGTAAAGCCTTGAAAATCAAAGCTTGTCCTTTTACTTAGTCTTAAGCTTGCCGAAAATCAGCTTGTCATAGTATCTTCCTTCAATAAAATCATTGTCCTTTAGTCTTCCCTCTAATTCGAACCCATTCTTTTCAAGTACTCTTGCAGAACCGATATTTGCATGTATTACATTAGCATATAATTTGTGGAGGCCTAATACCTGAAATGAAAAATCATTCATCAGATGAGCTGTTTCAGTGCCGTAGCCTTTTCCCCAAAAGCTCTTATCAAAAACATATCCTATCTCTGCATGCTTTGCATTATGATCAAAGTTAAAAATCATTGCAGTTCCTATAATTTTGTCAGTAGATTTAAGAGCAACGGAAGCATATAAATGAGTCCCTGCTTCTTCACGCCTGAGCATTTCTTCTATATAATCTCGAGTCTCCTTTAGTTCTTTCATTAGTCTCCAGCCTATAAACCGAGAAACATCTTCATCTGAAGCATAGTTATGCACCTCTTGCGCATCGTTTACATCCAGCTGTTTAAAATAAATATTTTCTCCTTTTAGACTATGAAATAAGTTTATCTCCATCTTTAATCCCCCTAAAACTTAAATTTGATTTAAAGCCTTATATCCAATGTATCAATGGATATAAGGCTTGTCTTTACTAAATAGCATTTTAAATTGTGTCCTTTATTTTTTCTTTTGATTATCCGGACTAATATTCATTATAGTAAATAGTTCAGTAAACAGCTTTTGTGCCGCAGGAACTGCGGTTTGAGCTGCATAGAATTTATCAGGGCTTGGTTCCTTAACTGTAACAATCAAAGTAACCTTTGGATTATTAGCAGGAGCCATTCCTGCAAAGGAAGCTATGTACTTTCCTTCTTCATATCTTCCTGTTTCAGGATTAACCTTGTTTGCTGTTCCTGTCTTTCCTGCAATATGATATCCTTCCATAAAGGTTGCTGTCGCTGTTCCTTTGTTAACAACCTCTTCTAGATAAGTTCTTAGCTGAGCTGCCTTATCGCTGTCCATTATACTTTTTTCTCCCAGATTATCATACTTACTATCTACAACTTTCTTATCGTCAACCTGATGAGAAATCTCTTTCATAACATGAGGTCTTATCCATGTGCCACCGTTAGCAACCGCATTAAAGGCTGCAAGATATTGCACTTGTGTAAGTGCAATACCTTGTCCATAAGACATCGTTGCAAGCTCTACAGGCCCAATATCCTTAAGCTGCTTCATTATTCCGGTACTCTCACCGGGGAGATCTACACCGGTTTTTTGTCCAAAACCTGCATTTGAAGCAAAGCTATAAAGCTTTTCTTTTCCTATCTTCTGTCCAAGCTGAATAAAGCCCACATTATCCGAGAACCTAAGTATTCCGGCTAAATCCAAGATACCATTAACCTCTTGCTGGTCATTGTATAAGGTTCTGTTTGCAACCTTTATACTGCCTGTACTGTTAAAACGATCCTTCTCTGTAACAGAACCCGTTTGAAGTCCTGCTGCAGCAGTCATTACCTTAAAAATTGATCCCGGCTCAAACACATCGCTTACAGCACCATTTTTCCAAGCTTCCTGAATTTGCTCACTTGTCTTTCCTGCTTTATTAGGATTATTAAGATCATAGGATGGAGTATTAACCATTCCTAAAATCTCGCCGTTAGTTGGATCCATAATTGTTATGCTTACTGACTTAGCACTATTTTCTTTTAGGGTTTCGTTCGCCACTCTTTCTGCAAGCATCTGAATTTTTGTATCTATTGTTAAGGTTAGGTCATTTCCATTAACAGGCTGCTTTGTAATGAACTCAGTATCAGGCAATTCATTATCTGTTCTGTCTGCTTCAAGTATCTTACTGCCTGACTCACCATCAAGCTCCTTGTTATAAAATTGCTCTACTCCATTAATCCCTTTTCCGGAACCATCAGTATGTCCAATAACATGAGATAAAAAGCTTCCGTTTGGATACATTCTAGTCTCATCTTGAGAAAGCATTAATCCGCTGTATTTAAGATTTCTTACAGCATCTGCCGATTTTTTCTCCACCTGTCTTTTTAAGGATACGAATTGAAGAGGCTCGCCTTTATCATCCTTGCTGTCAAATATTTTTTGCATCTTGCTTATATCTATATCCAGAGCCTTTGATAAGTTGCTTACTGCCAGGTCCTCCGGAATATTTTTTTTTGATAAATAGGTTTTAAGTACCTTTAGGTCAGCATCCACTCTATAAACATCTACACTTGTCGCAAGCACAAAACCATTTCTATCCTGAATAACTCCCCTTTTAGGAGCTATATCTATGGTTTTGGTCCACTGATCTGTTGCCAATTGCTTATATACAGCGCCTTTAACACTCATCACGTATATAAGCCTGCCCTCTAAAGCAACAAACAGAATCAAAATTACCGCCCATATAAATTTAAATCTGCCTTTGTTACGCTTTTCCTTCTTCAACTTTCTCACCAGCCTGCCTTGTCCATTTTATATAATATTATCATATTTTAAGGAGTATGTGTGAAATTTTGAATTATTTTTCAAACACAATCATATATTATAATTTTGAAGTTTTTATTACTTGTTTTTATTGTTTGATTTCCAAGCTCTTACCAAAAAACTCTTTTCTTTCTTAACTTGTCGCATAATTTCTGTAGTGCTATAATACACAACATAATAGATTCTTTGGAAAACTGTGGAGGATTTGTATGAAAACAATAGAAGTCGCAGCAGCCATTATAAAACATAACGATAAAATTTTAGTTACTCGCCGCAGCTATGGTGAATTTATTGATATGTGGGAATTCCCGGGAGGAAAAATAGAACCTTCTGAAACAAGGGAAGAGGCCCTTATCCGTGAAATTAAAGAAGAATTAGAAGTTAATATTAGTATATTAGATTACTTAACTACCATTGAGTATGATTACCCAGCTTTTCATCTTATAATGCACTGTTTTATATGCAGCATATGCAGTGGTGAATTGCACTTAAATGCTCATAACCAAGCCAAATGGATAACTTGTGATCGGATGGACGATCTTAACTGGGTACCGGCAGATATTTCGGTGGCTAAAATGCTAAAGAAAGTATATTAATAGGAGTGAGGTTTATATGGAATATAAAGTTAAAACCACTAAGGCTCAGGAATTTATAAATATTACGTCTATTGTAAAAGAAGAAGTATCTAAAAAGAAAATAACTGATGGAATTGCAGTTGTGTTTATTCCCCATACAACAGCCGGAGTTACAATAAATGAAAATGCTGACCCTGATGTGGTATTTGATATGCTGTCAGACTTAAATAGAGTTTTTCCCGAAAGGAAGGAACATAGGCACTTTGAAGGAAACTCACATGCTCATATAAAGGCTTCCTTATGTGGTTCCTCAGTAACAGTAATAATTGAAAACGGAAAGCTTAAGCTTGGAACCTGGCAGGGCATCTACTTTTGTGAGTTTGACGGGCCTAGAAATAGAAGTGTTTATGTTAAGGTTATTGTTTGAACTGCAATTGTCTAATATAATTAATTATGGATAATTATTGCATGTAGGCGGAATTAAACTGTTATCGCTTATTACATACAAATAAATTAGAATGTTTTAAAAAGATAACTACTTTTCACTTTAAGCATAAAAATAAGTTAACTCTAAAAAAAGTCTGCTGCATTGGCATATTTTTATGCTAATGCGGCAGACCAAGTTTGACCTCTTAAGTTAATTTAATTATAAAACAATTCCTCCATGAAATATACATTCATAAACTTTTCTATTATTAAAGTATATTTCTTCATATCCATTAAACCATTTAAACTCACCATGAACAATGCAATGATATTTATAGTCTCCTTTTTGATATACCATAGGACCTCTATATGGATTATCTTTTGTTACAGCTGAAAGCACTTCCTTTAAAAAACTTCCTGAAAAGGCTTCATCAATAACTTTTCCTGAGTAATTCATAGCCCAAATTGGTTTGTTATCAACCCATATAGCCTCTTCACCAATAAAATTTTCACTTCCAAGGTAAGTATCAATATATTTCAAGTTATCTTCACAATATATTAAATCATGTGAATTAGGTCTTGATGCCTGTGTTTCTTTTCCGCATCCGGCATAAGTGGATCTTTTCGCTATGCATAAAAAATTTATTATATCCTCATTTATTCCATTGAAGTTTTTAGTTTCGCTTTTATTGCATTCATCTTTAATATCTTTTAATAATTTATCTATACTTACTCCAAATATACCACTTAAATCAATTAATTTATCTACTTCTGGATAATTATTGCCTGCTTCCCACTTAGCAACAGATTGTCTTGATACTCCCATGATATCTGCTAGTTTTTCTTGGGATAGTCCTTTTGATTTCCTTAATTCTTGTATTTTTTCATTAAACTTCACTATTACCACCTCTATATTAAGCTTAACAGCTTAATCCTTTACTATCTACCAATTAAATCTAACAGTTTTGACAACTAAGAGTTGCTACTTTTTCAAGGCTAGCTATCCAAATACTGATACATATCCATTGGAATTCTGTCAATAACTTCTCTTTCAATTATATAATGAATGTAATTACCTTCTCTTTTTTTACGAAGTATGCCAGCTTCATACATAAGCTTCAAGTGTTTTGATATCCCAGCCTCTGTCATAGCTAAATCCTTTGCTATAGCTTGAGTGCTGTTAATTTTCTTATAAATACATCTTAAAATTTTAAGCCTAGTCTCATCACCTAGAGATTTCATGGTTATAAATAGGTCTAATGGCACCTCTTCTGCTGATTTTTCTAGGTTTACCCTTATAGTAAATTGAATACTTTTCCCTTCTTCTATATCAATAAGCAAATGCGGATCTATAAAGCTGCTTATAGTTATATATACCTTATTTATAGAACTATAAGGTACAGTGAATAAAGTGTATTTATGAAAAAGAAAAGCCTTGTCCGTAGCCTCAATTCTCGTATGAATCTTTGGAGCATATTCTTTAAGGCCTATATCTTCACATAATGCTGCTTCTTTTTTTAGCTTTCTAACAAGAAGGGGTTCAATAAACCTAAGTTCTCTTTCAAAGTGAAGGTAATAGTATTTTTTGAGACAAGCGATAAATCTTCTCTTAAAACCTTCAGGATTATTAAAAATTCTCGCCTGCACTTCGCTTATTTTTGAAAAATCACCTTTATAGGAAGCTTTTTTGATACACCTTTCAACTTCTTCTCTGCTTAAGCTTTGTCTTAAAATTATATATACAAACTCTACAATATCCATTTCAGCTATACAGTCTAATGAATCAATTACATCCAAGTCGTTAGCTCTATAAACAATATTCTTAAAGTCCATAGCAGTTAGCCACTCATAATAGTTATTTCCAAAATACATTATTTCTTCGTATAAATCTTCATCCATTTTTTCCTTTATATCTCTATACCAATTAAGCCTGCTCAAATGATGCTCCGGCTTTGTTATTACATGAAGACTGCATAGCATTTCAAAGTATGGAGAATATATAAACTCTATATTCCAATTAAATTCGCTGTAATCATAAAGCTTCATAATATCTTCCTTTTACAAAAACTTACTTTAGAATTATTATAACATAGTTGCTCTAAAACAAGGACATGCTCCCTGTTTCCTTAGCGTGAGCTTCCCCGGTTTTAAGAAAGAATATAGTTAATGAAAGCATTATACTTCCTATGATAATACTAGCTAATATGAAGCTTCTTAATTCATAAATACTCTCAGAATTAAGAAGTGCCCTTCTAAGAAATTCTGCAACATAGGTTAAGGGAAAAACATAACTTATCCCTTTGGCCCAAAGCGGAAACACTGCTGTAGGAACTTTAATTCCTGCAAAGATTTCCATTGGCTCCTCTAATATTGTGAAAAGGAAACCTGTATCTCTAGAATATAAAAACAGTGAATTTAAAAGCATTCCCCACAGCAAGGAAAGTACTATTACAAGCATAATTCCAAACAAAGCTGAAGCAATATTAGCATTAAAAGCATTACCTTTTATATATAAAATAACTCCAGAAAATACTACAAATAGCCACACACTTTCAAAAACAGAAGAAATTGCATTCCCTAAAACAAAAGCAAGCCTGTTTCCCGGAGTTAAATAGATAAGTTCAAGGGTACCAAAAATTCTCTCAGAAGAAAACCTCCAGGCTGACTGAACTAGAGATCTGAAAAAACTCATAGAAACATAACCAATTAAAACAAATAAAATAACATTTGAGCTATTCAAATAAGTTATATGGTTTCTAATCTTATCCATATTAAAGGGCTTATATCCATAATATGTTGACAAGAAAACAAGCATAGGCCAAAAAAACAAGGAAATATATATGGATTTATTATGAAAATAATTCTTATGTTGCTTGACCATTTCGGCTCTTACAACCTTAAAAAAATATATCATTATTAAGCCCCCTTTGATAATTTTATAATAGCATCCTCAAGCTTTGGTTCTTTTGTGTAAAAGCTTTTGATAGGCATTTTATGTTTTATTAAAAGACTTGCTATCTCATTACTTAAATCCGCCTTGGATTTAAAGGTATACAGCATATTTTTTTCATCTAGCTCTATATTACAGCCCTCAATACCACTGCATATTTTAAATATTTCTTCATTAAGCTTAGTGTTCATAATATAAGTTTCCATACAAAGGGTCTTTTCTTCCATTCCCATTAAAGCAAGCTGCTTTGGTGTTCCCTCTGCAATTATTAGTCCTTTATCCATGATATAAATATATTGGCACAGCTCCTCCACCTCAGGCATGTAATGAGAGGTTAAAAGTATGGATTTTCCTTCAGAATAAGCAATTCTCTTTACATGCTCCCTAAGTTCTTTAGCAATTGCGGCATCAAGCCCCAAGGTAGGTTCATCCATAAAAATATAGCTTGGATTATTTATTAGACCTCTTGCAATTTGAAGTCTTTGCTTCATCCCCTTTGAATATCTCTCAACAGGAATGTCCTGACTTTCCTTAAGGCCAACCAATTCCATCAAATAATCTATTCTTCTGTCCAACTCTTTATCTTCAATATTATATAACTGTCCATAATACCAAAGGTTTTCCCTTCCCGTAAGCCTCCAGTAAATCATCCTTTCTCCGCCGGCTACCATATTTATCTTATTCTTCACTTCAGCAGAGTTCTTAACTGCATCTATCCCGTCTATAGTAATTCTACCTTCTGTAGGCGTTAAAAGAGTTGAAAGCATTTTTATTGTTGTTGTCTTTCCTGCCCCATTTATACCTAAAAGACCAACAATCTGCCCCTCATTTATTCTGAAATTGATACCTCTTACTGCTTCAACTCTGCTTTTTTCAGCTTTGAAAAATCCCTTTTTAGTTTTTTGAACATAAACCTTCTTTAAATTTTCTGCAATTAACATATACTATTCCTCCCATGCTCCTAAGCAAATATTTTTTCAAGCGCAATCTTTTCCACTCTCTTAAGAAGAGTAAAGCCCAAAACACAGTAAATTGCGCTAAGTATTATCAAATAACTAAATGAATTTACTTGTTCTAATATACCTATTCCACTTATTGTGCTGTTTCTGATAATGTCAAAAGAAGCTGTTACAGGTAGGAGCTTTCCTAAATACTGAAGCGGTACTGGCAAATATTCAATGGGGAAGGTAACTCCGCAGACTAAAAACATCAGAGCAAACAAGGTATTTTGAGATATATACGTATCTCTAAAATAAAGCATTACTGCTGCCAAAACCAAGGATAGTGAAAAGTAAGCAAACAAAGAAAATACAAAACCTATAATAAAGGAGAGGAAGTTTATGTGAGAAAAGTCTGCTCCAAAGAATAAGCTTATAACTATCATAACTATAATTTCAAAGCTTGTAGTTATAGTCTGCTGAAGCATATTGCCGCAAAAATACTGAATTCTGTTAAAGGGTGCAATCATGAGGCTGTCCAGTGTTCCCTCCCTAAGTTCTGTTATAAGGCTCCTGCTTACATTAAGACAGGTTCTGACTACGAAAAGATAAAGAGCGGTCCCCACTATTACATAGCTCATGTAATCTCCGGTTCCTGAGTAAGCTTTAAAGGTATCATCAAGATTTCCTTTAAACAAAAGCTGATACATGAAGAATGCAGACAGCACTGTGTAAATTCCCGTGAGAGTGTTTCCAATAAAAAAATCTTTTGGATAAGCTCTCAGCTGCATGATGAAGTTTCTTTTAAAGGTTGCTTTTAGGATTTTGAAATTCATTAATATACCCCCTTGTAGTTCTTTGGAGTTACATAGAGATTATTAATCTCTATGTCCCCTGTAGTTCTTTGGAATCTCAAAATGACACATAATTATTTTGCTTCTCCAAAATTTTGATTAGCTGTTTAGTTAACCAAAACCACCCATATCTTAGGGCAGGGGTATTATAAGCAGGAAGGATATTATTGTCAATAATAAATCTAAATAATTACTTCTTAATTTAGTTGATTCTTTATCATGCTTGTAATATAAATTTTAGAATGATACAATAAACAACATAAATACAACTTTGTATTATATTTACATTTTATTAATTATGTTTACAAATCAAATTCAGGCAGGTGTTTTATGCCAAACCTTAATAATATATTTCATCCATTAACTTCTCATCCATTTAAAGATAATGAAACATACACAGAAATAGAGCCCTGCGATGCTCTAAAGCCATATGTTCGCTGCTTTTGGGGAACTCCAAAGCCTTGCTTAAGCTCTATTTCAAAATGTGCAAGTTCTAGTTTGGTCACACCAGATACCTGTATGGATATTATCTTTAATATAAACCATGATGATAATAAAACAGAAAATCTATTCTGCGGAATAAATGATATACCCTTTGCATCTCAAGCACAGAATGCTACACAAGAAATTTCATGCTTTGCAATAAGATTTTACTTCTGGGCAGTACCTTTATTTTCGAACAATTCCATGAAGAATGTTATGAATACCTTTATTGATGTTGAAGCTTATTTTGAAGATTTTCACAGGCAGCTTGAACCAATTTTAATTGATAAGCATTTCATTGGTGAAAGAGTTGCAGCAGCTGAAGAGTATCTTCTAAAAAAGCTTAACTTAGGCAGACAAAACAATAATGTAATGAACAGCATTTACTATATTTTAAAGGCAAAAGGTACATTTCAAATCTCAGAGCTTACACATTATACTGCGGTAGGTCAAAGACAGCTGGAGAGATTATTTTTAGAATTTATTGGTATAACTCCAAAAAAGCTTTCTAAACTTATAAGATATCAATATTTATGGCAGGATATTGTGTGCAATCCAAAACTTTGCATACAAGATGCTGTGTTCAGATACAACTTTACAGATCAAGCACATCTTATAAAAGAATTTAAAAAGTATCATTCAATGACGCCTTCTGAAGGAAGAACTTTGGCTTATAGAAACAGGTAATGTCGTATTTTTACAATATAATTAAGTTTATTTATTATATACTAAAAACAAAAAACGAGGTGAAACCATGGAAAAACTAAAAAAACAACAATTAATGGAAATGGAAAAATGGATTTATGAAAACGCAAGGCCACTGGAAATGGCCAAGTGGAATCTCCTTTGGGATAAAGGTTCTAAAGATGAGGTATTAAAAGAAATGCTAAAATATCAGAATGCTGACGGAGGCTTTGGAAATGCCTTTGAGTCGGACATGCTGCTCCCTAAATCCTCAGCTATTGCTTCAACAGAAGCAATCTTTACATCCTTTAGTTTTGACCTGGATGTAACTGATAAATGGTTTTTAGACCTTCTAGATTATTTCATGAAAACAAAACAGAATACTCCATCTTATTGGGAAGCTGTGCCGAAGGAAGTAGAAGACTATCCGCGTGCTCCCTGGTGGAATTACAGTCCGGATACTGAGTTTTCACCAAACCCCTGTGCTGTAGTTGCAGCTGCAATGCTTTTATATGGAAACAATGAGCAGAAAGCTCTCGGGAATAAAATTGCAGAAAAATGTATTTCTCTTTTAAAAAGTGATAAGGCTATTGGAGATCATGATATTTATTGCATTCAAAAATTATTCATTGTACTTAAAAAAACAGGCTCTGAGCTTCTGAACGAAGAAACCTACAAGGCGATGAATAGGAGAATACTAAGCAATGTATGTTTAAAGCCTGAAGAATATATGAATTACGTAGCTCAGCCGCTGGACTTTATCGATTCTCCCGAATCCCCATGGTATAGCTTACTGAAAGAAAATGTACCTATGAATGCTGAATTCTGGATTAATAATATTAGTGAGGAAGGAGTATGGGTTCCTAATTTTTCCTGGGGAGTGGATACCCCTGAGTCAAAAAATGCCACAAAGAATTGGAAGGGCTACATGGCTGTAAAGCGTGTTAGAATTTTAAAGGCTTTTGGACTTACTGAAAAATTTTAATTATTTTAACATTTAATTTAAATGAGGAGAGTTGAATTCTCTCCTCATCTTTATATTTATTCTACCTTAAACCTATCTATTTCAACATTTAACTTATCCGCTGCTTCATTTAAAGCTTCAGCAGTAAGAGATACGTTCTGGATAGTACTGCTTTGCTGATGCATTGATGCTGTTACTTCTTGCGAGGAAGCAGCCGACTGCTCTGATATGGCAGATATGCTTTGCATAGCATCTACAATAGAGTCTTTGTCTTGGTTTATATGGTTAATTGCTTCTCCGAGCATCTTAATAGAACTTGTCATACCTTCTATTGATTTATAAATATATTCAAAGGAATTATTTACTTTATCAACAGAAAGCGTCTGTGTATCAGATATTTTTTTAACCTCATCCATTATATTAACGGTAGTATTACTCTGAGCTTGAATATTATTAATTATATTATTTATTTCTTGAGCTGCATTGTTTGAACCATCTGCAAGTTTTCTTATTTCATCTGCTACAACAGCAAAACCCTTGCCTGCTTCCCCTGCTCTAGCTGCTTCAATTGAAGCATTTAATGCCAAAAGGTTTGTCTGCTGTGATATTGATGAAATTGTATTTATGATATTTGAAATTTCCTTATTTTTTTCATTAAGTTCGATTATAGCATTTTCAATATTATATATAGCTGATTCATTTAACTTATTATTATCAATGAGCTCCCTTACTACCTGAACTGCATCATTGTTTACTTTTATAACTTCCTCAGCGGAATTTAACATGTAATCCTTATTTTGTTGAAGTTCATTAAGTTTATGCGATAAGTTTATGGTTAGATTAGCTACCTTCTCTGTTTCCATTGCTTCCTGGGAAGCACCCATAGCAATCTCTTCAACAGCATTAGCCACACTTTCAGCAGATGATGAAGTTTCTTCAGCTGCAACAGAAAGATCAGCTGCAGATACTCCTAAATTTTTTGATATTTCCTGAACCTTATGTATAAGCTCACTCACTTCATGAACCATGCTGTTAAAACCTTGTCCAAGCTCTCCTATTTCATCCTTAGATTTTATATCACACTTTACTGTAAAATCTCCTTCTTTCATCTTCATCATAGAGGCTAAAAGACTTTTTATAGGCTTTGTTATACTATTGGCAAATAATAATGATATTATAAACGCAGCAATAAGTGAAATAATTCCCACTATAAAAGTACTGTTTAGCATTTTACTAGTAGCATTAGTTATTTCATCTGTATAAGTAGTTGCAATTATTGTCCAGCCTAAATCATCAACCTTTCTAAAAGCAGCAATTTTTCTTGCTGTAATGTTTCCTTCCTTCATTTCGTATTCTTTAAAGCCTTCTTTACTATCCTTAATGGCACTTGCAACATCTTTTTGTTCAAGCGGCTTGCCGATAAGGTCTTGATTCTTATTAGTCATTACATTAAGATTTCTATCTAAAAGAACAGCATAACCTTTTTCTCCAACCTTTATAGAATTTATATTGTTTGATAGAGCTTCTAAACTTATATCAATCGCTACAACTCCAATAAATTCATTATTTTTAGCAGTATTGTATACCGGAATCGCTATTGATACAACAAGCTTACTGCTTGATGCAGCCTTGTACGGCTCTGTCCATATTACGCTTTTCTTTTCTACTGCTTCTTTATACCATGGCCTTGCTGTCGGATCATAATCATCTGCCATCTTTTTTTCCGGATATCTATAGAATTTTTTATCACTAGTACCTAGATAAACGGCTTCAACATCTTTGTGTGACTCTGAAAAGTTCTTAAAGCTGCTCATCATTAACTCAATGCTTTTCCCATTTTCTTTAACTTGTTGAATGTTGCTGTTCTTGCTCATTTCTGATACTGCATTATCATATTGATCTTTATAATAAAGTATTGATTGTTGAATTTGTCTTACAGATTCAACATTTCCATTCTTTATTGATTCCTCCATGATAGCACTGGATTTAAAAAACGTACTAACACCAAGGATTGCTAGCGGCACAAGTATAAGCACAGTAATAACTGCAGTTAACTTTAGTCTAAGACCGCCTTTCATAAATTTTTCTTTTTTCATTAGTAATTCCTCCATTATTCTCTATTCATTTATATATCGTCACGCTTCGTCATTTTTTTATAGTTTTTTCATATTTTTATTAAATTTTATTGAATATTTCTAATTAATTTATATTTTTAAATCAAAAAAATGGAAAAACTTCTATATTTGTATTGCTAATAAAATAAAAAAGCCTTTACTAACTAAAATGTTAGTAAAGGTTTAAAAGTATAATGATTACTATACTATGCTCTTATATTAATTCTCTTTTTTTAAATGGAGCCAGCATAAACCTCTTGGCTGACTTCATGTTTGTAAGCCACTCAATATGTGCATCTTGTTTAGTATTAGATAATATCCTGGGAATAAAAAACTCAGCAACTGTTTCAGGTTTATCTGCTAAAATATTGAATATCTTTTTAAACTGATCATCTTTCGTAACTGATGATACCTCTCCTGTAGGAGATTTGGTTATAAACTCTGTAAGCATCATACCCGGAGATAATCTTCCTACCTTGACTGGAGAGTCTGTAAGCTCCTTTGCAAGGCCTTTTGTAAAATAAGTTAAGGCACGTTTTGAAGTACCATATAGAATAGTCTTTTCAATAATCATATCATTAGAGCCTAATCCCTCCATATTAAAAACCTGTCCATGTCCCTGTTTTAGCATGTTTTCAACTGCCACCTTCGAGCCATACATAACACCCTTTATGTTTGTATCTACAACTGCATCAATATATTCTTCCTCGGTCTCCCACATTAATTCACGAGTACAATTCTGACCTGCATTATTAATCCAAATATCTAAGCTTCCCCATTTCTCTGCTGACTTAATCCATAGATTTTTAATCTCAGATAGGTTCCTTACATTACATGGCACATAGATAAACTGTTTTTCAAACGCACTGACCTGATTTCTTTCTCTATCAAAAGAATCTAACCTTGAACCTGAGATTGTAACATTACAGCCTGCCTTTAAGAACTCCTTAGCCATTGCTAGACCCAAACCTCTTGTGCTTCCTGTAATTACAACATTTTTCATAAATCCTAACCCCTTTAAAAAATTTACTACATATATTATACCATCTTATTCCATAAACTTACTTATAACTTTTATTAGTCAAAATACTACAAATTTCTCACTTTGTTATTGATAATTATTATTATTTAATGTATTCTATTTATATATCTAAAGGCTACCAGTGTTTCGACTGAAAGGAGAAATTATGAAAATCAAACACAAATTAAGCACCAAGTTAATAGTATCAATATACATTTTATTAGCAATAACTCTAGTATCTATTGCCGTTCCAAGCTATTTTGCAATTGTTGATGAGTCGGACAAGGTACTTACAACGCAAATGGAAGAGAGGGTAATGTGTGCTTGGGATGTAGCTGATGGTCTTAGCAGTACCACTGCCAACCAAGAATCAGCAAAAAAAGCCTTTGAACAGTATGTTTTATCAAGGCAAGTAGGTCAAAAGGGTTATGGTTATGCTGTAACTTCAAGCGGGATTGGACTTTATCATCCGGATAAGTCACAGGTAGGAGTGAGTTTATTAGAACAGGAACAAATTAAAGAAATGGTATCAAATGTATCAAAGTTTGATATGCAAAAGTATGGAATGGCAAAAGTGTTAAAGGTCAATTATATTCATAACGGAGAAAGTAAATTTGCCTACTACACATATTACAAACCTTGGGATATGATAATAGCACTTTCTGGTTATACAGCAGAGTTTCAGGCTGCTAAAACCCGTGCTTTAGAAATAACTGTTTTTGTTGGCATATTAATATTATTTGCTGCTTCTATTATAACTTATTTCTTATCTAAAAGCATAACAAAACCAATAGTTAAAATTTCAGAATCCATGTCAGAAGTTAAAGCCGGAAACCTAACAGTTGAAAAAGTACAGATAAAAGGAAAAGATGAGGTTTCTGCTCTTGGAGAGAGTTTTAATGAGATGCTTTTAAAGATTTCAGGTATGATTAAAGGTATCCAAGCTAACACAACACAATTAGAAGAACAGTCCGGTACTCTTTCAAAAGTTTCTCTGGAATTAAGTAAGACTTCTGATGAGGTTTCTGGAGCTATAGGTGAAGTAGCTAACGGCGCTACTGAACAAGCTTCCGATTTAGTAAATATTAGCGGAATAATTCAAGACTTCGGAAATGACCTTGATAGAATTTCAGAATTAGTGGACAAAGTTTATGGAAATTCTAAACTTATAAGCAGTAAAGCAAATAACAGTAACTCAGAACTTCAGGCACTGGTTGATTCAATAAAAAATATAGGACAATCCTTTGAAGAGGTCAGCACTAAAATCAGTACACTCGGCTCTAACATTAATCAGATTCAGGAAATAACCAGTGCTATAAACAGCATAGCTGACCAAACAAACCTTCTTGCACTTAATGCAGCCATTGAAGCAGCAAGAGCAGGAGAAGCTGGTAGAGGCTTCTCGGTAGTTGCAGATGAAATAAGAAAGCTTGCTGAGCAGTCTAAAGTATCCTCAGAAAATATAAACAGGATTATTGGTAAAATTACCTCAGAAGCAAATGATGTAATTACTACAACCGATGTGGTAAATACAGAGCTCAAGGATCAATCATCAATAATTGAAGGCTCTATAATATCCTTTAGAGACATAGTATCATCCATGGAAGAAATACTTCCTCAGATAGAACAAATAAATGGAGCCACAAAGCAAATAGATGAGAAGAAAGAAGCTATCATTAAGAGAGTTGAGGCAGCTTCATCAGTTGCAGAGGAAACTTCGGCAGCCTCAGAAGAAATATCAGCCTCTGCGGAAGAAATGAACTCCTCTGCAGAAGAGGTATCTAATTCTTCTAAGCTTCTAAATGATGTTTCTCAAAAAATTTCTGCACAGTTAAATAGATTTAAAGTTTAAAAATAAGGAGCTTTTTATGAAAGCTCCTTATTTTTTAATCAATCAAACTCCTCACAATTATTATAATTAATCATAATCTATTAATAGTAAGGTTTATAATTATTTTAAAGGAGTATTTATATGTATAGCAGTTACCCTTTTTATTGCCCTTATAAATGGAGAATTGATACTCAAAAATTTGCAGCAGTTACTGGTATCGTTACAAGAATTGAAGATTTTAATCAAAGTCCAAATGATGCTTCATCAGGTTGCTACAAGTTAATGTCTATTGAGAGTAAAGACAAAGGACCCGTAAATTTTGTAATATCTCCCGAAACTTATTTTGTAGATTATGAAGTTATAGAGGAAGGAGACACAGTAACTGGATTTTACGATGCAAACGCTCCGGCTATTCTTATTTATCCTCCGCAATATCCAGCAATTGTTGTGGCAAAAGATACTGAGTATCAAAATGTTGCTGTTGACTACTTTGACGATCAGCTTGTAAGCAGTAATGGAAGCTTAAAATTGAATCTTGCTCCCTCAACTGAAATAATACTGAAAAACAATCAGCCTTTTAACAGATATCCAGGAAACAGAAATCTAATTGTTATTTACGGACCTTCAACCAAAAGTATCCCCGCTCAGACTACTCCTTATAAAGTTATTGTTATGTGCTAAAGAATCAAAAACTATACTTTACTAAAAGTTTAACATCTCTATCAGACGATAAAAATATATAGGAGCTATTTTCCCTTATAAAGCAAAGCCTATATCTTAAATTGCTATGCAATATAACATATAGGCTAACTTTTATTCTTTTGCAGCGAATAACATGTTAATAACATTTAATACTTACCCTAATTATATAACTCCTCTAAAGCTCTGAAGTCTACCGCCTTAGTAATTACCTCTCGTATGATTTCTTCTCCCTTTTTATATACCCTATATGCATTGGCATCTTCCTTCGTTGCAATTACGCGATAACTTCCATCTACAAACTGAACAGCACAGTCATTATCAATAGCTATACCAACATGTCCAAAATCTTCTGTCATCAAATCCATCTTTTCTTTATAGCCTTCAAGATTATAGTGAGGACATATTGTAAAAGGCACAAAGCCCATGCAATTAACTCTTGTATAATCTGAAAATTCTTTAATTGTTTTAAAGCCTGCAGTATTTTCCGTGTCAAAATAGTTTAGCCCCCAGCAGAGTGCTCCTGCGCTAATACCTGCAAATACTTTTCCTTCATTATAAGCCTCTTTAAGCATAGGTATAACATTAAAGCTTTTAAAAACCTCTAAAAGCTTTACTACAGAGCCTCCACCTACATAAATGATATCTGCTGAAAATATCTTTTTACGTATTTCATCTTCAGCTGGCATTTCATTTATTAAAAATAGTATGTCCACCTCGCAGCCAAAACGTCCCTCATATATACTTCTATAAAGCTCGCAATAACCAAGGTTATCCCCTCCTGCTGTAGGAACATAAAGCATCTTAGGCTGTTTTTTACCCGTAAGCTTTATAATTTCTTTATCAATAACATCCAAGGATGCCGGAGGGGTTACTCCCCCTATAGTAACTATTTTCCCCATAATAATCCTCCCATATATGTAATTACGACTATTATACCATTTATATCCATAACCTTAAAATAAAAACTTATTTATGAAATAATTTAGCAGCCAAACTGGCTGCCAACTTATCCTTATTATTCATCTTTAATCTCATTCCTGCTTATATATAAACAATATAGGTTATAAAATATAACACATAAAAATAATATAATAACAAGGACTAGCCCTATCCTATAATCTACCTTTAGAAGCTTTATATATTGCGAATCTATTTTTATACTGCTTATGTCAGATTTAATAAGCAGCACACATACAAAACCTACCGCTCCGATAATGGCCGATATAATATTATTTTTTATATTTTTTAGGAATCCGGTAAAGATTCCAATTACTGCTGTTATAAACGATAATAATGCAAAAGTATTTGGATTTATCCTTTGCCCTTGTATTACTTTTCCAAAAGCCAGGTCAATTCCACTTAAGGCTGCAATCTGCCGACCTTGGCAAGATACTGTAACAAAGGGAAGAAAAAAGCAAATAACTATAAGTCCAAAAAGTGAAGGAGAAATAAATCCTTTTGAATTTTTCATTCAGCACCCCCATAAATTTATTTCTTAAATCTATATATTATATTTAAAAACCTGTACATAAATGCTGAATTAATATAATTATAAAAGGGTTGCTTTAAAGCAACCCTTTCCTATAAATAATTTTAAACTTCACCTGCATCCTCA
Organism: Clostridiales bacterium oral taxon 876 str. F0540; assembly: GCA_000466585.1. GTDB lineage: Bacteria > Bacillota > Clostridia > Clostridiales > Clostridiaceae > Clostridium_AT. The sequence goes on from KE993477.1 coordinate 88,448, forward strand.
GTAAAATCAACTCTAAGAAGTCTTGTGGTGCTTACATAACCTGAGCTTTCAAGGGTTCTCTTACTGTTATGGTTGTAGTACCAGCAGCCTGCAAGAGGCTTTAAGCCTTTCTCTCTGCATATATCCATCAAGCTCATTATAATACTTCTTCCAATACCCTTCTGACGATACTTTTCGCTTGTAAACATACCTGTGCATGCACAGCCTTTTATTATTCTGTTATCTACTATAATTCCAAGACCTAAAAATTCACCATTTTCTCTTAGAATATAAAGCTGACCTTCGTTAATTCTTTCTTCATGCTTGTCAATAAAGTCCCCTGTTATTTTCTTAATCTCTTCTACATCCTCAAGAGTTGCTTTTTTTATAAATTCTCTTGTGTATTTAGGCACCCTAACAGCCTCCCCGCTCTCTTGAAAAAAGTAAGCCTGAAAATTAACCTTTATATGATTATCAAGAGCTAAAGTTAAAAATAACTCATCACAAGTAGGAACAAAGGCATTTTTTATTCCATAACTTTTTATTACATCAGCAAATATCTTCTGTCCATGTCTTAAGAATTCTCTAGTTATATAAAACTGTGTAAGAAGTGTTTTATTAAAAACCCCAAAATATCCGCAGTATACATCATGTACATAAATAGAATATATTTCTGAGTTTAAAATATGCTCCTCTAAAAATTCATCGTAAATTCCAGAAAGACTAGCTAGATAAGAGCTGAAAGACTCCTTGTTTTCCTCAATATTTGACTTAATATATTTATACATAGTAGCCTCCACCCTTTTTAAACTGTTTCTGTGACTTAGATATATTCTTCCAGCGTGCCTTTTCATTTGCTCTTATAGATGCGTTTTCTTTCATTTCCGCAAATCTTATTTCCTTTTTAAGCTTTATATAGCTCTCCCAGCGTGCCTTAGTAAGTTCTCCGCTTTGCAGCGCTGACTTTACCGCACAGCCTGGTTCGCTTCCATGGCTGCAGTCCCTAAACTTACATTTTTCAGCCAAAGCTTCAATATCACTAAAAGCTGTATCAAAACCATCAGAGGCATTCCACATGCCAAGTTCTCTCATTCCGGGAGTATCAATAATCATAGTTCCATTTGAAAGCCTTATAAGCTGTCTATGGGTCGTTGTGTGACGACCTTTACTGTCATCCTCTCTTATTCCGCTTACTTTCATAATTTCTTCCCCTGCAATAGCATTTACAAGACTGGACTTTCCTACGCCTGAGGAACCAAGAAATACTATAGTCATGGAAGGCTTTATAAATTCCTGTAATTGATCTATGCCTTCACCAGTTACTGAGCTTATTGGAATTATAGAAACGCCAAAAGCAATTTGCTCTATTTGCTCAACATATCCCTCATAATCCTCACACAAATCAGCTTTTGTAAGTATAATTACTGGAGTTCCACCGCTCTCCCAGGCAGCAGTTAAATATCTTTCTATTCTTTTGATGTTAAAGTCATGATTTAAAGACGTCATTATAAAAACATAATCAAAATTAGCAGCAACAAGTTGTTCTATCTGATTAAAAGAATCAAGTCTCGAAAACTTGCTTTTTCTTTCAAATACATGATAAATAATATCTTCTCCATAAGGATTGTGCAGTGCAAGCACATAATCCCCTACTGCTGGATAGGTACTTTGCAAAGCTTCATTATAGAATATGGAGCCCTTAAGTTTTGCGTTGCTTTCACCCTCGTTTGTAACAATTTTGTAGGTCTCTCTTTGTACCTCTATGACTCTTCCGGGTATTAAATTCTTTTCTTTAGAATTAAAATTACCTTCCTGAGCTTTATAAAAATCTGTATAACCATATTGTTCAATAATATTTTTCATTCATTTCCTCCATTTATTAGGAACGCGGGGTAATTTAAACATTCTCATTCCCTGTCGCAAACTACCCGTTAAAGCCCATTTAGAGCTTTAACCTCCAAATTTTCTTTTAATTTTCTTTTTTTAAATTTAAAAACCTCTACACTGCTTCTTTCTTTTATAACTACACTTTCCATAAAACATCTCTCCTTTCACTTGAAATAGCATTGCTATTAAACATTAACTAATTAAAAATGAGCATAAAAATACCGCATAAAGCAACCTTAAAGACAGGCTGTTTCTGCGGTATATAGATTTCAAAGTAAATCTTCTATTTGAACTTCACAAAAACCTGTAAAAACATCAGGATCTTTGCTTGTCAAATATAGATTTACTAAATGAAACTATAAAAAACACGACCATTCAGTCGTGTTAATATGTCACATTATACACAGTATCTATGAAAGGTTATATAAGCTGCAAAAACACGACACAAATAAAAGTATACGCTTATCCCTAGGTCACATTTTTGCCCGTATTTAGTTTTAAGAAGCAATCACCTTTACATTTGCACTCATCAATACGCACTTCCTTTCATAAAAATATTTTAGCAATTTAAAATATTTACATATTAATAATATGCTGTCAGGATAAATTTGTCAACTATTTAATAATAATTATCTAAAAATAGAAAAATAAATGCTATAATTGATTATAATATATGTAAATAGTATTGGAGGATATAACTATGACTAATCAAAGAAAGTTTGTTTTATTTATAGCGGAAAGCTTAGATGGATATATAGCTACTAAAGATGACTCCTTGGAATGGCTTTTTAAGGTTGAAGGAGAAGGAGATAATGGTTATTCAGAGTTTTACGAGACCGTAGATACAATTTTAATGGGTAAAAGAACTTATGACTGGATTATAGAAGCAGAAAAGGAGAACTTTCCTTATAAGAACAAAGAGTGCTATGTTTTCTCCAGAACTTCAAAGGGCAAAAATGAAAATGTTGAGTTTGTAAATGAAGATATAAAAGGTTTTGCAGATAAGCTTAAAAAAATGCCCGGGAAAAACATATGGGTTGTAGGCGGCGGCGACCTGCTTCACTATTTTATAAAGGAAAAGCTTGTTGATGAGTTTATAATTACAATAGCCCCTACATTAATAGGCAGCGGAATTTCTTTATTTAGGGAGATTGATTTTGAATATGAATTAGTACTTAAAGACGTTAGACGTTTTAATCAGTTTGCAACACTTTATTATGAATTAAAATAATTAATGTGGAGGTTATAATGAACAAATTACAAGAAATACTAGATTTTAATAGTTCCTTTGTGGAAAACAAGGAGTATGATAAATACATAACATCGAAGCATCCTAATAAAAAGCTTGTAATCTTATCCTGCATGGATACTAGATTGACAGAGCTTCTTCCGAAGGCTATGAATCTAAAAAACGGAGATGTGAAACTCATTAAAAATGCAGGGGCTTCAATAATGCATCCCTTTGGAAGTATTATGAGAAGTATCGTTGTTGCCGTTTATGAATTTAAGGCTGATGAAGTTTTGGTTATTGGTCACCATGACTGCGGCATGAGCAGTTTAAATGTAGACAGCACTATAGAAAAGGCAATGGAGAGAGGTATTTCAAAAGATGTTATAGCAACCTTAACTAATGCAGGCATTGATATAAAAAAATGGTTGCACGGCTTTGATTCTGTTGAAGAGTCTGTTAAGGAAAGTGTGAATCTAATAAAGAACCACCCTCTTATTCCAAAAAATATTAAAATTCACGGTTTGATTATTGATCCTGAAACAGGCAAGCTGGATGTTGTTGTTAATGGTTATGAAATAAGCCTATAGCGAAAGGAGAATTTATATGGGAAGACTAATTTTAGTACTTTTAGTAATATTTTTGATTTTCTTCTCAATAACTTATTTATTTCACAGGCTTTTTAAAACAAAGCGATTTGTTAAATATCTACCATCGTTTCTTAGCTTAATAGGAGCAATAGTTAATCTCATATTAGTTAGAACAACTCACAGAGAAGGCTTTAAAGATCTTGCATATTTTCTGATGAGCATGCTTTTATTTGCCGGCTTTATATCAGGACTTATAAGTGCACTGTGGTTTGATTATATTTCAAAACGAGACACAGATAATAATTAACTCATAATAAAAACTAAAAACACATGCTTTAACTGAAAAGGGGTAAATATATAAATATTTATATATTTACCCCTTTCGTATTTCTGCGTTCTCAGCTCTTTCTGTCTAAATAATATTTTTAACCTATTATGCTACTCTATATATTCAGTAACAAAATCAGTAAATAAAATGCCTTCCAAATGATCTATTTCGTGGCAGAAGCACTTTGCTAAATCTCCCGTGCCTGTTATAATGATTTCCTCTCCATTTTCATTTAGTGCCTGAACTGTTACTTTTGCAGGTCTCTCTAACTTTCCCCATTTATTAGGAATACTCAAACACCCTTCAATAACTTCCTGATTTCCTTCCTCAGCAATTATCTTAGGATTTACTAATTTAATAATACCTTTACCCATATCAATTACAACTAGACGCTTTAATATACCTACCTGAGGGGCAGCTAATCCTCCCCCATTTTCTGTATTATACATTGTCTCTGCCATATCATCTAATATTTGTCTTATTTTATCGTCTACAACTTTAACTTCCTTACTCTTCTTTCTCAATATTTCATCGTCATACAACCTAATTTGTCTTAACGCCATTTAAACAACCCCTCTGCTTTGTTCTGCCCTTGATTTTCTTTCACTTTCTTCAAAAATGAAAACTTCCTCGATAGGACTATGAAATACCTTGGCAATATCATAAGCCAGCCAAATAGATGGTTCAAACTTTTCTGTTTCTATAGCATTAATCGCCTGCCTCGAAACACCTACAAGCTGACCTAGCTGCTCTTGTGTTAAACCAAGATGTTCACGAAACTGTTTTATCTTATTTTTCATTAAGTACCACTCCTGTAATGTTGACCTTACATCACTAACATACCATTATCTTACATCCTTGTCAAGTCAACCTTACATGTTTAGTGACTTTAGTCCCTGTTTTTCAAGGACCTTTATCCCACAATTTGGTGACTATAGAATGCTTTTAAAATTAACAAAAATCATATATAATTAGTTTATCAGATTAAAGTAGCAAATCAAAAAAATAAATTTGAGGAGGGTTACAAATGAAAATCAAAAAGAGTATCACAGCACTAATCGCACTTTTTATGATCGTTATCTTCAACACACAATTTGTTTTAGCTAAACCTAACAATTCGGCACCATCAGCTCCGTCAGGTCTAACTACAGCAAATATTAGTACAAGCTCTATAACCTTGAAATGGTCTTCAGTAACCGGTGCTTCAGGATATTATGTGTATATGGCTACTACAAACGATAGCAACTATACTAAGATTGCAACCGTTACAAGTACAAGCTTTGTGAAATCATCGTTAACTGCTAACACTAAGTATTGGTTTTATGTTGCCGCTTATAATCGTTATGGTACTTCACTTAACTCTACACATATTTCAGCTGTAACGCTTCAAGCTCCGACTACCACAACTACCACTACTTCAACTAAAAAACAGATTTTAGGTTTTACAACTTATTACTATAGCGGAGATACTTCTTCCTATAACTCAATGACAGCCAATACTTCTTCTATAGATGAAATAGCTACTCAAACCTATACTACAGATAGTCTTGGAAATATATCAGGATTAGTTCCAACAAACCAATTAACTTATGCAAACAGCAATGGAATTAAAACCTATGCAATGCTTCAAAACAACTTTGATGGAAATATTGCTAAATCAGTACTTGAAAATCAGACAAACAGATTAAACTTAGAAAGCAATCTTCTAAATGCAATAAAAGCCAACGGCTATAAAGGTATAAATGTTGACCTTGAAGGGGTATTTTATTATGACAGAAGCTACTATACAACTTTTGTGCAAGAACTTTATAATAAACTAAAACCTCTAGGCTATTCAGTAACTCTTTCAGTTCCTGCAAAGACTTTCGATAGTACAACAAACAGCTGGAGCGGAGCATACGACTATGCAGCACTAGCAAGCTACTCTGATCAGATAGCTATAATGACCTATGATGAACACTATCCAGGCGGAACTGCAGGCCCGATTGCTTCTATCGGATGGGTGGAAAATGTAGTAAAATATGCAGTTACAGTAATACCAAGAGAAAAGATAATGCTTGGAGTTGCAGCTTACGGCTATGATTGGTCAACTAATGGTACAAAAGCCTATGGAATAAACGGCATATATAATCTTGCCTCCACTAACAAAGCTTCCATTATGTGGGATGATGTATCTAAATCTCCTTACTTCAATTACACAGATGCCTCAGGAATAGCTCACTCAGTTTGGTTTGAGAATAATCAAAGTGCTAACTATAAACTTGATCTTGTTAATACCTATAACTTAAATGGTATTGCAATCTGGAGACTAGGTCTTGAGAATACCGATTATTGGACAAGCATAAAAACAAAATTAAATAGATAGAAAATCCCCTGAAAGAGTCAAAGTACCAATATAGCCTATCTCCTTCAGGGGATTCTTATTTTTATATTTTATTTCTATTAAATATATTCAATTCTGTTTCTGCCATTCCTTTTAGCCTTATAAAGCATGGTATCCGCCTTATTCACAAGCTGCTTTTCATCTTCTTTATTAAGCTTTGAAAGACCTATACTTACAGTAACTTTCATATCGTCCACCCCAAAATCAAAGCTTTCTATATTTGTTCTTATTCTTTCAGCAACCTCATAAGCCTCTTCAAAGCTCAACTCTGAAAGTACTATAAAAAATTCTTCCCCACCATATCTTCCTGCATAATCAGTAGATCTTATACTTGATTCTATTAAATTTGAAACCTGTATTAATACCTTATCTCCAGCCTGATGTCCAAAATTATCATTAATACGCTTAAAATAATCTATATCAAGCATCATTACCCATAGGCTTGTATCTAATTTACGAGCTTTTGCTATCTCGAACTTAAGAACCTCATTTATATGCTGATGATTAAACAAATTAGTAAGTCCATCTTTAACAGACTTTTCATGCAGAAGATAATTGATGGTTAATAATTCCCTGTTAACTCTATCAAGCTCTTCATAGCTTTCCCTTAGCTTATCCTGACTAAGCCTTTGTTCTGTAACATCTGTTATACATATAAGCAAAGCCTCCTGCTCATTGTATATAGTAGGAATTATAGTTACTAGGCCATAAATTATTGAATTATCCTTTCTCTTAAAGGTAATCTCTCGTTCCTTTACAGTCCTGCCTTCCTGAATATCACTAATAATTTCCTGCCTATCCACAAGATTATAGTAATACTTCTCAGCACCTTCGCCATCATAATCTTCTTCTTTTAAGTTGAAAAGTTCTCTTGTCTTGCTGTTTATATATATAAATTTATGATTTTCCCTGTTTATCATAATACTGGCAAAAGGAGCTGTCTCAATCATAGTCCTGAACATTTCTTCACTTTCTCTTAATCTATCAGAGGTAAGACTGTGCCTTGTAATCTCTTCTTGAAGATTCTTTATCAGCCTCACATCTTGTCCAACAATAAGAATACCAAGAGTACGCTTTTGACAAGAATCCTTCAAAGGTGTTACGGATAGATTGAAGGGTACTATGTTTCCTCTCTTTGATGAAATATAGACGTCCTTAAGCTTTACTGTTTCATCAATCAATTGATAGTTAGCTATCAAGTGCTTCAAATTTTCATTTCTTATAATTTTTGATATATGCGTACCTTCAATTTCTTCTTCTCTGTAGTCAAGGATATAATAAATGTGTTTACCTGTCTTAACTATCCTTCCCTCCAAATCAACTAAAAAAGTGAGATCGCTTATCTTATTAAACAACTCATTTGTAATTGATGAACTTGGTATATTCATAAATTGATACTTTACAATAGCATAATTTACTCCCCAAAGCATAATTAAAGAATATATTTGACCGCTGTCCGGAAAGTAACGTATTCCAAACGCAGGAAGTATGGTCTGGTTAGTAATATTCATTAAGAAAGGTATAAGGCTGGTTATTACAATTACCTTAGCCTGTTTCTTCACATTAGAGCTTTGAGATCTTCTTCCCCAGAAATAAATTAATAATATACTGCTTAATAAGTAAATAAAGCTGTAAAAGAAGTCTCCAATATAAAATAAATTGCTTATAAGCTTGCTTGATACTATCCCCGGAAAAAACAGAAATAAAGTCATATAAAGCAAGATAGCTGCTGGCATAAAAATAAAAAATACTGAAAGGATATTATCTTTTAATTTTCTTCCAGTTATCGTAAGAACTAAATATAATGTAATAGCCGGGAATGTACACCACCCTGCAGCAGATAGCTTATTCCATTTTCCAAACTCATAAACGTCTGACGCGGTATAAGCAAAGGAGTATGCAAACGCCCATATTGCAAGTGATATATTCCAAAATAGAAATACCTTGTATTCTTTAGATTTTTTGTCCATCTTGTAGGTTGAAATTCCGGTATGTAAATATAATACAGAAGCAATTAAGGATAAAACTGACATAAATCTCGCCATGATTATTTACCTCGACAAAAGTATAAAAATTATTGTCTACGGAGATAGAATAACACACTTTTCATAAAATTCAAACATAAAAATAACAGCTTAATTTTTTAACATTAAGCTGTTTTCACTGTATCTTTATGACTTCTTATTATTTTTAGTTTTTGAGGTTTGTACTAAAATAACACCGCCTAAAATTACTGCTGTAGACATTATTACCCCTAAGGATAAAGGTTCTCCAAGCACTAATGCTCCAAGAAGCACTGCCACAAGTGGGTTTACATAGGCATAGGTTCCGGCCTTTGCAGCCGGCCATTTATCTAAAATATAAACATAACAGCTGTAGCCTACAATAGAGCCAAAGATTATTAAATAAAGCATAGCTTCCATACCTTTTGGAGTAACATGAAGCTTAGGAAGTTCTCCAAAAATGGTCCCTGCTATAAATAGCCCTAATCCTCCGGCAAGCATTTGTATTGCAATATTAGGGATAATTGATGATGTTGCCTTGAAGCTTTTAGAATATACAGAGCCCATAGCCCAGGAAAAAGCACCTATAAGAAGAAGTACTATTCCAAAAATATCAGTCGAGTTTCCTTTTGAGTTTGGAAAAACTAAAAGAGCAACTCCTCCAAAGCCTATCAAAAGGCCAGTCCAACCTTTAAGATTAAGTCGAGGCCTATTAGGTAAAACTAATTCTATAAGAGCCATAAATAGAGGAACAGTAGCTACCAATAAAGAAGCAACTCCAGAGCTTATCCGAGTCTCCGCCCAAACTACGCAGCCATTTCCTCCTAACAAGAGAAACAGTCCAACCACTGAAATCTTCATAACCTCTGAGAAGTTCTTAGGAAGCTTTAGTCCTTTATAAACAGAAAAAGCAAGCATTAGTGCACCTGCAGTTAAAAATCTTATTCCTGCAAATAAAGTTGGCGGGAATTCTCCTACTCCTATCCTTATAGCCAAATAAGTAGATCCCCAAAGTATACATACAGCTATATAAGCTAAATAAACCTTGCTTTCTTCATTTTTAAATATTGAGTCCATTAAGTTTCTCCTTTCAGTCGAAAACACTGGGCAGTCTGATCTCACTCGCTCACGCTTGTAGACTGCCCGTAAAAGTCCATTTAGGACTTTTACCTTCTTAAGTCTTTATTTTTTCACAATGTCAATTATAGCATAAATATTTAAATATGTTATCACTATACAATTTAATAGTTTTAGCACTATAATACATTTTTTACACATAAATAGGACACTAAATATACAAGCTATTTATAGCTTAATATTAAAAAAGTTCTGAAATACCTCAAGAGACTTCAGACTGTCCAATACTTTCAAGTGAAAGGATGAATTTTATGTTTATCAAACTAAAGGATATAAAAAATTTAACTTCAAAAGAACTTAACAATCTATATGAGAAGAATTTCAGCAACTCCTTACATGAATTTTTCAAATTAGGGGATATGGTCGTGCAATATGATAAAGCATCAGGTATAAATGTTTGGGACACAGAAGGAAATAAGTATTTAGATTTTATGGGAGGTTTTGGTGCCTTAAACCTTGGTCATAATCACCCACGAATTATCGAAGCTGTAAAAAATCATTTTCCAGATCCAAACTTACTTCAACAAAGCATAAATGTATATAACGGTGTTCTTGCTAACAACATAAGCTACTTAACCGGAGACAAACTGCCTGTCAGCTTTTTTACCAACAGCGGTACTGAAACTGTTGAAGAAGCAATAAAAATTGCTTATATGTACAAGGGTAAAGGTAAAATTCTATACTGTACAAATGGATATCACGGAAAAACCCTTGGTGCTATTTCTGCTTTAGGTATAAAGAGCAAAAATAAGTTTCTGCACTTTGAAGATAGTTTCATTGAAATACCTTTTGGAGATATAAATGCCTTAATAAAAGCTGCCAAAAAACATAGCATTGCAGCTTTCTTAGTTGAGCCTATTCAAGGTGAAGGTGGAATTAACCTTCCCCCTCAAGGATACTTTGAAGCTGTGCGTGAAATCTGTAATGAAAGTGAGATAGTTTTCATATTAGATGAAATACAAAGCGGTCTTGGAAGATGCGGTACCATGTTTTGCTATGAGCAGCTTCATATTGTCCCCGATGTTCTGTGCCTTTCAAAATCCCTCAGCGGTGGGATAATACCTGTAGGCTCAGTTTCTGTTAAACAGGAAATTTGGGATAAAACCTATGGCAAGATGAAAAATGCTATGCTTCCTTCCACTACCTTTGGAGGCAACACCTTAGCCTGCGTGGCAGCAATTGAAACCTTAACTGTTATTAAGGAGGATAGCCTTGCTGAAAGAGCAAAGGACCTTGGAACGTATGCACTTATGAAGCTTAATAAGCTTAAAGATAAGCATGAAATAATAACTGAAGTTCGAGGAAAAGGTCTTTTTATTGGCATCGAATTTGGAGGACTTAAAAAGCTTCACTTACCTATGCTTGAAGAGTTTATGATGGTAAATATAATCTCCAAAATGCTTAGAAATCATAAAATATTATGCGGTTTTGCAGCTAATAATCCTTGTGTAATAAAGTTTGAGCCTCCTCTTATTGTAACAAAGGAGGAAATTGATTGCTTTGCGGAAGCTTTAGATAAGGTGCTTGATGAAAACAAAAATGAATTTTCGCTGGCTGTTGATACTTTAAAGAACACAGCTAAGAATTTTATTAATTAACTGTTCTATTTTTATCTTAATCTTACTTTTTATAATTAAATATAGTGCAACACCCCCTTGTAAGTCTATTTCTTTATTCGCATAATATTTATACTTAGCTAACACGTTTGCTTAGTAAGTAACTACCATAATATAAGTTTCAAATTGTCAGCAATCAGTCAACTATTTTTCTTTTTAAGTTACAAGGAGGTTAAGGTCCTAAATGGACTTCAGCGGGTAATTTGCGAGCAGAGCGAATATCTTAAGTTACCCAGTGTCCGAAGGTAACGAGTGCTCTAAATTACCCTATGTTTCGAGTGAAAGGAGAAATTATGAAGAAATCATTTTTTGCTATTTTAATTTGCACATTTACTTTTATGCTTTTATGTGGTTGTGAAAATCCTATGAAAGCAAAAAAGGACGTAATTATGGAGGATGTTAAGCTAGTCAGCGTAAATGGATCTATCAGATATGATAATATTCAGTATGGCTTCACTTTTTCTTTACCGGAAGACTGGAGCGGGTATAAAATACTAACCAAGCGCTGGGAAGGTCTATCTCTAGGACAACAGACCGGTGAAAAAATAACAGAAACAGGTCCTATCATTTTAATAAGGCACCCCCAGTGGACAGCGGAAAATCCAAGACAGGATATTCCCATTATGATATTCACCAAAAAGCAGTGGGCTTCGCTGCAAAAGGATGAATTTCATATAGGCGCTGCGCCAATAGGCCCGAGTAAACTTGGAGAAAATAAGGACTATGTTTTTGCCCTGCCGGCTCGATATAATTTTTCATTTTTGCCGGGATATGAAGAGGTAGAAAGTATACTAAAGAATAATCCTCTTAAGGCAACTGAAAATACACCCAAATAATAAAAGCTAATAAGGATATTTCTGATACCTTTCATAAGTCATCAGGAATATCCTTAATTTGTTATAGTTATATCCCCTATCTAACATTATACATCTCTAATAACATACACTCTTCAAAGCTACTCCAAATTCTTTTGAATAAAATCTTCATATAAAGGTTAAATGAAAAAGTAAATTCGTGTTTTTAATCAAGCATTGATAATGCAAAACTTACATCATCTTCTTTTTTGTTTACCAGAGCTTAAACTGGCAGTATAATAAGTAAAAGATGTCTATTTTCATGTTTGCAGGCATGGCAAACAGGCATCCGAAATAACGTGCAAAACTAAATTCCACATACCTATTTAGTGCATGATTAAATTCGGGTAGTGGATCTCACCATGTGTTCATATCTTATTTCTTTAGAAGTTCTGCTCGCAGGGTGACTTTATCAGGTGGTATTTCCACCAGCTTGAGCAGTTTGTGCAGGTTATTGTTTAGAAGCATGAGAGACAGCTTATACGGGGTGCAGCCGTTTAAGCTGTCTCTTGCTTCGCTATTAATATGGTTCGTTAAAGTAGTTACATCCTCATGATTATAAGGATCCAGACTCTGCCCCTTTGGAATAACATATCGTATGTATTCATGGTTCTTCTCCAGCATACCCTTTTGCCATGAACTGTTTGGATTACAGAAGAATAATTTTGTACGCGTTTCTCCTTTAGCATCACATTCTATACGTTCTGGAAGTTGGAACTCTGTTCCATTATCCGTAAGGATCACTGGGAAAAGTTCCTGAAATACTTTAATCCCAAGCTTTTCTGATAGAGTGTCAAAAACCTCAATGACACACTCCTGTGTTTTTTCTTCCAGTACAAAGATTAACATAAGGGAGCAGTTGCGAAAGAGCATGGTGAGAAAAACTTGGTTACTGTTTCCGCGCCCACCTTCTACAGTGTCCAATTCCACAACAGAAATTCCAGGATTCCCTTTTAAGAATGCACAGAAGTCATCGTAGGTTCGGTCAATACGAAACTTTCTAGCCGAAAGGCTTATCCGAGTACCTTTCTTGCGTTCCTTGCATTTGTAGCGAACACGTCTCCTTAAATCAATGTTTTTGGCAGTAAAAATACCCTTGTCAATGTAGTTGTAAAGCGTCCTCCTGCTGCAAGGGATTTCATGCCCATGATGAGCATAAATATGAGCCAGTGACTGCCCCTGCTTCAGCAAGGGGGAAATAAGGTCATCAAGTAAGGCAATATCAGCAGGAGATTGATTAATACCATCTCTACAAGAAACCAAAAGGTCATGAGAGGATTCATCAGCCTGCTGGGCCGAATAAAGTGCATGCTGAAGGTCACAACGGCGGAATTTCGAGCAGCCATTGCAGACGTAGGGAGCCTTTAGAATCCTAGGGCATACGGGTTCGTGATAGTCCGGACAAATAAGGGAACACTGTTTAACACCAAGTTTTGTATCGAAGCAAAGTTTGCAAGGTCTAACACAATCTTTATTTTCACATAAGAAGCGCATCTGACAGCCTTTAAAATGAGTACACTGCAGAATCTTTTGGGAATTCTCTCTTTGTGGAAAGTAACGGTACTTTTTTACTTCTTTTGCTACAGTACTTGGATGCTTATCAATGCTTCTGGCGATGGATGAGAAAGATTGGCCATCCATTAGCCCTTTTTCTATCTTAATACGTTGTGTTGTAGTTAAGTGCTTACAATCAAACTTTATTTCCTTAGACATAATATACCTCCAATAAACACGGAGGAAATCCACTAACCAGTCCTATTTTAACAAATATTGTGCAAGACTAAAATCATGAAAGACGAATTAACTAGTGCAAACACGAATTTACCTTTTCATTTTACGAATCTTCATATAAAAATTATTGACTCTGACATTGTGTCATAGTGTAATATAAAAATAGAGCTTGGTAATATTAACAAAACTCATAGCCGGCAGAGCATTAGTCGGTATTAGCAGCTCTTATTATTGTTGGAGGTATAGTCATGAGAACAGTAAAACAAGTTTCGGATTTAACAGGAATCAGTGTGCGCATGCTGCATTACTATGATGAAATTGGGTTGTTAAAACCGAGTTCAGTTACAGAGGCAGGTTACAGACTTTATGACGATGAAGCTCTCGAAACCTTGCAGCAGATTTTATTTTTCAAGGAGCTTGATATCCCGCTAAAAGAGGTTAAGGAAATCATGACTAGTCCCCATTTTAATAAAATGGAAGCTCTAGAAAATCAAAAGAAACTGCTCATTTTGAAACGTAATAGATTAGATGATTTAGTAGAGCTCATTAATAAAACATTAAAAGGAGAACATGCAATGAGTTTTAAAGAATTTGATATGAGTGATTACTATAATGTATTGGAAGAATTTAAGAGAGAGCATGAGGATAAAGTAATTAGGCAGTTTGGGAGTATAGATAAATTTGATGAAATGCTTGAAAAAATAAAAGCTGGCGAGTCAAAGCTTGCTAAAATGGCTATAGAAGAATATGGAAGTATAAAAAAATATGCTGAGGCAGTAAAAAACAATTTGAATAATAGTGTGATGTTAACAAAATCAGAGCAAATTGAAGAATTTAAAAAAGATCTTCTTAATGACAACCATCTTAAATTAAAAGAACTATATAAAAACCTTACAGCTGATTTAAGTAAAAATCCTTCTTCGTACGAGATTCAGCAGATCGCCGGTGAAATAACTAATATAGTTAAAAAAGACTATGAAGTTTTTAACGGTGATCTGGGAGACCAATTTTGGCACTCTATGGTACAGCTTTATTTAGTATTTCCTCAGTGGATAGAAGAAGTTGATAAGAAATACGGGAGCGGTGCTTCTAAATTCATTGGAGAAGCCTTGAAAGTTTATTTTGGGTCTCATGAGCCTAAAATAGAAACACTATATAAAAACCTTACTGCTGACTTAAGCAAAACTCCTTCTTCAAAAGAGCTCCAAGAAATTATTGCTGAAATAATAGATGAGTCACAGAAAACGCATAAAGCTTTAGAAGTAGAAGTAGGAGAAAATTATTGGAGCTACCAAGCTCAGCAGTATTTATCGGAGACTATTATAGCTAAAGCAATAGATAAGAAATATGGAACCGGTGCTTCTAAGTTCATCGGAGAAGCCTTGAAATTCTATCTTGAAACCAATAAATAAGCATTTAAAGGCTGTAAGATAAAGTTAAGCAATTAAATTAGAGTTTACAATAGAAAGAGGAGGCTATAAAGTCTCCTCAATACTTTTAAGTTTCTCAAATTCTGTATGATTGATTTTCAGCTTGCAGGCCAAATTGTTTTTCTATAAATAAATATCCGAAAACTCTACATCGGTAACCTGAACCAAACGATTATCCATTAAATCCAGCATTCCGCTTTCACTTTCTTTTTCATCTATAGTTGAATTTGGAAGAAGAATAGTGAAGGTGCTTCCTTCTCCTACTACGCTTTTAACAGATATATTTCCATCTAATGCGTCAACAAATCTTTTTACAAGTGATAACCCAATACCTGTCCCTTCTGCCCGCCTTGACAGCGAACTGTCAACCTGCCCGAATCTTTCAAAGATAACTTTCTTTTTATCCTTAGGTATTCCTATCCCTTCATCCTTTACTTCTATGCAAACATTATCCTTCCTTATGCTGAGATTCACAGTTATTGCCTTGCCTTTAGGAGTAAATTTTATGGCATTTGAAAGAAGATTTAAAAGAATTCTTTCGTATTTCTCATCATCAATTCCTATTACTTTTTCTTTAAATTGAGATGTAAAAATCAAATTTATCTCCTTTTGGCAAGCATATGCTTGTACTGATTCTGTTATTGACTTAGTTATAAACACTATATCGAGATTTCTTTTACTAATTTTGATTCTTCCCGCATCGGCTCTTGTTATATCTAAAAGATTATTAACAAGCCTTAACTGCCTAAAGGTATTTAATTTTATCATATCCAGGTACTTTTTAGCCCTATCAGGCAATTCATTACGGCAAAAATAATTTATTGCTTGTACAGCTGAATTAATTACATTTAACGGAGTTCTGAACTCATGAGATATTAAAGACAGAAACTCATCTTTCATTTCAATTGCTTTTTCCAATGCAGCTCTTTTTTCCTGTTCAGAAATTAATAACTGTTCCTGCGCTGCCTTTAATTCTTTTTCGCTATTAATAAAATTAGTTATATCACGAGTAGTTAAAACCCCAAGTGTTATATCTCCATTATCATCATAAATAGGGGTTCCGCTTGTAACAACATAGGTTTCTTTACCATTAATAAAGTAATTCAGAATTTGATTTTTTATCGTTTCACCTCTTAAGACACGGTAAGCAGGCAGCTCTTCAAAAGCAATTTCCCTTCCCGTATAGTCAAGAGTTCTGGAAGCATTATAGTCGTCCAAAATGTTGTCAAAACTTCTTTTCATCCTTTTTTTTGCAAATTCATTGGTTACAATATATTTTCCTGACCTATCAAAAACATAGGTAGCCTCCTGCATGGTATTTAAAACAGCTTCAAACATATCCTTTTGCTTTCTTATCTCTTCACTTTGTTTTATTGTTTCAGTTATATCACGCATGCATACAACACCTAATTGAAATTTACCATTATCGTCATAAAGCGGAGCCCCGCTTATTCCAATGTATTTTTCTTCAATCGGATATTTTACATGTAATATCTGCTCAACTATCTTTTCGCCATTTAGTACTCTCATAGCAGGGATCTTGTCCAGCTGAAGTTCGTTGCCATCTAAATCAAAGTATAGACCTTTCTTATAACTATCTCCTATCATCCTATAGTCCTTTGCATTAACTTCCATAATTGCGGCTTTATTTTTAAGTATGTATTCTCCATTTTTATCAAAAACCATAAGCATGTCAGACATATTTTCAATAATAGCTTCCAATTTCCGATTGTTTTGCTCTATTTGTGTTTGAACTTCCATATCAGGAGTTATATCCCTGCAGCAGATAACAACAAACTTTAATAATCCGCTATCGTCGTAAATCGGTCTTCCGTTTACACTAAAGTGCTTAGTTTCTAAGCTGCTTTTAAAAGTCATTTTGTAATTAACAATAACTTCGCCTCTTGAAACCCTTGAAACAACAAGATTATCTTTGGTTATTTCATCACCATTTTTATCATAATATTTGTATGGAGTACTTCCGTTTAACTCCTCAAAGCTTTCAAATTCAGATTCTTTGAAGAGTTCGTTACCTGCTTTGTTAGCAAGATAGAAATTTTTATTACCATCATATATATAGATAGCATCATCAATATTTTCAATTATCTCCTGAAGCTCTTCCTTTTGTCTCTTTATTTCATCTTCCATTTTTATAACTTCAGTGACATCACGATTAATCTCCAGTATAATATTCTCTCCATTGTTCATGCTTATAATCTGATGCACATTAGAAATCATGAGCTTTTTTCCGTTTTTTCCAGTGTGCTCAACTATACCTCTCCAGATACCAATTTCTTTAATGATGCCTTCTAAATCATTAATATCCAGTGGATATACAGTCTTAAGCATATCATAACTAACATTACCTACAGCCTCTTCAGCGCTGTACCCGTATAATTCCTCAGCACCCTTGTTCCAAAAAATAATTCCTCCATCAGGCTTTCGTGCAAATATAGCCTCTGAGGATAAGTTTAATAGCTCCGCCTGAAGCTTTAATTGTTCATTATGCCGCTTGATAATTTCTGCCTGCTCTTCAATTTTCTTTCTCTGCAATACCTGTTCTGTTATGTCCTTAGTCATCTCAAGGCAATACTTTAGCTTTCCATCCTCATACAATGGAGTAAGAGTACTTTTCCAATAGGTAATACCTCTTTCAAACCTATCAAATACATACTCATCTGTAGTAAAGGTCTGCCCAGTTTTAACAATGTCATTCCATATCTTCTCAGAAGTACTTCCTTTAAAACCGGTAACAAACTCACTTACCCTTCTGCCAATGCAATTTTCCTTTTTATTATAAGGTTTATCAAAAAAGCTTACAAAGGTTTGATTAGCCTTTAAAAGTGTTATATCCGGAAGACTAAATATAGCAACACCTTCATGATCATCTCGACATAACTTGCTTATGAACGGAAATTTAACATCTAGATTGGAATTAGCCTTTTCAGTAAAAATTAAAATCAGTTCTTCTCTTTTGTCAATAACTCTAACATTAACAAGTTTAACCTCTAAGTCTTTTGCAAACAAAAAATAGTCCATACTTTCATCAATATTATACATGCTGAAATTAGGACCAATTCTCAAGGTTTCAAATATATCTTTTAAATTATGATTTAATAATTCGTCTTCACTAAATTGTGAAATTTTAATAAACCACTCACTTACTTTAACTACTATATCATCTTTTACCATGAAATATGGTAAATAACTAAGTTCATCTGATAATTTCTCAGTATCCATATTACTCCCCCTGCAACTTCTAGTCTTTCCAATTGTGACAGTATTCTTAATTAGTCTACCATTTAATTCTTGAATATTCCACATTTTTCTATATAAAATTGCATTATTTTGAATACTTAAAAGCTTATAATTGCAGTTCCTTATCAAATAAGGAGAGAAATTCTTTAATCCTTATCCTATCTCTTTCTGTACCGGAAAAATTTATACTCAAGGTAATTTCATCATTAAAAGTTGTTACTGCAGCTTGAAAATATGGCTTATATTTTATAGATCCATTTATAAAAGCATCCTTTACGCTAAGTCCCTCAAATACAAGTTTATTCTTATCTATGACTCCAATATTTGTGATAGCTATAGGCGGATTACTAAAATTTTTACTTACCAGCTGTCTAGCTTTATTATAGGGAAGCATGTTGAATATAATTTCAAGCATTAACGGTCCTTTAAGACATGAAAGATTTTCTTTTTCAGAGTCCATTGATTTCTTTACATTCATAAGTGTTTCTTCATAAGCCTCACCGTCACTATAATCTATATCGCAAATCATATTTGATGTAAGATTACATATTCCTTCAGCCTGTCTGTCCGGGAGATACTTTCTAAGATCAACTGCACAGGGTATTGATATATGTTCAAATTTAATCACCTTATTAATAGCTCTTATATATGCTGCAAGCAGGGCATCATTTATCGTTGCATTATTTCTTTTAGCATAATCTCTGATAAGAAAGAATCTATCACGTGGTATTTTTCTAATTACCATAAATGGATTACCTTCTGCTCCCTCAAGCAGAAATGTAATGCCGCTGTTATATTTTGATAAATTAGCTGAACCTAATAGTATTTTAGCCTTTTCTAAAGGAGTAAACTTTTTAAATATCTGCTTTGTACTTCTATTCATCATTTTTTTATGTAATTTGAAGTCAGGGTTATTTTTCAGATTAGAGTATATTGAGCTTATCATATATAAATATTCTTTAAACCCGGCTCCATCAGCAATCATATGATTCATTACAATACACAAACAGTCACAATTTTTACTTCTAATAATATTTAATATGATTTGAGGACCGCAATTTTCTCTCGTATTAACTATTAAGGATTCTTCTATTGTCTTTTGCATGTCATTTGTTTCCATTATTTTAACCATATCTTCAGCAGTAAACCCGCAGTCTTCCCAATAAGGAAATTTAAAATAGGAATTTCCTACAAATTTGCATCTTATTATTGGAAATATATCTGCAGATATATTCACTGCTCTTTTGAAACAAGCTTCATCTATGTGTTTATCAAAATATACTACACAATGAAGCTGGTGGTCATTAAACCTTCCAAATGTATGCTGCATTATATCCCATACTTCTGCTTTATATGTTATCAAATCGTTATTTGCCATATAAACTTCTCCTTTAGTTAAACATTAATGTAATTTAAAGCTTTTCTCGGCACTTATTAGTGTTACTTTTAAATCACATAGTCAACGTAGTCTTTAATGAATTGTGTAATTGAGAGACATGAGAACCTTTATATAATGGCCTTCCCTTTGAAATCAACTAAATTAACAATATCATTTTGAACACCAATAACTAAAACTGCTTCATCGCCAATCGTGAACAATATTTCAACTTTGTTTCTTAAAACACTTCTTTATTTGTAATATCCATTTCAGATTGTCTGTCTCTTCTTATAATTGAATAAACGCATATGCTGATGTACTTATTATCTAAACTGTTATAATAATGTTCTCTTAATACTCCATCTCTAAAAAAACCAAGTTTTTCAACCAATCTTATTGATGGAATATTATTTTTATCAATCATAGCAATAACTCTATTCATATTCAGTCTGTTAAACACAAATTTTTCAATTTCTCTAATACATTCTGTTGCAATACCCTGCCTCCAATAATTTTTTGCAATGGTATATCCGATTTCAGTATTATTTGAATATAAGTCAATATTATAAAGTCCAACATCTCCGATAAAATTATTAGTTGCTTTGTCTACAATGGCCCATCTTATACCTCTTTTATTCTTATACATTGCATCAATTTTTTGCAGATAAAATTCTGCATGTTTATTAGCATCTGTAACTTCACTCCCAGAATATTTCATCACATCTTTATCTGAAACCATACTAACAAGAGACTCAAAATAATTTTTATCCATTTTTTTAAGAATAAATCTTTCTGTTCTAAGAACAGGAAATTCTGAAAAGACTCTCTCCCTTTCATTCTGTAAAGATAATTTGTCTTTGTTCATATGTTCACCCCATTTTATACTTCTTGTTTTAATTTTAGTACACTACAATTAATTGTCGGTCATACACTTTTTGAATATATAGTATTTCCATGGTGATGACTCCTCAAATAAAAGTTCTTTAACAAAATCAAACTTAGTTGATGAATATAACTTCAATTCCTCTAAAGTATGCATATAAAAATCCCTGTCATATTGTTCCGTATCAATAGTTGTATAACTTGATTTCTCATTCTTGCCTACTCCATCTTTAACGGCAATAAATAAAAATCCTCCATTATCCAAAATCTTATGAATTTGTTCAAATTCCCTCGATAGCTTCTCATTCGGAAGATGCACTAGCCCTGCAATTACTGCACAACCATCAAATTTACCGAGATACGAATAATCATTTAGCATATCTTCAACAACAAACTTAATATCCGAGTTTCTTTCTTTTGCGATTTTTATGCTTTCTTCACTAAAATCAAGTCCAGTTACATCAGCACCTAGTTTTTTCATTCTCATGCTTTCATATCCTGCACCACAACATAAATCCAAAATGCGAGGTTTCTTAGGCAAATAATTAATAAATTCTTTGAGATAAGGAAGTAATGATTCATCCTCATACCATTTATTTGCCCATTCCGGTGCTGTTTTGTTATAAAAGTCCTTCGTACCTTTCATCGAAATCTCCCCCTATATTCTTATAAGCTGCAAATGCTCAGTGTTGACCTGAAGCAATCTATAATTTAACATCATCTTTTGTCATTTCATAATCTACTGATGATTGAAGCTCCCCAAGTTGATTTTTCCACGAGTCCATATTTAATCTTACTTTGTGGAAACCAAGTTTTTCATAAACATGTTGAGCTCGTTTATTGTTTAAATTTGTATCCAGGACAATCTTTGAATATCCATACTTATAGAACAACTCATTGATTAACATTTTTAAAAGTAATGTTCCATATCCCTTTTCTTGTTTTTGATAATCACATATTTTTATTCCTATCTCTGCAATACCCTTACCTTTATTGTAATAAGACATCTCCCCAATCGGTATATTACAATGCTCTATTATTAATCTGCGACGTGTTTCATCTGTATCCTCTGAAATTTGAGCAGCAATTTCAGAATCTGTAACATTAAGCCCCCTAGGAAAGCCTGCATGTGCCATAACAGCTCCATCACGCCACCACTTTCCTAGGACGGGTGCATCTTCCATAGTTGCATTTCTAATAGTTAAATCATCTTGTTTTATAAACATTACAAATCTCCCAATAATTTTGAACTAATAATTAGTTCGGTATATTTTTAAACTGCCGCTCAAAATATGAATGTGATATATTACCCATGAAAAATATGCGTTTAACGCTTATAATTATTTAATAGGAAATATTAAATTGCTGTTCATCAATTTTAATTCATTATAGTAGAAGTAAATATGATGAGCACCAGCAGTACACAAAATTCTTTTATCCGGATTATTCTGAACAACTTTTTTTATTCGTTCAATCATTAATTGATTCCTTGCTATCCATAATATATTATGAATTGTTGGTTCTATAGAATATAAAAAATCTTGTAGTTCCATCGATATTTCATTAAACTCTAATGAATTTAAGGGTAACTTGCTTTTCTTTCCAATTTCCCATACCTTTTTATTAATATCATCTATTTCTCTATTATATTCATCCTTTTGAGCTTGGCTACAATTTCTAAAGTAATCAAATGAAAGCATGTCCTCTTCAAACCAGTCTATCGGTTCAAATTTAACTCCTTCACACTCGCAGTAAGGTATAATCATTCTCCTATACTCATTAGGTCCCAAATATCCTGAATAGCTCTTATCGTTACAGTATTTGTCCCAATCTTCTGGTCTTATTTCTCCACATATAATATCTGGATTAAACTCTGTTATTGCTTGCTTCATTACTTCCAATGTAAGACCAACTTCCTCTCTGAAACTATCCTCACCATGAATAGTACCTAATATACCAATGGTTGCCATAACTATTTTCCCCCTTTAACCATTAACTGCTCTTTACCTCTTAAAATAATATCCGCCAAAACTTCAGCGTTTTTATAATAATAGGCAAACCCATCATCTTTTTCAATAGATGTGTTGTTTAACTCTCTTTCTATAAACTCAATACATTCATTTAAGCATGAAAGTATCACATCCCATATAAACTGCTTATAATCAGGTTTATACAAAAGCTTATCGTATACAGCTTTTAAAAAAACCTTTCTGTATTCATCTGCCATATAAAACGGAAAAGGAAAAAACTTTTCTGATCCGTGGCTTATTAAACGAGCAACATCCAGGGAATATGGCATAATTCCGCCAAATGCCCAGTCTATTAGAACAACATTACTATCTCTTTCTATTGCATTGCACTGCAGAAAATCTCCATTGCATAAAGTTCTTGGGCATACCAACTGCCTATCTAAGAAAATCTTATATGCAGCAGATAATTTGGGCTCGTTTATAAGACATTCCGATCTTTTGTTTATTCTTAACCAGTATCTTTCAAAACGGTTGTCCAACTTATTAGCTTCAAAGTCCTTTTCCCGCCAATACATATTGAAAATACACGAAAGACTTTCAGCACATTCGTAGGCCATGTTTTCATTGAATAATCTCAAATCTGGTCCATCAATATACTCCATCAATATCCATTTTATATTATTGATGCAGCACCAACCCTCAAGCTTTGGTACTGGCAGATTTTTATTTTGAAGGAACTTCTCATAAAGTTCTATTTCATTGTCATCAGACTTTTTTAAGATATAGACTTTCTTATCTGCTGTTATCTTATAAACATTATATATCCTATCAACGCCCTCACCATTATCATGAAAGCGTTCAATATTTATTTGCTCTAAAAATGTTGGATTAATTGACTTTAAGACTTTTTTTAAAGTTTCTATATGATGTATATCTTTTATTATTTCTGTGTATACCCCTCTCATTTATTAGTTCCTTTCTTAACAGTCACTCTGTTTTAACGAATAAATTATTCATTCCACTCTTAAGCACTTTGTTTTATGATAATACCACGTTAAATAAAGCCATTCTTGTCTTTTCTTTAACCATTCCAACCTGTTTATTATTAAGTCCCCCAAAAATTCCTCTTATATATCTTTAAGTTACTTTTCCGCAATAAAAACTATATGATTACTATATCCTATCATTTCTTCCTTCTCACAAGTATATAAGTGAAAGCGAAACCATTCTTTAAATTGTTGGTCATCAAACGCATTTATGCTTTCCTTCAACAATTCTGAAAGACCGTCAACAGCTATATGCTTTACTTCTTTCAAATTTGATAATTTCATCAAGTATTTCATATGCTCAACAGTCATAAAACAATATGATCCATTAGTAAGCTCAAAGGTTTTATGATCATAGTTAGGACTGCCTAAATAATTTTTGTTATATAAAATTGATTCAGTCACAAAAACCATATCGTTTGACAAGTATGCATAGAATATCTTTCCGTTCTTTTTACATACTCTTTTTGTTTCTTCTATGCATCTTAATTTCTCTGCATCATTATCCAAATGATAAAGAGGTCCCAAACATAATACAATATCAAAAGTGTTGTCGGGTAAATTAGACATATCCAAGGCATTTCCCTGATAAATATCCACCTTTATATTCTCTCTTAGGGCCTTAGATTTCATGGTATCAACATTTCTTTTTACAAAATCTATAGCCGTTACAGCATAACCTTTATTAGCATAGTAGAGACTATACGCACCTGTACCAGCACCTATATCAAGAATTTTCATTCCTTTTTTTAAATATTTATCAATAAAATATGTGGTAGTTAAAAATTCTATGCTATTGGACTTACTTCTACTTAACCTTTCATCTTCATTAAAGGATTCATATAACTTTTCCAAATCCATACTTGTACTTTACCTTTCATTACATCATATTCAGTCTAATTACTTCATCTATTTTCTCCGCAGTTTCCTGTGGAGTCAAATAGGTATTGTCCACCAATATAATATTAGGTGTGGTCTTTAAAGCATTATTCTTTAACCACTCATTGAATTGCTCAGAGCTCTTAATCCAATTCTCATCAGTCACATTTCTTCCGTGTTTCATTCGTTTAATAAGCTCATCCTTTTCAGCAACAACAGCAATATAAATTATCTCAGTGAAATATTTTCTGGCATCACACACCTCAAATTGCTCAGGCACTGCGCATCCGCATAAAACCACAGGCATACCTATTTGCGAAATGTTGCAGCAAACTCGCATCCACAATTCTCGATACTCTCTATAGTTATTTTCTGGTGTATTATATCTTTCTGACCAAAGCAAATCGCTTTCCATGACAATATAGTCTTTTTCATTTCTGAATAAAATTTCACAAGCAGTAGACTTGCCAATGCAGCTTGCTCCTGAAATTACAAACAGTTTATTCCTTTTAGTTGGTTCCATTTTTATCCCCCATTACTAAATCATCTTCTTTTATTTAACCGCCTTAATTAATGCAGCCTTATTCCATCTTCTTTCTACTGTTATACTTTTAAATCCTATATCAGAAAGGAGGGTAACTTCTGTATCTAATGCTAGAGGAACATCAACATGAATACTTCCGAAGGGAACTTGCTTTTTTTCATATATCTCTTTAGCATTATTCAGCAAAAAAGCTTCTGTTTCTTTATCTTTGCAAACAGTATCGCCATTTATAAAATATCCGTTTACCCTTAGAGAATCATATATCTTCTTATAAAGCTGCATCTTTTGCTGCAAGGTAAAATGATGAAGGGAATATGTAGAAAGCACCAAATCAAAATGATTTTCTGCAAACTGGACATCAAAATACGAATTGCAAATAGTATTTAAAGTTATTTTAGGATACAATTCCTTTTTCTTTAATTTCTCCAGCATCCCAGGTGAAATATCAATTGCAGTAACTTCGGCTGAATGTTTAATTCTTTCTATTTCTAATCCGGTTCCACATCCAAGAACCAGAATATTTTTAGGTTCTCCACAGGAAGTAATCTGCCTTTCTATTTCATCATAAAACTCGCACATGCCAAGATCTTCATAAAAATGTCTGTCATAATCCGAAGCGCATTTATCAAAATGCTCGTCCATGTTTTCAACTTCAACCCCCATTGCTTAACCCCCTTAATTACTGATTGCCTTTCAACTCTTTCTCCACAAGCTTCTGCACTCTTCCAAAGGATATTTCCTTATCTTCTCCTCCCAAGGTAAGAAAGCTCTTAGCTAAATCTTCTGTGGTAGACTCTAATAATGTCATAAACTGACCGTATGCAAAGTTGAATTTGGGATCCTGCTCATCTTGTCCAAATACTGAGTAGATTAATCCCTCAATCATCTGATCCATTCCCCAAAGCTTCAAATGCAATAACTCATGAATAATTACAGCTTCCAGGTTTGTTTGCTTAGGATTATAGTTATTTATCATTAATACAGCCTTTTTATCATCTATATCAATCTTAATGTCGCCTGTTTTTCTCCATTCCTTATTAACTATTTCATACTTAATATCCCAATCTCT
Organism: Clostridiales bacterium oral taxon 876 str. F0540; assembly: GCA_000466585.1. GTDB lineage: Bacteria > Bacillota > Clostridia > Clostridiales > Clostridiaceae > Clostridium_AT. The sequence goes on from KE993477.1 coordinate 114,640, forward strand.
CAGCCTCAAAATATCCTGCCACTTTTTTAAAAACACTTCTACATCTTTTTCATTAAATTTCATTCTTCCGTATCCTCCGAAATTTTATATATTGTTATGTACTAATTTGCCTTCTTATTTTCAAGTTCACTAATAGCTAAGCATATTAAGCCGATAGACAATAATGTAATAGCGCTTTTAGCTTCAAGTTTATTCATTATGTTTAGAACAAGTGCAGCAATCCCCATTGCTAAGCCAACAGTTTTAAAAATTAGTTTTTTCAAATCCCCATTTTTCATAGTTTCCCCCTCCTTATAAAACCTTTATAAATTTCCATGTAGTGATTTTATATATAGATTTCAAAGTAAAACTATATAGTTATAGGGGTTATTTCTAACCCCTTATTGCTCTCAATATATATTTTTACTTATCTCCCTAATTTAATTATATCATGTAAATAATGTAAAATACAGTCTTATGTTTACGAGAATTATCCAGTAAACTGATATAGATAAACAATAAAAAGCATTGAAGATTTGCTATTTTTATTGTTTATCGATGTTATCACTTTTGGGGAGATGGTGCTTTGTATAAAGATTTATTAAAGAACAGAAACTTCACCTTATTAACTTTTGGAGGTTTTATTTCTTCCATAGGAGATTATCTTTACAACATAGGTGTGACAGTATATCTATACAGCGCGACAAAATCAGTTGGTGCTGTCGCTTTAATGTGGCTTTCAAGAGCTGTTTTAAGGATACCTATGCTCTACTTATCCGGTATTATTGCAGACTCCTATAATAAGAAATGAGTAATTTTTATTACTAATTTGACTAGCGTTATCTTCGCATTTCTTTTCATATTTGCAAATGAACAAAGACTTTGGCTTGTCTATATTTTGGCATTTTTATTACAATCGCTAAACGACATTGATGTAAGCTCTGAAACAGCTATACTTCCTGAATTAGTGTCAAAAGAAGAACTCTCCTACTCAAACTCAATTTTTTCATTTTTAGAATCAACAAGTGTTTTTCTCTCTCCTGCTATAGGCGGAATATTATACAAGCTCTATAGCAGCAATGTTTTATTTATTATTAATGCCATAAGCTTCTTAGTAGCAAGTGTCCTATTTTCATTTATTAAATATAGTTTCAAAAAACCTGAAGCTGTGGTAAAGAAAGCTGGAATTATTAAAAGCGGGTTAGAAGGGTATAGGATCTTATCAAAATATCCTAATGTCAAGACAGTGTTCGTTATTTCAAGTGTACTTGCTATAATCGGAAGGTTTTATGAGACTTATAAAACAGCAGTTTCAGATGTGTTATTAAACATAAAACCGGAAGGAATTATTTATTTTGATTACGCCTTAGCAATTGGCGGTCTCTCTGTTCCTCTAATAGTGAAAGCCCTCTCTAAGAAAAATCAAGTATCTATATTCATACTTTCTACTGCGGCCGTTGGAATTGGATATATTATGTTTGGATATTCACATAGCTTTATAATAACCTTCATCGCTTTAATTTTCTTAGGCTTAACTCAAAATATACAGGGAATTTATTCACGAACTATAATTCAAAATAACATTGAGAAGGAATATATCGGAAGAGTATTCTCCTTCTACAAAATACTTCTTACCACCTTTGCTATATTAGGCCTTGTAATTGCAGCACCTCTTTATAAGATTATAGGTATTGGTTATTCCTTCTTAATCTTTTCAGTTATCTTAATTATATTATGTGCTTTGCAGCTTAAAAGCATCTCTAGAAGCACGAAACAAAACTTTCATTTATAATTTTAAAATGGTATGCTAAACCCTAAAGGCCGGCATACCATTACTCTTATAATACTGTGTTCTAATTAGTTAAGTGTCATACTCTGTAAAAGAATTCTTAAGTAGCTTTGAAACATTGATGTCTTGTTCCAGTTTAGTATCATTAAAAAATGATCCTTTAGCCTTTTGAAATAAAACTGTAGCTATGGATTTATCAGAACCATTATAATTATCCTTTAGAATAATTATTATATCTTTCAAGCCATCCTTGTTCAAATCTGCAAAGGAAACAGCACTAACATACGTACTGCATGGTGAAAAGTATTAGTTTACTGTTCTTAAAAACCTCTTTAATAATTAACTTTTTACAAATTCTTTTACCCATTATATACCTATGACATTATATCAACAATATTTTGCTTTCTTATGCTTGCAAAATTAATAATACCTGCTATAAAAATTCAGCATATGATATTTATACTAAAATATGGTTAATAATATTGAATACAAATATTTAAATAGCAAGGAGAAATATAATGAAAAAAAGGATATTGATTTGGGGATTAATCCTTATCTTAATAAGTGCAGTTTTACTCGGCTGCGGCAAAGCAGATAGACTTGCAGCTTCCGGTAATACCGAAATAAACATTCCCTTTAAATGTGTTTATTCCGGCTTTTTAATCAACTATACAGATAAGCTTGAACAGGGATTTCTTCCGAGGAAGGATATAATCTTTTCTACTAAAGAGCAGTGGGAGGCTTTTAAGAAACAATATCTTCAGTATAATTCAGCAATTAATTATGTATTTAACTACTCTATAGATTTTACAAAGCAGTCTTTGATATATCACCCAATTGTAAGCGCGAAACAAGGTGTGTACAGTACAGCAAGCAAGGTAACAAAGATCACAAAACATAACAATGAACTGAAATATGATTTAGAAAATTTAGATGTCAGTGTGTCAAGCCTGCACAATACGGACTTTTTATTCGCATCAATTATTGCAGTAGATAAGAAATATATTGAGAACTGAAGGAACCAGATTATTCCTTCAGTTCTTACTATTTACATCAAAATCTCTGTTTTTTACTGATGATGTGTTTATAATTAGCAGCAGTATCCCTCCGGTAATAGGCATAATATACGTAGGTATCAGCTTCAGTAGTATTCCTGAAATCAGCAAAGCAGCCGGAAGCAGAGTTTTTCCAATACTTATTCCAATACTCATGACCCTACCCCTAAATTCCTCTGGTATAGTTATCTGCATTAAATATGAAATAGGAATATCGATTAATGCAATGGCAAAACCAAATGCAGTCATTACTATGCAGTAGTAAACCATATATGCACTGCTTAAAAAATGAAGTCCGTTGAAAAGTATAGGCAAGCCTATTAAAAGCATGGACAGTGATAAAATAATACTTAACTTTTTTAGAAGCTTGGTATATGAGACTCGTTCACTTATTTTTTTAACACATAAAGCACCAATAATCATCCCTACAGGAACTGCTCCCTGTATAATTCCAAAAGCTTTGGAATTTAGCTTTAGAACACTATTAATAATGTATGGTAAGGGCACTGTAACTGAGAAGCCCAGAAAGAAATTCAAAGAAATCAACATAATAAATAAGCTTTTTATATTTTCATTTGACCATATATAATTAAAGCCTTCCTTAATATCCTCAAGCAAATTAACTCTTCCAGATGAGTTTGCTTCCTCATAAGATTTGCCGTTAAATCTAAAATCTATAAAGAACTCACAAGCTGCAGAAAAAACAAAGGATATACTGTTTACAACAATAAAGATTCTTATATCGAATATAGCAAAAACCAAACCGCCAATTACCGGTCCCAGAATTGAAGAAACTGAATTTATTAGCTTGCTTATACTGTTAATATTGAGCAGCATTTTTTCAGATACAATATTAGGTTTTGCCGTTTCCACACCTACGCTGAAAATAGTTGTAAATATAGTAAGCAGCAAAATAGCTGTATAGATCATTGAAAGGCTAAGTCCATTTATAATGCTTAAAAGGTATACTACTAAAAGAACAGCACCATTTAATAAATCCATTAATATTACAAGCTTCTTCTTATCGAATTTATCTGCAATTACTCCTGCCAATGGATTTATTATTATCATAGGCACAGTACCTAAAACAAGAGATATTGCAAAGCTTAAGGATGAGCCTGTTATTTTAAGCACATATAAATCCAATGCAAAGGAGAAAATAGAACTTCCAAACACCGAAATAATATTTCCTATAGAATACAGCAGCAAGTTTTTAAATTCCTTATAGTCCTTTTTATTCTCTGCCATCAGTGCTATTGATTTCATATTAAAACCTCCATGAAACTCTACTTTAATTTGATTATAAACCGTGGTCTTAACCCTCTATCAATAAGTCAAATTTAAAACTTTTAGAGCAAAAAATGCTAAAAGGTAGGGTTAACCCTACCTTTTTCCAAGGAAAGAATAGCTGCAGACCATTTCCCCTTCCACAAAAAAGCTTTCATACCTGCCGCCTTTATCTGCTGTGTCCGAAGTTCTTTCTTCAATAAGCTTGTATTTTAAGCTTTCAATTTCCTGTTTTATATTTTTTATTTGGAAATTCTTTCTGTACTTTCTTTCAATTAAACTGTTGCTGCTGAAATTCTTAAATGTAATAAATGACCCAAGCAAATATGCATCTTCTCTTACATAAGAATCCACAGATTTTAAAAGAAACTCTTCATGCTCAAAGCCGTAATTGCTGCTTCCTGATATATCAAGAACATAATCTACAGATTTTTCTTTTATAGGAATTTCAAGAAAATCAGAACATATGAAAATTATATTCTTGGGATTAGGAGTTCTTTCAATGAGCTTTTTTAGAAACTTATGCCTCTCCAAATTATGATCCACCGCAATATAAACGCAATCCTTCGGCAATTGATTATAAATATTTCTAAGAAAGAAGCCCATACCCGTGCCTAGCTCAAGGAGTATTTTTTCATTAAGACTCAAACTCTCTATTTTTCTGGAGGACCATTCCAAACCTTTATGAAGATTATCAAGATATGAAGCATTAGTTAGACTTATATAATCAGAAATATAATTATCATCAAAATTGACAGAGCTTGTATCAATATGATCACCCGCCCTCAATATGCCCTCTTCTATAATGTATTCTGCTCCGCAGCTGCATTTGAGAGTTCCGTTTATTATCTGATTATTGCTTATGCTGCCGTCCTTTAGCACAAGACTTCCGCCACATTTTGAGCATTTGAAAAGCTCAAGATTCTTAAGATTTATTCCTATTTCAAAAGCTTGCTCCGATGTCTTTTTAGACATAGTCTCAATTTCAGTATTAAGTTTATCTTTTATTTTCATTAGCCGTTCGATTTCCTCTGAGACTTTCCTGTGCTTATCACCAAAAAGTCCTCTGTAATAAATATCCCCCTCATAGTCCGTAAGCCTTCCGAAGCTTTCATAAAAGAATATTATTTTTATTTCATTTAAATTAAAGCCTAAACCTTTTAAATGTAGTATTTGTTCTAAAGCTTTTTGACACCTTAAATCAAAGTAATACTGACCACCCTGCTTTTCAGGCAGTATTAGTCCCAAATCCATATAATGCCTGATTGAATCAATACTTAAATTATTGACCTGTGCAAATTTCCCAATTCTCATATTATCACCTATTATAATCATAAACTATTTTCTTTGGTTTGCTATATATATTAGTGAAATTTATTATAAGAATTACTTGCATCAATGTAAATAATATTGCTGCAATGAAATAAGCTTTACTTCATAAAGTTTGCTTTATCTTTATACAATATTTATTTGCTTTCTATATTTTTTATTCTTATACATATCTTTATCAGCGGTATCTATAGCAGACTGCATTTTTGAGATTGATTTTTCAATATATGAGAAGCCAATTGATATATGAATGGGTGTACTCTTATTATTTTCATTGAATAGCTTTATAGCCATTTGAAGATTAAGGTAAAGTTCTTTAACCTGAGAGAAGGATTTATTTTTTATAATGACAACAAATTCATCCCCTCCAGTTCTTGAAACTACGTATTCATCATCATTAAATACCAGTTGCATTACCTTTGCTGTACGTTTTATTAAGCTGTCCCCTTTTGAATGTCCTAAAGAATCGTTAACATTTTTTAAATTATCCAAGTCGCATGCAACAATTCCTACCGGAACATCTATAGAAGTATTTAACATATCCATTTGCTTTAAAAAATAATTCTTATTATACAGCCCGGTTAAATTATCAGTGTAGCCTAGCTTTTCAAGTCTTAGCTCCAACTCTTTTCTATCCTGAATATTTCTTGTGATAGACTCGCAGGCAACATATTGGTTGTTCTCATCAAATTCCGGTATAATGTAGTCTTCCAACCATATATAATGTCCGTCTTTATGCCTCATTCTTACCTGAAACAATTTTGAAAAATCTGTATCAGCTTTAATCTTTGAGTACTGTGCTTCTCTATCTTCAGGATGAACCAATTCAAAAGGAAGCATAGGATTTTTCATATAGTCTTCTAAAGGATATCCAAGAATTTTTTCCACTGATGGACTTAAGTATATAAATCTTGGCTTTGGTAAAATTTCAAACCTGCATACTATGTCTTTAGTCTTCTCAAACATTTTCAGTTTCATCTTGTCCATTTTTTCCAACTCTTTATATTTGCTAATATCAATAATTGAGAGGAAAATGCCTTCATCAGTTGTATTAACTTGTATATCAAAGTATCCCTTTACTCTGTCTTTGCCTTCAATTTCTGCATTAAAGCTGCGAACCAATTTCAATTCTTCATAACTGTAATCAATATAATCAAATATATAAGCTCCTATCAATTCACAATCTTTGTAGCCTATAACATTATAGCAATTTGAAGAAACCCTAGTTATAATACCTTTTTTATCTACTTCTATTTTAAGTTCCCTAGACACGAAATTATCATCAGTATGTGAACGCATGTTACTCCCCCCCAAACCAAAAGCAATTTTCCCAACATTTCAACAATATATTACATATATTATATTATAAATAGTTACAACTTTCTATATTAGTAAACTATGAAAGTTTATTTTTAGTTACATTGCATTCACATAAAAATTTATTTATATAAAATTTAAAATCAGCCGTATTAATTAGCTGTTATTACTCAAGAAATTTTCAAGCTCATTTTTTAATTCCAAGGCATCAACAGATATTCCTCCGCCAGCTGTATCTGCAAATACAAGCACTCTGCAGCCATCTCGCTTCATACCTTCAAGCCAGTATTCCAAAAACTCATATATATCAATTGTATCTATTTGAGCTTCCTTCCACTGATTTTCCTTACAGTACTTTGCGAATTCATAGGAAGGCCATAACGGCATGGCAATTCTTCCTTTATCATCAGTTATAGTTATCCATCCATTTTTGTTCTTTAATCCGCAAACCTGCTCAGACTCAGCTACCTTATTGAAAAAGTACTTATACTTTCTATCTCCAGTTAAACAAAATATTTCTTCTACTTCACTGTAAGTCATTGTTTTCTCCTTATTAATTTATTTTTTCAAGCTTTATTTTCACCTAAACGCCACTTTGTTATTTTACAATTATAAATATAAAACAATATATAGGCTAAAACACAAATAACTACGCAAACCATAAAAGCTGATGATGTGGAGATATCAGCTATTTTTCCAATAATAACATTAACTCCGGCAGCAGTCATATCTCCAAACATGGCAAATACAGATAATAAGGTAGCCCTACCAGCATTTTCTATATTATTATTTTCAATATCTAAAACTATCGGCGAAATTATAGCTGCACTGCCGCAGATAAGAACTATTGATAATATGGTCAGCACCGTGCTTGAGGTCAATACAAGTATGCCGCAGCATATAATTATAGTTATATATAAAATTTGAATAACTCTATTTTTACCAAGCCTAATGCTGAATTTATAAGCTTTAACTGATATAAGACGGGCTATCTGAATAACCACTGCCAATATACCAAAATATTTAATACTTATTCCGCTTCGCAGATATTGTACCTGATTTAAAAATACACTTACTACCTGAACCACCTCAGTTATTAACGCAAAAGAAACTACCAGCACTATACCTTCCAAATATTTTTTCGCTTTCCTCTTGTTTGACAGATGAATATAAAAGAGCTATATCGCAGCCTGATATTCCTGCTAAAGATGCGGATAATAATACTCGTTCCAAAAAGAACATTTCAAAAGAATTTGCTTTATAAAAAACTATTTTTGAGATAAAGAATAAAAAATTTGAGATGAGAAGAGTTTTCTTGTAGCCAAACTTGTCTGCAAACCATCCCCATGGAATCTCAAATATAATCATTAATATCCATGATACAGATTCTATCAAAAACATACCTAATAAAGATAAGTTTCTGCTTTGTCTGTACAGGGTAGCAATAGGTCCATAAAAAACGAGACCCTGAAGAAAGACAATAATGTACATCAAATGCACATTGATCTTTTTATTCAATTTTAATACACCTCCAAAATCACACGACAAAAAAACCTAGGAAAGGTTAATTTAAAAATCATCTGTAAATTTAAGGTGCATTAAATTGGTCTATACATTTTTTATCTCCTTCAAAATTTAATAATTATATTATATCACTATGGATAATTCTGTATATAGATATCGCGATATATAGTTAGGTACAATAAATCAATTTAAATTAAGATCACGTTAAGGAATAATGTTAATTTTACGCCAATATAAAAGAGGTCATTTGACCTCTTTGTTTTGTCATATGAAAATGTTGCTAGTTAAGGAAACTCAAATATTACTTGTCATTCTATTATTACTTTTTTGTTGCTGACACAAGTAGCATCATTGGCCTGCGTAATTCATTAAGCATTCCCGGAATAGTATAGAGTGAATCTTCTTTTGGTTTTGGTTCAACAAGTCCTGTTATTTCAAACCCTTCTTGTATAAGGCTGTTTAAGTATGTTGTTAATGTTCTATGATATTTTATAACTTCTTCACCTAAAAAGTTTGCGTTGCGGACACCTTCAGTAAAATATTGATCAATTGGCCAATGCAGGATATTGCCTTTGTCATCATAATACCAATCCTGTTTTCCTTGTGAAGTAAAAATTGGATGTTCTACAGAGAAAACAAATTCTCCACCTTTTAATATACACTTACTTATTTTACTTAAAATATCCTCATATGATTGAATGTAATGAAGAGCCAATGAACTGATAATAACGTCAAATGAATTGTCAGGAAAATCAATATCTTCTATGGGCATACATATATACTGGATATTTTCTGATTTTGTTTTGCTCCCTGCCTCATTTAACATCTTTTGTGAAATATCAACTCCAATGACAGACCTTGCACCATTTTCTATAGCATATCGGCAATGCCATCCAAAACCACAGCCTAAATCTAAAACCTTTTTACCTTTAAAATCAGGTAGCATTTTTTTAAGTTCATGCCACTCTCCGGCACCTTCAAGTCCATTTTTTGAACGATTCATATTACTATATTTATCAAAAAAATTTTTATCGTCATATTTATTTTGCTTCATTTTTATTACCTCCGTCTGCTTTGTGTAATACATCACGCAGCGTGCAGGCCCATTCATCAGGCATATCAGCTAAGGAACCGTGATGTCCTGGAAAGGGAACCAGCTCACAACCCAGCTTCTCAGCCATGTTTTTATTGCTTATGGCATACCACGTCTTCTTATTTAGTGACCATTCCCCAACTGCCACAAATACCTTGACACTATTTTCCTTAAGTTTCTCAATATTAGGCATATAGTTAGTAACTGGCAGCAGTTCAAGTTTCATGGAGACATCTGCTTCATCCTTTTGATTTTTGTGATGTTCATCACTTGTGTTGTAGTAATTTTTTATATATTCATCTGACTTTTTCGATGCCTTTATCATTTTCATTACAGGAAGCTGAGCACCAAACATGAAACGAAGTGATGCTGCTGATGAACCGAAACGAAAGGCTGTTAAATATACACTAGAAAAAAATCGCTGCCATTTTAGAGCATTCGGATGCATCCTTGCCATTGGCGCTTCGTGAGCCACCACAGCACGAACAGCACTTGGATATGTCTTGGCCATATCAAGTGCAATTACTGCACCAGTGCTATTGCCAAATATGAAACCAGATTCCTCACCGGCTGCTTGTAAAACAGCTAAAGCATCACGGCTTTGCTGTCCTATCTCAAAATTTTGCGGACTATTCATAGTACTACGTCCATTTGCTCGGCGGTCATAAGTTATTACTTTATACTCATTACTAAGCAAATCTGCAAGGCCTGAATAGTATTTACCCTCACCAGCAGGAATCAGCAGCAGCGGCTTACCCTGCCCACGTACTTCGTAGTATAAATTATCACCCTCAGTTGTTACATAACCACATTCTATATTTCTATCTTTTGTAAGCATACTAATTATCTCCTCATTTTCAATTATTAAAATTTATCAGCCATCAAATATCCAAGCCGTATTGTAAATCCATTTTCAGAGCAAAACTTCAATAACTTAAATCTCAAAAATATTATATCCTTGTTTATCTTTTTTCCTCAAGTTCATAAATAATTCTGTAATAAAGTCGACAGTCAAACTATTTTATATAAAAAGCGGTACTTAAAACTATAGTTTTTAAGTACCGCTTTATTTTACTTTTTCATTTTTACTTTTCTAATTATTTTTCTAATAGTATGCTCAGTAAGGTAATACTTCTCAGTAAGTGATTTAATCGAAGTTCCTTCTTGGAAGCTATTATAAATTTCTTTATTCCTATTAATTAAATCGTTTTTTGTTCCGTTATTTTCTCCCCATGACTTTCGATTTTCACTTTTTCTAGGTACATATAAATAACTGCCATCAGTATATTGTTGAATTATTTCAACCACATACTCAGGTAATATATCTTGTGCTTTTTCATATTTCATAATAATTGCTCCTATCTACATTTTTGTAAATAACGAAGCAAAGTCTGCACAAATATATTTTAGCCTTAAAACTAGTAAATTAGGCTCCGAACAAATTTATGTTCTATATTTTCATGCAGCCTTGCCCGGAGCATTTACTAGTAACTGGGACTTTTATATTGCCCACTCTGCATTCCCCCCAACATATCTATATTAGTTACAAAAGTAATTATAACATACTCAACTTATGATCTAAATAAACTTATACTACTTTACTTATGTGCAGTAATTTACATAATTCATATCTATGGTACTGTTAAATGTTTCTAATCCTGATAATTTTACTAAGCCTCAACTTCAGAAGTACAATGAGGACATCTAGTAGCGTCAACATGTATTTCACTATAGCAATACTTGCATAGCTTAGTTTTAACAGGAACAGGCACAGGAGCTTCCTTCTTCCTTGTAAAGCGGTTTATTTGCTTAATTACTATAAATATTGAAAAAGCAATTATTAAAAAGTCCAAAACGTTATTTAAGAATACCCCATAATTTATAGTAGCTACCCCGGCTTTTTTAGCTTCTTCCAAGGTATTAAAGTTTCCGGCGCTAAGCGGTATAAACCAGTTGGTAAAATCAAGCCTTCCAACTAAAAGCCCTATCAATGGCATTACAATATCGCTTACTAAGGATGAAACTATTTTCCCAAAAGCTCCTCCAATTACAACACCCACTGCTAAATCAACCACGTTTCCTTTCATGGCAAACTGTTTGAATTCCTTCCACATATCTAGAACCTCCTCATGAAACTAAATTTTATAAATATTATAACACACTCATTATTTTTATTCTAAACTCTATGCTGGTCATAAATCTTCATCATACTTTCAATTCTCCTTATAAGCTCCTCACGCACATTCGCAGGCTCTAGGCACTCACATTTGTCTCCAAAACTTAGCAAGAGATTGTAACCAAAATCGTCAGTTACAAAAGGGAAGCTTACAAGCAATTTATCTTCTCCGTATACCTCAACATTTTCCTCTTCGCAGTATTCAATTATTCTATCTCTCAGCGATTCGTGAACCAAGAGCTTTATTGAACCAATTCTTTTTTCTACGTGTTCCCAAGCACCTAAAACCAAATCATCCAGCTCCCTAGGAATAAAGGTATCTTCAAGAATTTCAAGTTCACTAATACGGGATAACTTAAAAATTCGAAAATCCTGTCTGGAATCACAGTAGCCTTGCAGATACCAGTTCGACTCCTTTAAAACAAGCCTATAGGGTTCAACCCTTCGATTAGTTTTTTTATTATTTCTATCAGAATAATTAAAGCTCAATAGTTTCTTATCATTAAGTGCTGTTTTTATTTTTTCAAGGTTAGGCTGTAAATTCTTATTCCCAATCCAAGGAGAAAGATCTATAGTAATCTGATTGGATTTCAGTTCAATTTCCCTCGCCTGATCAGCCGGAATCATACCTTTTACTTTTGCAAGTGTATTAGTAATTTCATCATTAGACATTGTGGAGGAAATACTTCCAAGCCCCATTAAAAGCGTTGCAACATCGGATGTAGTAAAAAGCTTCTTATCGATCTTATATTCCTCCATAATTCCAACACCCCCATTAACTCCTGGGTATGAAATTATTGGTATACCTGCTAAGTTTAATGTTTCTATATCTCTATAAATAGTCCTTGGTGTTACTTCAAACATCTCTGCAAGCTTCACTGCGCTAATCTTTCTGCGTTCAAGCAATACCATAACTATTGAAATCAGTCTTTCAATTTTCAAATTCTATCAATCCTTTATTTTAATTTATTTAATATTATAACCATGACATACTGCTGTCAAGGTTACCTGATAAAATAAAAATGTACTATAAATAAATCAAAAAAGGAGAATGAAAATGGATTTTTTAAATGAATTTAATAGAATAATGGACGGTACCAAAAATATTGCTTTAGCAACTACAGTTGAAGATATCCCTAATGTTAGACTTGTGAATTTTTATTATAATCCTGAAAATAAGGGGGTTGTTTATTTTGCAACCTTCAAGGGAAGTTCAAAGCTCCTTGAGTTCTCAAATAATGATAAGACAGCCTTTACAACTATTCCTGTAAACAGCAGCGAGCATGTCAGAGTTATTAATGCTTCAGTTCAAAAAAGTAATTTAACTATATATGATTTAAAAGAGGAGTTTGTTAAAAAGCATCCTGACTATGAAATAACTATAGCTCAAGCCGGCCAAATGCTTGAAGTTTATGAGCTTCATTTTAAAGAAGCAAATGTTATTTTAGGCATTAAGCAGGCTGCTAAAATAGCCTTATAAACTAATTTATTTTCTCTATTGACTTTAACGCGGCGTCATACTCTATAATTCAATTTGTAACAAGTGATATCACAGTTTCAATTGAATTATAAGGAGATGATTTTAATGGAGATAATTATACAAGATACTTTAAGTTTATATAAAAAACTGCTTAGTTTGCCTGAAGATAAAAGAAACGAGTTCTTCAGCGAAGAATTACTGAAACCCTATAATCAGATGTTTGAAATAATGCATATGCCAAAAACCACTGAGGCTTTAGGATGTATTCAATTATGCGGTCGTGACGTAAAGATGGCAGAAATGCTTGAAAAGCTTGAAAAAGCAGATGCATGGAATAATGCTAAAAAGACTATGGAAGCTGCTGCAGAACGCTTTGAAAAAACCGGCATTCCATTGCCTGAGAAAGTTGTAGTAGGAATTTTCTTAGGAAACCCTGAATTTTTAGCTATGTCAGAAGGTTATACGGGTATGGGCTCTATACCGGGCTATATGATGATAATGATTGACCCAAATGAAAAGAACCTTCCAAAACTTAATGCATGTATAGCTCATGAGTTTCATCACAATGTGCTTTTCCATAATGCAAAGTGGAACTTTATAACTGATGTATCAGTTGCGAAGTATCTTGCTGTTGAAGGCTTGGCTGAAAGCTTTGCGGGCAACATGTTTGGCGAGGAGTTTGTCGGCCCATGGGTAACCTCTGTACAAGGTGAGGATTTAGAACGCTCAAGAAGAATAATTTCAAAATCACTTGATATTAAAGGTTTTATGGAAGTTAGAAAATATATATTTGGAAAGCATCCAATGATGCCTGAAACTGATGATATTGGTATACCTTTCTGTGGAGGCTATGCTGTAGGCTATCATGCAGTACAAGCATATCTAAAAAAGACAGGTGTCTCAATAGAAAAAGCTACAATAATAGATGGCGATGAAATAATGAGAGCATCCGGATATTTTGAAGTATAATTAAAGGCATGTTATTTGAATTTAGTAAGTTCAAATAACGTGCTTATTTTATCTCAGCCAATACTATACCTAGTTTTTGCAATAGTACATAATTGCCTGATAAACAAAATCGCTCAAATCTTCATCGCTGAATTGCTTGAAGTAATTTTTAAATCTGTTGTCAAACTTATAGTTATTAGCAATACATTCTAAAAGTTCTTTATCACAAGTCATACTTTGCTCCATGTAGCTTTTCCATTCTTCTACTAATACCTGAACCTCATCAGAAAAAGGTGATTTATGAATCTGCTTAGCTAACTTCTTAAATACCTTTTCCATATTACTTGCGAATTCATAAGATAATTTTTCTCTTTCTTCATCAGATAGCTTTTCTAAATTTTTCTCATATTCTTTGTATTTTTCTGTTTCTCCATATACTATTTTAGCTTCTCTGCTATATTGTTCTTCTAAGGGCAAGATGGGCGAGTTATTAAATATATTCAAATTAAATACGTCTTTTCCTGACACATAGTCCTCTAAGGCATTGATAATTACACCTAAACGCTGCTGCTTTGACAGTAAAGTTTGATAATGCATTTTTAACATTTCCATTTGTTCCTTTTTAGAAAGCTTCATAATATCTGATATTTCCTTAAGAGATAAATCCATCTCCTTAAAAAACAAAATTGTTTGAAGCCTTTCTAGATCCTCTCTGCTGTAGACTCTATACCCATTATCAACTAAGCGGGTTGGATTTAATAAGTCTATTGTATCGTAGTAATGTAAGGTTCTAGCCGTGACACCTGTTATTTTCACAATATCTTTAACTGTAAAAAACTGCTTTTTCATTTTAAATCCTCTATTTCTTTAGTTCATATTAACATCTATACCTATATGAATCATATTATATATTAATATCAATATTTATGGAGAGATTCATGCAAATATTTTATACAGTCCGCTCAGGCGATTCCCTAAGCAGTATAGCCAAACGCTTTTATATTCCGCTTACTTCACTTATTAACTCAAATAACATTAAAGCCCCCTATACAATTTATATAGGCCAGCAGCTATCGATGCCTCCAGGAGTTACTACCTACGCTGTAAAAAGCGGGGATTCAGTTTATTCTATAGCTCAAAGCTATGGTATTCCCGTAAACTTAATTTTAATTGCAAATGGCATTGAAGCACCTTACAGCATAGTTCCCGGGCAAATTCTTACTATCCCCCAAGGTGTACCCTATTATACTGTAAGACCTGGAGATACTCTTTATAAAATTGCTGCAAGGTATAATGTAGTATTAAATGGCGAACCAAGACCTGATGTTATTATAAAAGCAAACCCGGGGCTTACTTCTTCTATAACACCGGGAATGAACATACTCATTCCACCACCTCCACTTACCGGACCCGGAAAGCTTGCTTTTGTATTTAATGATGATGTTAGCTCATATCTTGGACTTTATGAACCTAATACAGCAAATCTTAATGCTGCAGCAGTAGAAAATGGAGGCGAAACTTCGCGCATATTCTGGTCTCCTGATCAAACTCGCATAGCCTATATAGACAGTACGGGAATTATCAATATTGTAGAACCAGCTACCAATAAAGGTGCAAAGGTTGATCAAATCTCTGTTCCCGGATTTATTGACTGGGCTCCTGACAGCAGAAGAATTGTTTATTCTGATGCTAAGCAAATTAAAATTTATGACGTTTTAAATTATACCTCTAAAACAATAAATAGAGCCGGAGCTTCTTATGTACAATGGTTCCCAAACGGTACGGAGCTCTTATACGAGGCAAAGGACAGTAAAAATATAAGTCAGCTGTATAGAAATAATTTAGAGGGCAGCAAAGAAGTGCAAATAACTAAAAATACTGAATGGCCATTAAATAATGTAAGATTATCTCCTAATGGAAGATTTGTTTTATACACAACACCGGGTGCAAGCATATCTGAAATTTATACCTTTGAGCTTGCTACAGGAAAAATATCAAAAATTCCGGGTGGCCCGGAAGCTAAAAACTATTATCCTACCTGGTCCCCTGATTCTGCTAAAATAGCCTACAGCTCAACTCAATTTATAAATGGAAAATACTATTCCTTAATAAGATTTTCTGGAGCAAAGGGTGAAAATGATTCTACTATAGCCATTGCAAGCTGCTACTCTACTCCTGTAACCTGGTCTCCTGACAGTAAAAGTATTGTATACTTATCAGGCTGCAGAGAGAATCAGCCCCCTGTTGAAATGTGGAGTGTAGATATAAACAGAATGGTGCCTGTTAATGTGCTAAGTGGATTTAAGTTTTATACACTGGATTGGTCGCCTGCTAGATAAAACTAAAAATAAAATTGTACACAATAAAAAAACTGTCATTACATTGCCTTTTCTTGTAATGACAGTTTTTCTAAGATATCATATATCTGATTCCAGTTATGAACTCTAGTAATATTTTCATTTATAGGCTTTCTGTTATAGGTTGTATCTATCAAAATAACCTTGAAGCCTGCATTAGAAAGTTGAATTGCATTATCATAATTATCTTCAATAAATATACTGCAATTTAATTCTCTGGCTTTATCGACCTTATAATGACTTCCTAAAACAAACACGCCGTCATAAGGTATTCCATTCTTTCTTAGGTATCTGTGAGTGAGCATTGTAAGGCTTTTATCTCTCGCTGTTACAAAATAAATATTATGGTATAAGCCAAGCTCTGTTATAACATCCTTTGCAGCAGGTCTAAGCTTTTGCTCTGCATGAAGCTTAAATTTATTTTTTTCATAAAACTTTTCATATTCTTTAAGCTCTACTCCTAAAACCTCATTTATATTGTATTCTGTTACCTGGTTCTCGGTAATATTTGTGTTAAAGTATTCATTACAAGCCTTAAGCCAATAATAGGCATCTGTTATAGTTCCATCAATATCTATACAAATACTTAGGTTCTTCATTTATATTCACCTCCTTATGTTTTTATAATACTACTAAAAAGTTAAGAACAAATTAACCTGAAGTTAAGTTATCGGAAACTTTATGAGCATAGTATGGATAATTAACTAACGTTTCTTTGTAAACAGGCCGCTGGCTCTGCTTTTCGCACTAGTATTAATCATATTTTAGAAAAAAGCAAAAACCCCTTGAACAGCGCAGCTGCCCAAGGGGTAAAATATACAATAATTAGATTGCTGTAATATTTTCTGCTTGTGGTCCTTTTTGTCCTTCAACAACATCAAAAGAAACCTTTTGACCTTCTTCTAATGACTTATATCCTTCTGCCTTTATTTGAGAAAAGTGTGCGAAAACATCTTTTCCATCTTCTCCTGTAATAAATCCGAATCCTTTTGTTGAATTAAACCATTTTACTGTACCAGTCATTTAACCGTACCTCCAAAAACTTATTATTCTTAAATCCAAGTAATAACTCACTAATAAAATTTCGATATTATCATCCTATAACTTGGAAGTACTAATTGAAATATATTGTGATGCATTATTAACTATCAATTTAAGCTATTACTTACAATAACATAGTATATTACATAAAGCAAGGGGGATTTTTTACATTTTTTAATTTACACCTTAAGATAAATTGTTTGTATAATCCTTCTCAATGGTATATGATTAAAGAATATGGCGGCCAAAAGCTATGATTGGCCTTCCATTGAGAGGATGAAGCAATATGGAATTAGTTCAGCCAATAAAGGATATGAACATAATTAATAATCTTAGAGCAGAATTGCGAAAGAAAGAATACAAAGACTTTTTGCTCTTTGATCTAGCTATAAATACTGGCTTAAAGATTACTGATATAATAAATCTTACGGTATGGGATGTAAAAAATAAGTCTCAAATTGAAGTTAAGGAAGATAAAACCAGAAAACTTTTGAAATATGATGTTTCTCCTGAAACTCATAAAGAGATTGATAAATTTATTCACGGAATGTCCCCGGGGGACCTGCTGTTTCCTATTAAAAAAGGCGGAAAGAGGCCTATAACCTCCAAACAAGCCTATAAAGCCATAAATGAAATAGGTGGAAAGCTTGGTATAGACGATATCGGAACCCATACACTGAGAAAAACCTTCGGTTATCACCACTATAAGGAGTTTAATGATATAGAATTTTTGCAGAATATATTTAATCACTCTACTCCTGAAATGACTCTTAGATATATAGGTATTACTGATACGAAAGCTATCAACATAGAAGATTTCTTTTTATAACAACAAACTTAGAGCGTACGTAAAAAAATTTATGTACGCTTTAAGTTTTTTATCTTTTCTATAGACTAAGTATGTTATCATTAATTATGACGATTATAATTAAGAACATAAGATATTAGGAGGTTTATGCAATGGTAAATAAGGAAAGAATAATTGGGGAATTAATAGAGCTCGTAAAAATAGACAGCTTGAGTTCTAAAGAAGGCGCTGTGGCAAAGGTTTTGGTAGACAAGCTAAAACATTTGGGCTTCGATGTATACGTTGACAATGCAGGTGTAAAATGTGGAGGGGAAACCGGTAATATAATAGCTACTCTAAAGGGAAACAGACCTGGAAAAACTATTTTATTCAGCGCTCATATGGACACTGTTGTACCCGGAGAAGGAGTAAAACCTGTTATAGATGAAGCTCAAGGCATAATCAAAAGTGATGGAACTACAATATTAGGCTCTGATGATAAAGGCGGTATAGCTGCTGTACTTGAAGGCATAAAAATAATCAAAGAGAATAATATAAGCCATTCTGATATACAAGTTGTATTTTCCATATGGGAAGAAGGTGGCCTATTAGGTGCCAAGCATCTAGACTATTCCAAGATAAATGCAGATTTTGCATTTGTACTAGACGGTGGCGGTGCTCCCGGCAAAATAATTGTTGAAGCTCCGGCTCAAGACAGCATAAAAGTTAAAATAAAAGGAAAACCGGCTCATGCAGGAGTATCTCCTGAAGAAGGCATCAGTGCTGTTATGGTTGCTGCAAGAGCTATTGAAAACATGAAATTATTAAGAATAGATAAAGAAACAACAGCAAACATAGGTACTATAAAAGGCGGTCTGGCAACAAATATTGTTATGCCTGAGCTTGAAATATTGGCTGAAGCCAGAAGCTTAGACAGCTCCAAGCTGGATATTCAAACAAAGCATATGGTAGATACCTTTAAAAAAGCTGCTGCGGACTTTGGTGCAGAAGCAGAAATAACAACTACCAGAATGTATAGTCCTTTTAGCATAGCTAAGGATGATGAAATAGTTAAGATGTTAGAGAAAGTATTTGCCAATATGGGAATCAAGCCTGAGGTTATTTCTACAGGCGGAGGCAGTGACACAAACATACTTAATGCTAATGGCATTAAAGCTGTTAACTTAAGCGTAGGTATGGAAAAAGCTCATACTTTAGAGGAGTATATAGCTATTGAAGATTTGGTAAAATCAGCTGAAATGATAGTTGAAATAATAAAACAAGCATAGGCATAAAAAAGCAAGGAATATTTCATTGCCATATTGGCTGGAATATCCCTTGCCTTTTTAATCGACTGTCTTATAGAAACTTGTTAGCCGAATATTTTTGCAAAAATACTTTTGATTGCTTCAATAAGCTTGCCGAAGAAACCTTTTGCTTCCGGACTTGTTAAAACATCCTTTAACTGATTTGAAACCTGCCCTATCTGATCTTTTATATCTGAAAAATTCAAATTCAATCCGTTTATTTTATTCATAAGAGAAGTTATTTTATCCACATCTTCACTACTTAATTTCAAATCATATTTTTTCAGTTCACTTTGAACAATTTCCTTTATAGCTGCCTCATCCTTAGGTTTATCCTTAACTACCTGAGCCTTTATATCATTTATAACCTTAGAAGCCTGATCTTTTCCTATTTTATCACCTAGGGCAGCTGTAGTAGTAAGCTCCTGATTAGCAGTTTTCTTTTTGTCCTCATCAATCTTAGCTCCCTTGCTGCTGTTTTCAAAGCCTTTTAATATTCCTGTTAAAGCAGCTGTACCTGATACCTTAAAAGGTGCTGATACCTTTACATTTGCATTGGTTATTCCTGCTGTAATAAGAGCATTTTTAATCATATTGCTGTCTACCCAAGTCACATTGTTAACAGACACATTTAGTCCGCCGCTTGATGTAGGCTCCACATAAGAACAGGATATGGACTTTGTTCCAATCTTGTCGCTGCTTACTGAATCAGCCAAATACTTTTTCTCCTCGTCGATATTAACCGTAATTACATTTGTAGTCTTTTCATCAACTCCAAAGTATTTAAGCATATCTGCCTTCTGCTGAGCATTAAGGTCTCCGCCAATAGTTACAACTTTATAAGAATCCGCGCGAACTATCTTCGCAGGAACAGCAGCAATTAAAGCTACAGCCATAAAGCCTGTTAATAATCTAGTAATCAATGTTTTTGATTTCATATTTAAACCTTCCTTTTTATGTTAAGTTTACAACCTGATTATAGTCAAATACGTATACTAGTGCAACTAAATTATCTATTAATAATATATTAACTATTAATAAATTCTATGTTTTCAATAAACTTAAACTAAGATAACTTGATATACACATAAAAGGGGCTGCTATTAAAACAGAAAAACCCAGCGTGTTATTTGAAAGTTTCTCGGAATTTAAATAACACGCAGTAGGTTTAAACTGTTTTGACAGCAGCCCCATAAATATATAATTAAGTTATTTACTTTATTAAATTATTCATCTCTATAGCTGTATTTCTTAATTCCTCTGCGCTTGCAGCAATCTCTTGGCTCACAGCAGCACTTTGATTTACTGATTTAGTTACCGTTTCAAATCTGCTTAGTGTATTTTCCGTTGTCTCAACTATGCTGGAGTTGAAGGCAACAACATTGTTTGTTTCTTCTAATAAGCTAGTCATTAATTGGTTAACTTCCTTGATATTTTCACCTGATAATTTTTGCTTATTTAACATGCTTATTACACTTGAAACAGTTTCACTTAAAATCTTATCTCCAAACTCTATTTTTTCATTACTGTCTTTCATGAGTGTTTCTACCTGAAGTGTCTTCTCTTTAAATTCATTAACAATAACACTTACCTCACCTAAAGACTTTCTGCTATCCTCAGCCAGTGTTCTTACCTCATCTGCAACAACAGAGAAGCCTCTTCCTGCTTCCCCTGCTCTTGCAGCTTCAATGCTGGCATTTAAGGCAAGCAGGTTTGTTTGATCAGAAATCTCTCCTATCATAGATAGTATTTCATCCATCTGTCTTGATTTTTCCTTTAGAACTCTAGTGGCTTCAGAAGTTATGACTATACTTTTCATTGCACCGTTCATAATATCCAGAACATTTTTTACTGATTTCTCGTTGCCATTTGAAGCTTCCATCAGCTCTTCAGAAATCACCTCAGTATCCTTAATTTTTGAAGATACTGTTTCATTTATATCAAGCAGAGTCTTCAAAATTTCTCTGCTTCTATGAGATTTATTAAGCATTTCGCTTGCATCCGAGCTTACAGCCATACTGGTACCTGCTATTTCCTGCATAGAACTGTTTTCTTCTTCTATAATACTTGTCAATGAATCGCTTGAGCTTAAAATAGACTTAGAAAACTCAGAAATCTTATTAAAAAGCATTGATATACTGTTATTTTTTTCTCTAAGCATGTTCTCATTTGCTTCAACTTCCTTAAGAAGTCTTGCTGAGAATAGGGTGAAAATAAAAATACCAAAGGAAACAAGGCTTATATCTACAGTTCTGATAATCAATTCTCTAACAAGTACTTGCTTTTCAGGAAGTGCAATAGGGTTTAATAAAAACACAGCTATTTGGCATAGTATGCTTGTTATTATTGATATAATATTCATCTTTGTATCTAAAAATGTAGCGCCAAGAATTATAAAGTAAAAAACACTTATCCATAGTTCCTTTGATGGCACCAAAAGGGTTATATACATATAATTAGTATAAGAAATCAGAAGTATAACTGCCTTAAGTACAGTTAATTTTCTATCCCAATTCTTCTCGTCGTTTATGATATTTTTATACATAAGCCAAAAGGTTAGGACCTCAATAAAAACCAAGCCTATAAGAATTAAAATAGGGGACCATTTCATTTCGTTGTATAAGCCAACATATTTCATAAACGCAAACAGCCCTCCTGCTAAGCAGGCACTTATCGAGTAAATAATTAAAACAAATTTCAAAGTTCTCTTTTGATAATCAACTATAATGCTTACGGGTTTTTCCATATACATTCTCCTTAAATTCAATATGCTTTTTTACCATTTGTATAATAGTGCAGCCATGGTATATCCACCTGCTACTGAACAAAATATTGAAAGTTCATCCTTGTTGAATTTTTCTTTATTTAGTCTATCATCCAATGCCATAATTGGGCTTGTACAGCCTGTATATCCGTACTTATTTCCAACAAAGGTTGCCTGCTCTAGAGAGGCACCAAGCTTTTCCATAGTCAGCCCTAAATCAAACTTTGAAAATTGGGACATAAAATAATGTGTAACATCTTCTTCTGAGTACCCATTTTCCTTTAGTAATCCAATTATTAATTCTGACCATCTTTCTGAAAGAAAGCTAAAATCAAAGGGATTCCACTCCATCTTTTTTTCGTAAGGATCTACATCTTTATTAGGTATTTGTGATAGTCCGCAGGCCGGAAACCTGATAGTCTCATTATAACTATCATCCGTGTACATTCTTGACCCTAAAACTCCTCTTTCCTCCTGCTCTTCTTTTACCTCCAAAACTACAGCTGCTGCTCCATCCGAAATACAGCCATAAACAA
The DNA here is from genome assembly GCA_000466585.1 of Clostridiales bacterium oral taxon 876 str. F0540. Lineage (GTDB taxonomy): Bacteria > Bacillota > Clostridia > Clostridiales > Clostridiaceae > Clostridium_AT. The sequence goes on from KE993477.1 coordinate 137,409, forward strand.
CTAAATCATCTTCTCTGGCAAAAGGACTTATGTTCATTGATCCAACCACTAAAATTCTCTTGTACTTCTTATCAGTTTTTAAATATCTTGATGCTATATCTATACCTGTAATCATACCAATACAATCATTATTTATATCAAAAACATTTGTAGCATTTCTTGCCTGGAGCTTGTTTTTTAGTATCAAAGCACAGCAGGGAGTAAGATATTCCGGAGTATCTGAGACAGAAATAATCGCATCAATATCCGTAGGTTCAAGCTTTGCTTTTTTGAGAGCTTTTTTTGCAGCTTCAATGCCCATTGTTATGCTTGTCTCGTTTTCTTCTGCAAGAGTTCTTGTCTCTCTTCCCACCTTCTCCATTAAACCAACAGCATGTTCTTCCAAATCATATTTTTTAAAATGCTGCGCATAATATTCATTATCAACTATCCTTTTTGGATGATAGCTTCCTATTCCTTCTATATATACATTTCTAAACATAAAGATCGCCTCCAAATCTAGCTTTTTAATTCTATACTCTTTTTTGCATCATTAAATAAACTTAAATGGTGTAAACTGCTTGTCTATAATGTTGGTATAGACTCACCTCCATCTATATATGAAATCTGCCGAGTATTTTAAAAAGCCATGAACAAAGGCTAAAAAATACCAAGGAAGACTAAGTATAAACGTCGCCCTTGGTATTTTTATTAATATACTTCGGCAACCTGGCAATCATAGGACTTGCATCCATTAGACCCAAGGCTTTGCGTCCCCGCCTTTCGACGAGTTTGCTATTATCGGCACGTTTTTTCAATTTAAATCACATTATAGCATAATTTCCCAGATAATTAAAGTACTTCTTCTACAAATTAATTTCTCTATATCCTACAGTAATAAATATTTTTGAACATTTGAAGGAAAATTCATGCAATTGTAGAAAATAGTAAGGAACATAAAAACTTAAGCATATTTTATCAAATATCAGAAAGGAGCATATATGAAATACAGCTGGGTGTCTAGAGAACAGCTCATAGAGGAACTTGAAAAAAAAGATGATGAAATATTGAGTTTAAACAAGCAAATAAGCCTTTTAAATTATAATAATCAGCTAATAAAAAAAACCGAAAGTGAATCTAAGGTATTAAGAGAAATAAATGAGCAATTATCAATGTACATTCAAGAAAATGAAAAACTGATGTTTGAACTTAAACGATTTAGGCATGATACCTTGAATATGCTTCATGGGCTAAATGGATTTATTGAAAGCAAAAATTGGAGTGGTCTTAAAAACTATTTCAGTGAAATTCAAGAACAAGTTAAAATATTAAAAGACAATAATCCATTCTCAATAGAAAAGGTGAAAAATCTTGCTGTAAGAGGACTGCTAACGGCAAAGCTAATAGCGGCTCAGAAGTTAAATATCAAAATGAAAATAACAATAGAAGATGATATTAAAATAGAAGGAAAATATATAAAAGATACTGACCTGTGTGAAATATTAGGCATATACTTAGATAATGCTATTGAAGCAGCAGGAGAAGCAGTACATAAGAAGATATCTATATATATAGCTGAAGATAGTGAATGTATAAGTATTATTATAGAAAATACATATAAATATAAACCTCATTTCTCGAAAAGTCAGCTATATGCTTCAAGCAAGGGTAAAGAAAGGGGTCTGGGACTTAAGTTAAGTGAAAATATATTAGCTCAGTATCCTAATGTTCTTCATAATAATTTCGTATATCAGCAAATCTTTATTCAAGAACTGCATATTTTGAAATCAATGCAAGGCAGGTGATATTATGGAATTAAGTTTTATAATAGCAGATGATCAGGAAGAACCTCTTAAAAGTACCCAAAGTTATGTTGAAAAAGTAATTAACAACAATAAAATAAACGGCAGAATTTCATGCTGCACAACAAAACCTGAGGATGTACTCAATTATTCCATGGAAAATAAGGATAAAATTAATGTATATATTTTAGATATAAATTTTAATCAGGAGATAAATGGATTAGGCTTAGCAAGAAGCATCAGAGAACGAGAGCCTTATTCCTATATCATTTTTTTAACCGCGTACATACAACATTCTATGCTAATTTTTAAATACAGATTGAAAGTATTTGATTTTTTAATTAAGCCAATAAACTATTCAGATATGGAAGAGTGTATAATAGCTCTTCAGCAGGATTTTAATAATATGGCTGAATACGAAATACCAAGTCTTAAAAGGAGCATTACTTTAAAATCCGGCTATCAGGAATATCAGATAATTATAAATGAGATAGTATACATCGAATCCTATGGTCCTAAATTAGTAATTCACTTAGTAGATGGGCAAATTGAAACTTACTCAACTCTAAGAGATTTAGAAAAAATATTACAAAAGCTTACAGATATTTTTATTCGCTCTCATAAATCTTATGTTATTAACTTAAATTATGTAAAAAAACTGGATGCACAAAATAAAGAAGCCATTATGATTAACGGTGAAAGGTGCTTAATATCCAGAGGTCAAAAAAAACTTGTTAAAGAGTTTCTTGATAAAAAGATTAAGGCTTTATAGGTTTGAAAGGTTGGCGATAGTCAGCCTTTTCTATTTATATACACATTTTATTATAAATTTTACTTATGAAATGTATATTATAACAAATAATACTACAATTCGAGCAATTTGTGTTATTAATATTGGAATGTGTTACATTATTTGCTATTATTTGAATAAGAAGTATTAGACAAAAGCCAATAGTTTCCTTACAAAATACAAGCGAGGTGATTGACTTATGAATACTGAAAGAGAACTTTACAAAGAAGATGTTTATTACAATATTTTTCATCATCTGAAAAGCGGAGGAATAATTTATGAGGCCATAAATGATGGGGAAAATTTTATTATCAAAGATATTAATATCCAAGCTGAGGAACTAATCAGTATAAAAAGACTTGATGCTATAGGAAAGAACATAGATGAAGTTTTTCCTAATATTAAAAAAAGTGTTTTACCAGAAGTGCTCAAAAAGGTCTATCATACGGGAGAAGCTGTAACTTTAAAAAGAAATTATTATGAAGATGAAAGATTTAGTATATGGAAATCAAATTATATATTCAAGTTATCCTCAAATCTTGTAGTTTCCATATTTGAAAATATCAATGAACTGATAAAGCTAAAGGATAATTTAAAAAGATATTGTGCTCTTTTTGAAAACAGCAGAGAGATAATTTTATTCATAAATGAGGAAGGAAGAATTTTAGAAGCTAATAAAGCTGCAATTAATGCCTATGGGTATTCTCAAGAGGAGATATGTCTTAAATATATAGAGCAATTAAGATCAGAGGAAACAATGCATTTAGTAAAAAATCAAATGGAGAAAGCAAAGTACTATGGCCTAAATTTCGAAACACTGCATAAGCGCAGGGATGGAAGTACCTTTCCGGTAGATGTAAGCTCAATCGGAATTGATATTTCCGGCGAAAAAATTTATTGCAGCATTATAAGAGATATTTCTGAAAAAAGGAATGCCGAAGTGAACTTGATAGCTGAGGAGGAAAGATATAAAACTCTATTTAATAACGCTCATGACCTTGTCTATACAAGGACAATATATGGAAGAATGACGTCCTGTAATAAGGCTTGTGAGAGGGCCTTTGGATACAGACAAAGTCAATTGCTTAAAATGACAATCTATCAGCTTGTACATCCTGATTATCATGAAATAATTAATATGCCTGTCTATGCTAACAAATATGGCAATAACATCAATAACTTTGAAGTAAAATTCATCACCTCCAGTAATAAAGAACTTATTTTAGAATTAAGTCAAAGTGTTCTATACAAATCCGGATACCCCTATGAAGTTCAGGTTATAGCAAGAGATATCACAAAAAGAAAAGAGGAAGAAGCAGCTATCTCTTATGCTGGTTTTCATGATAAGCTTACAGGACTTTATAATAGAACCTATTTTGACAATGAGGTTATGAACTCAAATGAATTTGACAGATTCCCATTAAGTTTAATCATGCTTGATGTTAATGGATTAAAACTAGTTAATGATGCATTTGGACATTTTGAAGGAGACAAGCTTTTAAAATCAGTAGGTAAAATTTTATTAGAATGCAGCAACAATAATTATATAGTAGCAAGGATAGGCGGAGATGAATTTGTTATTGCTGCTCCAAATACTACAGAAGAAGAAACATTAAATATTATTGAAAGAATAAAAGAAAAATGCCTCAAATGCGACTCAAAGCCTGTAAATCCGAACATCTCTATAGGATATGCAATTATGAATGATGCTAAAGAAAATATAGAAGATATCTTGGGTGAAGCTGAAAATAGAATGTATACTAACAAAATGATAGAAAGTAAAAGCTTTAGAAGTTCAATTATTAACTCCCTGCAAAAGACATTGCTGGAAAGCACTCCTGAAGCAAGTGATCACTGTTCCAGAATTAAAGAGCTATCAATTTCTTTTGCAAATTTTATTGGGCTTAGCTCTATTGATATGGACAAGTTGATTTTGCTGGCAATGCTCTATGATATAGGTAAAATAGCAATCCCAAACTATATATTAGACAAACCAGGAAAGCTTACAGAAGATGAATGGGAAATAGTAAAAAGGCACTCTCAAATCGGATATAATATTGCCAGTTCTTCTCAGGAGCTTGGGATAATTGCAGAAGCCATTTTATATCATCATGAAAGGTGGGATGGCGAAGGATATCCACGGGGCCTTAAGGGAGAAGATATTCCACTGTTATCCAGAATTATTTCTATTATTGATTCCTATGATGTTATGCTTAATGAAAGACCTTATAAAAAAGCTATGAGCAAGGCAGAGGCTATACTGGAGCTGAAAAATAATATAGGGACTCAGTTTGATCCTTTTTTAGCTAATAAATTTATTGAAATGATAAATAATATTTAAATTATTAGGGTGGGTGAGAAATTATGTATAAAAATTTAGAAACTCTTGAATGGAACTTAAATAATAAGGTAGAGTTTATTAACATTATATCTCATGAATTAAGAACACCACTAAATATTATTCTTGGCGCACAAAAACTGTTAACTTTGAATATTAATGAAGAAGGTAATAAGTTAGAAAATAAAATAAACTTTATAAAATATCTAGCTTCAATACAATCTAATAGCTACAGGCTGCAAAGAATAATAAATAATTTTATAGATATTACCGATTTTGAACTTGGAATGTCTAAACTTAATTTAAGTAATGATGATATAGTAAAAGTAGTTAAAAATATCGTAAAACACGCCTCCTTTGTTGCAAATAGAAAAGGTATAAATATACTATTAGCTACTAATGTTAAACAAAAAATTATGGCTTTTGATAAAGAGAAAATTGAAAGGATAATTTTAAATTTGTTATCAAACGCTATAAAATTTTCCGAAAATAATAAAGAAATAGATATTATTTTACTTGATAAAAAAGAAAAAATACAACTGCTGGTTATTGATCAAGGTATAGGAATTCCTAGGGATAAGCTTTCTAATTTATTTGATTCATTTGTCCAAGTAGATAAATCACTTACCAGAAATCATGAAGGCTCAGGCACTGGACTTTCTGTAGTTAAATCCTTTGTCAAACTTCATAATGGAAGTGTTTCCGTAAAAAGCAAAGAGAATGCTGGAACAAGTTTTATGATAGAACTGCCTTCCAATATAGTTCCTGGATCAAGAGCAAGCTATTTAAGCGATGAAGATATTAATATAATACAGAAAATTCAAATAGAGTTTTCCGATATATGTGAAATTAGTTACGAATATAACAACTAATCATTCTCTAGAGTTTACCATCTCCACAGGCTTCTAGAGGATATTAATATATATTACACAAAAACTAGCAGTATTTAAGCTGCTAGTTTTTATAGTTATCTATAAAAATATTTTCTTTAATCATCTCTTCCTCAAATAAATACCAAGCTTCTTAAGAACTTTTCTTTTTCTTGTGAGAGCCTGCTGATAGCTTAAGTTTTTATGTTCTGCATATTTTGTTAGTGGAAGTTCTTTATAATAAACCAAATTAACAAACTCTATTTCCTCATCTGAAAGAAGCTCTATAGCTTCTTTTAATTCTTTAATGCTTTCGCTCTGAATTATGTCTTCTTCAAGATTATTAGGATCCTCCAGGCAATCTACAAACTCAGTATCCTGCTGCTCTGAGTCATATACAGGCGTATTTATACTTAATTCATTGCTGATTTTAGCGTTTGTTCTTGCTGCAAATCTAAGTTCATTTTTTATAGAATTAAAGGCATAACTGCTGAAGGTATGCGAGCCTACTTTATATTTCAGCACTGCCTTCATTAAGGCGATATTTCCAAGCTGCGCTAGGTCATCAATATCATAGTTTCTAATATTAAAGCTATTGGCAGTTTTATAGATAAAAGGTCTAAATTGTTTTATAAGTTTATCAAAATCCTCCTCGCTGCCAGACTTTATTCTTATTACACAGGTTTCTATTTCATTATGATTCATCTAATCCCTCCCACTTTTTAACTTATGTATTTTAATTTTTACGAACATATGTTCCGATAAACTCATTTTAATACAGGAACGTATGTTTGTCAAATGTATATTGTAAAATTTACCTGCTCTACTGCAGTAATCAAAATGTAACTTCTGTTTGTGCCACCACCTTCAGTATATTAAAATAATTTTCAAAGTCTTCATTTAGCATCTATATCACTCCTTGTATTATATTGGGTAAACATAAATATGCCGCTTTGAAAGAAGTTTTCAATGAAATGTAAAATTCTTTTTGTTCTTTTTTATTTTTTGTTTTTCTTTTATATAATTAAAGTGGCATGAGATGGACTTAGATTCTTTTGTGCTTGCATATATTTTGAGGCACAAAAAACAACCAAAGCCAGACAATATCAATGGCTTTGGCTGAAGCAAATATTTTTTATAAATTTTCATCACATTAACGAGAATAAATATCACCTAATATTGAAGTCATCATAGTATATAGCACAAATATATATCCATTAATAAACTCAGTTTAAAACAATTTTTGTGAGGTGATATTTATGTTTGCACCATTATTAATATGCTTTAGGGAGGGCATAGAAATATTCCTGGTTATTATTCCACTAGTTGTTTATTTCAATAAAAACAAAATGTACAATATGACTAAAAGTGTCATGCTGGGTGGAGGTATAGGTACATTACTCGCAACTGTAATGGCATCTGTGATATTCTCCCAGGCCAGTTTGTTGAATGGTCCTGCCAGTGAACTATTTGACGGTTTGCTTGGTATTGTACTAGCTGGTTTGGTGCTTTACAGCGTGGTACTGCTCAGAAAAAGCAAAACCTTCAGCATTAATCCTGACGAAAAGTTTGTTTCTTTAAGCCGCAAAGGAGTATCTGTAATAGCAGGCGTAACATTTTTCAGGGAACTCTTGGAAGCAACATTGTTTATTCTAACAAGCTCAGGAACTTCGCCTCTAATAGTGGCAGGTCTGTCAATACTGGGCTTAGCAGGCGCTGCACTGGTTGTTTTCCTTGTGACTAAGGGAATAGCTAACCTTAATATAGGCCTGGTATTCTATATACTCAATCTGTTTTTAGTTGCACTTGGTGCATATTATCTAGGCGATGGTCTTGAAGTATTGTTTGGAGATTACATCCCTCAAATTTTCAAAATTGGAATGCTCGTATATGCTGTTCCCAGCTATGCCATTATAATAAAGAAGGATTTAAAGATACTCATGAGCAAGATAAAGTAGGAGAATTTGACTATGTTTAAAAAAATTAATCCCATATATCAGCTTAATGCTTAATATATGGGATTAGTATTTATTTTAACCTTTATATAATTAAAATTATATGAATTTCCTAGTATTCTAATAATCTCTATTCTCCTGGCAAAATAGTTTCGGATTGCGTTGTTGTCTTAATATGCTTGTTATTTTGATAGCTATTAAATGATACGATACCTATCACAGCCAGGAGAATGGTAAACAATATTGTTGCAATAATTATGCCCACTACGAATTTCCAAATAAGCTTTGATCGTCGATTTTTTATAGCCAGCTGCTCATTAATTCTTGATAGCTGTTCTGCAACACCATTTGTATCTGCTTTATCAAGCTCTTTTGCTCCTAGCAGCTCGCTCACAGAAGTTTCAAATACTTCTGCAATTCTAATTAGCATCTCTGCATCCGGTACAGAAAGTCCTTTTTCCCACTTAGAAACAGTTTGACGAACTACATTCAACCGAATAGCAAGTTCTTCCTGCGAAAGGCCCTTTGATTTTCTAATTGATTTTAAATTCTCATTAAACATAGATGATACTCCTTTACTTTTAGTATCACTCTAACTCAGAGTTAGCCGTTGCAGCAAGCAACTCAAATTAACATGATACTATTAGCCATAGAAATTAAGTAAGGAAATTATCACCTTACTTTTCCTCGTCTTATAAAAACATTTCAAGTTAACATCTTTAATTATAGTTCTTTTTCCATGGATATAAACTCCATATCACCTTTAACCGTCTTACCAACAAATTCACCGGTAACCTTAAAATTTAAATTGTTATAAAGCCTTATGGCCCTTTCATTAAACTTTAGAACTGAAAGTCCTATTTTATTTAGATTATATTTTTCCTTCGCAAACAATAAAAATGCTTCTAAAAACTCTTTACCCTTACCTTGACTTGTTAGACTTGGCCTCATTTGAATTGAAAATGTGACCTTATCATTAAAATAAAAATTACAATTACCCACAAGTGAATTATCCTTTTTATAAATTGAATATGCATTTTCATCTAAAGGAAAGCTTTTTATATAATTAATCTTACCTTGGAATGAGTCATTATCAAAAAATGAGTAGATTCCATCATACTTCCATGTTAGCATATCTTCTACATCACTATTTGAAACTCTTCTAAATTCATAATCTCCAGTTTCATATAACATAATAAATCTCCTCTTAGGTTAAACCTAACTTTCATCTTTTTCTTATTAATCTATAGTTGTTCATACAATTTATTATACAAGTTATTGTAATTTATTCGAAATTATATATTAGATATAATGATATTATAGATGATCAATTAGCAATACTCTTTGGTTGGTCATATAATACATTGTGTATTACTATTTTTGTTGTTCTTTCTCGTTAATTCTTCTGGAAAAACGTTCATTATTCATTATTTTCTCCCGTGAAAAGGTTCTGCTGAATAATATCTTATACTTGTTAAACATATAAAAGCATTTATTATTTCTAAAATTTTCTGCTCCAATCCCACGTTTCATGTATTGTTTCAACCTTAAAACCCAGATCCCAATAAAATTGCTGGTCTCCACCGAGCATTCCTATGCACTTTGGAAACATCTTCATGACACGATTTGCAGCCTCGTATATCAATGCTCTTGCAATCCCTTTTCGTCTTGCCCACCATACAACTCCAAGTGGCTCAAGTTCGCAATAAGGCATCTTCTCATCGTACCATATAATAGCAATACCTACTGGTTTTCCTTCATCATCCAGTACGCATAAATCAAGTTCTGGCTTATACCCCGGCATTTTTCTCAAATTATGAAATCCACTTTCAATAGTTTCTGCTATTGGTAGTGTATAATTAAAAGAAAACATATGTGTATTTGAAATAAAAAAATCTGGTGTTTCATTACCATCAACTATTGTGTATCCTTCTGGAAGAACAACATCAAACTCTCTTCCAGCAAACGGTAGCATTAGTGACCTTTCAGCGTCCTCTGATAAGGTATAGCCTCTCTCCTGTGCTATCTTTCTGACCAAATCATATTCTGGCGGAATTAATAAGTGCAGAAATCTAGTCTTAGTGGGATAGTTTTTAGGAATGCAGGACATATGGGTTTCTGCGTGATGAAACATTCTCTCAAGAAGTTCTCCGCCCCTTTGTCTTTCTAAGGAATCAAAAAGAAAAAATACCTCCCCATTCCAGACGCCTTCACTTATAACTGCTGAAACAATCTTACCAGCTTCTTCCCATATTCCAACAGTATGCCTCCAATTATCCTTTACATTACCCCATGCAACATGCAGTCCAAGGCTAAACTCATGACGGCTAAATCCCCAGATAGGATCTCCCCATTCATAGCTTGAGAAAATAAGTTCCTCAAGCTTTAAAAAATCTTCTTCCTCATAATATCTAAAAGAAATACCCATAATTTTTTCCCTTTCTCATTGTGATTTTATATTAGGTAAATAAAAAACCAAAACAATATACTTCATATTCAAATTCTTCAATCATAATATCTCTCCTGAAATAACTTAATTAAAAGCAGATTTATACCTTAGCCTATAAACATTTACATGAACTTTATTGAAATATATGGTATAATTACCAATATAAAGTTTACAATTGTGAATTATTACTTATTAATAAAAATGATGGGGGAATAAACATGGAGAAACATGAGCAAATCAATATTGTATTAGGGAGTGCTTTATTGTTTACAATAATTACAAGTATATGTTCACTTCCAAGCAGACTAAGTACAGTAATATTAACAAGTGGAGGGCTTATAGGTGGAATAAATTCGTTTATTAAAAATAATATTTTGTGGCTTATTGTTGTAGTGATTATTATACTTCTACTAATTGTATATATTAAAAAATCAAATGATACAAGTTACTTACATTTATTACAAAATGAAAATATCCGTTTAACAACGGGTGTATTAGTAATAATAGATGGGTTAGTTAATTTATCTAGCATACTACCAATCTATTTTACAACTATACAATCATCCTATAAAGTATCACACTACGTTTCAGATGGTATGCAGGCACTGACTACTAAAATCTTAACGATAGATATAATTACTGTAGTAATAATCTTATTTCAAATATGTTTGGGTATCAGTTTAGTAAAATCCTATAAAAAAAGATAATTTAATATATATAAACAATAGTTTGTTTAAAATGCCGTATTATTCATAGATGAATTTTGCGGTTCTTTTTTTCTCAATAAAAGAACCTTGTAGAACAAAGCTCTTGTTATCTACTCTAAAGTTTTAATTAACTTTATACCATTTCCAATTGAAAGTTTACATCATTGATAAATTCCCTATAAAGCTTTTTAATACTTCTTTTTTATATATTTTATGTACTATTCCTATCACAACTATTTCTGTCTTGTTAAATATACCTATAATTTTATACCACGTTCTAATTAAAACATTTTAACTTCATTCATTTATTACAGTTAGTTTATTAGATAATAGGTTTATCATTATTCCTCCCCAAAGCGACTTGTTTTCTTCAGCACCTCTTTAACTACTTTTGCTATTTGTTCATACTTCGTATTATCAACAAGTCTAAAGTATAAGCTTTTTAAGAAAAGAGTTACATTATGTTCGGTAAATAGATAATCAGGAACTATCCCCTTCTTTTCTATGTTGCCAAAGCTTCTGATCCATTCTTCAATTTCTTCCTTAGGAATTATATCTCTTTCTAAAACCGCCTTAACAGCCGATATCATACGCTCATCCTCGTTGTTAATATATCCGTAGTAATTTATGTTGATTTTTTTATGTATTGAAGCTAGTATCTCTTTTAGTCCTTCATATCCTATTACCTCACATTGTGCAAGCTCCATCAGGGCATCAGCACCGTGGGCAGCACCGTGAGCCCATCTTTTACCTTCCACATAGCCTCTTACATCCCTGTCCTCATTATAAAATTTCAAAACTGTATTAAAAGCTCTTAAAATATCACTATCAGATAAAAACTTCCTATGCTTATAGATGATGCACGCAACCGCTTCAACAGAAAAAGTCCTACAAAAGACCGTATCGTTAATTTCTCCCAATCCATTTAAAACGTGTTTTTCGTCTAATGCTATGACAAATATGTCATGTGCTTCTTCAGGTGTCAGAACATCCTCCATTATCCATGCTGCCAAAACAGACCAAAGCAAGTCATCACGCAGCTCTCCGTCAATATCTCCTATATAATCCATAAGTTCTAGGCATAATCTATATGGGTTTATCCCCTCCGGTACTGCATATTTATTATCTTTTATACTTCTCAATAATCTCTTTAGCTCTTGCCTTTCCATGACTTTCCCTACCTCTCAATATTTTTTTATTCACTTTTCCCGCCATACTTGCTATCTCTTTTCCCAAAATCTTTTATTCTGTTTTAGGTTTTTAATCTCTGATAATATTAGTTCTTGTAAGCTTTTATCGCCTCATACACATCATCAATGCCCTTCTTATAATTGTCAAATGATTCCTCCACTATCTTATCCGGAATGAAACTATCTTTAAACCTATCAGATAACTCAAAAAAGTTCATTGAATAGCTTATTTGTAATTTTGAATTAGGCAGCGTTAATGCCCCCACATTACCATATCCATTTACATTTCCACCTGTGGGCTCTCCGTAAAAAATAGAATTTGTTTGGGTTGCAAAATCAATAGCAGCAAACACTCCCGACGAAAATGTTTCTCTGCCTACTATTACAAAAACTTTTCCTTTATCCTTTAGCTTATCTATCTGACTTATTTTAGAAACTAAGGATGTCATTAGCCTTGAATCTCCGCCAGTATTATTTCTTAAGTCTACGACTAATTTATTTACATTGTTATTAGCAATTGCTTTTAAAAGTCCCTCTGAAAATTTATCAAACTTGGGGTAAGCTTCATAATTTTTAAATCCGTAAGACTTGGCAACGTCATAGTCTATACATTGATTGTACTGGAAATACAAAGTCTTATCCTCCGGTATATACTTGTAACAATATAAAGTCTCTGCAAAATTATTATTGAATTGCAGCCTTATTGGTTTTGTTTGCATCTCGTCTATAATTCGTATCGCATTATCAGGATTTAATGTTCCAGGATTTAGGTCAACTTGGGTTATCTTATTGTTATCATCTTCTAATGATAATTGAATCGTATCTTTTGAAGTTATACCCAAGGATTTTAAAACATCAGGATTCGTAACATAATTAACATCCATTACCTTTACCCACTGATTGTTTTCATGAGATATCATAGTATCTATTTTTTTAACTATTTCATCAATTGGTATATTGTTAATTTTAACTAGCTTTTTACCTAGAATATCTTTTTTATCTTTGTTAGTACTCACTATTCTTAAGTCCTTATCAAACCAATACAAAATTACAGGATAAGAAAGATTATTATTAGAACTCAAATTTAATGCTGTATGAGCATCTCCCACCGATGCAACTATCTGAGCTAACCTAGTCTTAATTTCATAATCTTTTAAGCTTGGAACTTCATCCTTTAAACTCATTATTTCTTTATCAAAATCTTCTTTTTTTATGCTATGATACATATTTTTATGTTTCTTTGGAAGATTTTCTTGAAGATAATCTATATCCTCTATCCAGTGTGATTGTCTTACAGCCTCCGCTGAATTTTTGCTTAAAACCTGCCTGGTATTTGCTGAACCACAGCCTGTGAGAGCAGTAACTAAAATAATTGTTAAGAATATATATATTATTCCCCTTAAATGCTTGTACTCATATTGTGCATCAAAGTAACTACTTAATAATTTTCTACCGCGCCTCATAGCTTTCCACTCCATTTCCTTAATACATAGTGTTTGGCTTACAGTGACTCATAATCCATATTATACCACCAAACAATAACGGTGGTAAATATTTGCAAACAAAATAAAAAAGGCATCTCTGCCTTTTGAAATAATGGATTAATATAAAAATTTCATAATAATCCTATCTTGCACCTTTTTATTGAAGAAATTCTTTACCAGCATTTCCTTGTACTCCATATATACCTTATACTCCTCTATTTTAAGTCGTCCAATAAGAATATTACTTGACTACCTAAATGAAGAATAAGACAAACGATAATCTTTAGAAATTAAATTATTCAATACAGCCACGCTTATACAAGAGCAACTTATATGTAAAAAAGAGAACCTACAATTTATTTGATTATATTGAAATTAATGCTATAATTAGCAAATGAGGTTTGCAATCTTTTGCTTATTTGTTATATGTTATACATTTTAAACAAATTATTGATTTAGGGGGGTAGTTTAGTATGTTAGAACAAAAAACTACATTAAGTAAATCTTCATATCCTTACCCAAGACAACGAGTATTTGGTTTGTTTCTCATAGGTGTAGCTATTACTATGACATTATCAACGATTTTTGGAACTAACAAATCTCCTAATGCTTTGATATTTGTTCTTGGGTATACTATGAGCATGGTAGGTATAATGTTTAACAAGAAAATCAGGAAGAGATTTGCTATTGGCGAGTCAACTCCATTGCAGAATAAGGCTTCTAAATTTTCAATGATATTTATAGCAGTAGTTAGTCCAATAATAGGTATGTCTTTAAATAGGACAGGCAATTATAGACTTATATGGTTACTTATTTTATTAGCAGTAGGTATTCACTTTATACCTTTCATATTAGTTCATGGGAAATTAACATTATTACTGGCTGCATTATTGATTATCAATTCATGTATCGGTCTGTATTTAAGCAATACATCGTTTGTTATATTCGGTATTACCGATGCAATTATAAAATTATTTATAGGAATTATACTGTTCAATTTAAGCCCTAAAATGTAATTATTTAAGGTCATTATGTTTTAAAACACCGTATTATTCAGAACTGAATTGTACGGTGTTTTTGTTTAGCCATATATTGCATGGTTGCATTTACATTTAGGATTTGATTATTTCAACCTATTCCTATATATTTGTTGGACATCTTCTCCGCTATATACTATGGCTCTTGGACTAATCAGCTATAGCTTTATCGGTTAAATATACTATAAAAACAATAAAAATACGCATAATTACATGCACGCTTAACTAAATAGGGAATATTATGTACTAGCCAACGATATAGGAATTTAGTTAAAGGAGGGATTTTATGAATTGTAATAAGTACGACTACATTGTAATTGGGACAGGCCCTGCCGGCGCAGTTGTAGCAAAGACACTTTCTAACGATAGAAGAAACTCTGTTTTGCTTTTGGAAGCAGGTGAAAATAACGATAGTGATTTGCCAATTCGTAATTCAACATTTGCCCCAGTGCTGCAAACTCAATTTTTCCCTCAATACTTTTGGCAAGGTGAAGGAACGCCTCAAGAAGAAGTTAATAACAGAACCTTCCGTTGGACTGGAGGAAGGTTACTCGGCGGTGGCTCTTCAGTAAACCGTCAATTATATGTGAGACCTACACCTGCTGTATTAAGAAGATGGCAAAGTCTTCTTGGACCACTTTGGTCACCTGAAGAAGCTATAGAAGTACTTAAAGAATTGGAAAGATACAATGGAATGACAGATAACCCAGAAGCACGTGGATTTAGAGGACGCCTTGACGTAAGACAAGCCCCTGTTAACCCGTCACTTATGGCTAGAAAGATTGTTTTGGCAATCGAGCAGGCAACTGGATTTAGAGAGATATTAGATTATAACAATCCGAATACACCTATAGGACCATTTTCAAGAAACCAATATACTCAGATGCCAAATGGTATGCGTGAAAGTTCATCAACAGCGTTTCTTTCACCGGATGTAATTGATAGAGAAGGCTTTGGCGTAAATGGACGAAGACTAAGATTACTTACTGAAGCTACTGCACTGCAAATACTCTTCTCTGACAGAACAGCCACCGGGGTAAGATTTTTACTGGAAGGACACTGCTGTATAGCTGAGGCACGAAAAAGGATTGTAGTATGTGCAGGTTTTAAGAGCCCTAAGCTTCTGATGCTCTCTGGAATTGGACCAGCTAACGAACTTAGAGCTGCAGGCATTCCTGTTATATACAACAATCCAAACGTAGGCAGACATCTTACTAATCATACTATAATTGCTGCTAATTTCTCTACTAACCCAAATGATCCTCCTGTACCTCCTGAGGACCCAAATGCTCATTTAGTTGCAGGCGCATTCCTGCCAAGCCCTGTACATGGCACAGATCCAAGGCTTAGAGAAGTGCAGCTTGAACCATTCGTGTCCAATGGCGTATTGGTTGTTGGAATATCACCTGTTCAGCCTAGAAGCAGAGGAATAGTAGTAATACAGTCGGATGACCCGTTGAAAATTGAACTCGGAGATGAAGAATTTTTGGACAATCCTGCTGATATGCAGTTATTGAAGGACACCTTTAGAATATATATTAAGAATATAGCTGCAAAGCTTAGTGCTATCGACCCAAATTATCAGCTTCTTTCACCTACAGTGGATATAATAGACAACGATGCAAGACTTGACAGTTTTATAAGACAAAATCTTAATCTGACTTTCCATGAAATGAGCACTCTTAGAATGGGACGTTCAGCAGCAGATGGAGTTACTAATTTCCGCGGCGAGGTTTTCGGAGTAAACAATTTAGTTGTGGCAGATAATTCTATTATTCCTTTTGTTGTTGATGGTAATACACAAGCATCTGCTTATCTCATTGGTCTGACAGTTGCAAGGCAAATACTTCAACAGGACAAATATGATGACTAGAAATTAAAATATTAAAGAGGTCACACTGACCTCTTTGTTTTGATGTTAACATATTTTTTACTCAAAATTTATTTACGCATGGCATTTTACTATTCTCAGGCAATTTAGTTTCTAAGTTGGAAATAATTTCTTCCCATAGAACTCTTTCTTTAATTTTCCTTTCATTTTCTTCCTTACTGGAGTTGTACATCTTCGTTCATCTCACTCACCCAAAATCTTGATTCAACATATTCCATCTTTTACTGAATCAAATACACAACTTGTTTAATGCATATCATTTAATCTATACCGGCTTATAATCCATACTGCACCATTAAGGTATAATAACGGTAAATATTTGCAAACAAAATAAAAAAGGCATCACTGCCTTTTGAAATAACGAATTAATGAAAAAATTCATAACAATAATATTCTTTACTTATAATAAACCTTAGGCTAATGATTCCTTAAATGGAGTACAAATAAGTCAATATATTTCTATTTCTGCTGTTATAAAATTCTTTTTCTTTTTTCATGCCAATTTTTTCAGCAACTCTCCTTGATGCCTCATGATTATACGGCATATTGGCACATAGTCTTTTGATTCCTAAGCTGGCAAAAGCATATTCTTTACATGCATTCACCGCTTCAACAGCAAACCCTCTTTGCCAGTATGGATGATGAATTATGTAACCTAAATCATTTTCTTCTTTGCCATCAATTTCTCTAATCATTATTCCACAATCTCCAATTAATACGCCGGTGTCTTTTAAAATAATTGCCCATCTTCCAAACCCTAATTTATTATATCTGTCGATGTTGTCATTAACCCAGCTTTCAGTCTGCTGCAGAGTGAATGGCGAGGGCCAAAAACTCATTGTTATATGATCTGATAGAATAACACTTAGCTCTAACACATCATTCATGGAATATTCTCTAATAATTAATCTCTTTGTTTTGATTATATTCATTAAAGAAACACCTCCTAATAAATTAACTTTGTCCTTCATTATATAACTACTTTTTTTATATTATAACATATTTTGTAAAAGCAATCCTGCAGCGCGTTCTCTGCTTATATAATGTGCTTTAGATATCTTATTAGCAATAATTACTGCAGTATGATATTATTAACTAGCTTAAATATTCAAGAGCCTCAATCGAAATCAGACTACTTTAAACATGTATTAATTTAGTCTTTAAAATGGAAACCTATAATAAGAGGGATAGAGAGAACTGTTAAATTTAAAATACCAGGAAGGGTTTAGGTGAAAGAACATGGCCACAAATAGAAGTGTTACAGGAAATTTCAACTATAACAATATAGAGAAAAAAGATAAAAACTTCATGTACAAAAACTTAGAGAGAAGCAACTGCTATAACTGTGATTTTTCAGGCTCAATTTTTGATTATGCAAGCTTTAGAGGGGCGCATTTTAAATCCACTAATTTCTTTAGGTGCAGCTTCAAGTATGCAGAATTTATCGGAACAAATCTAAAAGATAGTGAATTTAGAAACGCAGTGTTTGAAAATGCTGTTTTTGATTCAGTTAAGCTCGAAGGTGCTAACTTCAAGGATGCAAAATTTATAAACACAATATTTTTATCTACCGATATAAGCAAAGCTAAAAATATAAATGCAAACACTCCAGGCATCAGAATTTTTGAAGAAATGCCTAAATTAGAAATCAGTGAAGAATTAAAGGCAGCTTTCTTAACCGCCATGGAAAACAAGTATATAAAGAAATCACGAGTTCTTGATACAAAGGACGGCGGGCTTAATACGTTGAACATTATGCTCCTGCTTGAGAGCTTTAAGGAAGAAACAATAATTAATGGGCTAAAGCTAATTGTCACAAAGATAGATAGAGAATTTTATACTTTAAGTTATATAATAAAGTTTTTGAAAAATATGTAGAATATCTAGTTGAATTTATCTTTATAGAAATTTTGTTGAAGCTTGTATCACACATCCAATAGCTCGTTTAGTAATCCTAAAGAAACATCAATACGAAGGTTCAAAGGCACAACCGGATGCTGCATAGCTTTTATGCTTTATGCAAAAATGGGGCAAGAGTAAATTTCTACTCTTGCCCCATTCTTTATAATTATACTTGAATTGCTTACTCAGCAATAACTTTTGACTCTTCACCGTATTCCTTTTTTCTGTAGAACACTAGAATAATCAGTGCCGCCAGAGCAGCAATACCGGTAGTTAGGTATATCTGCCTAAAGCCCACATTCAGTGTTTCCTGGAACTCTGACTCAATTTTAGAAGAAAGCTTATCTATCTCTGCAAGATAATTGTTATTTGCTTCTTCAAAGGCTTTTGGTACAGCCTCCTTCAGCACTGTCATCTTGCTAAGAGTATCATTCATATCAGCTTTAGCCGCCTCTATTGAGGAAATTGCAGTAAGCATATCCTTATGTTTAGCTTCGGTTTCAGCAATTTTGGCAAGCATATCTTTACGCTGTTTAGTAAGTTTGTCAACCTGCGCAGTCAAGGTTTTCTTTGCATTGGTAAGCTCCTGTATCTTAGCCTTGAGATCGGCAGGCGTTTTAACGCCCTTAAGCTGTTCAAGTGCACTTGCAGGCATTTTTGCCTTTACATCTTGAGGAATCATATCAATTATAGACACGTTTCCTGCGCCTTCTGGCATTTTTCCTCCGGTCTGAGCTCCGGTTGGGTTGCCTTGCGGAGCAGAGCCTTGTGGAACAGTACCCTGTGGAGGTCCGCTCTGGCTCATCATTTTTACCATCTGATCATAAAAACCATTAAGCTGTACAATTGCCGTTTCCTGTGAAGAAATAGCTTTTTTCATCTCTGCTATACCTTTATCCATTCCTGCAACTGCGCTCTTCATTCCATTTATACCATTAGTTACTCCCTCAGCACCTGCTTTGAGATCCGCAATGCTTTTATCCATTTCAGGTATACCGGATTGAATGCCATCTATACCCTTTTGAATACCATTTTGAATCTTGGCTATAACATCAGGTGTCATTTGTTTAAACATCCTAGCTGAGAGAATTTTGATTCTCTCAGTAATATTTGTAACATCAGAAGTCTTCAACAGCTCAACCAAGTCATCAGGCAACTTAGTGCTGCCATTACCCTTCATATTAATTTCTACTTTTGTCATTGTAGAAAGATCCGGGAATTCTAAACCGGCCATCTTATCCTTCATGTTCGGGTCTGACTTAAGCTTATTTAACTTATCATTAAGCTCCTGTGCATATGGCAATTGCGGTGAAGTAACCTCTTTTGGTAAAAGTGCCATTTCCCTTGTTTGTAAAGAACCCCCTGCATGTGCAATAAAGCCTACCATGATTGCAGGTGCGATAGTTGTTCCAATAGATCTAATTAGTGAAAGAGCAGCCAGTGCAGAATTGGCTTCTTCTTTTTTGGTATTCTCAAGCATCATGTAATTCAGAGGAGCACCTATAGTAAAGCCCATTCCAAGACCTATAAGCAAAAGGCTGACTACTACGGTTACTAATCCGGGATGCTTAGTTGTTACAAGTATCAAAAATGCTGATCCGGCTAAGGAAATGGTAAAGCCAAAAAGCAGTACCTTTTTCGCTCCGAATTTATCACTTAGCTTTCCGGATATTGGAGCACCTACTCCTGCAAACAAACCCAGTATTATAACAAAATACCCGCCGCTGCCTGTAGCAATTTTCATAGCATTTTCAGAAAACTGAGGTATGAATATAGTACCCATTAAAACAATTCCTGTAATGAAGCTAATTAAAAAGATTATAACTATTCGAGGATTTGTAAAATAACTAAGATTCATTACCGGGTCCTCTGCCTTCTTCTCCGCCAATATAAAGAAAGGAAGCAGCACTACAAATGTAATAATAAAAGGATAAACCGATGTACTTTTTATGCTCTCACTGAAATTAAAGAAATCGATATTCTTAAGTCCATATAACAGTGATAGTATCATACAAACAAGAAGTAAAATCCCAATGCTATCTATCCTGCTTACGCTTTCACTCTTGTTATTCTTAAGTACCAAGAAGCCTGTGACTATGATGAATATTGTTATTGGCACATTTATATAAAATATAAACTGCCAGTTGTTCTTGCCAAAAATATCTAGTATTGCACTTCCTGCGGAAGAACCGAATATATTAGCAATGCCGTATACTGCTCCAACAAGCCCTAATGCCATTCCACGCTTTTCAGGCGGAAATGTGGTACCAAATTCTGCTGTAGCAATAGGAACTATTCCTCCTCCGCCTATAGCCTGCACAACGCGTGCAACCAGAAGCATTGAAAAGCTTCCGAAATTCTGAGAAAGACCACAGAGCAAAGAGCCCGTTCCAAAAAGGAAAATCGCTGTAAGATAAACGTATTTTCTTCCGAATTTGTCAGCCAATTTCCCCATAATCGGTATACTTGATGCGTATGCCAAGGTATAGATTGTTATCATCCAGATGCCTGTCTTATCATCAACCATAAGATTGTTCTGAATAATCGTCCTTGCAGGGGTTACTATACCTGTGTCAATTGCACCCATGAACAGTCCCAAAAGATAAACTGCTGCGATAAGCCACATCTTACGGTTACTGGTTGTGGTGCTATTATTAATCTGTTTTGCTGTTGACATAATTTATTTACCTCCTTATAAATTAATATAGTCCATCATTTCATCACGCAGCATCAAGGTACATTACCTCTCCTTTATTATTATGAACTTTGTTCACAAAACATGATAGTATTATAATTCTAATTAAAAAATAAGTCAATATTATCAGTAGGATTTATTATGCAAATAACCAATTCTCAACTATTCATCTGTCGTTATTAATTTTACTAAAAAAATAAAGCCCTTGAAATCAAGAGCTTTGAATTAAACTACCTAAAACACTACTGGAAACCTCAAAATATTTTTAAGCCTTTTATTTATAATATCTATATCAAATTCTCTATAACCTTGACTCTGCAACCAGTTATACGTATCATTATATTTCTCATGCTTAGGGTTTGAAATTATCTTTAAAAACTCAACGTATCCGAAAATTCCTCCAACATCCTCCGGAGGCGTATTACCTTCCCCCATTAGACAAACAGGATAATTTTTATCATAATCCATATTTATATTGTCTATTATAATTTCATGCTTCCAATCAGCACCGTAATCATAGCAGTAAACTATTTTAATGTTCTTATCGTCATATTCTGAAAGCCTGACTTCTTCATCTAAAAGCAGCTCTCCCTTAGTATAGGTATCATAGGTTTCTTCATGCCTGCTTATAAGAGTTGCAAGGCACCTGCCGCTCTTATCAAATACGTTAAAATTATATAATTGACGATCCTTCCAATTAAAAGCTGTCTGAATTATATAGTGAAGCTCTTTAAATGTAATGTCTATTGGAGTTATTATCCTTCTCCAAGCATCGCGCCTTCCAAGGTTCAGCTTTATCCTTAAGTTTACTGCCTTGCAGCTGATAATATTGCCCACTGCAAATTCTTCCATATCACTTATCAATAAATCATGTGGATGCTCATAATCCGCCTGCTTATCTGTTTTAATAAAGTCATCGTTTATAAGTCTTGCAACTTCAGCTTGATAAACTTTCTCAGGTTCTATCCTGTCACTAAATGCTTTTACCATCTCAACAGCTTTATTCAATCTGCTTACATATTTAGGTCCTCTGGTCCTGGCAAAAGCTATATCACTAGCGGCTTTTATGTATTCCTCTATAACTTCCTCTTTTATTTTTTCGTCAGCCAGACATTTCTTTATCCCTTGAAGAAGATGCTCCTTTAGGTTCTTAAATTCCTTTGCCTTAAGTCCAAAGAGCACAAATCCAAATCTATTGCTGTCATTGACTGCAACAACTGCTTTCTTTCGATTAATTGTAATTATATGAGTGCTCCAGCAGAACAAATCATTTTCCTCAAAGCCTGCCTCGGCTTTAATTCCCAGCTCCTGCTGAAGATCTTTTGTACAACATATTTGCATATTTTATTCTCCCAGCGTTGATTATCATAGGTGTTATAACATATAAGATTTTATTTATTCACTTCTTTGTTTGGATGAATAACTACTATTAATACTACCATCTACCTCGGAAAATTTCACCTCGGATTGTTGATGTTTTGAGCCAATAAGTAAATAAATTTCTCCTATATCTTACGATAATCATCCTTCACCTTTTAAAATATTTACTCATCATCAAATTAAAAACTTGATATAATGAATTATAAGAAGCTGAAATGAGGTAGGTTAGCAGTGAAAAATATATGTCAGGGCGGGAATAGGATACCAATTGAAGCTCTGCTTAACTGTTCAATAAATGAATATTTAAGCAGTGATGAATCCCAATTAAAGAAGCTTAAGAAAGTATCCTTTATAAAAAAGATTATAAATAAAAGAGCACTCAAAAGATTATCCCAAAAACTTATTCAGGATTTAGAGCCATACAAAACTGAGCTTCAGGAGAAGTTAAACTCTAAGCCTGATTTTAGTTCTCCTGAAATGCAAAAAGTGAAGGCTATTGTTACTGATTTTATGCTGGAAGTGGATAAAAGAAAACTTGTTTTTGACAAATCTTTTTTGAATTTTTTTATGGAACAGGGATATCTTGAAGTAGCCCAGAAATTCATTACACGTGCAAGAGAGGAAGACTCTGAATTAAAGTCTGAAGAAATATTTCAAGCCATTCGAAACGTCTGGATTATGAACAGTCTTCAGCTTTTCTGGGGGCTGCCGCTTAAAATGACTCCTTCTGTTTATGCTTACAGCATGCTGTATCCCTACACAGATAATTTTCTTGACAATCCTGAGGTTAACATCGAAGAAAAGGTAAAATTCAATGAAAGACTTTATAAAGTTTTAAATGGAGAAAATTTAACTCCCACAAACTTCATTGAAGAACAGGTATTTTCCCTTGTAGGTAAAATCGAGTCTGAGTACTCCAGAGATAAATTCCCTGAGGTTTTTGATAGTCTAAGCCTTATTCAGGAAGCCCAGACCGAAAGTACAAAACAAGATAAGGATGAACTACTTGACTATGATAAAATACTTCCTATAAGCTTTTTCAAGGGCGGCACTTCTGTTCTTGCAGACGCTTTTCTGGTTAAAGGAAATCTAAATATAAAAGAAATGCATTTTGCTTTTGCATACGGGAGCTTTCTTCAACTTCTCGATGACCTCCAGGATGCAGTGGCTGATAAAAAAGACAATCATCAAACTCTATTCACCATTAGAAATAATAATGAGCTGATTGATACTGAGGTTAGAAGCCTTATTTCATTTATATTTAAAGCTAATGCCACAGATGAATCCGATACACCTATTATGTGTTTAATGAAGGAAGTCATAACCTCCTGCACACTGGTAATGATAATGGATGCTGCGGGGCGAAATCCTGAGCTGATATCCCACAGGCTTTATAAAGAATTGGAGTCCTATTCTAAAGTCAGACTTTCCTTCTATAAAGAATTTGAAGATACGATTAAGAGCTTAATTAAATAAGGCTCTGTTTAAGAATAATGTTGAAATTAAAGGCAACCTTGGGGTTGCCTTTATTGCGTCATATAAGAAAATTGTTCATCAATTATTATATCAGTATAAAAAGCCATTATTTTTTCTTCAATAAAAAAGAGTAGGTCTCATGATATTTATGAAATCCACTCTCTATAAATTAATTATCTTTAATATCCACCGTAAAAATGCATTCTACGTCTTCTTCTGCGTCTTCTTCTATGAAGATCCCTTAGGAAAAGTATTGAAATTAGATCCCTTGGAAAACGTCTTCTGCGAGGACGCTGCCTTGATTCTTCTACACCTTCATCCTCGTTTTCATACTCATCAAAATTCATATCCCTTTCCAGCCTGTCATATATGTCGTCAGTAATTCTTCCTACTTCTTCTCTTGTAGGAGCGTACATTGGTCCATACTTCATTTCCATTTGATCGCCGTGATACATTACCAAAGGCATTACCCTATGATATAGACTTGGATATAACATGGCTAAATCTTGTTCATCATCCTCCTCTATCATTGGATCATACATGTTTCCCATTGGTCCTTGATACCACATCATGTTAAGTGGCATTTGTCTGTAAGCCATTTTTCCTCCTAACTAGAATTAAAATTGTTCTACAGTTTATATTATGCTGACTTTTATAATAGGTGAAAGGGGTTTGGTTAGTTTTTATAACTGATTACGCTAAAGAATATTTAAATAAATACTTATTTAAACAAATAAATATATGAAGAAATATTTATATATTTAAAAGAATATGTAGGAATCATGCTAGTTTGACTTTAAACATGTCTTGAAAGTGCATATATATTATTAAATTAATAAAGGCAGGTGAACAAATTATGAGAAAAAAGAAAGCTTCTAATGATAATATTTTTAGTTTTGATTGTGATGAAGAAGATGATGATGGATTTTCTGAAGGCGATGTACCGGTTGGCGACATTATTCAAAGCTTCAGCTTTGGTGATAATATTTCTAAGCCAAAGGCTCCGGAGAAATTAATTGATAACAGAACTCTTCAGAAGCAGCCTTATGGCATAACGCCTCCGGTTGATGGCGAGCGCTTTGAGATTAAGAGAACCTTTATGTTTAGGCGCTCAACAGTTAGGATGCTAAACAAGCTTAAGGCTGAGCACGAGGATGAGAATGTTTATTTGAGCAGTATTTTGGATGAGGCGGTTAGGCATTATTATGAGTTTGTTTTTTCATCTGAAAATGTGGGATAATAATACTAATATAAATTTTTTAGGAGGGCTTTATTATGCAAAGGATAATTCCATACTTATGGTTTGACAAAGAAGCAGTAGAGGCTGCCAAATTGTATGTCAGCTTGTTTGAGAATTCTAAAATAATTAACACTACTATCATTCCGGATACCCCCTCAGGCGATGCTGAGACTGTAGCTTTTCAGCTTGCTAATCTTGAACTCTCTGCAATAAGTGCCGGCCCCTATTTTAAATTAAACCCATCCATATCTTTAATGGTAGCTTGCGGTACTTCAGAAGAAGTAGATAGACTACATACTGCTCTAGCTAATAATGGGACAGAATTAATGCCTCTCGGAGAATATCCCTTCTGCAAGAAATATGCTTGGGTTCAGGATAGATTCGGGATTAACTGGCAGCTTATGTTAGTAGATAATATTGAAGAGCATAAGCAAAAGATAAGACCATCTTTGTTATTTTCCGGAGTGGCCTGTGGCAAGGCTGAGGAGGCCATTAACTATTATGTTTCTACTTTTGAGAATTCAAATAAAGGTTTTATCAACTACTATGGAGAAGGTGAAGCATCGGACACCAGGGCGAAGGTTAACTATGCAGAATTTAATATTCACGGTCTTGAATTAGTTGCGATGGATCATGGCTATGGTGAGGATTTTACCTTTAATGAGGCCTTTTCCTTTATGGTGATGTGCGATAATCAAGAAGAAATTGATAGGTATTGGGATAAGCTTTCCTTTATTCCGGAAGCAGAACAGTGCGGTTGG
The DNA here is from genome assembly GCA_000466585.1 of Clostridiales bacterium oral taxon 876 str. F0540. GTDB lineage: Bacteria > Bacillota > Clostridia > Clostridiales > Clostridiaceae > Clostridium_AT. The sequence continues at coordinate 163,354 of KE993477.1, forward strand.
GTAAAAGATCAATTCGGAATATCCTGGCAAATTGTACCCGCTAATATGAATGAAATGATGTCGAAGGGTACGCCAGAAGAAATAAGCCGTATCACAGAAGCTTTCTTAAAAATGAAGAAATTTGATATAGCTGCTCTAGAAAAGGCACGATTAGGTTAGGTGAATTTATATGCCCTCCAGTTGATGGTCAGCGGCTTGAAATTAATAGTAATTAAAAAACTCCAGATATATACTGGAGTTTTTAATCATGATTTAGTTATCTTCCATATAACACCTGTATTAGGTGCGAACTCATCCGGTTCTCCCTCAGGGTTAATAGCAAAATCTAATACATACATTGCTCCGGCTTTATCGAAAACCACATCAATAGGTCTTTCAAATCCGCCACCACCTGTATAGGATGCAGCAAAGCCTGACTTATTTATTGCAAAGGTATCCACTGTACCCGTCTTCATATTAACTCTTGAAACTCTATGTCCTACTCTAGGCAATGGCTTTCCACCTGTCGTTTCAGGAGCTTCACTGCCGTATTCAGCTATAAAGACGTCTCCATAAGGTCCGAAATCTCTGTTATAGTTAAAATCAAAGCCCATTATAGCTGCGTGAGGAGTAAAAAGTGTAAAAGGTTTAGGCGGCTTCATTGGATGCTTAGCAAGCAAAAATTCTGGCTCTGGCCTTCCTTCAGCTTTAAACATAGGCAATGTAACCGGCATACCTCCAGTATAATCTGGCCATCCATACCATGCACCTGGCATTATTAATTGAAACTCATCAGGAGAGTTATCAATAGGACGGCTGCCTCTGACATCAGCCCCATGGTTTGTGGAAAAGAGCCTGTTAAATCTATCAAACTTTAATCTAAACGGATTTCTAAGCCCCCATGCTACAAGCTCCAGGTTTGAACCATCAGGGTTAGCTCTAAGTATGCTTCCACTCGCTCTTACAATTCCTTTTTTAAATTCATTAGGTATATTTGGCACACCAAAGGGTGAAAATGCGCCTGTGTACGCATAATCATTTGGCGCTTTTGTTTGAACATTTTCAGTTATAAAGTTTTGTCCCTTTACATAGATATTGCTTCCGGGATAGTCATGGAAAAAGGGATACTTTTTAAACCAGTCATTATCTAAGCCTACAACACCTGAGTTAGTGGCTGTCCCTTGCCCAAAATACATCTTTCCATCCGGTCCAAACACAACTTGATTATTGTGGTGATCTCCAAGGCTTGGCAGGCCTGATATTATATCCTCCTTTGTGCCATCAGGTTTTATTATTGTGATAAAGCCTCGATGAGACACATAGATATTTCCATTGTAATAATTAATACCGGTAAGAGGAGGATTAAAACCATCAGCAATTACCCTAAAACCATCCTTTGTAAGCCGTAAAACCTTACCACTTCCTGAGGTAACCCCAGCATCGGCAACAAGCATTTCCCCTTTATCCGTAATAATCATGCTTATTGGCGTGTTTAACTCTTCTGCAAATACCTCTATTTTATATCCGGGCGGCAGTTTAATATCAGCAGGATTTACTTTTCTTTTAGCAGCAGTTGTTTTTACTTCCATGCCCTGAGCAGAAGTAGAGTATTGTTCCATTTGTGTCACTTAGAAACTCCCCCAAATTTAATACATTCATAATAGTATATGTTCAGGATATTTTTTGGTTCATTTTAAAGAGAAACTTAGGACTAAGCATGGATAACAAATTCCAGTTTAAAATCATATAATATTAAGGATTAATTAATGGAGGCATTCTATGTCAAATACCAGACCCCTTGTGATTGGAGCATTATTTACAATTATGGCAGCCTTATTTCAATCCTTGCCTGTTATTTTTTCAGAAGTATTTGTGCTTTTTACCATATTCAGTGCTATTCCAATTTATATAGTGGCAAGAATTAACCCTAAGGCTGGTGTTTTATCTTATCTTGTAGCCGCTATGCTCATTATGATTATAAGTACTCATGAAGGTCTATTCTTTTTATTTACTAATGGTGTTATCGGATGTTCGCTTGGAATCTCCAGCAGCTATACAAATAAAAAAGCTATAATTTGCGCGTCTAGCTCTATTATTCTTACAGTAACGCTAAGCATAATGAATTACGGCATTGGAATACCTGTATTTGGAACTAAGCTTCCAGGAGCACTGTATCTTCAATTGTTTATACTATTTTTGTTTTCTGTTTTGTATAATGTTATTTACTCTTACCTGGGGGATTTTATATACAAAAAGCTTGTGAAATATAATGTTTTTCGGAAGTAATAAAAGTATCTATAGGGCTTTAAGTTAAGTTTCACAAATAGAACCCCATAGATACTTTTTAGAGAACATGCAAATAGCAGCACAAAAAAGCCAAGCAGTGTGTTATACCGCTTGGCTTCTTGTTTTACTATTTACCATACCTTATTCCATTTTTCACGATGGCATACTACTTCAAAGCCTATGCACTGATAAAACTCACGGTTACCGCCAAAGCAGTAGGTAACTCCGTACTTTTGAGTTTTCTTCATTGCTTCTGTAAGTGCTATGGTGGCAAGCCCCATTCTTCTATACTTAGGGTCTGTTGCCAAGGGCTCAAGATAGGCATAGTCATTAACTCCATCCATCCACATTCCAGCAAAGCAGGCATATTCCCCATTTGGAGCTTTGATATTAGCTTATGACCCCCGAGGTCCTTGCAGCCGAAAGGGCTTATTCACAAGCCAGGAATAAAACAAAATAAGTTGTCAGAAGAAGATAATCCCTATATAATATCAGTATTGGTGGCGTGCTGCTTTCTGAAAGAATAAAATAAATATTAAAGGGTGAACATTAATGTCAGATAAAAACATTGAAATGATGAAAAAACTTATAGAAGAAAAAAAGAAAAAGGGTTCCTCCAAAAATGGAAGGCTAATTCCTAATAAAAAGTCCATAGGAGGCGGTGCCAGCAAGGTTAAGAGCAGTAAGAAAACTGGCGGGGTGTTTGATTAGAATCAATTCATATTACGGAAATATAAAAGCTGTGAGGTCTAGTAGAACCTCACAGTTTTTTGCTTCTATTTTTACTGGATGTATTTCAATGTTACTCAACCGCTTCTTATGCCACCACCTTCTGATACTTTCCATACCACTTTGCCTTTATAGTTCCTGTTTCTCCGTTTCTATGCTTTGCAATAATAATTTCTATATATCCAGCATCCTCGCTTTGGCTGTCATAATAGTCATCTCTGTAAAGAAACATCACCATATCTGCATCCTGCTCAATTGATCCGGAATCCCTCAGGTCGGACAGATAAGGCCTTTTGTTGTTTCTTCCCTCCGGAGCTCTGGAAAGCTGGGACAGAGCAACTACAGTAATATCAAGCTCCTTTGCAAGAAGTTTAAGTCCCCTTGAAATTGCGCTTACATCTTCATTTCTTGTTTTAAGATTGCCTCCGTTTTCTATAAGCTGAAGATAGTCTATAAAAACCACATCAAGACCATTCTTAAGCTTCAATCTTTTGCACTCTGAACGTATTTCCTTTAGAGTATATACATCGTCATAAATATCCAGACTGGAACCCTGAAGAAAGTTAGAGGTATCTGTAATCTGCATCCACTGTTCATCCTCAATATCTCCTTTTTTAAGCTTATTCATAGCTATTGAAGTTCTATTAGCCATAAGCCTTTCAATGGTAGATATCTTACTCATCTCAAGCTGAAACATAGCTACTTTAAGCCCGCTGTCCACCGCCATGTTGGCCGCTATGTTAAGCGCCACAGCAGACTTTCCCATAGAAGGCCTTGCTGCAAGTATAACTAAATCCTGTTTTTGAAAGCCACCCGAAAAGTTATCCATTAGCTTTAAGCCCGTAGCATATCCCCCTATATCCCCTCTCTGCCTTTGCTCCAGCAGCGTTAGGTATCTATCCAGTCCTTCAGATAAGCTTCCGTCCCTTTTAGCTTCATAAAACTCCACAGCTTTAAACTCGTTTAGGAGATATTCCATAAGCTCCTCATTTTCCTTGTCAGTGCCTCGTATATCCTGAATAAACTGGGTTGCAGCCTTAAAAAGCCTGCGCCTTCTGGACTTGTTTTTTACTATACTGCAGTGAGCCATTACGCTGCTTACAGATATGCAGGAGCCTACAAGCTGAGCAATATAAGTAACTCCGCCAACCTCCTGAAGAGTTATCCCAAGTTCCTCCACAACTGTGGTGACATCTATAGGACTCTCCTTTAAATAAAGCCTTTTCATAGCATTAAATATTATTCCGTTAGCTGCAGAGTAAAAATCCTCTGAGGTTAAAATATCGATTATATCCTTATAAACCTTGTTATCTAGAAATACTGCACCCAAAACTTGCATCTCTGCCTCTTGATTAATAAACTTATTGGTGCTCATTAACTTACCTCCCCCACTATCTTGTAGGCTTTTGAATTCTGCATCTCTTCTTTAGGCTTATGACCTTTAGCAGTTTTAGCCTGCCAATCCTTTATATAGGTTCTCACATCCTCTGCAGTCTTCAAATTCTCACTGACCCAGTTTATAAGTATGCCGTTTATATACTTCATATTTCTAGCATTATTTCTCACAGCCTCATCTATTGCCATAAGGACAATATCTGGAGGCAGCTTCTCGCACCAAGACTTTAAATCCTCAATCTCAATAGGACTTACCAGATGAATATTGCTGCTAAAGTGTCTAACCACCTCAGATATGGAAGTTTTCTTTATTTCAGCTTCTTCAGATTTCTCCACAGGCTTTACTTCCTCACCTACTTCTATGCCCTCAAAAATAATTCCCAGGTCATATTCAGTATTCTTGCAAAGATTATAAAACTTCTTTACAAAGGCTTTATTTTTAATAGCTTTAAGTTCTTTATTAACGCAAATTAAAGTTTTTATGCTTGTACTAAGATTGTACTTATACCAGTTGATTATCATGATTTCTTCAGTGCCCTCATCGTAAAGTATCTTCCCGTAATCAGTAAACTTACTTATAAGCTCTCTGATTTTCTCTTCACTGCAGCCTAATTCAACTGCTGAAAACACTAAAGAAAAGCTATATATGCCGCACTGGCATGTCCTTGTATTAGTAAGAATATAGCTGTAAAAGGCCTTCTCCTCTAGGGGCAGCCTTACTATAAAGTTATCCTGCCAAAATGTAGTTTCCAAACTTCTGTATCTTGCCATAAATATTCCCCACCCTTACATGTTTCTTTCTCTGTTATCACAAATCAAATTTCCAATGTCTAAGCCCTTTTCCTGAAGCTTATGTATATCAATAACTGCCGATCTGAATACTGTCTTTTCCCGAAGATTCTCTTCCCTTAAAAAGGTCACAGGATAGCTGCTTGCAATGCAGTACTCCTTTACTTTAAGCTCATTTCTTAAACTTACCGCATCCAGCCACTTAGGATCAAAATAATTTTTACTGGCCTTAAAAGATTCTTCCAAGACTTCTAAATCATTAGCTAAATGAGTATTCTCAAGCATATGATCCACGGAAGCTCTAAAATAAGAGTATTTAAGCTTAGGAATCAAAACCCTGTAGTTAAGTCTTAAGAGATAGATTCCATTTTTATCAATGCAGGTGTCATAATGAACCTTCCAAAGAATTTTCCTTTCACAGGCCAGTTTATTTAGGATATTGAAATAATTTTCAAAGTCTGCATTTTTCATCTATACCACTCCTTGTATTTATTTTGATAGACATAAATATGCAGCTTTGAAAAAAGTTTTCAGAGAAAAATAAAATTCTTTTTGTTGTTTTATTTTTTTTGTTTTTCTTTTTATTCTTATATAGTTCAAGGGGCATGGGTGGGGCTATAAAGCATAAAAGCTATAATGATGGAGAAAGGAAATTGAATAGATGTTTAGGCTTGCTATCTATAGAATAGGTTATGTTTAATAAATGCTGCATTATGATATTTAAAAAGGGGAAGTAATAAAACTCCCCCTTAATTGAACACTTTAATAAAGTTGTGACAATAGTAATGTAATAACCTACGTTTATTTTATTAGCGGCAGAATTTTTTTAATTCCTTTAGCTGCCATTGTCGCTCGCAAGTTATAGCATCAGCATCATTTGAATTAATTAATCCTATTGTTTTAACAGCATAATCTGACGCTACCATTGCGTGTTCCCTCATGTGTCCACTTGCTACTGCTTGACCTACAGCCCTTAAAGCAGTTTTCTTTATCTCACTTTCACATTCTCGTGCAAGCTTATGGGTTTTAAAACTCGCTTGTCTTACATCGTGCATTCTTGCTTTACCTGCTTGCCATAATTCATTTGTATTAAATCCTTCAACTATTTCATCTACAGAATTATAATCTATACATACTATATCCAATATGTGCTTTGCTAATAACAGAGACCATTTTGCTAAATCTTCTTGGCTCATTTTTTCATAAAGCTCATCAAGCTCTGCTCTTAGCTTCTTGTTATCTACTATTTTTATCTTTAACTTTGAGGGCATAAAAGACCTCCTGAAAAATAATAATTGTATTTTCCGACACAATATATTTGCTGCATTCTAAGGACGCAATATACTTATAGCATATTCCCCAAGGTGCATCAGATCGTTGCGCACCAATTAAAGCACTGGACTACATTAACCTTAAATGTAATTTCCGCAACAATATAAAACTTTATTTCAATATATAAATAAATCAATATATAAACATATATTTATATAAATAAAAAAATATATATTTATA
>KE993478.1 GCA_000466585.1 Clostridiales bacterium oral taxon 876 str. F0540
GGCTCTTTTTAATTAGTATTCAACAGTAGTTTTTGATTTTGCAAAGGCTTCGCTGAGTTGCTGTACAGGATCATTATAAGGTTTTTCCCAGCCTCGGTTAATGGATAAATCTGCAAGTGCGCTATATCCATTTAAAACCTGAGTTAGATTTGAGGAGTACATTGCTCTAAGCTCTGGAGTTGGTGCTGCAAGTGCTGCATTAAGATATGCATTTGCTCCGCCTTTTGCACCGGCTAACATATCGCTAGCGATTATTTCGTCATTTATATCTGTAGTACCCTGAACCATATTGCTTATTATAGTAGCCATATTATCTAACCTCCCCTGTTATGCCGTTCTCATTAATGAATTGCTGTATTCCTTTTATTCTTCCTTCCATTGCCAGTATTCCAGATTCAGCTTGTTTTTTTAGTTCATCATCTTTTATTATGCTTTGCATAGCTTTTGCTACTGCCAAACTGTCATTTTCCATTTTTAAAAGACCTGTCAATGATAATAATTCTGCTTCAGAAAGATTTCTCATGATTGTATTACCTCCACCATATAAATTTGCTTATCAGCTCAGTTATTATCTTGTGTATTTATAAACTAAATAAACAAGTGAATTAATGTAAATTCGATTAATTTAATAATTAAAAAATATAATGAATTTTAAATTTAGCTGAGAAAATTAAATTTATGCATGAAGTTTAATATACTATAGTGTGTTTTGGTAAGTACTAGAAAAATTGATGTGATATTGATTATTTTAAAGTGTAATCATATACTTAAATTATCGAAAAATTTATAGAAATATATTAATGCAAACGATTGTTCATGATAAGGAGGATAAATTTAATGAAAAAAGTATTAGTAATTGGTGGAACGACCTTTGATTCAATAATTTACTTAAAGAACCTGCCAAAACCAGAGCCTCAAACAATACATTATGCACCCTTTAATGAAACCTTAGGATCAACAGGGGCCGGAAAGTCTTTAAATTTAACAAGGCTTAATGTGGATAATACACTACATTCAATAATCGGAGATGATTTATGGGGAAATAAGATTGTAGACGGACTTAAGTATGGCGGAGTAAATTTTGTTTACGACATAGATCCAAAGGGAACAGAAAGACATGTGAATCTTATGGATGAAAACGGAAATAGAATATCAATCTTTGTTACTCAATCCTCCAATGAACCGGATTTAGATATGGTTAGAATGGAGGCTCTTATAAAAGAATGCGACATTATAGTTTTAAACATTGTAGGCTATACAAAACAAATAATACCTCTTATCAAAAAATATAATAAACCTGTTTGGACAGATTTGCATGATTATAATATAGGAAATCCATATCATGAAGATTATATAGATATTGCAGATTATATTTTTGTAAGCTCGGATAATATGAGTGACTATAAGCCTGTGATGGAAAACTGGATGGCTAGGGGCAAGGAGCTTGCTGTGTGTACTCACGGTAAAAATGGATCAACTGCCTTAACTAAAGATGGAAGTTGGATTGAAACGCCAATCATCAAAGATTATAAATTTAAAGATGCAAATGGTGCAGGGGACAGTTTCTTCTCAGGTTTTTTATATGGCTTTTTAAAAGAAAAATCAATAGACGATTGCTTAAAATTTGGAACAATCTGTGCAGGACTATGCATTACTTCTGATGAGCTTGCTTTTGAAGGTTTAAGTGAAGCTTTAATTGAAGAAGAGTATGAAAAATATTATGGCTTAAATAAATAGAAGATTCTAAGAAGATATCGCGATAACTAGATATCTTCTTTTCTTCGTACAGGAGTGTGAGTTGTTTTAAGTTTAGCCCCCATCGTAATCATAGGGTGATATATTTATATTACCTTCCGTATCCAACGAAGCATAAACAATATGTTTTAAATCATTAAACCCTTTCTCAGAAAGTTTTTTAGATATCTCTTCATTAGTGGCCTTTAATGCTTTTAAATTTTGTTCAACAAAGTTTCCTTCATGAATTATAGTTAATGGAGGATGAGGATCAGAATGCTTTATATTCATATCCTTTAATGTTACCGTTTCATACTTAGAATGTTTAAGCACTGAAATATTTCCATTCGGCTCAAGTATTGCGAGATATAGCTCATTTATATCAAATATCCCTTTTTCTCTTAAAAGCATAAGAACCTCATCTATTGAATACTTAGCATGCTTAAGATTTTTATATATAAATTTTCCATCCTTGATAACAATTGTAGGCTCGAAGGTTACAAATCTTTTAATAATATTGCTTTTTATAGCTAATAAAGTAACGGATTTTTGAAACAATGCCAGGACTATTATTGCAAAAGCAATATGTGCATGATTTATATTTGGTTCAGCAATATCAGCACCAACAACACTTCCTAAAGTTATTATAATAAGATAGTCAAATACCGGAAGCTCACCTATAGGTCTTTTTCCCATTATAAGAAGTATTGAAAATAGTGCTATTGACATTATTGTTATTGTTCGAATTAGAATAAGAAAGTAAGTATTCATCATAAATCCCTTCTACATAGATATACTATTAATAGTCTTTTAAAAATAAAAAATAATATTCTTTATATTTTTATAGATAAACAATTCAGGCAACAAACTTACTTATAGCTTATCTTTGATTAAAGGTTGAGTTTTAATCTGTATAATATGCAGGTATATTAATTATGTTTTGCGATTCTAGTGAGGTGTATATGAAAGAATTATCAAATTTATTTGGTTTAAACAGAGAGGCGGTTTTATTTGACTCAAAGCTTTATATTGTTAAGGCTATGATGGCAATAGCTACTGGGTATGTTATAGGGACAGGGCTTCCGCTTACAAGACTTGATATGATTTCTGTACTTTTAGGAGTTATGTATAACCTTGAGCCCATTAACATTCTTGGAATAAAGGGTGGAATAAGCCAGCTTATCGCATCTACTTTAGGAGCGGTATGCACAGCAATATTAATTGTGTTTTTTGGAATAAATGCATTTGTAATAGCTGTTTCAATGGCATTAACCCTATACGTGTCATTGAAGATAAACTGGAGAATGGTTTCTCCGGTCGCTATATTTACCTGTATTTATATGACTCAGTATGTTCAGAAGGATGCTTTAGGAAATCCAAGCATATGGCTCACGTACAGATTAAGAATAGCAGCGCTTGGTTTAGGTGTTTTGATAGCAATATTTTATAATTTTATTTTTTCTTTTTTATATTATAGAAGGATTGCATATAAAAGACTTCAATTTACAAAGGATCAACTGCTAAGCGGATTAGAATATACACAAAAGAAACTTAAAGGGAAATATGACAATGAAAATAGAGAGTATATTACTCTTTTTCCATCAATATTTAACGACTTGGATTTGGTATATTCCAATATAACCATTATGATAAATGAAGCCTCCTATTTCTTAAATTTACTGCATCCGGAAAGGCTTAAGAGTATACAAAAGATTTTAAAGTATTTCAGAGACATAAACCACTTATCCTACGATATTAATTTTGTTGCCTGCAGAGGTTATAAAGACAGTGAGTTTGATAACAAAGGAATAGAAGTTTTGGAACAATGTATAAAAATACTAAAGAAAGCTGATTTTACAGCTAAGGAACATAACGTTGAAATAGATTATAAAAGGAATACTGATGATCAGAATGGCTCAAGAATAAACTCGAATATTAATTCAATTAGTTATTATGTAGAATTAGTATTGGAGGAAGGAAAGAGGTTATGATCATAAAAAGAGGAGGCTCCTAGAACAAAAATTATCATGCTGCTTAAATTGGTAGAAGAAAAAGTTTCTTGGAATTTAAGCAGCATGATAAGGGTTTGAAGTGTTTTAGGAGACTCCTTTATTGAATTTAAAATCCACCTTTTCTTACGGCTTTACTTCTTTCGTATTGAATAGGCCAAGTTATATCATCGCCAAGCATTTTTGCTGCCTCAAAAGCCCAATAAGGATTTCTTAATAATTCTCTGCCTAAGAAAATAAGGTCTGCCCTATCGTTACCTAGTATTTCTTCAGCCATAAGTGGAGAAGTAACAAGACCTCCGGCTATTGTCGGAATAGAACAGGAGTGTTTAATTATTTCCGAAGGTTTTATCTGATAGCCCGGATAAGTATTAATTTTAGCCGGAGCAGTTCCTCCGGTGCTGACATCAACCATATCTATGCCTTCAGCTTTAACTAGATTAATAAGCTGTGCCATTATTTCAGAAGTATTTCCTCCTTCGTTATAATCTTCAGCGGATACTCTAAGAAGCAATGGCTTTGTTACAGGCCATACAGTTTTTACTGCTCTGATAACATCCTTTAAAAATCTGACTCTATTTTCAGGACTCCCACCATACTCATCTTGTCTCCTATTAGTTAATGGAGAAAGGAATTGAGCAATCAAATATCCATGTGCTCCATGAAGCTCTATTAAATCAAAGCCTGCCTTTAAGGCTCTTTCAGCAGCATCTTTAAATAAGTTTACAGTTCTTTTTATGTCTTCCTTGCTCATTTCTGAGGGAACCCTATAGGTTTCGTTAAAAGCTATAGCACTTGGAGCAATAATTGGATGTGCAAGAACCTCTGATTTTCTTCCGGAATGATTTATTTGTATTCCGATTTTTGAGCCTCTTTTATGGCACACGTCAACTATTTTTTTAAGCTCATCAATTTGAGCATCCTCCCATAGCCCTAAGTCCTTGTCTGTAATCATTCCCCCAGGTTCAATTCCAGTAGCCTCAACAATTATAAGACCGGCTCCGCCCACAGCCCTTGTTGTATAATGTGTGAAATGCCAATCATTAGCAAAGCCATTTTCTGCTGAATCCATGCACATAGGAGCCATAACTATTCTATTTTTAAGCTCCATATCTTTTATCTTGTAAGCACTAAATAGTTTTGACATTTACATGAAATCTCCTTTATTTGCTTAATAGTTCTTCTAGTTTTTCCTGTATGTATGCCTTTAGTTCCTTATCACCTATAAAAGTATTATCATCAAAATCGCTAGGCTTTACTCTGAAAAAGTTTATTATAAGCTTATTTTCTTTAATTAGATATTCTTCCACGTGAAGAGGTGAAAAATAAACCTCAAGTTCAGTATACTTAGATTCAGAAAATTTTGAGTTGAGTGTTTCAAGTAAAAAGTCTAAGTTTAACTTCTTTATTGGTGTAACCATTAAGTTTGTATATTCAAGATCTTCCATCATCCAAAGATTGTTATTATAAAATCTTCCTTCTTCTCTTGAGTTTCTTGAGAAAATCTCTCTATTTTTAATTGCGCTAAGTGCTCTTCTAACAGACTCTTCAGTAAAGTTTTCATCATAAGCTAAAGTTAACCCTGGCATTACAGTTAAGTCGTAGATAAACATTTCGGAAACATTTTCTCTGTCATTTACAGCGCTCCAGAAATAAAGCATGGCTTCTATAGTATCCAAGTTTAATTTTATTGAGTTTATCATAGTACCACTCTCCTTATTCATATCGTTTACACGAATTTATTATAACATTACAATATTTAAATGTCATTTTAATTAAAAGATCATATTATATTGTAAGACAAGCTATTACCAAAACATTACTAGTAAAGATTTTTTAAAGTTTATCGAAATATTAACTACAACGCAGCATTTTAAGTTGAATTCTCTAGGAGGACAATTTAAGTAATGGACACTGTAAAAGGATTTGTATCAAATATATATAAAAGTAGCAGATGGACAAATATGCTTTTTTATGCTGAATTTGCCTTAACGCTTTTGATTCTTGCATTGCTCAAGGATACAAAAAATCAAAGCCTTATGCTGATTTATTTTTTGATAGGAGCAGTTATTTCGAATTTAATGGTTTTGTATCTTTCAGGAAAGATAACAAAAGTCTGCTGCACTATGGAAAGATTAAAAGAAGAAGCTGCAAAGGATTATTTGACAGGATTGGATAACGTACGAAGCTTTGATAAATCCTTTAATGAGCTTATTAGTAAGGCGAGAGGTAATGAAGAGAGCATAGCACTTCTTGCTATAGATGTTGATTTGTTTAAAAGGGTTAATGATACTTATGGACATGCTGCTGGAGATGCTGTTCTAAGAGAATTAAGTACAATTCTATTAAAATCAGTAAGAGATTTTGATGTAGTAGGAAGAGTTGGCGGGGAAGAGTTTAGCGTCATATTAAGAGATTGTACAAAAGAACGAACCTTGGAGATTGCCGAAAGGATAAGAAGGAACATAGAAGGAGATATATTTGTTCTGCCCTGCGGAAGCACAATAAAAGTAACAGTTTCAATAGGGGTTGCGGTTTATCCGGCCACTGTTACTGACGTCAATTTATTAAAAGAAGAAGCGGACAGCAAGCTTTATAGAGCAAAGCACTCAGGAAGAAATACAATTTGTATATAAAATGGGTGTAAGAATGAGGCTGCCTTAAAACCAATCTAATGTAGAGGTTGTTTTGAGGCAGTTTATTATTTTTTTGCATATCATAGGCAAAATATGCAAATACTCATTACATACAAATAATTATTACTGATAAGTTAAAGCGCTAAATGGGTTTTAGAGCACAGTTTCCTGAAAGGAGGCAATAATGCAGACTCTGACTACAGATATAAGAGCAAATTTAAAGATCATATTAAGTGAAATAGGAACTCAATCCCCGGTGGCTGTTAAGGAATTTATAATAGGAAAGACAAGATTTTTAAATGCAGCCCTTATTTATAATAACGGAATGGTAAGCAAGGATATGCTGAATAGAGATGTCTTAAATCCACTCATGATTCAACTGTCAGAAGACTTGAATTTGAACATTAATATTCCGGAATATCTATCAAGAAAATATATTTCTCTTTGCAATACTGTTGTTAGAAACAATTTGGAAGAAGCCATAAGTGGAATAAAAACGGGAAAAGCTGTTTTGATTATAGATAAAATAAGCTCTTTCATTTTAATAGATGCTGCGGAAGGAAATTATAGAAGCATTTCAGAGCCTGTTAATGAACCTGTTATTAGAGGCCCAAGGGAAGGGTTTATTGAAAATATAAATACTAACATAGGAATTTTAAGAAGAAGAATTAAGAGTAAATATCTGACTGTAGAAAAGTTTATCATCGGAAGACATACTCAAACGGAACTTGCTTTAGTTTATCTAAAGGATATTGTTGACGATGATGTGTTAAATGAGATAAGAGAAAGAATTCGTGTTATTGATATAGATGGTGCTGCAGGAATAGGAGCTATAGAGCAGTATATAGAAAAACATCCTTACAGCCCGTTTCCACAAACCTTTGGAACAGAAAGAGCTGATAAGATACAAGCGAATTTGATGGAAGGAAGAGTAGCCATTATTCTTGACAATGTACCCTTTGTCATAACGGCACCGGCAATATTTGAAGAATTTTTTCAAGCTGTAGAAGACTATAATGAGCGTTCAATTGTTTCCTCAATAACAAGATTATTAAGAATGCTTAATATATTTATTGTTATTACCATGCCAGCAATATATTTAACCTTTGTAAAATATAACTCAGAGCTTTTTCCTATTAACTCAGTTGTTCCGTTAGTATTGTCAAGAAAGGGAATTCTTTTATCGCCTTTTTTAGAAATACTTGCGATGGAAATAGTGGTAGAGGTATTAAGAGAAGGTGGACTTAGGCTGCCGGGAAAGGTAGGTCAGGTACTCAGCGTTGTAGGTGGTCTTATTATCGGTGATGCAGCTATAAGAGCAAAATTTGCAAGTCCAACTACACTTCTTATATTAGGTATTACTGTAGTGGCAACTTTTGTAATACCTAATTATGATATGGCTATTGCAATTAGAGTGCTTAGATTTCCGATACTCATACTGTCTGAAATGATGGGGATGTTTGGCATTGCACTAGGCTGGTATTTTATCATAGTACATATTTGCTCTCTTGAAAGCTTTGGTGTGCCGTATTTCAGTATAAATAAACCAGGAGACTTTAAAGATTTATTTATAAGAACACAATTTTGGAAGATGAATAAAAGGCCGGAAAGCATTCCCAATAAAGATCCTGTAAGACAAAGTGATTTTAGATATAAATGGCTTAAGGGAAGAAAGGAGAACAATGAAAAAGGTAGGAACTAATGATATAACAGCTAATCAGTATAGTTTTATTATTATAGGAACAATGATAGGAATAGCTATTTTATCAGCGCCAAAGGACCTTATTAAGGAGTCAGGGCAGGACGCATGGATATCAGTTATCTTCGGCATGATGTATCCTTTTTATCTCGTTATTATGGGAATACTTCTTTTTAGAAGATATCCTGATAAAAATATTCTTCAGATTAGCAAGATATGCTTGGGTAGTATTGGCGGTGGTTTATTTAATTTTGTTTTTATGCTTCAATTCTTATTTTTTGCAGCCACAAGAAGTGCCGGTTTGGATGATATTTTGCAAACCTATATAGCTTCATTTCTCACACCAGCAAAATTAATACCTGCTTTCATTTTAGCTGCTGCCTTTACCGCTTCCTTTGGGCTTAAGGTTATAGGAAGAGTAAATGAAATGATATTTTACTTAATGCTTATCCTGGTTTTATGCCCAATTGCTGTATTAAGAGATGGAAGTATATTAAATATAATGCCTGTGTTTCAAAATAGTATTGAAAAAATTTTTGTTGGAAGCATACAAACGGTTTACTCCTACTGTGGAGTTGAGATTTTATTTATTATATATCCAAGGATAGCAGATAAAGAGAATATGATGAAGGCTTCCCTCAAAGCTGTAATAGTAACGGCTTTAATATACGTTTGGTTTGTATTTTCAACTATTTACTATCTTGATATTGATATAGTGCCGAAGTATGGATGGCCTTTTTTATCCGTTACCAGTTCTATAAACATGCCGGTAATAAATAATTTCAGATACATATTCTTGTTTTTATGGAGTATAGTTGCACTAAAAACTATTTCGAATTATTTTTTTACCTTTACTTTTATATTTAATGACTTTTTTAAAGGCTTAGATTTTAAGAAGCTTTGCTATGCAATGTATCCATTTGTAGCATATGTTACTATTTTATTTTCAGATGAGGCTTTTAGAAGAAATATACTAAGGAGAATGGCTCCTAATTTTATACTCTTTAATATTATAGGAATAACATTAATCGTAATTATCACTTATTTAAAGAAGGAAGGAAAATATGAAAGGAAAACAAACTGTAATTCTAATTAGCTTAGTTTTACTTTTTATAGCTTATATTTATGATACTAATATGAAGCCTGTAGAAAATATGCAAGTCCTCTCCGGAGCAGGCTATGATATTATTGAGGAAGTGGATGGTCATATTACCTACAGTATACCTCTAAGCGTATATGTATTTGGAGAAGATAATAAAATTACAGGAGAAATTAAGACAGGTATTGGCAGTACAATTGGACTGACTAGAGGAGACAGACAAAGGAAATCTGATAACAAGTTTCTTTTAGGCCTTGAAAAGGTGTATGTTATAAGTGAAGATTACGCAAAGTTTGGAATACGAAATATATTGGATGTTTTATTTACAAATCCGGAAGTAAATGATATGGGAGCAGTTATAGTTTATAGTGGAAAAGCTGAGGAACTTTTAAGCTATCAAGTTAATGGATATCCAACTTCTTCAGATTATCTTGAAGGTGTTATTAAGAATGCTCAAGGCTATAACTTTTTTACAAACAATTATAAACTTACAGATGTTTTTGTAAAAGTTGATTCTGAAGGTCGTAAGGCCTTGATTCCATATGTTGAGATAAAGAAAACAGGACCAGAGGTAACAGGTTTCGCAATATTTAATAAAGATAAAATGGTTGATAAAGTAAATATGCAGGAAGGGAAGATATTAAACTTACTAAGAGAAAAAAAGTCAAGAGGCTCATTGAATCTTCAAAAGGATGCAAAAAGCTATGTTGATTATTACTGCGAAGCAAGAAGAAAGGTAAAAGCAGAAAAAGATGGAGATAATTATAAATTTATTATAGACTTAAACTTAGAAGGGGATATTACATCAAATGAGGAATTTCCAAGCGTAATAGATAATCCTGAGCTTAAGAAAAAGCTTGAAGCAGAGCTTTCAGATAAAATAGAAGCTGAGTGCAATGCTTTTATTCAAACGATGAAATGTGAGTATAAGCTTGATTTATTAGAATTAGGAAGAGTTGCTGCAGCTAATTTTGGAAGGCATCAAAACAAGGATTGGGATAAAATAGTATCCACTTCTGATATTAAGGTTAATGTTAAGGTTAAGATAGATAAAGAGGGAAGGGGTAATTACTAGATGGAAAAGCTGAAGAAGATTGAAGAAGCTCTATTGATTTTATTAAAAGCTTCTGACAAAGGATATTATAAAAAGACAGGAGAAGGGTATTCTTTTGAACTTGGGGAGGAAGGAAAATGCATAGCTGATATCACTCTAGAAGGCATAGATTTTAAAATAAGGACTATTAAATGGATACCGGGGAATTATGAACCTATAGAAGGAAGTGAGCTGTATAATCGAATATTATATGCGGATTTGGATAGTTTAAACAAGGAAGAAAAAATTAAAAAGATAGCCAATGTAATTAGCAGTATAAATAATAGTTGATTTTACAGGTCATTAAAGTATAATAGATTTAAGCAATTTACAATTAGTATCCAGGTGAGTGAGCTTGCCTGGTATTTTTATAATTTTTTGTACATATTCTAGTGATAAAAAGCTATGTTAAACAGTTTAGGAGAGTATTAATGAAAAAAGTCAGAAATTATTTGAGAATTTTAGCTTTAATATATTGCGTCTGGGTCATTTTTTCAAGCAAAGGGCAGCTACTATACATGGCTTGGAATTTATTCCTTGCATGGGTACCTTTTGAGGCAGCTAATTTGCTCTATAAAATAAAAAAGGAGCATTTAGTATTTAAAGGCATTGGAATTATAACAATAGGTTTATGCATACTTTGGCTGCTTTTCTATCCTAATGCACCATATATAATTACAGACTTTATTCATATAAATTCAAATAAGTTTTTTATACCTAACCCTAAATATGTGCCTTATGGCTTGGAGCCTAAAACCCTATTTAATGATAATCTTAAGCTTTGGTTAAATTATATCAATATCGGAATGGGAGTATGGCTTGGGTATATGTTTGGCCTAATATCGCTGCATATAAATCAAAAGCTTATAGAAGATAAGTTTGGAAAAGCAAGAAGCTGGATATTTGTAGTAGTCATAAGTTTATTAAGCGGTTTTGCTATTTACTTAGGAAGATTTATCAGGTGGAACAGCTGGGACGTAATATTTAATCCTTTAAACATAATTTCAATACTGATAAAGGATATTCATATTAAAGCGTTGAGTTTTACATTACTCTTTGGTGCGTTTAATTTAATACTTTATGTTATTACATTTGTTACACTAAAGTTAATGAGAGAAGAATAACAAAGGCTGCATAGGAAAGTAAAATAACTTGCTTATGCAGCCTTTATTTATTCGTCTAAATCTTCTAAGTCGATAGGATTGCAGCTAAGACCGCAGGAGCAGCGTGCTGAACCAAAAAGTAAAGAGTAGCTCCTTGGAAACTCTCTGTTTACCCTTTGAACCTCTTCAGCGAAATCTTCTTGAGACTTGGGAACAACGCCTAATTTATCAGCTTTCTCTTGAGTGTCAATCACAGCTCCAAGAGGAACAAAGCTATTAGGTTTAAGTTTTACTCCTCCGGTTACTACTGAATTTGGAGATATATATGAATTTTCTCCAACTATAGCATTGTATACTATGGCATTAAAGCTTACAAATACATTATCTTTAATTTTACAAGGCCCGTGGATTAAACAGCCATGAGCACAGCTTACACCATTTCCAATATAGATAGAGTATATTCTCCCATTTGCTTTGACCCTTCCGGTTTTTAAGCCATGAAGAATAACCCCATCTTGAATGTTTGTATTATCCCCAATATAAAATGGACTTCCTTCATCAGCACGTATTGAAACATTTGGTGCAACAAATACATTTTTACCTATGGTCACATCTCCTATTATTGATGAGAAAGGACCAATAAAGGCAGAAGGGTGTATAGTTGGATATACACTTACTGGATTAAAGGAAGTTGAAGGGTTAGGTCCAATAAAATTAATTATAGCATTTTTATATGCTGATTTTTGTAGATACGGCATGTAAACCTCCAATAAATAAAACGTTACTTTGTATTAGTTTATTTTGCCGTTAACAAAAATGTACATTAATTATTTTTTAAATATATTCATTTTTAGTATCAGCTTTATTCAAGTTCTCCTTTTTTCTTGCAATAATAGAAATTAGTATGCTGGCAATTAATATTGCGAATATTATTCCTACAGAAAGAGCAACAGGTATTTCAACATGGAAGAATAGTATTGAAAGCTTAATTCCTGTAAAGACTAAGATTAAGGCAACCCCATGTTTTACGTATTTAAAAGTATTATTGATTCCTGCAAGTAGGAAGTAAAGGCTTCTAAGACCTAAGATGGCAAAAATATTTGAGGTATATACAATAAAAGGGTCGGTGGATATAGAGAATATTGCTGGGATAGAGTCTATTGCGAATATTATATCTGTTCCTTCTATCAAAACAAGTATTGCAAATAAAGGTGTTGCATAAAGTACTTTATTAATTCTTACAAAGAACTTCTCTCCATGGAGTTTGTCTGTAACAGGTATAATTTTGTTAACAAGCTTAATTAATTTGTTTTCTTTAAAGTTTTCAGCATCTTCATTTTCAGGTTTCAGTAACATTTTGAGACCGCTGAAGATTAGTATAGCTCCAAAGATATATAATACCCAGTGGAATTTACTTACTATAGTTACGCCTAGTATGACGAAGATAAAGCGCAGAACTAGGGCCCCAATTATGCCATAGTTTAAAATCCTTCTCTGATGTTTTTCTGATATTCCAAAGCTGCCAAATACAAGGAGAAAAAGAAATAAGTTATCAAGACTAAGGCTTTTTTCAATAACATAGCCGCCTAAAAATTCTAAGGCTTTTTGTTCACCTAAAGTAAAATATATTCCTGTGTTAAAGAGTAGAGCTGCAGCAATCCAGAAGATTACCCATTTTAGAGCGTTTTTTGTGTTCAAAGTGTAGACCTCCTTAAAATAATAGTTAAAAATTACCTTTTCCATTTAAATAAAAAGACCCTGCACCTAGTTATAAGCTAGATGCAGAGTCTCACATGGCAAACCAATAGGTTAACTAATAAAGCCGGGCATTTATCTATTGATAATTGTCCGTAATGACGACTTTATTCCTGAAATATTCAGGTTGTTACTCCCTCTGTCACAAATATTATATTATGTAATCATTATAGCATAATAACAGTTGTCAGTAAACAAAATTAGCATGTTCTTTTTTTATTTTAGGGAATTATATTAATTATTAAAAACCTACGAAGAGGGGGTGGAATATGAGCATGATTTTGTACTTCTTCGATATTGCAGCAGTTTGGTATAAAGGTATATGGATAGAATAGAAAAGATATCATGCTATAATGCTAGTTTTACTTTAGCTACTATATAGTGGATATGAACATATAAAATACCTGTGCAGATATAAACATTATAAAATTTACGAAAAATAATGAAATCTATGCCTAAAATAGTCTATAATATATATTAATTGTTTAAAAAATGTATTTATTTTATTATAATAAAGTGATAAATTATTTATGTAAGTTTATGAAGAAGTGAATAGGAGAGTAGGATAAAATGGCTAATCAAGTAGTTAAACCGTCAACTCTGCCAGGGTTTATAGAATGGCTTCCTGCAGATCAGATAGCATTTAATAAAATGATGGACACAATAAGAAAGAATTACGAAAAATTTGGCTTTATACCTGTAGATACTCCGGTTATTGAAAAGTCAGAAGTTCTTCTTGCAAAAGGCGGAGGAGATACAGAAAAGCAAATATATAGATTTACAAAGGGAGATAGTGATCTTTCTTTAAGATTTGACCTTACAGTACCTCTAGCTAGATTTGTGGCCCAGCACATGAGTGAACTAACTTTTCCGTTTAGAAGATATCAAATAGGAAAGGTTTATAGAGGGGAAAGAAATCAAAAGGGCAGATTCAGAGAATTCTATCAGTGTGATATAGATATAATAGGAAACGGAAAGTTAAGCATTATTAATGATGCAGAAATTCCAAGCATAATTTACTCAACCTTCACTGATTTAGGCTTTGATTCCTTTACAATTCATATCAATAACAGGAAGGTGCTAAATGGATTTTTTGATGCTGTAGGTGTTGAAAATAAAGTTGATACTCTTAGGATTATTGATAAGCTTGACAAAATAGGAATAGAAGCAGTTAAAGAGGAGCTTAAGGGGTTAGGTCTTACCGATGAAGCTGTAGCCAGAATTGAAGAATTTATAAACATTACCGGAAGCAGTGATGAGGTTTTAGAAGGACTTAAAAAGTTAAACCTTGATAATGGAGAGTTTGCTTTAGGCTTAGAGGAACTTTCAAAGGTAGTTTACTATATAAGACAATTTGGAGTGCCTGATAAAAACTTTATAGTTGACTTAAAGATAGCAAGAGGCTTGGATTACTATACAGGAACAGTTTATGAGACAATACTTAACGATTATCCTGGAATAGGATCGGTATGCTCCGGCGGAAGATACGATAATCTTGCAGAATACTATACTACTCAAAAGCTTCCTGGAGTTGGAATATCCATAGGGTTAAGCAGATTATTTTATCAGCTTAAAGAAGCAGGTTTCTTTAAGGAAAGTGTTTCTTCAACCCTAACAAAGGTTTTAGTAGTTCCAATGGATGAGAATGTTGGATATTCAATAGGTGTTGCAACTGAGCTAAAAAAAGCAGGAATAGCTTCAGAGGTTTTCTTTGAAGAGGGTAAATTTGTAAAGAAGCTTAATTATGCTAATAAGCTTGGAATACCTTATGTTATTATAATCGGCGGAGACGAAATAGCAAGCGGAGTTTTAACTCTTAAGGATATGAGAAGCGGAGAGCAGTTTAAGTTAACTGTTGATGAAGTTATAAGCAAGATCAATATGCAATAAGTAAAAAATCATTAAAGGGTAGATAGTAAAATAAGTACTATCTACCCTTTTTTACTGCCAATTATTATATACCAGTAATTTTCTATAGATATGTAAAATTTACATAATAGTATAGTAATATATAGTTAGCAGATTGATAAGATGATTGTATCTCAGGAGGAAAAATAGGTGAGCTCAACTAATTCGGAAATTAGAAATTCGTTGCTTGTTGAATGTATATCTGATTTTGTTTGGGAAATGGATTTGATAGAAAATAAAGTGTATGTCTCAGCGGCTTGGAAAGAGTTCTTAGGATACGATAATGATTTATATTTTAGCTTTGACTTTTGGCATAGTATTATTCATCCTGATGATCTTAAGGCAGTAATTAAATCTATTATCTAATTCTATTAAATTTACTCCAGCCGGCCGAAATATTAAGGTTAATATAGGTGAAGATCAAAATAATATAAGGATAAGTGTAAGAGATACGGGAAGCGGTATTCCTGAAGACAAGCTTGACGTTATATTTGAGAGATTTAGGCAGGTGGGCGAGGTGCTGACTAAGAGGGCTGAAGGCAGCGGCATAGGTCTTGCACTTGTTAAAGCTTTAGTAGAAATAAGCGGTGGAAAGATACCTGTTTGCAGCAAAGTAGGTGAAAAAAGCGAGTTTTTAATAGAACTTCCAAAGAAAATTTCAAACTATAGCACAGATATTGTTTCAACTAATATTTCAAATCTTGAAGAAAATAAAAAAGAAAAAATCAATATAGAGCTTTCAGATATATACATGTAGAGGAAGGAGCATGTATGGGTTTCATCAGCTTATTATAGTTTTTGATATAACAAGGAAAATATGGAGCTTAAGTATTGCATACAAACTTAACCTATTATTTGAAGTTTTTTGGATTTCAAATAACATATTAACGTTTGGAATGCTCTACGAAAGCTCCATTTTTTATTTACTCATACCAACAATTGCTCCAGATATAAAAGGAATAAGCCATATTGCCCATACAACTATACTAAATTTATGAAAATTAGCTTTTGCTTTGATATCATTTTTAACTAATACTACAGTTGCCCATAAAGCATGGAATAGCATTAAAACTATAGCAAGAAGACCTGTTATTCCATGAAGGTTAAATTGAAAACCTCCTGAGGCTATTTTACCCATAAGGGTAGTCCCTAAGGTATCAAATCCTAAGCCTATCCAAAATATTACTAGGTGCCATTTTTTCAGCTCACCTTGCTTCTTTTCGCTCCAAACGCCTATTGTATAAAATACAAGTGCTAAGGTTATTGATGTTGCTGCATAAACTAACATAAAAAATCCTCCTTAATTAATTAGTATATTTTAATATATCTGTGAACGATGTTCATTTCGAGGTGCTTTAAAATCATACCTGCAGGTATGATTTATTGTAATATTTCTTTTAAAATAATCTCAAAAGATGAATAGTTAAAAATCGGCATTTGTATCATAGTAATAAAATTCAATATGATAAACTTAGCAGTTTCATAGGAGTCCAGTTTCAGAGTTATCTTGTCATCAGATGCCTCTTTTATAAGCATAGACTCGATTACGCGAATAAATTTATCAATATATATATTTTCTTTTTCTATGCCGCTTTCTACATAGTCCGGTTTATCATATAACTCTGGTTTTAGCCAAATTTCCTTAAACTGCTTGATGAATAAGTTAAGCTCGTTAAATATTTTTTTGAGCCTAATATATAAATTATCATCAGAAGCTATAATGACTTGCATAATCTTGAAATATTCCTTCCAATAGCCTGTCATCATCTCAATTACTAAATCCTTTTTTGTAGGATAATAATTATATATGGTACCAAGTGCTATGTCACATTCCTTAGCAAGCGTTCTCATGCTTAAGTGAGAATAACCTTGGTTACACAAAATTTCTTTGGCTTTTTCTAATATAAGTTCTTTTGGATTTTCTATTATTCTAGACAAGTAAAACACCTCATTCATTCATCTGAACACTGTTCATTATAAAGTTATTACGAGAAAATGTCAACATAAAATTTATATAATATTAAAAACTCAACATATTGGACTTTTTATGCACATTGTACACAATATATTGTTGATAACTTTTTTCAAATTAAAAAATATAATTTATAAAACGGTCTTATTTGTAATTTTATCTAAAGAGTGTTATAAAAACAACTAAAAATTAAAAAAGAACAGCGGGTAAACTGTCCTTTTAAATGAAGAATAAATTTGGTTTAAGGATAAAAATAAAATTAATATTTATATTTAATCTGTATAGTGATATTATATATTTATTAATAATATATTTCTGTGATTGTTATTACATTTTAGCATTATTTTTAGAAATTAAAGTACTATTTCAACGGAGTATAATCCATCGATATTTACAAACTTACCAATTGTAGATTTTTGGCCTGAAGGATTATTTATAAACTCATTGATATTTACAGTTTTCATAATCAGCTTACCGATCATTGGGTTTAATTCGTTGGTTGTTCCATCTTTAAAATGTAATATTATTTTCATAATTTCCTCCTTTCACTCGAATAACTGGGTAGTCAAGCTCGTTTATTTTGTTCACAGACTGCCTGTTGAAGTCAATTTAGAATTTCAGCCTACGTTTATTCGAGATACTGTTTATCTTATTTAATTTATTCAAGAATCAAGAGTTTTGTTCTTAAATTTTATAATATTAATTAAATATATGAGGAAATACCAGAAGTATTAAGGTGCGGTTAATATTAGAACTGTATAATAAAAAAGAAAGGAAAGTTTAAAATGAATGAGACAATAAAAATATTATTAGACCATAGATCAATCAGAAACTATAAGGAAGACATGGTAAGTGATGAAGAGTTGGACTACATAATAAGAGCTGCTCAAGCTGCTCCATCATCAATTAATGGACAACAGGTAAGCATAATTGCAGTTAAGGACAAAGAAAGAAAAGCAAAAATTGCAGAGTTTGCTGGAGGTCAAAAGTGGATTGATGAAGCTCCGGTATTTCTAATCTTTGCATCAGATTTTTATAGAGCTAAGTTAGCGGCTGAAAAGAATGGAGTAGATTTAGTTATTACAGAAAATATAGAATCTACAATGGTAGGTTGTGTTGATGTAGGATTGGCTATGGGAAGTGCAATAGCAGCTGCAGAATCTTTAGGACTTGGAATTGTACCTATTGGAGGAGTTAGAAGAGAGCCTGAAGAGCTTATAAAATTATTAGAGCTTCCTAAGTATGTATATCCAGTATGCGGATTGGTTGTAGGGCATCCAAAAGATGAATCAGCTCCTAAACCAAGACTTCCAAAGGAAGCTGTATATCATGAAGAAAAGTATAATAGCAGTCAAAAAGAAATGATTGATAGATATGACGAAGAAATGTCCGACTATATGAGAAAAAGAACAAAAGGCGAAAGTGATAGAAACTGGTCACAGGGAATTGCAAGCACCTATAAATTCGTATACTATCCTAAGGTTAGTGCTTCAATTAGGAAACAAGGTTATGAAAGCAAATAATTAATTGTTGAACTTTTTTGAAAAGTAGAATATAATATATAAAAATAAATATTAAAATGCTTTGATAAGAAAGAGTAGGATACAGGTTGTCTTTACAGAGAGTTCCCGGTTGGTGAGAGGGTCAGGAAACGGTATTTGAATACGTCTTTGAGCAGAAGGTCAAATCCTTATATTTAAGGTAGTAGACTGTTTACGGAGCCCTTCACCCGTTATAGTGATAGAGTATCGTTTGATAAAAACCGTACTTGAAGAGGTTGATATGGTGACATATTGATAAATTAAGGTGGTAACACGGGAATATACTCCCGTCCTTTAGATTTCTAAAGGACGGGAGTTTTTTATTTTTATGTTAGAAGTAGATTGCGAGGCTATCTGCTTAATCATAAGAATTCGACTTCACAGCAATTTAATTAAAGGGAGGTAAAAAATTATGATGAGTGTGGAAGAACAAATCAAAATTATTACAAAAGGAGCAGCTGAGGTTATAAACTTAGAAGATTTAGAGGAAAAGTTAAGGGAAGCACAGAAGGAAAACAGAGGTTTAGTTGTAAAGCTGGGACTTGATCCTTCAGCCCCGGACATTCATCTAGGTCATGCAGTAGTGCTTAGAAAAATGAAGCAGATTCAAGATTTAGGACATAAGGTAGTTATAATTATTGGTGACTTTACCGGTATGATCGGAGATCCTACAGGAAAGTCAAAAACAAGAAAACAGCTTACAAGTGAAGAGGTTTTAGAAAATGCAAGGACCTATGAGAGACAAATTTTTAAGATTTTAGATAAGGATAAGACAGAATTAAGATTTAACAGTGAATGGCTTTCAAAGCTAAACTTTAAAGAAGTTATTGAACTTGCTTCAAAGTATACTGTAGCCAGGATGCTTGAGAGAGAGGATTTTAAAAATAGATTTAAGAATCAGCTTAGTATAGGTATTCATGAGTTCTTCTACCCTTTAATGCAGGGCTTTGATTCTGTGGCTATAAATGCAGATATTGAGCTTGGAGGAACAGATCAAAGATTCAATGTTCTTATGGGAAGAACTCTTCAGAAGGACTACGGAAAGGAATGTCAAATAGCTTTGTTCATGCCACTTCTGGAAGGAATAGATGGATCAGAAAAAATGAGTAAAAGCTTAGGTAATTATGTTGGTATTAATGAAAGCTCAAAGGATATATACACAAAGGTAATGCAAATTCCTGATAGTTTAATTATAAAATACTTTGAGCTTACGACAGATATTCATCCTGATGAAATAAATAACATAGACGAACAACTGAAAAAAGGAGCAAATCCAAGAGATATAAAAATGAGATTGGCTAAGGAAGTAACTGCTTTATACCACGGAGATATGGAGGCAAGTGCTGCTGAAGAACATTTCAAAAGCTTGTTTCAAAAAAATGAATTACCGGAAGATATTTTAGAGATTAATATAAGCCATGAAGATTCATTAATCGATATTATTGTAAATTCAAAATTAGTACCTTCAAAAAGTGAAGCAAGAAGACTTGGGGTGCAGGGAGGCATTAAATTAAATGGAAATAAGATATCAGATTTGGCTTCCATAGTTTTAAATAATAAAGATATAATTCAGGTTGGAAAAAGAAAATTTTTCAGAGTGCTGAAAACAGAATAAATATTAAGCAAAACAGTGATACATGAGCGTTTTAATTATAAAGTAAGGCAAGATGATTAAAATTATGATAATTTTACAGAATAAAGTATTTAACAAAGTCAAAAGAGTTATTTATAATTATATTATTAGATATAAATTAACGTAAAATAAATTAAAATGTTTTAAGGGGGATTCTTATGCCAAGTACAATAACCTATGTGTTTATTGTTTTTGCTGTTATTCTTGTTATATTTGGGGTGCTTATAAAATATTACAAGTGCTATTGGCTCATTTCAGGCTACAATTTATCTTCTAAGGAGGAAAAGGCTAAATATGATATCGTTCCGCTTGGAAATTTGATGGCTAAGCTTTGTTTTTCTATGGCAGCAGTGTTTGGAGTCGCAGCAGCATTTTCTTATTTTAAGATTAATGCAGGTATTTTACCTGCTGTGTTTTCTGTTTTTATTATCGTTCCTTACTTTGTAATCAAGGCGCAAAAATATGGGCCTGGAGGTGCTTCGAGCACTCAAAGCAAAATAGCTATCGGATTAGTAATCGGAGTATTAATAGCTTCAGGAATTTTAGTAGGGGCACTATTTACTCATGGAAACAAAGAAACTCAAGTAATAGTCAGTGATAATTTAATAGATATAAAAGGCCCCTATTCAAGTAAGTATTCAATTAAGGGGATAGAAAGCATAGAGCTAAAGGATACTATGCCGGAAATTTTAAGCAAGAGCATAGGTTACGATATGGGAAGCTCTCAAAAAGGAGATTTTAATCTGAAGGGAATAGGTGGAGCCAGACTATATATAAATAATGAAAAAGGTCCTTACATTTATATTAGAAAGGAAGGAAAGTATATAATTATAAATCTTAAGGATGAGAATAAAACGAGAGAGCTATATGATGATATAAAAGCAGCATTAGGTAAGGTAAAATAATAACTTAAAATATATGATATATTGGAATGGGGTAAAAAAGTTTATACCTTATGCATTGCTATTTAAATTATCAAAAACCTTAATCTCAAGTGAGATTTAAATATTAAGATTGGAAGTAACTTGAGTAAAAGAAAGGCTGACTAAAACAGCTAAACTTAGCGCGGCATTTGGGAACTTAGAAGCTTGAGTTTTGAAGTACTCAATTGCTACGCCACAGGTTTAAGTTGCTTTAGTCAGTCTTTTTTATATGTTTTAATAATTATTTAAGTCCACTTATCTTGCCTTTTAAAGCTTTTAAACGGCCGTTTACATAATTAACAAGTTCATACTTGTTGTCTTTTATTTCTGTTGGTGCTTTAGAAATTATAGATAAGATATCTAAGTAATTAGCTTTTACTTCTTCTGAAACAGTATTTGTTAAATGCTTATCTTTTACTCTCCAGTATACGTTGTTAAATTCATCTGCCTGTCTCTTAGTATAATGTCCTTTTTCAACACCAAACTGAAAAAGGTCTGCAGCAGCTTCTAATTCATCTAAATCTTCAGCTTCTAAAGTTTCGCTTATAAGAGTTTGAAAAGCTTTCATAATATCACTCCTTCTTAGTGAGCTAACAATATTTTAAGCGTATATGGTAATTCATATACTAGAGAATATTGGTTATAATGTCAGCTCTCAATCATTGTCAGCGGTTATTATGATAGCTTGTTTACAAATTTTTGTCAACATTTATTTAATTTTAATGGACAATAGTTTGTATTACTTTATGTTTTAGTAAGAATATAATAGAAATTAAGAGATATTTAGGAATATAATTGAAAAAAATAGATAATTTAGAATATAATTAGAAGTATTACAGATTAGAGAGCAGGCGAGAATATTATGATAGTTACTTATGAAGAAGTATTAGAGTATATCAGTAATTTGATAAAAGAAAATAGAAGAGAATGGTTTCCTTTTAGAAGCAGATTGGAGCATACCATGAGGGTCCTGAAGTGGGCTCAGAGAATTCAAAAGCATGAAGGTGGGAATATGGAGGACTTAACTATAGCAATACTCTTTCATGATACCGGATGGGATGAAAATATACCTCATGCTGAGATTAGTGCAAGATTTGTGGAGAAATATTTAAAAGAAAAGAATTTTGAGGAAGACAGATTAAATAGAGTAGTTGCTATAGTGAGGAAGCATAGTTCCAAGAATATTCCTAGTGAGGAACTTACGCTCGAAGAAAGAAT
Organism: Clostridiales bacterium oral taxon 876 str. F0540; assembly: GCA_000466585.1. GTDB lineage: Bacteria > Bacillota > Clostridia > Clostridiales > Clostridiaceae > Clostridium_AT. Next base: position 22,324 of record KE993478.1, read on the forward strand.
AATGATAGATGCTGATTTACTTGATGAGGTTGGAGCGTTATCGATAGTTTGGGATAGCATGGCTGTTGCTCTTGAAGACAGTCCAAGCTATATGAAGTTTTATCAAAGAAATAAGTTTTATTTTGAAAAGTTAAGAAATCAAACAACCATGCTTAAAACGGAGACAGGAAGAAGAATTTATGATAGACAAATAGAGTTTTTAGAGAATTTTATCAAAAAGCTTGAATTTGAGCTGGGATTAAGAGAAGAATAAATTAACTTGGAGGTAACAATATGAATGAATCATTAAAGGAAGTAATTTTTAAATTCTTCTTTATACTGGCATTCTTTTTGATTGTCGGATATTTTGTAAAGTCGTTTAATATGAATTTTAATAAGGCCTTTTTCATGTCACTAGGAATGTCTACAGTTGATTTAGTTATATTTATATATAAAAAGAGTAAAAAAGCAAATGAGTAAAATAATTGATTTAACAAGAGAAATAAGTAATAATATGCCTGTATATCCCGGTGATGATGAAGTAAAGCTTTATCAGACAAATTTTATAGATAAAGATGGATTTAACAATCATAGGCTTGAAACAGGAATGCACATAGGAACACATGTAGACGGTCCTATGCATATGACTGCAAATAATATTTATGTAAGTGAAATAGAGCTTGATAAGTTTATAGGCAGAGGAATATTAATTGATGCTAAGGGCGAAAAAATAATTGATTATAAGAAAGAATACGAAAGACTTATTATAGAAGAAAGTATTGTTGTTATTAATACTGGTTTTTCTAAAGAGTTTGGAACTGAAAAATATTTTAGTGAGCATCCGATTATAAGCAGAAACTTTGGAGAGCTGTTAATAAGAAAAAAGGTAAAGGCTCTTTGTATAGATATTCCTTCACCTGATAGATATCCTTTTGAAATGCATAAGCTTTTACTGAAAAGCAGTATTTTAATTGGCGAGAATCTAACTAACCTAGATAAGCTGGAGGGGATCACTGATTTCGAGATTTTTATTATACCTCTTAATATAAGGGCTGATGGTTCCATGGCAAGAATTTTTGCTAAAATAGGCTGATAGCAGCACAAGTAACTCCAGCATATTTTAATTAGCCGGTGGAATAATAACTCCGAATAATTATTTTAATGGGAAATTCTAAGGAGTGAACTAGCTATGAAAGATAATCAAAGCGGAGTTGAGGGTGTTTTAACGTTAAACTATAATTCACACCAGGAAAAAAATATAATAGAAGCTTCTGCAGCTCAGCTTTCAGCAGGGGATAATAATTCTGTAGTTCTACTGGAATACAGCCAAAAGAAAGAATTTGATACAGAAGATTATAAAAACAAGGAAAGCGAAAAATATTCAATAGATGCGGATAAGCTGATTTCTTTAATTAAGGAGCACGGTTCAAAGATGTAGTACAAAAATTGTTCTGTTACTCGTTAAAAAGGCAGAGAATATGTTAAATAGCATATTTTCTGCTTTTAAAATGAATTTTACTAGTCTAATAGTTATTAAGTCAATGAAAGGGGAGAAGGGTATGAATTTTAATGATAGAGCTACTAAATGGGACGATCCCCAAAGAGTAAAAAGGGCTCAAATCATTTCAGAGCAAATAAAAAAGTTTACTGATATAAAAGTTAATTGCAAAGCTTTGGAATTTGGATGTGGGACAGGCCTAATAAGCTTTAATCTTAAGGATGAGTTTAAGAGTATTGATCTTGTAGATACATCGGAGGGGATGATTGAAGTATTAAACTCCAAGATCAAAGAAAATAATATAGGGAATATGAGAGCTTTTGAGCTTGATATTAATAAAGAAAATAAGCTTGAATATGAAAGCTATGATATTATCTATTCATCCATGGTAATGCACCACGTTATAAATCTAGAAGAAACCTTAAAAAATCTTTATAGCCTCATAAAGAAAGGCGGATGTCTTTGTATTGTTGATTTAGATAAAGATGATGGAAGCTTCCACGCAGAAGAAGAGGGTTTTAATGGGCATAATGGGTTTAATCAAGAGGAGTTTTCAAGTCTACTTAGCCAGATAGGATTTGATAGAATAAAATCTAAGACATTTTATCATGGGGAAAAGGAATTAACTAATAGGCGAGTAAAATATTCTTTGTTTATAATGTTAGGAGCTAAAAGTAAATAATATACTATTTTACAGTATTATGTAGTTATAGTACAATTACACTAAAGGACTTAAATAGTAGGCTTTAGATCCGTCTCAACCAGACGGATTTTTTATAATATCTTGAATCAGGAGAGTTGAAAAAGATTATGAAAGGATTGATACTATGGAACTTTGGGATATATTGGATTCAGAAAGAAATAAAACGGGAAGAACAATTGTAAGAGGAGAGAAGCTTAAGGAAGGAGAGTATCATCTAGTTGTCCATATATGGATTTTAAATGATAAGAATGAATACTTAGTTCAGAAAAGAGCAGAACATTTGAAACTGTTACCGGGATTCTGGGCTGCTACAGGAGGTTCTGCTGTTGCAGGTGAATATGACAGCAAGCTTGCAGCAATAAGAGAAGCTAAAGAAGAATTAGGGATAGATTTGGATACAAATAATATGACCAGGCTTATGTCTATAAAGAGGAAGGATAATCATGCCGATGTATGGCTTGTGAGACAAAATGTTGATCTTCAAGATATAAATCTTCAGGCTGAGGAGGTAAGCGAGGCTAAGTGGGTAAGCAAGGAAGATCTTGAAAGGATGATAAGCTCAGGTATATTCCATGATTATGGCGCAGAATACTTTCATAATATCTTCAGAGTTATGAGAAGGTGTTTAAGCTGTGAAATAGTTAAGGGGAACACAGAAACTACAGGTGGTATTATTTTAGAAACTAAATATTTCCATGCGCATCAGGATTTTGCTTATCCCATACCCGGCTTAGTAATACTAGCTTCTAAAAGACATATATATTCTATTGACGAGATGTATGAAGAGGAAGCAGCTGAGTATATAGAAGTACTAAGAAAAATAAGAGCAGCGCAAAGAAAAGTGCTTGGTATTGACTATGTTTACTATTTTTATAATGAAGATACTACTCATCATTTTCATACTTGGATGGTACCAAGATATTCATGGATGAAGGAATTTGGAAGGTCAGTAGAGGCTGTTAGACCTGTTCTTTTATATTCAAAAGAGAATATGAAAAGTGAGGAAAACATTTCTGAAGTTAAAAAGGCAGCAGAAAGGCTTTACAGAGAATTAAATAAAAAATAAGATGCTAAATGCCATGGGGATGTGTGGCAATAGGGGGTTAATAATGCGTGAAGTCATTTCTAAAATATTTTTATGCTTGTTTATAGGTGCTATGTTGTTGTTTTTTGGGGCCGTGATTGCTGCATTTTCTATCCTTACTTCTAGGGAATTGTTTTATAGCTATATAATTATGGCAGTTGATATTGGAATAATTTTATTAATTTCATTAATGATATTTTGTAGTAATAAAAAGAAAAGAATTATTCAGCTAATGTGCGTATATTTTGTAGTTTGTTTAATATCAGGGGGAATATATCTTGCTAATAGAGGCTATAAAAATAGTATTGCAACTATAAATGAACAGCAGATTGATTTGGTAAAATATATGCCTTTTAAAAAGGATACAAAAGCTGTAAGGCTTTCTGAGGATTCAGAGCTTAAGATAACCACAGATATTCCTAAATTAGACGGTGCAACTGCGCTATATCCTTTATATTCTGCTTTTGCTCAGGCTGTTTACCCTGAAGAAAACTACAATATAGGCATAAGCTCAGTTCAGTGCAACACTACTGAAAAGGCTTATGATAATTTAATATCCGGACAAGTGGATGTGATTTTTGCAGCAAAACCCTCGCAGCAGCAGCTTGAGTATGCAAAGTCAAAAGGGGTGGAGCTTAAATTAACACCTATAGGAAGAGAAGCCTTTGTGTTTTTTGTGAATTCTAATAATGACGTTTCTAATCTTTCAACAGAGCAAATACAGGATATATATTCCGGCAAGATTACGAACTGGAAGGAAGTTGGGGGAAAGGATGAAAAAATAAAAGCCTTTCAAAGACCTCAAAACAGCGGCAGCCAAACTATGCTTCAAAAGTTTATGGAAGGCAAAACTCTCATGAGTCCTCCAAGTGAAGATGTAGTATCGGCAATGGATGGTATTATCAAGAAGACTTCTGATTATAAAAATTATAAAAATGCCATAGGATATTCTTTTCTATTTTACGCAACAGAAATGGTTAAAAGCAAAGAAATAAATTTATTAAAAGTAAATGGAATTTATCCTAGCAAGGAGACTATAAAAAGCAAGGAATACCCTCTTTCAGCTGAGTTTTATGCCGTTACTGCAGGCAGCAAAAATCCTAATGTAGAGCCATTTATAAAGTGGATATTGGGTAGGCAGGGGCAATATTTGGTTGAAAAGACGGGGTATACGCCTATTAATGATACAAAGTAAATGCAAAAATTGAGGGTGTGTAGATAAATGAAAAAGACCATACAAAGTCTGACACTTTTTCAGAGATTACCTATAAAGACTTTATAAAGAGAGAAGGTACGGTCTTAAGTAAAAGCAGTAGAGTTTTGCAAATGAGAATAAGGGCGGGGGATTGAATTTTGCTAAAGTATTTTGCTCAAGGCTTGCTATTGGGGCTTTCTTATGTGGCTCCAATAGGAACCCAAAATTTATATGTAATTAATTCAGCAATTAAAAAAACAAGGCTTAAGGCACTTCAGACAGCGCTTATAACAGTTGTTTTTGATGTTTCTCTGGCTGCAGCCTGCTTTTTTGGAATAGGATTTTTAATCGATAAATCTTACTTGTTAAGAAGTGCACTGCTTTTAATCGGAGGAAGTATTGTTACTTACATAGGAATTAGACTAATAAAAGCTTCATCAGAGGTATCTGATAAAGTTGATGTAGACAACTCTCTCATTAAGATTGTAACTACATGTTTTGTTGTTACATGGTTTAATCCTCAGGCAATAATAGACGGCTCACTACTTCTAGGAGGCTATAAAGCTTCACTGCCACAAGATATGTCCAAATATTTTATACTAGGAGTATGCACGGCTTCTTTTGTATGGTTTACTTCGTTAGCTAGCATTATTTCAACAGTAAAACACAGCTTTAACGGTAAAGTAATAAGGATTATTAATGTAATCTGTGGGCTTATCATAACTATTTATGGAATCAGACTTTTGTACACATTCTTCTTTGATTAAACTGACATATATAGAATACGGCACAGCTATTGACGAAAATGATATGGTATATGCATTTTTCCCTTAAGGACTATATATAAAAATAAACGGGCTGCCTTAAAACAACTGAATTTAGCGTGTTATTTGAACACGTAAAAAAATCTGAGCAAACAGCAATAAAACTTAAATTATTAGTCTTATGTGCGTTGCGAAAGTTTTCTGGAATTCAAATAAGATGCGATAGTCTTAAGCTGCTATTAGGACAGCTCTTTCATTTTGCGTTATATACGCTATCTACACTTCAAACCTTTCAATAATTCCTTCCAGTTTATCGGTTATGTTCTTAAGCTCTCTTGCAGCATTAGACACGGTCTCCATCTTACTGGATTGCTCTAATATAGCTGCTGATACTTCTTCAACTGAAGCAGCAGATTCTTCGGCAACCGCCGATACTTCTTGAATGCTGCTTATAACTGAAGTTTTATCTTCTTCGATACACTTTATATTTGTATTAAGATTGTCTATATTCTTTATTGTGGTTTCAAATGAGTTGTTTATAAGTTCAAAATTATTCATAGCATCCATTGTTGCTTCGCTGGCTTCTTGCATCAGGTTTTTTTCTTTGTCCATGTTGACTTTGGCAACATTTATTTCATGAGTAATTTCAGTTATAATTCCCTCAATCTGCTTAGTGGAATTAGAGGTTTGCTCTGAAAGTTTCCTTATTTCTTCTGCTACTACCGCAAAACCTTTCCCTGATTCTCCTGCTCTTGCAGCCTCTATGGCAGCGTTTAAAGCGAGAAGATTAGTTTGCTCGGATATAGCTTGTATTGAAGTTATAATTGCACTTACGGAGCCAGATTTATTTGATAGTGAATCTATATTGTTAATTACCTTTTCCAGGGCTTCATAATTAGCTGTAATTTTATTCACCAGTTCAGAGGATAGATTTACACCTTCATTACTTATAAGTTGAGACTCCTGTGAAAGCTTGTTTACTACATCTGCATTTTTGGAAGATATACTTATTTTCTCAGCAAGACTTAATAATTTTTCAGAGCCAAGCTCTGTATTTTTTGCCTGCTCTGAGGAACCTACAGCAAGCTGGTCCATTGTAGCTGAAATAGCCTGAACGCTTTCCAGAGTTTCGTCTGCTGAAGCCGATATTTGTTCAGAATGATTTAAAAGAACTTTTGAATTTTCTTGAAGTACTCCGACAGTTTCTCTTAATTCTTTTCTTAAGGCTATTAAGGCTCTTGCCATACTGCCAGTTTCATCCTTGTATTTCAATATTTTTTCGAATTCATCTTCCTTATTAAGTTTTAAATCTAATTTTGTTGTACGATTTATTAAATTTGTTACTAATGAAATAGGTTTAGATATTTTATTAGCAAAATATAAAGCAACCAGTGCAGATAATGCTAAAAATACAACAAATACGATAACAAAGCTAAAAACCAGATTGTTTAGAGGTTTTAAGATTTCGGTTTTTGGAACTGCAAGTCCCATTATCCATTTTGAAGAAGGAATCGATGTGGTCACAAAGTACTTGTCTATTCCATCATAATCCTTCAAGGTTTTAACGTTTGTTGCAGAAGAATTATTTTCTACTAAAGAATTTAAGCTTCCGTCTAAAACATTTTTAATGACCTTTAACCCGTCTTGAGAAGGTTGGAAATTCTTGTTAGGGTGAACAACGAATTCATTGCTGCTATCTAAAAGAAAGCCATAGCTGTTACTAATAGGCCGTGCCTTTTGAACTACTGCGGAAATATTATCTATATTAATATCAGCTGCCACAACCCCTATAATATTACCGCCATTTTTTACAGCTTTAGCTATTGTAATAATAATTTTCTTTGTTTCGGAATCTACATAGGGATTTGAGTAGATTACATTGCTTGAATTAACAGCTTCCTTATACCAGTCTCTTTGAGTGCAATCATATGTAGTATCCGGCACCCAACCACTTGCATCTATGTAGTGTTTGTTTTGAAAACCAAAGTAGATATCCATAATATCAGGAAATGACTTGGTTTTGGTTTGAAGAAATTTTAAAAGCACTGCATCATCGTAGTTGTTATTAAATTCAATACTTCCTGCAGTTTCGCTAATAAAATTTTCTTGAACTGACATCCATTTGTCAACTGACTCTGCATATTTTTCAGAGGTTGTTTTAAGTCCTTCTAAGGATTGAGACATAGTAGTTTTATAGGACTCATAATAGCCTATTGCTGACGAAAATGACAGACTGAAAAAACAGACTATTAAAGCTAATAAAATAATTTTTGTTCTAATTGTTTTCATTGAATAGTCCTCCTTATTGATGTCGTATAGTTACAGTTAGTAAAACATAGTACAAAATATAATTTATCATCTTAGCATATTGAAGTAAAGATGAAAGAGTACATAGAAAAAATTGCCAATCTATAACCTCATTTAAGCGGGTATACTATATTTGAAATTTTTATATTAAATAAAAGACTCGGGAAGTGATTTGTTATGAAAAAGCTTTCGGTAATCGGTTTTATTATGGGAATGGTATACTTTACTATGGAGGGATTTTGGAGAGGATGGACTAATATCTCAATGCTTTTTGTAGGAGGCTTATGTGGGGCTCTTATAGGACTTTTAGATGAATTTCCAAAGAGGTATAATCTTAAAGTATGGCAGCAGTGTATATTAGGAACTTTAATAATTATTTCAATTGAATTCATTTCAGGAGTCATTTTAAATCTATGGCTTAAGCTTAACATATGGGATTATTCTAAAAGATGGGGTAATTTTAAAGGACAGATATGTTTAACCTATAGCTTCCTATGGTTCTTGCTTACTCCATTAGCTATATGGTTTGATGATTGGTTGAGATGGAAGTTTTATGGTGAAGAAAAGCCTTATGATATTAAGAGGATTTACAGAGAGTTAGTTACATTTAAATAATCAAATATAAAAACTTAAAAGAGGTTGTTCTAAAACAGTTAAAGCTTATCAAATGTTATTTGAACTTTTTCAATTACTTCTACTCAAATAACATTTGATAATTGTAGCTTAATAAATGTACCATCTTAGTCAGCTTTGAAAAAATATTTTATAGGAAGGTAAATTATTTATATATACGTATTGTAGTTTTTAAAACTACATGATATAATATTAATATAGTTAAGTGGGATGTATAGTACATATTTTTAATAATTTTGAAGGAAGGAAATAATTATGGAAGAGAACTTTTATACTAAGGGAGAAGAAATAGCAAATGCAGTAACTCATGGTGTAGGAGCTTTGCTTTCTATAGCAGCCTTAGTTATTCTTGTTGTATTTGCAGCACTTAAAGGAACTGCTTGGCATGTTGTAAGCTTTGCGGTTTTTGGTGCCACTTTAGTTATTTTATATACAGAGTCAACTTTATATCACAGCATCACAAATAAAAAGGTTAAGAGACTGTTTAGAAAATTTGATCATATGTCAATCTATATACTTATTGCAGGTACTTATACGCCATTTTGCCTAACTGCCCTTAGAGGGAAGCTAGGATGGATAATATTTGGCGTAATATGGGTAAGTGCAGCAGCGGGAATTACCTTAAAAGCATTCTTTACAGGGAAGAAGGATACTCTTTCCACACTGTTATATATAGTAATGGGATGGCTCATTGTGTTATCGCTTAGAAGATTATATTTAGTTATGCCTTTTAGCGGTATAGTATTTTTAGTTCTAGGTGGAGTATTATATACAGTTGGTGCTTTTATATATTCAAAAGATAACTGGCCCTTCAATCATGGGGTCTGGCATTTATTTGTTATAGGCGGAAGTGTATGCCACTTTTTCTCAGTTATGAGTCTTCTTAGTTTAAGATAGTAATTTTAGCGGCTTTAACCCAAAGGGTAAAGCCGCTGTTTTTTATAGTAAATATAATGCACTAAATCTTTCTTTAAAGAATAGTATGTACCGAAAATAATATGTAAAGGAGGTAAAAGTCCTAAATGGACTTTTACGAGCAATCAGCGAGCGGAGCGAGGTTAATGGCCTAAATGGACATTAACGGGCTGTCTAGCCGGTGGAAACTGGCGAGAACAGACGGCCCAGTGATTGATTGCTCAGTGTTTCCGACAAAAGGAGGAATTTATGTGCCTTACTATGTAAGAAGTTACTACAGCAATACTCAGCCAAATTATCTGCCAGGCTATCAGCAGGGCTACCAACCTAATAATTTTAATAATCTTGTTAACAATGTAGGAATACCCGCACTTTTGGGTCTTGGACTAGGACCAATGTGGGGCATAGCAGCTTTATTAGCCAGAGGTGGACAAACTACTAATATTATCAATATTAATGCCAGACGAAATAATAACGGCATGTATTATTAGGGGACAAACTATTACTTGACTGCTTTAGAATAGAAACTGATTTCTATTCTAAAGCAGTCTTTTTTATGATTTTATAATAGAAAAAAAGTAAATTATTATGTTAATATTATTATAAAAAACTAGGTGGTGAACAAATGATTGCAATACTTTCTCCAGCAAAAACTTTGAATTTTAATAGAGAGTATAAAGTGGAAAAATATACAGAACCTTTATTTAAAAATGAAGCTTTTGAATTAATAAAAGAACTTAGAAAATACTCACCTGAAGAGTTATCAGGATTAATGAAAATAAACCAGGAGCTTTCTGAATTAAATTTTTTCAGAAACATGGAATTTAATACAGAACATAATATTTCTAATGCAAAGCAGGCGGCATTAACCTTTCATGGCGCTGTTTACCAAGGCCTAAAAGCTGAGGAATTTAATGAGGAGCAATTAGATTATGCACAAGAGCATTTACGAATCCTGTCAGGACTTTATGGTGTATTAAGACCTTTTGATATAATACAAGCTTACAGACTTGAAATGGGCATAAAACTTAAAAATCCTAAGGGCAAGGATTTATATGATTTTTGGAGAGATAGGATAACTAATTACTTTAATAAAGAGATGCTTAATCAAAAGAACAAAACCATTATTAATTTGGCATCAAACGAATACTTTTCGTCGATAGATACTAAAAAGTTTAATGGCAATATTATTACGCCAGTTTTTAAAGAGTACAAGCAAGGAAAATATAAAATTATAGCAATCTACGCTAAAAGAGCAAGGGGATTAATGGCAAAGTATATAATTGAGAATAAAATTGATAGCGTTGAAGGGCTAAAGGACTTTGAGGAAGAAGGATATGTATTTGAGGAAGGAATGTCTAGCGATAGAGAGCTGATGTTTACACGAAATAGTTTTTAACATCAATAGGTTATTATGATCTTTAATGCTGAGCTTAGAAAAGAAAAGTAATTTAAGACTGATATTTTTGTAATAATAGATAAAATTTTACTATTACTGCACTTTGATGTGAATAAACTTTCAATAAAAAGAAAAAATATATTTCATAGGCTGATTTTGTCTTGTATTACATTTAACGCAAGTGTATATAGATTCAAATATTTTATCTATAGAGACTTGTGGGAGGAGCGGGCGCTATGAAATATATTTCTATATCAATATTTATGTTGATACAATTATATGTTCTTTTTCTAACCTACTACTATAATGCTATTTCTATTTTTGGATTAAAAAAGGTAATAGAAGAAGAAGATAAACTTCCGGAAAAGAGTTTTGCTATAGCTATTGCAGCTCATAATGAAGAAAAGGTAATAGGTCAAATCTTGGATAACCTAAAGGAACTGGATTATCCTAAGGAACTTTATGATGTGTTTGTAATTTGCGATAATTGTGAGGACGATACCGCTAAGATAGTTAAGGAAAAGAAAGTAACCGCCCTTGAAAGGTTCGATAGTGAAAAAAGGGGTAAAGGGTATGCTTTAAAGTGGTTCTTTGACTTGATGTTTAAAATGGAAAGGCAGTACGATGCAGTTGTTATCTTTGATGCAGATAATCTTGTAACAAAGAACTTTCTTACAAAGATGAATAACAATCTTCTTTTAGGTAAAGAAGTAATTCAAGGTTACTTAGACAGCAAAAATCCAGATGATTCATGGGTAACTATCTCCTATGCTTTAGCATACTGGATTACAAATAGAAACTTCCAGCTTGCAAGAAAAAGACTTAAGTTAAATGCAGCATTGGGAGGAACAGGGTTTTGCCTATCAACAAGAGTTCTTAAAGAATTTGGTTGGAATGCTATGAGTTTAACTGAAGATTTAGAGTTTACTATGATATGTACTTTAAATGATATTCCTGTTGTATGGGAACACACTGCCAAAATTTATGATGAAAAACCTGTAACTATGAAGGCGTCCTTGAGACAAAGAATAAGATGGCTTCAAGGTCATTGGGACTGCTGCTTTAGGTATTCTGGCCCGTTGTTAAGAAGAGCGTTCAGCAAGGGGAAGTTTGCCTGCTTCGATGCTTTTGTTTATCTGATACAACCATCTAAAATGATTTTAGATGCATTTTCATTTACCATGCTTATGGCTAAGCTTGTTTTTCCAAGTGTACCAATATTAAAAATTGTATTCCCTCTTTGGTTCTGGGTTATGGCTTTATTCTTCAGATACGCTGTGCCTGTGGCTGCACTATTACTAGAAGGAGTTTCTTTAAAGAGAATGATGGCTATAGTTATTTATCCTATTTATGGAGTAACATGGATACCTGTAAGCGTTATAGGATTATTTAAAAAGAATAAAAAAGAGTGGAACCACACATTACACGATAGGGTATTAGAAGAAGAACATTTAGAAGCTGTCATTACTAAAAAGCGAATATAAAAAAGCCATCGCGATATCTAGATAAGAAGATATCGCGATGTTTTTTTTAAAGCTTAAACTACGAAATAATAGCCATTAAAAAATCCAATTGTAATAAGCGCATTTAAAGCAGCAAAGAAATATAAATATCCAGAGAAAATATAATGTTTTTCTCTATATAGCTCAACTATATATAAGTACATTGGTACTGAGACCATAAGATATCTAGGTATACTTACCAGATCGGAACCGAAATTGGAAAAGGGTACAACTATTATTAAAAATCCATAAATAAATAGTATCCATTGTTTTATATTAAGCTTTTTATAATTTCTTATAGCATAATATATAAATAATAAGATTATTAATGTTGCTATTGCAAAGCTTAATACGCCATTATTCCATCCACCGCTTGAAAAAAAGTAGGGATGCAGTATATAGTAAAAATAGCTTTTAAATGGAATGCTTAGCTTGCGTCCCCAATTCCCAACATCATGTAGAGGAGCTAAAAAGTCTCCGGTTAGGTATTTCATATAAGAAAAATATATTGTAAGGGGTATTATAGATATTATCATATTAAATAATACTCTTTTTATTTGTCCTTTATCCTTTAGCTTAAAGTCCTGCTCAGAAATAAGCGTAAAAAATAAATATGCTATATTAACGACTCCAGGAAAACGACTTATAGAGGACAGGCCAGCAAATATAGCTGCTTTTAAAAAATCTTTTTTAGTTGCATAGTATATTGTAGCTGCGGAGAGAAATAAAAATAAGCTTTCCGTATAGGGTATAGAGTAAAATATTGAATATGGATAGCATAGAATAAGCGCAATTACTAAAGTTATTTCGTTCTTTTCAAAGCCTCTATCTTCACAAATTCTATATATATAGTACAATGCAAGAACCAGTAAAAGATTTGATAATATTAGTGCATTAACTATATTATTTGAACTAATATGTAAAAGTCTCATGCCTCTCAAAAGAATAGGATATAAAGGAAAAAAGCTTATTCGTGTAGCAGCACTGCTTTCAGACATATTTATCCTAGGATAACCTGAATCAGCTATCTGAAAGTAAAAACCACTGTCGAATTTATTAAAATCCTCTAATTTTAATTTGTTTGAGCCTCCTAAACCACCAGAAAGATTTATAAGAGTTGTATCTTTTGAAATTTTATTTTTAACAGTATCATACATAGGGAAAGTATTCATTCCCAAATATCCTACAAAGCATAAAGATAATCTTGATATTATGACAATAACCAGTAACTTTAGGATTAAAGATAAATTGTTAGTAAAATTTTTTTCCAATGCAGAGTCTCCTTTCAATGTTGTTCACATTGAAATAATTGCCAAATTGCATTGATAATATTCTTAATAAATATAAAAAGGCTGTAAATATAATTTACAGCCTTAGGGTTATTTATGATTGGGTTGCTTCCTCGCTCTTAACTGTTAGCTCTTTGCTCAATTCATTGCTTACAAGATATAAGGGCCTTCTTAGGCTTTTGTCGAGATGGATTCTTTTGTTATGAAGATATAGTGAATTTGATAAATTGTCTTCAAGATTTATCTCTTTGTCTATTATATATAAAGGCCTTTCTTTACTCTCGTCATAAATTCTTGCAATATACTCGCCTACTATACCTATGGAAAGTAGTTGAATTCCACCAAAAAAAGTGATAAAAGTAAGGCTTAGTGTCCAACCTAAGGCAATTGACCTAAGGCCAATCACTGAACTTACTATAGAATAAAAAATAATTGCTAAAGTCGTTAATATAGCTATTGAACCTAAGTATTCTGCTAGTTTTAAGGGCTTTACAGAAAATGAAAATATTCCATCAAGAGCAAATTTCAGCATTTTCTTAAGAGGGTATTTTGTTTCACCAGCAAAGCGTTCTTTTCTTTCGTACTCTAAAGCAATCTGTTTGTAGCCTACCCAACTGCACATACCCCTTAAAAACCTATTATGCTCAGGCATTTTCTTTAAAGCATCAATAACTTTTTTATCTACCAGTCTAAAATCTCCAGTGTCAACAGGAATCTTTACTGTGCTCATTTTATCAAGAAATCTATAAAACATCTTTGCGCTTGTAAGTTTAAACCAGCTTTCTCCATCTCTCTTTTTTCTTTTGCCATAAACTACATCATAGCCCTGTTCCCATAGTTTTATCATATCCGGAATAAGTTCTGGGGGATCCTGAAGGTCGGCATCTATAATAACTACTGCATCACCTTTAGCTTTATCAAGACCTGCAGTAACTGCAATCTGATGGCCAAAATTTCTTGAGAAACTGACAACCTTTACATGAGGGTCCTTTTCAGCTATCTTTGATAATAATTCTAATGTTTTGTCTGTGCTTCCATCATTTACAAAAATCAATTCATAATTTAACCCATTATCAGTTACTACGTTTGATAACCTTTTATAGCATTCATCAACAACCTTTTCCTCGAAATACATAGGAACTACAATTGAAATAAGTTTTGAAGTCATAATATGTTACTCCCTTCATTAGATATAACTCCGTATTTTGCAACTAAAAATATTATTTCCAATATATACAATTTTATTCCTTGCTTAGAATGTTTTTACTTTTAGTGGATATAATATACTTGCTTTGTATTTATTAAACCTGACAGGAGCATGAATATGGATATTCATAGAACAAAAGTATCTGACGCAATCATTAGATTTATAGAAAAAGGATATTATTTTTTCCTGGCAGTAATTATGGCAATGACAATTTATAATGTTTTTCATAATTTGGAGCTTTCTCCTATAGAAAGTTTTGATGAGGCTAGACATGGCGTTAATGCATATGAAATGATTAAAAACAACAATTACATAGTGAGTACTTATGGCTATAAAAACGACTATTGGAATCTGAAGCCGCCTGTAAGCTATTGGACTGTAATCGCCGGATATAAAGCAGCGGGATTTAATGAATTTGGGCTAAGAGCAGCTTCAGCTTGTGCATCTGTATTGACCATACTTGTTCTTGCCCTATTTATGGCATATAAATATGATAGGCTGTCAGCACTGATTTCTGCGATTGTTTTAAGTACAACTACCCAGTATGTTACAGAGCATTGCGCAAGGACAGGAGATGCAGACTCTGTATTTGTACTATTTTTTACAATATCTATGATTTGTTTATCATTATCTGTTAAAAGTATGAACTGGCTCTATGTTTCAGGTGTGGCTTTTAGCTTGGCTTTTTTAACTAAAAGCTTTCATGCATTGAATATAATACTTGTAATTTGTGTGTATCTAATTATTTCTAGAGATGTTTTTAAGATGAAATTTGTTCAGATGATTTTATTTATAATAAGTTCATTTTCTTTAACATGTATCTGGTTTTTTTATAGGTATAAGCAGGATGGTATAAAATTTTTTCAGACAATGATAAATTATGATCTTTTAGCGAGAACCTCATCTACACTTGAAAAGCATAGTGGAGATAGCTATTTTTATATAGATAAGCTTAATAGCTCTTATTTTCATTGGATAGTTGTATTGTTTGCTATCTTAGCAGCAAATGCTCTTTTGCTAGAGCATGGAAAAGAAAAAGAACAACTAGTTAATAATTCTTTAGTACTGTTTCTTTGGATAACTGTGCCCCTAGTTCTTTATAGTATAGCTAAAACAAAAATACAATGGTATATAATACCGATATATCCTGCTTTAGCTGCAGTAATAGGGGCAGGAGTCAGCTCTTATTTTAAATGTCATTATAGAAATCTATTATCACAGCTCCTTTTGAGCCTGATGATTATTAATGCCGCATATAACAATGAAAACTATATTATGAAATACATTGCTAAGACATGGAATGATCCGGGTCAAGTAGTACTTAAACAGTTGAAGAGCTTTCCGCAGTATAGGGGAAAAAATATCTACACAACCTTCTTTGGTTATTCGGCAGAAGACCCTTACAGATTCAGGCAAAATCATTTGCTTTCAGCAGAACTTTATAATGATTTAATACCGCTTGAAGGTGGATTTGAAGGCTTTTTAAATGATAAAACTGATACACCTTTAATTCTCTTAAAGAAAGATAGAAATATATTATCGCAAAAAGAAAAATACAAACTGAAAATATTATTAGAGTATGATGATGCGGTTGTATTAACCAAACAGAAATAAAAATGTTTTATATTTTCTTAGTAATTTATCTTAAAGCCCTCTGAAAGAGCTCTTTCAGAGGGCTTTATTTCGTTTATGACTTAACTTATTGAAGCTGCCAAAGCAGCTAAAATTAAAAACGGCTCGCTATTGCGATATGATTTCAATAAATAGTTTTTATAAATAAATTGGACATACCATAGAAAAATATGTAGAAATATGTTAAAATATTGTGTACAAAACGTAAACAATAGATAAAATATGACAAAATTTTCTGCAATTAATTGTATTATTTGCAGAGTAAATTTAATTAAATACTGTAAATATTAAAAAATAAGTGGAGTAAAAAGGGAGGCGTAAATATTGAAAAGTATTAAAAGTAAGTTAACACTATTTTTTAGTGGCTTGTTAGTTGTAGGCAGCTTGGGATTTGGTATTGTTTCTTATAAAGCTGCTTCGAATGCCTTGGTATCTAACGTAAATAAAACAATTCCGAAAATGGCTGATGAAGGGGCAAAAATGGTAGAAGGAAGACTTCAGTCACAGCTTGAATCGTTATCAGCAATAGCTGAGAATGATACTATTAAGAACAGGAGTACTTCCGTTAGCAAACAAGCTGAAGTGTTAAATGCAGAAAAGAAGAGGAAAAATTATATTCATTTGTTTGTTATAGATAAAGACGGAAAAGCTCTTTTAGAAGATGGAAGCAGTCTTGATTTAAAGGATAGGGAGTATTTTAAGAAAGCCATAGCAGGAGAACGTAACGTTTCTGATCCTATAGTAAGCAAGGCTAAGGATGGCAGCAACTTAATAATATCCTTTGCAGTTCCGATAAAGAATAATAATGAAGTGGTGGGAGTTTTAGCAGCAACTCAGGATGGAAATCTTCTTAGCGAACTTACTAATGATATAACCTTTGGAAAAACAGGAAAGGCCTTTATGCTAAGAAAAGATGGAACTACTATTGCTCACACTAATAAGGATCTGGTTTTGAATATGGATAATGACTTTGAGAATGTAAAGAAAGATTCAAAACTTAAATCTTTAGTAGAAATCGAAAAGAAGATGGTAGCGGGAGAAGCTGGCACCGGTGAATATGTTTATGATGGAGTTTCAAAGTATGTTGGTTATGCTCCGGTAAAAGGAACTGAGTGGTCATTAGCTGTAGTAATAGCGAAAAACGAAGTTCTATCAGAAACCGCTTCCTTAAAAAATTCGATCATTATAATAGCTTTAGTGTTTATAGCTGTTGGTATAGCATTTGCTCAGATTATTTCATCTAAAATAGTAAAAGGAATTACTGGGACTTCACAATATTTAGAATTACTGTCAGGCGGGGATTTTAGTAAAAACGTTCCTGAGAAGTATATAAATATGAAGGATGAAGTCGGGTTAATATCAAGATCTACTCAAAAGTTAACAGAATCTATAAGAGAAATGATAAAGCAAATAAAAGAAAGCTCAAGTTCTATAGAAACTCATGCAGTAAACTTATCTTCTGTATCTGAAGAAATTTCAACATCTTCACAAAGTGTGGCATCATCTATTCAGGATGTAGCACAAGGTACCTCTACACAAGCTGAAGATTTAGTTGATATAACCGGTATATTGAATCAATTTAGCGAGAACCTTCAGGCTATAGTTGACGAAATTAAAGCTATTGATGTAAGTGCAAAAGAAGTTGGAAATATGTCAGAGGAAAGTAATTCGAAAATGGAAGCTTTAATGGCTTCTGTGAATAAGATAAATAAATCATTTGGTGATTTTATTAGCAGAATACAAGGGCTTGAACAAAATGTATCTGAAATAAATCAAATTATTAATATAATAAATAGCATAGCAGATCAAACTAATCTGTTAGCATTAAACGCAGCAATTGAAGCTGCAAGGGTAGGAGAAGCTGGAAGGGGCTTTGCGGTTGTTGCTGAAGAGATCAGAAATTTGGCTGAGCAGTCAAAGACATCCTCAGAAACTATTGCTAATCTTATATTAGATGTTTCTAATAGTACAAGCAGTATGGTTAATACCACCGAAGAACTAAATGATGAGTTAAAAGGACAGCTGGAAATAATAAATAATACTTTAATGTCCTTTAAAAAGATTACAAGTGGAATAAACGAAGTCGTTCCAAAAATCGAAAGAGTTAATAGCTCTGCAGTTATGATAGATGAAGATAAAACTTATATTCTTGAAAAGATTGAGAGTGTTTCAGCTATTGCTCAGGAAACCTCTGCTTCTTCAGAGGAAATAGCAGCTTCAGCGGAAGAAATGAATGCTTCTACAGAAGAGGTTGCTGCCTCAGCAGAAGTTCTGAGTGAAATGACTAAAGAAATGATGAAACAGGTAAACAAGTTTGAATTATAATTAATACAAAGTAAAAAATGCCGCTTGATTTTTATCAAGCGGCATTTTTACTTATGCTGTTAAAAACAATAAGGCGACTGCCAATGAAATTTGTTATAGTTGAAAAAGCTGTAGCTATAATTTGTGATAGCATACTGTCAAAATGCGATAAATCTACAAGCATGTACATTGCAAAAAGATTTACTCCAAGAGAAATGCCGTTAACAGCAATAAATTTGATAAGTTGAATAAAAATTCTATTATCAGTATCTTTAAAGGTCCATTTTTTATTTAAAATATAGCTGTTTGTCATACCTGAGGCATAGCCAAGCACTGAACTTATCATGTGGTTAATACCTAGTACTTTGTTCAATAAATAAAAAACAACTAAAGATATAAGAGTATTTATACCGCCTACAATAAAGAACTTAAACAATTTAATCATTTTAACACCGATGCTTTCGTTTTTATTTAACCATGTAATATTTTCCCTAATATTTTGGATTTTATTCAGCTGCATTGTGTTAAAGGATATTTGTTATTAGCCCCTCATAAATAAGTTCCTTATTGTCTAACGAAAATAAGTCGCTTGTTTTAACTAGTTCAGGAGTCTTATGAGTATAATAGATTTCGCTTTTCATTAAAACTTCGGATACAAATTGAGAACAAAAATAATAATCTTTTCTTTTTATGGGTCTGTTAACTAGAATTCCAAAGAGACCTAAAAAATTATATCTATATCTTTCTTTCTCATTCTGAAATGATTGAATCTCGCTTAATAATAAATTATATTGCTTGTTAGTTATTTTAACTTTATAAATTATACATTCACTTGAGGGATTATTCTTGTAAACTCCATCAAACAAGTTTTCTTCAACAAAGCCTCCGGAAAAAGGATTGCTGGGGTTTGTCCTCCCAAAAGAGTACATTTTATTAAAGCTGTCATCAAAGCTTATAGATGCATGTACATATTTTGTATCAGAAAAAACATTTAATGCTCTTGAAAGCCATGTGCCTGTTTTTGAAAAAATCAGATAGACGTATATATAGTCCATAATGTAGTAAATCAACTCCCCAAAAGTTATAATAGAAACCAAGTAAAATATAAATTACAATAAAAATAGATATATTATAAGCTTAATATAAATATTCATAAATTGATACAGGAAATTATTAAAATGTTATTCTGAAAGGAAAAAATTCATGGAGGACAACAAATTTTTGGAGTCAGACTTATGGAAACCGGTAAGGGATTTATTTATAGATAAGGGGTATACCGTAAGAAGCGAAGTAAAGGACTGCGATATAGTAGCTATTAAAGGTGAAGAGTTAGTAATTATTGAACTTAAAAGGAACTTAAGCGTAGATCTGCTTTCACAGGCTGTGAAAAGGCAAAAGAGTGCAGACCTAGTTTATATAGCTGTTCCTAAGCCTAAAAGACTTATAGGAAATTCTAAATGGAAAGATATATGCCATCTTATAAGAAGACTAGAGCTTGGCTTAATATTAGTAGCATTTAAGGGGGATAAAGCAATAGTGGAGATAGCCATCGAACCAATACCTTTTGACAGAATAAAGAGTATAAATATGGGCAAAAGAAGAAGAGATAATATTATAAAAGAAGCTAACAGCAGATATGAAGATTTTAATATAGGAGGCAGTAAAGGGAGGAAGTTGGTTACGGCATATAGAGAAAGCGCAGTGTTTATTGCCTGCTGCTTAAAAAAAGTGGGGAATTTATCTCCTAAACAACTTACAAAACTTGGGACAGATGAAAAGAAGACTTCGTCAATTCTTAGAGAGAATCATTATGGATGGTTTGTAAAAATTGAAAGAGGGATCTATAGTATATCTGATAAAGGACAGGAAGCTTTAAAAGAATATAGAGAGCTTTCGGAGTATTACTACCAAAAGATAGATATCGAACACAAGGAAAAATTGAAGGAAATAGAAGAAAGAAGAAGGTAAAGAAATATTAATTAACAATATAGTATTACATAACCTATAATAACATAATAAATAACTTTACTAGTAATCATAATAATTGTATAATAACATTATGGTGATTGGTTATAATATATATAATTGTTAAGGGGGATTTACTATGTTATTTACTTCACATGTATTGCCTACAATATTTGTTCAAAATAAAACAAACTCCACTATAGGAAGCATTTATTTTACATATGCAGGCTATAGATCGGATGACCCAGTAATTAAAAACTTAGAAAGCGGCAAAATAGATAATGTGTCTATGTACAGCAAAGGATATTGTGGAGACAAATCATTAATAATGTATTACTATGATAAAAATAAAATAAAACATGAACATATTGTTTATGATAGACTTGGGTTTGATTATGTATCTGATATAATAATTCAAATATTATCTGCTGAGGAAGACGGAAGTTTTAATATAAAAGTAGATGCTGATTAAAGTTTGACTTTAATCAGCATCTTTTTAGCTTGCTCTCCAAATTGAAACATAAACTCTTTTATCATCAACACTGGCCCTGATCTCAACAGGATATTTTTTTGTATTTTTAAATTTTAAATCCAAGCTTCCATAATTTACAGCAGCGTCTCTGCCTTTTGGGACATATCCCACGGTTTTACTATGGTCATGTCTTTCTAATATTTGAAGACCTGCTTTATCAGCTGAGTTAAAAATTGTGGTACTCAGTTGACATACGCCGCCTCCAAAGCCTTCTTCATACTCTCCATTTACTATTATTGCAGCAGTTTTGAATCCATTTTCAGCGCTTCTTTTCCCAACAACTTCATTAAATGAAAAGGTATCACCAGGATTTAATTTATATCCATTAATTTTTTTTGCGCCATGCTTTATGTTATATGTTCTATCTTTATCACTACTCAATAGAACTGTACTGTATGAGGCCAGAGGTTTTGAAACAGGCTTTTTCTCAGGTTCCTTTGCTGCAGGAGCAGGCGGCGAAGGCTGCACTGGATCTGGCTTTGGAGTTTCAGCAGGAGGCGTTTCCGGTACTGACTGAGTTTTTCCTAGATTGCTTTCTTTATACTCCATGTTTTTAGCAGGTGCAGGATCTTCCTTGTAGGGTTTAGGGTTGCTTCTGCAAGAGCTAAGTATAAGTACAATAAAAGTACACAAAATAAATGAAATTATTTTTTTCAATTTAAAACCCCCTTTTGATATTAATTTGTTTATAGTATTTGTTCTTTGATAAAGCATAATTCTAAGAAAAATATATATAGCTTATAATTCTTTTCCACTAATGGTCTTAAATACATAAAAAAATTTCAAATTAGTGTAGATTTTTTGTCAAAGTATTGTTATAATATTAACAACGGATAATAAATATTATATAGTTAAATATATTGGTTGATAAATAATATATCTAAAGGAGAGTTATATATGAAAGTAGCAGTTATAGGTTGTACACATGCTGGTACAGCAGCAATAGTAAATACAGCAAAACTTTATAAAGATGCAGAAATAACAGTTTATGAAAGAAATGATAATATATCCTTTTTATCATGCGGAATAGCTTTATATGTAGGCGGAGTGGTTAAAGATCCTCAAGGACTTTTCTATAGTTCACCAGAAGCTTTAGCTGAACTTGGTGTTGAAACTAAGATGTCACATGATGTTTTAAATATAGATTTTGATAATAAAAAACTTAAAGTTAAGAATCTAAAAACTGGTGAGGAATTTGAAGATAGTTTTGACAAACTTATAATAACTACAGGTTCCTGGCCTATAATTCCAAGAATAGAAGGAATAGATTTAGAAAATATTTTGCTTTCTAAGAATTTCTATCATTCCAATACCATTATTGAAAAAGCGAAGAGTGCTAAAAAAATTACAGTTGTTGGAGCGGGTTATATAGGTGTTGAACTTGTAGAAGCTTTTGAAATGAATGGCAAGGAAGTTACTTTGATAGACAGTATGGATAGAATTTTAAATAAATATCTTGATAAAGAATTTACTGCTATAGCAGAAGAAACTTTCAAAGAGCATAAAATTAAGCTTGCATTAGGAGAAACAGTTTCAAAGTTCGAGGGTAAAGATGGAAAAGTAACAAAGGTTATAACAAACAAAGGAGAATATGAAACAGACCTTGTTATATTATGTATAGGCTTTAGGCCAAATACAGAATTATTCAAAGGAAAGCTTGATATGCTTCCTAATGGTGCAATTATAGTTGATGAGTACATGAGAACAAGCAGAGAGGATGTGTTTGCTGCAGGAGATAGTGCCTCTGTAGTTTATAATCCAACCGGAAAGGTAGAATATATACCTTTAGCAACAAATGCAGTACGTATGGGTACACTTATTGCTAGAAATCTAGTTAAGTCAACAACAAAACATCTAGGTACCCAAGGAACTTCAGGAATTAAAATTTACGACTATAATATAGCCTCAACAGGCTTAACTGAAGAGTCAGCAAAATTAGCTGGATTAGAGGTTAAAGCTGTAACAATCACAGACAACTATCGTCCTGAGTTTATGCCAACTTATGATGAGGCTACAATCAAAGTTGTTTATGAAACAGAAAGTGAAAGAATTCTGGGAGCTCAGCTTATATCAAAGACAGATTTAACTCAATTGATGAATACAATGTCTGTAGTAATTCAGAACAAAATGACTATAGATGAGCTTGCTTTTGTAGATTTCTTCTTCCAGCCGCATTTTAACAAGCCTTGGAACTTGTTAAATATCGCAGCATTAAGCGCAAAGTAAAATTATAGGGACTGCCTCAAAACATCTAAACTTAGCATGTTTTATGGCAGGCCCTTTTATTTTTTTTGATCACGATAATATGATTATATGATATTATATACAAAGAAACATTATGAAAGCTTAACTTATACATATTTAACCTGCTGAGCTTTCAATAGTTTGTCAGGGAGTATAAGTTAATACTCGAAGCTGTTTTTATATACATATTGTGGAACTTAAATAATATAAGCGCAGGAGGTTGAAGCTCTAGATGGGCATCAACGGGCAATTTGCGATTGGAATGAGCGCTCATAAATTACCCAGTGATCTGACAAAGAGGAGGATATAAATGCTTAGATTATATATAACAAGACATGGTGAAACTGAGTGGAACATACAAGGAAGGATGCAGGGTTGGAAAAATTCTAATTTGACAGCTAAGGGGGTATCCAATGCAAAAGCTTTGGGAGAATCTCTAAAAGGTGTTGAATTTAAAAAGGTATACTGCAGCCCCTTAGATAGAACCAGACATACTGCAGAATTAATACTTTCAGGCAGAGATATACCGGTAGTGTATGACGAAAATTTAAGAGAAATTCATCTTGGCCAACTTGAAGGGTTGAATCAGGAAGAAATAAAAGAAATCTATCCGGAGTTTGGAAGTCATTTTTGGGAAAGTCCTCATCTCTATAAAGCGAAGTCTGGAGAAGATTTTTATAAGGTAAGAGAAAGAGTTTTAAAGGTTTTAGACAGAATAATGTCTGAAAATACGGAAGGAAACATACTTATTGTTACTCATGGGGTTGTATTGAAAACTTTTCATGCTTATTTTAAGAATCTTCCCATGGAAAAACTTTGGGACCCGCCTTTTATATATGATACAAGTTTGACTATTGTTGAAATACAAGATGGAAAGTCGAAGGTTGTAATTGAAGGTGATATTTCACACTTAAGATAAGCTGCGGTGTAATCTGAATAATAATTATTATCAACTTTAGTGAAAGGGTGAGAATATTGGACTTTAATACTCTAGCACATATATCAGATGGGCTTAACAAAAGCGGGGCTTTATGGGCTATCGGTGCTTCTGTTATGCTTTATTTTAACGGACTTTTAGAAAAGCCTAACGATATTGATATATTAGTGGCTGAGAAAGATATTGAAAAGATAAAAAATGTTTTGGATAACCTTGGAGAGATGACTTTTGATGGTTGTGATGAAGGTAAGGAACCATACCTTACGAAATATTTTTATAAATATAAAGTTGCTGACACTGATATTGATTTAATAGCAGGCTTTAAAATTAAAAATGAGCAAGGAATTTATGAAATGCCTTTTGATGAAAATACAGTGACTTCCCACGCAAAAGTAAATAATGTTGCCATTCCTTTATGCGCCTTAGAGGACTGGTATGTACTTTACCAGCTTATGGAAGCAAGAGAGGCAAAGGTTAAGCTTATAGAAGACTACTTAATTAAAAACGGTATAAAAAATAAGAGGCTTTTGGAAAGAGCGCTTATAGAAAAATTACCTGACAGCGTTAGGTGTAATATTAAAAAATTAATCGATTAAAGGTAATAATATTAAAAGCTATTGGCAAGTTTAAAACATGCCAATAGCTTTTTGTTAAACTTATGCGACACCTGAAAGCAGTATTCCTATTAAATATGCAGCACTTGCAGCAAGGCCGCCGACTAAAAGCATTTCAAGTCCAGAAACTATCCAGTTCTTTCCTGTAACTTTAGTTTTTAGAGCACCTAATATAAATAAGGTAAGCCCTGTTAGTACTGAGGATAGAGCAAATATATTAATGCTTAGGTTTGGTATAAATCTTGAAAGTACATAGGTAAGTACAGGAATAAAACCAAATAATATAAAGGAAGCAAAGGTAACTAAAGCATTTTTTATCGGCGATTCGCTTTCTTGAAGTATTCCAAGCTCCTCTACCATCATTATATCAACCCAGGCCTCTTTATTTTTTGAGATTATGTCTGTAACAGTTTTTGCATCCTCTTCAGTCATTCCCTTTTGTATATAAAGCTCCATAAGCTCTTGCTTTTCACCATGGGGGAAATGCTCAACCTCCCAAGCTTCTCTTTCTCTTTCAGAAGCTTGAAACTCCATTTCAGCTTTAGTGCTCAAATAATCACCAATAGCCATAGAGAGGCCATCTCCAACCAGGTTGGCAAAGCCCATAATAAGTACGACTCCAGGTGATAAAGCAGCTCCGGCAACTCCGGCAACTA
Source organism: Clostridiales bacterium oral taxon 876 str. F0540 (assembly GCA_000466585.1). GTDB lineage: Bacteria > Bacillota > Clostridia > Clostridiales > Clostridiaceae > Clostridium_AT. The sequence goes on from KE993478.1 coordinate 47,683, forward strand.
CAGCAAAGGTTGTGATTATGCCATCAAGCCCACCATAAATTACACTTTTTATGTATTGCCCAGCAGCGCTGTGATTTTCTTCTGCTTTAGTAGGGCGAGGCTGGTGTGCTTTCATGGAAGCCTGTACATCTTTGTTTTTGTAAGCATCTCTTGCCTTGTCCAAATTTCTTGTAAGCATTATAAACCTCCATTGTAAAAATATTACTTAAACTTATTTTATCTTATGTTTATATATATTGTAAATAATTTATGTTATGAAGAAATAAAAAGCTGCAAATACCTGCAGCTTTATTTATTACCCGTTATGAAGTTGATAATTCTCACGATTTCGTATGCTACCCCTGATGCAATAAGGGGCCCGACAGGAACCCCGCCTAAAAGTGATACTCCTACAATTGAGCCTAGAACCACACCAGAAAGTACGTCTGCATTTCCTTTTGTAAAATTTACTCCCTTTGCTGCAAGTATAGCTACGATAATACCCATAGCTAGCGATACAATTCCATTTACACTTAAAAGGCTCCTTATATTAAAAGAGTTAGAGCCTTGCTTTATAAGAGGTGCAAGCATCCAGAGCATGAGAAAGATCATACCTATATCCATGCAATATTTTTCTATAAAGCTTATTGCTTTCTCACTGTTAGTTAGAGATATAACGAAAATTATAAGAGCTGCTATGCCTAAGTTTTTATTCTTTGTTATAAATGATAATATGACTAAAATAAATATTATTATTTTATACATTGATTTAAGGTCCCTTTAACTTATTTACAATTACTATAATATGCTGAAAACAGCATTTTGTTTAAAAATTTCATACAATATTTCACATGTGAATAATTACATATTTATTTATTCATATTTCTGTAAAATTTGTATTGCTCATATACCCTTTTATCATATATTATTAAAGAAAAGGGTAGGGGGATAATCAAAAAATATGGGTAGAATACTTGTTAGAATTGCAATAATAGTTGCAGCTTTTTCATTGGTTATATTTGTTTCAACGAAAATTAAAAATAAAATTGATGATGACAAATGGGAAAACAACATTGCACTCACTGCATTTAATGATAACAAAGAAACTTATAACGGAAATTTCTTAAGAACAGGCTTTGAAGTAAAAGAAAATAATATCACTTCAAACATGAACATTTTTTTGGAAAATAAGAAAGTTGAAATACAAAATAAAATTTTAAGTGTAAATAATAGATATTATATTTCAGCAGAAGATATCGCCAGAAACTTTAATATGAAGCTTAAAACCTATGACAATGAAATACACTTTTATAAGGAAGATAACAGCTTAAATAATAATGGCGAAAAAGATATAATTATTGACTGTAAAAATGATACTTATAAAATATCAGGTGAAAACGATTTGAGGAATTCCCCATTAAAGGTAAACAATAATTTTTATATATCTCTTGTAGATATTGCTGATATATTTAACTTAAGAGCAAAGTGGAACTATGAAACTAAAGAAATTAAACTTTACGAAGATAGAGGTAAACTTTCTAGAGAACCTAAAAGACAAAGACAAAAGAAACCGGCTTTAATAAGATTTGAAGATGTTGCTGCTGGAGAAGTTTATACAAGCAGCGATAGTCTTCAGAAAATGAGAATTATTGCGGATTTTATGTATTCACAAAGGGCGCCTTTTCATGTAGCTTGGATACCGAGATATAAAAATCCTAAGGAAGGTATAGATAATGATCTTTTGAAGGTTAATTCCATGGCTAATGCAGATTTCATTTACACCTTGGATTATATGATTAAGAAAGGTGCTATTATTGGGTTACATGGATATACTCATCAATATGGAGAAGAACAAAGCATAGCAAATGCTGAATTTGGTGATTATGCTTCTTTACAGGAAACTGAGAGCAGAGTTAAAGCAGCAATAAATACTGCAAAGGAATTAAATATCCCTTATGAATTTTTTGAAAGTCCTCATTATAAATCTACCGAGGCGCAGCAAAAAATATTTGAAAAATATTTTAATTATATGTTTGAGCCTCAAAAAGGCGTATTTAACACCAAACCGATATTAAGTAAAAGAAATAACAGAACGGTGTATGTTCCCGCACCTTTAGGATATGTTCACGATAATGATGTGGATGATATGATAAAGAGAATAAAAGCTAAGGGAAAGGATTCGATTGGAGCATTTTTCTATCACCCGACAAAAGAATTTGAAAGCATAACTCTTTCGAAAAATAATGATGATTATCCTGATTACGAATATTCAAGTAGTTCTATGCTTCATAAAATGATAAAATGTTTAAAGGATGAAGGGTATGCTCCTGTAAAAATACATGATATAAAATTATTAAAATAAATGAAAGAAGGAATAATAATGAACTATGGATTTATAACAATTAAAGTTAAAAATATGGAGGAGTCTTTAAAGTTTTATATAGACTTCTTGGGACTTAAAGAAGCAACAAGCTTTAGCCCTCAGCCTGGAGTTAAAATAGTATTTGTAACTGATGAAAAAGGAAATAAAATTGAGCTTATTGAAAATAGTCATATGTCTATTAGTGAAGATGCTGGTTATAAATCATTATTGTCCATAGGGTTTCCTGTGGAAAGTGTGGATGAAACTCTTAAGGCTGTGAATGAAAAAGGCTTTGAAGTAGTTTCAGGACCAGTTCAGCTTCCAAGTGGAATTAAGTTTTTATATATTAAGGATCCAAATGGAGTTGAAATTGAGTTTATAGAAAATTTCAAAATGTAATATAAAAATTTCAGAAAATTATTGACATTGTGATGCGGTGGGCATATAATAACAATAAATAAAGACTGTGAAGAGGAAAAGTAAATTAAGGGCTGTCAAAAGAGAGGGAGACTCATCGGCTGAAAGGTTTCCTAGATAAGTGATAATTGAAAAACCACCTCTGAGTTGAGTACTGAAACTATAGTAAGTATCTCCGCTTGCTGCGTTACAGCTTTCAAAGTGACAGTGATATTTTTATCGATTACTGTAAATTAGGTGGAACCGCGAAGTACTCGTCCTATTATTAGGAGGAGTTTTTTTATTTATTAGGGTTTTACTAGAATTTATAGTAATGCTTATTTGTATTATCTGTAATTTGGGTGGAACCGCGATTTTCTCGTCCCATTTATGGGGCGAGTTTTGTTTTTTTGAAGAAATATTAAATTGAATCAAGAAGGAGGATTTTATTATGAAAATTATCGTTAAAGATGGAAGTATTATTGAAGTTAATGAGGAAGAAGGAAGAAGGGCTTTAAGACACACAGCTGCACATATACTTGCTCAAGCTGTTAAAAGACTTTATCCTGAGGTTAAGCTTACAATTGGACCTGCAATAGATAATGGATTTTATTATGATTTTGATATAGATAAACCGATAACTTTAGAAATGTTAAGCAGCATTGAAGAGGAAATGCAAAGGATAGTTAAGGAGAATTTAAAACTTGAAAGGTCTGTACTTTCAAGAGAAGAAGCACTAAAGCTTATGGAAGAAAAGGGTGAAAGCTACAAGGTTGAGCTTATAAATGATTTGCCTGAGGATGAGGAGCTTTCCTTCTTCAGGCAGGGAGAATTTATAGACCTTTGTGCAGGACCTCATGTTTTATATACTTCTCAAGTTAAGGCTATAAAGCTGACTTCTGTGGCAGGAGCCTACTGGAGAGGCAGTGAAAAGAACAAGATGCTTCAAAGGGTATACGGAACTGCTTTTGCTAAGAAGAGCGAGCTTGAAGAATATTTAAATATGTTAGAAGAAGCTAAAAAAAGAGATCATAGAAAGTTAGGTAAGGAACTTAAATTGTTTGCACTTATGGAAGAAGGCCCTGGATTCCCATTCTTCCTTCCAAAAGGGGTAGTGTTAAAAAATATTTTGATAGATTATTGGAGAGAACTTCATAGAAAAGCTGGTTATGTTGAAATAGAAACTCCTATAATATTAAACAGACAGCTTTGGGAGACTTCAGGACATTGGCAGCACTATAAAGAAAATATGTACACTGTAAATATAGACGAAGAAGAATTTGCAATAAAGCCTATGAACTGCCCGGGCGGAATGCTTGTTTATAAATCTGAGACTCACTCCTACAGAGATTTGCCTATTAGAGCGGGAGAGCTTGGAAGAGTTCATAGACATGAATTATCAGGTGCACTTCATGGACTTATGAGAGTTAGAGCATTTACTCAGGATGATGCACATATATTCATGCTACCGGAACAGATAAAGGACGAAATAAAGGGAGTAGTTAAGCTTATAGATGAGGTTTATGGAAGATTTGGCTTTAAATATAAGGTAGAACTTTCAACTAGACCAGAAAACTCTATGGGAAGCGATGAGGATTGGAAAATGGCAGAAGCTTCTCTAGAAGGAGCACTTTTAGAAATGAATATGCCTTTTAAAATAAACCCAGGTGATGGAGCTTTCTATGGACCTAAAATTGATTTTCATTTAGAGGACAGCTTAGGAAGAACTTGGCAGTGCGGAACAATTCAATTAGACTTTCAGCTTCCACAGCGTTTCGATTTAAACTACATCGGAAGAGATGGTGAAAAGCATAAACCAATAGTAATTCACAGAGTTATATTTGGAAGCATAGAACGCTTTATAGGAATTTTAATAGAGCACTTTGCAGGAAAATTCCCGATTTGGTTGTCTCCGGTTCAGGTTAAGGTTCTTTCTATATCAGAAAAGTATAATAGCTATGCTGAAAGTGTAGTTAAAGCCTTAAAAGATAAAAATATAAGGGTAGAATTTGACGACAGAGCAGAAAAGATCGGCTTCAAAATTAGAGAAGCAAGAAATGAAAGAGTTCCTTATATGATTATAGTAGGCGAAAAAGAGCAGCAGGATGGAAAAATTACTGTTAAGAATAATAAAAATGGTGAAGAGTTAAGTGCTGTGCTTTATGAATTTATTTCTAAGGTAAGAGAAGAGATAGAAAATAAAGTACTTTAGTACAAAATTGCATAAATAGAGAGCAGGAGATAAATTACACTCCTGCTCTTTATTTATTTATAAAGGCTATTATTTTATCAAATGAGCTGGTCCATATGGTAGCTTTTGAATAAATTTATATAACCGGCATAAGACTATAAATACAAACTATATATGAAGGTGATAAGTTTTGAAGGTAGCAATAATGGGTGCAGGCTTATCTGGATTATGTTGTGCAATTATACTAGAACAAAATGGAATAGAGCCTGTAATCTTTGAAAAAAGAAATATATGCGGGGATAGATTTATTAATGGAGAAGCAATATTTAATATAACAAATAGACCTATTAATAACTGTTTGGATTATTTTAGAGACAGATATAATATAAATCTAAAACCTATCAGCGAAGTAAAGGAGATAACAATCTATTCCCCTAATTATCAAAGCAATCTTAGCGGGAATTTAGGCTATACAAACTATAGGGGGAGGCATAAGGATTCCTTTGAAAATCAGCTCTTTAATCAAGTAAAGTCTAAGATTATATTTAATTCAAATTATGATTATGAGGATTTAATAAAAGAATTTACTCATGTAGTATTGGCAACTGGCGATTCAGCTTATGCTTCAAAACTGAATAATTTTAAAACTGATTTAACTGTTAATTTACGAGGTGCTACAGTAGAAGGAAACTTTGAATTAAGTCATATTTTATCCTGGTATAATAATGAGTTCTCACCAAAAGGTTACTCCTATCTCATACCACTTAATGAAAGGGAAGCCAATATTTCAATAGGATATCCAGTTTATGAGGATACTAAGAAATATAAGATTGATGACTTATGGGATAAGTTCTATAAGCGTGCTCAAAAAGACACAGTGCAAAAGCTTAGTATTATTGATAGATTCGAAGTGGAAAAATACATAATTGGTATCTGTCATAAAGCTAAGCTCAATAGTACTTATTTTATCGGAAATTGTTTTGGAGCTATTTCTCCTGGTTTTGGACTTGGTCAATTTGTTTCTGTGTTGACCGGGATATATGCTGCTTATGATATATGCGGCAAGGGAGATTATGAGGAGCTTGTTGTTCCTCTGCGTGAGGATTATGAAAATTCTTTAGTCTTTAGAAGAAGATTAGAAAAGTTAAGCAACCATCAGTTGGATTTCCTTATTGGAGGCATAAATGATAAGCTTACAAGTAAAATGTTTAGTGATGATACTGAAATTGATTTCTTTAAAATAGCAAGTAAATTATTAAAGCCATTTACAAAGCTATAGTATTCTTATTTTTCTTTATACTTCGACTACATTAGTAGGCACTTATAAGCCCCTTCAGAAGATATAATTAAAAGTACAGCAGGAAAAAATAACTATAACTATTCTTTACCTTGTAAGCTATAGGATAAATATGGGATAATTTACTTGACCGGTTAGTTTGGTAGTAAAGGGGTTGATAATTTTGATCATATTTAAGAGGTGGCTTAAAGCCTAAGGAATGTGAGGAGGTTATAAAAAACCTCCTCTTTATAGAGAATTTTGAAAGAGGTGGAAAAGAATGGTTGACATGAATAACATGTTTTTGTATTATATAGTTAGTGGTAAATTATTTAGAAGAGATAATCAGATGAAAGGAGTATTAAATAATGAATCTAAGAGTAGAGGTATTAATTCAATAACTAAATATCGGCGAGGCACAACAGGCGCATTAGACGTTTTATTGGTGCATTTATTCGCAAAGCATTAATTATCATCTGAATTTTCATAAATATAATAGGTTACGTGAAAATAGCAGGGGAGAGCCTGTTTTTTTATTGCCTTTTTATAGGACCCGCGGATGGTTATCCTCCGCGGGCTTTTTATATTATTTAATAAATCGAAAGGAGATGTAGAAATGATTATTAAGGTTTTTAATGAAGATGAATCAGTAGAATTTAAAGTTTCCGGGAGGGCTAATAAATGCAGTATAGAAATGGGAAAGAAATATTACCGGCGGAGCTTTTAATAGAGCTTCAAAAATATATTCAAGGTGAATTGATATATATACCTAGAGAAGAAACCACAAGGAAAGCTTGGGGAGAAACCAACGGAACTAGGGAAAATATAAGAAGAAGAAATAATGAGATATATACGTTTTATAAGGAAGGCTGTACAGTAAGTGAATTAATGGGCATGTATAACCTATCTGAAGATAGTATAAGGAAAATTATAAACAAGGTTAATAAAGATATAAAAAGCTGCAATAGAGATAGAGAACTTGCTGCAGTATAAGTTTATTTATAAATAAAAATAGCTGCTCTTAAAATACGCTAAATTTAGGTGTTTTAAGAGCAGCTATTTTTTATGAATTTGTTTAGTTTATTCAAAGTTTGTCCATACTAAAATAGTGTAACAAATCATATAGCTGTTACATACTATAATTAGAGAATTTTATAAGGAAACTTTTGAATAGATGGGGTGGAAATATGATGGAACTAAATAATAATGAAAAAGATTTAATCGACAGAGGAACAAGAGCGTTAATTGAAGAACTTGGATATTCAGGCTTTTTAAAGTATATATCCAGGGTTCAGATATGTAACGGAAATTACTTTAGACCTCAGGAAGTTGTTTACAAAGATATAGCAGCAGATAAAGAAATAAGACAAGGATAGTTAGGCCTATCCTTTTTTCGATTAAATTAGAAATAATGCTGTCGAATAGGCATAGAAACAAATTATTTACATCTTACAAACTAATTGGTAAAATTTGGTTAAGGGTGAGGTGATAAATATGTGGTTTGATGCAAGGACTTGGATGATTATCCTTACGGTGGGAATGTTTATAGTCATTCCTATGGTAGTTATTATATTTTCATTAATGGTTGCAGCTGGACGAAGCAGCAGAATGCTGGAAAAATATATGGCAGAGGAAACTCTCAAAGAAATACATAAATAATGTTTTATAGTTAATAACCCAACAGCTAAATTATATTTGGTTGTTGGGCTTTATTTATATTTATTTAATTGAAGGTAATTCTTTAACAAAATTATAGAAGTCTTTATAATTTCCTTCATAGTCAGATATAATTTCTTCGTTAGTTCTGTGGAGAAGGCAATCAGTGATTAAAAAAGTTTTTATTCCAAGCTTTGAAGCTATTAAATCCTCCTGAACATCATTTCCAATCATCATACATTCTTCAGGTTTCTTATTAATTTCACTTAAAATTTCCTCATAGTATTTTATTTGAGGCTTGCAATAATGATTTTTTTCATAGTGGGTAATATATTTAAACTCAGAAGGCTTAAAACCTGCCCATTCTATTCGGTGATGTATTGCCTTTAAAGGGAAAAGAGGATTAGTAGCTATAACTAGTTCATAGCCTTTTTCCTTTAGTAAATTTACGCATTTCTTCATAAATTCATTTGGACGTACAGCCTCTTTGGCTTTTAAAAATTCTGTATCGTAAAATTTATCGAAGCGCTCTTTATAAATATCTATGTCACCTGTAATTCTATTATTAAAGTCCTCCATGAATACTTCTTCATTAGTCCTGTATTCAACATTCGAAACCATGGCTTTTGTGGATGTCCATATATTATTTACTAAGTCTTTAGGAGATATTAAGTCACCTAGATATGTTGACATAGCACCGAAATAAAGCTTTTCAAAGGCGTCCATATCCATTGGAAGAAGAGTGCCATCAAGATCAAAAAGTATTGTATTTAACATTATTAAGTCTTTGCCTCCTTGAAGTTAAAAAATAATAAGTATATTTTATCATAATATTTAGATATAAAACTATGTCTATATAAAAATATGAAACTATAAAAATATTTAAATATTTACTTGTATAATGCGCATTCTAATAAGAAACAAATATAATAAGAAACAAATATAATAAGAAATGAAATTATTTCTAATGTCAGTATTAGATTGGATGGAAGTTATGCTTAAGAAAAAAATATTATGTACGCTGCTTTTGATAATGCTTTCATGTTCTGCTTTTGTTTATAATATTAGCGAAGATAAGAATAAAAGAGATAAAGCCTCAGAAGAAGTAGTTCAAAAAACTGCTTTAGCAGGAAAAGTAAATAAAGAAACCAAGCCTGCTGCAGGTCATATAAATTCAAGAAAACAATCAAGTATCCAAGTTTCTCTTTATAATTATATGGCTAGTAAAGCAAATCAAAATTCCGTTAATGCGTCTGCAAGAAAGTTAAATGGAGGTAGAAGACATAATACTTGCGTTTATTTTGCCTGTGAATCTTTAAGAAGATCGGGAGTTAGGGTGCCAAAGAACATCTCAAACACAAAGCAGTTTATTGGATACCTTAAAGCAAACGAATGGAAGGTAAATTATAATCTTTCTGAACTTAAACCGGGAGATTTATGTTTTACAACAAATAATTCTACGGGGTGGCCGTCTCACGTATATATTTTTATGGCTTGGGCTAAAAAGGGAAGTATGGATTCAGCATATATAGTCGATAATCAAGCCCATGACTATAACGGTAATGTTTATCATATAAGAAATGTAAAGAAGAAGTTAAAGGATAAGGATGCAACAAGATTTTTCATGTATAAGCCTTAGCATAAAAAAAGAAGGAGAAATACTCCTTCTTTTTAAGCGTCAAGATACATCTCGCCAACTTTATATACGTCTCCAGCACCTACTGTTAATAGCAAATCTCCATCCTCAAGGTTAGCTTTCAGATAATTTACTATTTCTTCGAAGCTGTGAAGGTTTTTGCAGCTTAAGCCTTGTTCTCTAATCTTATCTCCAAGCATATCAGAACTTACAGCTTTGGTAAACTTCTCTCTGGCAGCATAAATATCAGCTAATATTATTTCATCAGCATTAAAGAACGAATGTACAAAATCATCAAACAAAGTTAATGTTCTTGTATAAGTATGAGGCTGGAATATGCAGAAAATTCTTTTATGGGGATAATTTTTGGCTGCCTCAAGAAAGGCTTTTATTTCAGTTGGATGATGAGCATAATCATCTATAACTGTAACTCCGTTTTTAACCCCTTTTAATTCAAATCTTCTATGAGTTCCAAAGAAACTAGCTAAGCCATCTATTATGTAGTTGTTGTCAACCTTAAGACTTAAAGCTACACAAATACTTGCTAGTGCATTAAGCACATTATGCTTTCCTGGAACATTTAAATTTGCTGTAAATAATTTTTCTGCATTCCTGTAAACATCGAAAGAAGCACAAGCTTTATCATTATAACTTATGTTTTTTGCGGTTATTTCACCTGAATTTATACCATAGGTTAATAGATTGCAGTCAGCATGCTCAATTACAGCTTTTAATCTGTCATCTTCCGCATAAGCTACTAAATAACCATCCTTTGGTATTAGTTTTACAAATTCAATAAAGGTTTCTTGTATATGATCTATATTTCTGTAGAAATCTAAATGGTCTGCTTCTACGTTTAATATAACACCTATATAGGGGAAAAATTTTAAGAATGATGCCTTATATTCACAAGCTTCAGTAATAAAATATTCACTTTTACCTGTTTTTACATTCCCATTTATTGCGTCAAGTTCTCCTCCTACCAGTATTGTAGGATCTAGATCTGCCTCTAAAAATATGTGAGATACCATTGAGGTTGTTGTAGTTTTACCATGGGTTCCTGAAATAGCTACATTATATTTGTGTCCTTTCATTATCTGGCCCAAAAATTCTGCTCTATCCATGGTTGGTATTTTTAATTCTTTTGCTCTTAAAAGCTCTGGGTTATCTTCAGAAACTGCTGCAGTATATACTGCTAAGTCGACGTCATTAATATTCTTTTCATCATGACCAATAAAAATCTCTGCACCCTGTCTGCTCAACTTCTCAACTATGGCAGAATTCTTCATATCTGAGCCGGAAACCTTAAAGCCATTTTCAAGCAGAATTTCTGCAAGACCGCTCATACTGATTCCGCCAATACCTATAAAGTGTATCTTTTTATGTTTATCCTCTAAAAAATCGAATGACAAAATATCAACTCCTTAATTAAATCCACTCTATTATATCATTATATACAAAATTACGGAAAAGCAACACCCAAGGGGTAATAATATTTGTTCAAACTATAAGCGGATTGCAAAGAAAAATGACCGAAATATATTGAATAAATCTCTAAGAACTTTAAAAAAGGACGTTGGGTATTTTTAAGCATGATTTTATTAACTGTTGATAATATTTTTGAAATGGAATACAATATGAATAATAAGTTAAAATACTATGTGGAAAGTTCGTATTATTTTGTATAGGGTGGTAAAATGGAAAAGTTTAATAGAAATACAAGAATATCTGCTATAACTAAAACGCTTATAGAAAATCCTAATAAGGTTATAAATCTAAGTACCTTTACTGAAGAGTTCAATGCTGCGAAATCTACAATAAGTGAAGATATACTTGTTATTAAGGAGACACTTGTAAGGCTGGATATGGGCAGAGTAGAGACGGTAGCAGGAGCTTCCGGCGGTGTTAAATATGTTTGCGGCATGTCAAAGAAAGATAAAGACGAGGTTATTGATGAACTTTGTAATATTCTTAGGGAAAAGGATAGAATAATTCCTGGAAATTTTATATATATGACTGACATAATGTACAATCCGGAGATAATAAGAAAAGCAGGATTAATATTGGCTTCTGCTTTTGTAGATAAAACTGTAGATTGTGTCGTTACTGTAGAGACGAAAGGGATTCCTCTAGCTTATGAGGTTGCCAGAATGCTTGGTGTTCAGCTCGTAATAGTTAGAAGAGATAATAAAGTAACTGAAGGAACAACTGTTAGTATAAATTATGTAACTGGTTCAAATAAAAGAATACAGACCATGTCTCTGTCAAGAAAAGCATTAAAAAGTGGCAGTAATTGCATATTTATAGACGATTTTATGAAGGCTGGAGGAACTGCTTTAGGCATAATTAATTTGCTTAAGGAGTTCGACAGCAATCTTATAGGTATCGGTGTTCTGGTTGAAGACGTAGAAGCATCAAAGAAATTAGTTGAAGACAGGGTGTCCCTAATGGAGTTCAGTGGTTTGGATGAAAATGAAACAGCTGTAATTTTTCCCTCAAAATGCTTCAAATAGTTAAATTTTCAAAAAAATAATAAATATTTCGAAAAATAAGAAGGAAAATTGAAAATAATGAAGAATATATATTTATAAGCATCGTGGAGGTGGTTTTTGTATGCAAATTACAGATGTTAGAGTTAGAAAAGTTGCCGCTGACGGCAAAATGAAAGCTATTGTATCAGTAACTTTTGACAATGAGTTCGTTGTGCATGACATTAAGGTTATTGAAGGACAAAATGGTCTTTTTATAGCTATGCCAAGCAGAAAGACTCCAGACGGAGAATTTAAAGACATAGCTCATCCAATAAATACTCAAACTAGAGAAAAAATTCAAGAATCCATCCTAGCTGAGTATGAAAAAGTTAAAAATGATGAAACTACCGTTTCGGAAGAACAGTAAGTAAAAAGGAGTTAGATGCTCCTTTTTATTTTTCGACAAATTATATGACAAGGTTGCAAATTAATGCTACATAAAATATAATATAAGAGGCGATTTTACGAACATTTGATTTAAATATAGCAATTTGTTATGAATAAATAGTAATTTATGATACATAATTAAAAAATCAATGAAGAATTAATAAAAAAGTTCTTCATTAAAAAACGGAGGTTTTTTTATGTATAGATGTGCTGCCATATTAGCTGCCGGTGAAGGAAAAAGAATGAAGTCAGAAACTCCTAAGGTGCTTCATAAGGTTTGTGGAAAAGAAATGGTTAATCATGTTATTGACATAATGAGAAAAGCTGGCATGGAAGATGTTAATGTTATAGTTGGAAAAGGTGCTGAAAAGGTTAAGGAAGGCACTAAAAGCAGAAATGTAAGCTATTCGCTTCAAGAGGTTCAGCTTGGAACCGGTCATGCAGTTATGTCTGCAAAGACTTTTTTAAGTAAAAAGACTGGCACAGTAGCAATATTTACCGGAGATGCTCCTTTAATCAAAGAAGAAACTGTAAATAAGTTTTTGAGCTTTCACGAAGAGGGAGGCTTTAAGGCTACGATACTGACTTCAGTTATTGAAGAACCAGCTCATTATGGAAGGGTTATAAGAAACTCTCAGGGTGAAGTTGAAAAAATAATTGAGGCTAAAGACTGTAATGCTGAAGAAACTAAGGTAAAAGAAATTAATGCAGGTATGTACTGCTTTGATATAGAAGCTTTATTAAACAGCTTAAATAAGCTTAATAATAATAATGCTCAAGGCGAATATTATTTGACAGATGTTATAGGGATTTTAAAGAACGAAGGCTCCAAAGTTGGAGCAATGGTTACAGATTTCGAAGAAACAATAGGTGTTAATTCAAGAGTTGAACTTGCTGAAACTGAAAGAATACTAAGAAATAGAATAAACAGAAAGCATATGGAAAATGGTGTTACAATTATTGATCCAAACAGCACTTATATAGGAAGTGATGTTGAAATAGGAAGAGATACAATTATATATCCCGGAAATGTGCTTGAAGGAAAGACAGTTATAATGGAAAACTGCATGCTTTATCCAAACTCAAGAATAGCAGACAGTACTATTGAAGCAAATGTAGATATTCAAAGTTCTGTTATAATTGAAAGCCGCATTGGAGAAGGTACAACAGTTGGACCATTTGCTTATATAAGACCAGATAGTGTTATAGGTAAGCACGCAAGAATAGGTGATTTTGTTGAGATTAAAAAATCCACGATAGGCGATAATACAAAAGTATCACACCTTACTTATATTGGCGATGCTGAGGTTGGAAGTGGCTGTAACTTTGGCTGTGGAACAGTAGTCGTTAATTATGATGGCAAAAATAAAAATAAGACTATCATAGGTGACAATGTATTTATTGGCTGCAATACAAATTTAGTTTCACCTGTAGAAGTAAAAGACAATGCATATACCGCTGCCGGCTCTACTATAACTTCTGAGGTTCCGGAAGGAGCTTTAGCTGTAGCAAGAGCCAGACAGGTTAACATAGAAGGCTGGGTAGAGAAAAAAGGACTTAAAAAATAATAAATTTTTTTAGTGGAGGTAAACTTATGATAACTCATGGCAAGGGCATTAAGATTTTCACAGGAAACTCCCATCCAAAGCTTGCGAAGGAAATAGCTGAAATACTAGGAGCACCAGTTGGAGCTTCAAATGTTGGAAAGTTCAGTGACGGAGAAATTTCTGTTGATATTAACGAAACAGTAAGAGGCGCTGATGTGTTTGTTGTTCAATCAACAAATGCTCCGGTAAACGACAATCTTATGGAACTTTTAATTATGATTGATGCCTTTAAAAGAGCATCAGCAGGAAGAATTACAGCAGTTATGCCATACTACGGCTATGCAAGACAGGACAGAAAAGCAAAGGCAAGAGATCCAATTACAGCAAAGCTTGTTGCAGATATAGTAACTGCTGCAGGAGCTGACAGAGTATTGACTATGGACTTACATGCTGCACAAATTCAAGGATATTTCAATATACCGGTTGATCATCTTCTAGGTGTTCCGATACTAGCAAAATATTTCGTTCAGAAGGGCTTTGGAGAAAGAGAAGATGTAGTTGTTGTATCACCTGACCTTGGAAGTGTAACAAGGGCCAGAAAATTTGCAGATAAGCTGCATGCCCCAATTGCTATAATAGACAAGAGAAGACCAAAAGCTAATGTATCTGAAATAATGAACGTTATTGGCGATATTAAAGATAAGACAGTTATATTAATTGATGACGTTATAGATACTGCAGGAACAATATGCAACGGAGCAAATGCTCTAAGAGATATGGGTGCTAAAGAAGTTTATGCTTGCTGCACTCACTCAGTTTTATCAGGACCTGCTATTGAAAGAATTGAAGCCTCAGCAATAAAAGAACTTGTTATGTTAAATACTATAAATCTTCCTGAAGACAGAAAGCTTTCTAAATTTAACGTGCTTTCAGTTGCTCCTGTATTTGCAGATGCAATAAGAAGAATTTATGAAGATATGCCAGTAAGCAGATTATTTGAAGAATAATATATAAAAATAGACGCAGAAGTTTAATGTTAAACTTCTGCGTTTTTTTATTTTTTGCGAAAATAATTTTCAGAAATTTTTAAGAATTATGAAATAAATTATTGAAAACATTATTACAGAGTTGTATTATATATTTAAATATATATTTGATAATTTAATGCTAGAAGAAAGGACGGCTCATAGTATGGAAATTATAAAATTTAATGATTCTTATATAAGCGAAGTTGTTAAGCTATGGAATAAAAGCTGCAGCACTGAGATGCCGTACAAGCTTTTTACGGAGCAAAGTTTTAAAGAAAAGTTTATAAATAATCCGCATTTTAGCTATGAAGGAACCTTTGTTGCAGTTAAGGATGAAAAAGTGATAGGTTTTGCCAATGGTCTATTTAAAAAAGAATTTCTGCCGGGTGAAACCTTTGAAAACACTCCCGGATATTTAACCTTTGTGTTAGTTGATAAAGAGCATAGAAACAGAGGGTATGGAAGCAGACTTTTAAAAGCTGTTGAAGATTTTCTTATAAACAGCGGGAAAAAGATGATTCAAATTATATTCTTTAATCCAATAAATCTTGAATGGTATATACCCGGATCAGAAAATACACATGATCATCCTAACGCCCCGGGGGTTGATGTTGAAGGACCTGGATTTGAATTTTTTAAAAGGCATGGATATGTTGTAAGAACCAATGAAGTATCTATGTATCTTGATTTAGCTAAATTTAAACTTGATGAAAAGTCAATCAGAAAGATGGAAGAACTAAAGGATAAAGGTATAAACATAGAATATTATGATGAGGATAAGCATCACGGTTTTGATGATTTATTTGATGATTTGAAAAATGAACTTTGGAGAAAGGAAATAAAAGATAACTTAGCTCTAAATAATTCGTTTCCTGTTATAGTAGCGTCTGATAATGGATATATTTGCGGTTTTACAGGCCCTATTGAGATTCAAGAGAGCGGCAGGGGCAAGTTTTCAGGTATAGGAGTGGATTCAAAGCATCAGGGCCTTGGGATAGGAAAGCTCTTGTTTTTTATGTTATGTGAAAGCTTCAAAAAAGAAGGTGCAGGTTTTATGTCTTTGTTTACTGGAATAGATAATAATGCAAGAAGAATGTATGAAGCAGCAGGTTTTAATGTTGTTAAGACTTGGGCAGTAATGCGAAAGGAAGTGTAAATAATGGAAAGAAAGCAAATACACATAATGGCAATAGGGGCACATGTTGGTGACATGGAGCTTACAGCTGGCGGAGTTTTAGCACAGCATGCAGCTATGGGAGACAAGATTACAATAGTTAATATGACTCCGGGGGAAAAAGGAAATCCTCCTCATTTAACAGTGGAGCAGTATGCTGAGCAGAAAATCAGAGAAGCTAGAGAGTTTGCAGAAATGCTGGGTGGAAGGTCTATAGTTCTTGATTATAAGGATGGAGAGCTTCCGGATACTGACGAGCCAAGGTTTAAAGTTGCTGATTTAATCAGAGAATACAGGCCTGATATACTTATAACTCACTGGAAGAACAGCATGCATAAGGATCACGCTATAACAAGCAGGATTGTTAAGGATGCCCAGTTTTATGCCGGAATAAGAGGCTTTGAGAGAGAAAATCCGGCACACTTTGCGGCAGGCCCCTACTTTGCTGAAAACTGGGAAGATCCATATGATTTTAAACCATATACTTATATAGATATTTCAAAAGGATATGATTTATGGATGGAGGCTTTAAAGAAGATATGGTTTGTTACTAACAGTACTTCTTTTAAGTATTATGAATATTACGATGCCTTAAGCAAGGTAAGAGGCTGTGAAGCAAGAAAGGAAAGAGCACAGGCCTTTGCTGTAGATCCGCTTTCAGTTAAGCAGGTTAAGGAAGGGTTTTAGGTGGTGCTTTCATGACAATTAACAAAGAAAAACTAAACTATGCCTTTAGCCTTATTGAAGAAGCAGTAGCCAAGGGATTTTTTCCTTGTGCTGCTGCAGCTGTGGGGAATAAGAAGGGAATATATAAAATAGAGCATTACGGAAATCAGTGTTTAGTTCCTGAAAAGCTTCCGTTAGAAAAAAATACTTTATTTGATATGGCATCTTTAACTAAGGTTGTAGCTACTAATAGTTTATTTATGGTGTTTTTAGATAAAGGTTTGATTTCTGCATTTGATAAGGTAAGTGATTACATAGAAGGCTTCAAGTGTGAGGAAAAGAAGAATATAACTATTTTCAACTTGTTAACTCATACAGCTGGACTTCCTGCTTTTGAAAAGCTTTATAAGCTGTGCTCAGACTTTGAAGATGCCATTAAGTATATAAGCAGTGAGAAGCTTGTATATAAACCAGGGACAAAAGTTATATATAGTGATTACAGCTTTATACTTCTTAAATATATTTTGGAAAAAATAGGTGGAGACAGCTTGAATAATTTATGCAAAAAATATGTTTTTGATCCTATCGAAATGCAAAATACTTGTTTTAATCCTAAGACAAGCAATGTGGCGGCAACAGAAATTGATATTGAAACGAGTAAACCACTAATAGGGATATGTCATGATGAAAACGGAAGATTCTTTAATGGCATTTCAGGACATGCAGGATTATTTTCAAATATAGAAGATATGACTAAATTTGCAGCTATGCTTATAAATGAAGGAAATTATAAAGAAAAACAGATTATTTCAAAGGCAGCTTTTAAAGCTATGACAAAAAACTATACTGAAGGTCTTGAGGAAAATAGAGCCTGGGGATGGACAGTAAAAGGACGGGAATTATCCTCCGGAGGAGATATAATTTCGCCTGAGGCTTTTGGACACACAGGTTTTACAGGTACATCAATATGGGTAGACATACCCAATGATATATATATGATTTTGCTGACCAACAGAGTTCATCCAACCAGAGATAATACTAATATCATAAGATTTAGAAGAGTGTTTCATAATGCTGTGATGGCTGCAGTGGAGTAATGAAGGAGGCAATATGGAAAGATTATTAGTTAAAAACGGTATCGACTGTATTGAAAAATATAGTTATCTTTTTGAGGGGAAGAGGCTTGGACTAGTAAGCAGTCCTATGGGTGTTGATAGAAATCTAAGATCTACTATAGATATACTAAACGAAAAATTTAATCTAACTGCGCTTTATTCACCTGAGCACGGAATAAGAGGAAATCTCCAAGCTGGAGCAGCCGTTGATACATATGTAGATGAAGCTACGGGTATTACTGTATACAGCCTCTATGGGAAGAATAAAAAGCCTTCACCTGAAATACTTGAGAACATTGACGTGCTTGTTATAGATTTGCAGGATGTAGGCTCAAGATACTATACCTTTCTTTACACAATGTCCTATTGCATGGAGAGCTGTGCAGAAAACAATAAAACTGTAGTAATATTAGACAGGCCTAATGTAATTGGAGGAGAAGCTGTTGAAGGAAACATATTAGATATGAATTTTAAATCCTTTGTAGGAATGTATCCTATACCCCAAAGATTTGGGCTGACTATAGGTGAAATGGCACAGCTTTTTAATAAAGAGTTCAATATAAACTGTGATTTAAAGGTTGTGAAGCTTGAAGGCTGGTGTAGGAAGGCTTACTTTGACGATACAGACTTGCTTTGGATTAATCCTAGCCCTAATATTCCCTCTGTAAATACAGCGGTATTATACAATGGAACCTGTCTTTTTGAAGGTACTAATATTTCTGAAGGAAGAGGAACAACAAAGCCTTTTGAATTTATAGGAGCTCCTTGGCTTGATGCGTATAAGCTTGCTGACATAATGAATAAAAAAAGCTTGGAGGGTGTAGTATTTAGGCCTGTTTATTTTGAACCTGCTTTTTCTAAGCATCAAGGTGAATTATGTAAGGGAGTACAGATCCATGTAAAGGATAAAAGAAAGGTTAAGCCTATAAAGATAGGAATAAATCTTTTGTATGAAATAATGGATATGAACAAAGATAAATTTGAGTGGCTTCCTCCATTTAAAGAAGGTGCAAATTACTTTATAGATCTGCTTACAGGTACTGATGAAGTAAGAAATAGAAAGTTTGAAGCTGATGTTTTTATAGAAAAATGGGAAAGAGAAAGCAAAGATTTTAAGAGAATAAAAGAAAAATATCATCTATATTAAATTTAAGGTGGGGTTTTATGAATATTAAAGATATGACTCTTGAGCAAAAAATTGGACAAATGATAATAGCTGGTTTTCCATCAAAAGAATATGACGAGCATTTGGATGAAATTATAAAAAATAAAATAGGAAATGTAATTCTTTTTACTCGAAATGTAGGCGGTAAAAAAGCTTTAGCAGAGCTTAACGATAAGATACAAAAAAATATGCTTGAAAGCACAGGTATACCTGCGTTTATCACTGTTGATCAAGAAGGTGGTATGGTAACAAGAGTATATGAAGGTGCTACAGTACTTCCAGGCAATATGGCTTTTGGAGCAGCCGGAGAAAGCAAGGCTGTTTTGGAGGAAGGGAAAATTATCGGGGAAGAGTTAAGAGCACTGGGAGTAAACTTTGATATTGCTCCTGTTTTAGATGTAAATAATAATTCTAAAAATCCTGTTATAGGTGTAAGGTCTTATGGAGATAAGCCTGAAAAGGTAGCTGAGTTTGGAGTAAATATGATAAAAGGACTTCAAAGCATGGGAGTTATTGCAACTGCAAAGCATTTTCCTGGTCACGGAGATACAGAGACGGATTCTCACCTAGCACTTCCGCTTGTGCCTCATACAATGGATAGATTAGAAAAGGTAGAGCTTTATCCATTTAAAAAAGCTATTGAAAATAATGTGGAAGCAATTATGTCAGCTCATGTTTTATTTCCTTCAATAGAAAGCGAG
The DNA here is from genome assembly GCA_000466585.1 of Clostridiales bacterium oral taxon 876 str. F0540. Lineage (GTDB taxonomy): Bacteria > Bacillota > Clostridia > Clostridiales > Clostridiaceae > Clostridium_AT. The sequence continues at coordinate 67,493 of KE993478.1, forward strand.
AAGCTTCCGGGAACACTTTCCTATAAAGTGTTAACAGGTCTGCTTAGAACTAAATTAGGTTTTAAGGGTTTAATAGTAACAGACTGTATGGAAATGAATGCTATTGCTGAGTATTATGGAACTGTTAATGCAGCTGTTATGGCAGTTAAAGCAGGAGCTGATTTGATTTGTGTTTCACATCATCTTAACTTGCAGCTTGGAAGCTTAAATGCAATAAAAGAGGCGGTATTAAAGGGAGAGATATCAGAAAGCAGAATCGATGAATCTGTTAAAAGAATAATATCTGTTAAAGAAAAATATAATTTATTTAAGAAACCTTATTCAGATATGAACAAGATTGAAAATATAGTTGGTTGTAAAGAGCATCTAAGCTTTGCAAAAGGAATTAGCGAAAGAAGTATTACGGTTGTAAAGGATGAAAGAAACTTACTGCCTGTTAGGAATAAAAATACAATGATTATATCCACAGAGGCTGTAATTTTAACCGGAGCTGATGATGCTATAAAGAAGAAGGCTTCTTTTTCAGAAGCTGTAAAAGAAAAACTAGGAGGAGAAGCTTATACTATTAGCTTAAATCCGAGTAAAGAAGAAAGTGCGTGCTTAGTGGATAACGCTAGAGATAAAGATCTAGTTATTATAGGTACTTATAATGCATCACTTAATAAAGGACAGGCGGAATTAGTCAATGAAATTCTTAAGGCAAATAGTAATGTAATTGTTGCAGCACTTAGAAATCCATATGATATAAACATGTTTAACAAGGTATCAACTTATATATGTGCTTATGAATACACTCGGCTTTCAGTTGATAGCGTAATTAAAGTTTTATCTGGTGAAATTAAAGCTCAAGGAGTACTTCCCGTAGAGTTTTAAGATATAAAAAAGACGGAATTGACACAAGTTTTAAAATTATTTTTATTTTCGAAAATAATTCTTGAAAGTTTATGCCAAAATTGATATAATTTATCTAAAGAAATATTTAGTTTTTAATCATCAAGGAGAGCACTGCAATGGGAAATTATTTGTCATTTGATATAGGTGGAACTTTTATTAAATATGGAATATTTGATGATAAGGCCAATGAGATATTTAGTGATAAAGTCTCCACTCAAAAAGAACCCAAAAAGTTTTTAGCTCAGTTAATAGATATTGTTAAGACTCAGGAAAAGGTTTACGAGATAAATGGAGTAACAATTAGTATGGGAGGGTTTATAGATCCCAAGACAGGAATTAATACTGATTTCAGTGTGGGTGAGAATTTTAGAGCCTACAATCTGAAAGAGGAGTTGAATAAAAGTACAGGCTATAGAATTTCTGTAGAAAATGACAGTAATTGCGCAGCGCTAGCTGAAATGTGGAAGGGCAGCTGCGTTGAATGCAAGGATATATGCGCAATAACAATAGGTACAGGAATAGGCGGGGCCATAATTAGCGATGGGAAATTGCTAAGAGGACGAAACTTCAAGGCAGGCGAATTTGGATTTATGTGCGTTAACTCATCTAATAAAGAAGGCAAAGAAGTTTTTGAAGCTGCAACAGCAACTTCCGGACTTGTAAGACAGGTTAGCAGAAAACTAGGAAAAGACATAGATGGGAAATACATATTTAAAAATCTTAATAACTCAGATATTAAAGAAATTTACGATAGATGGCTTACTAAATTATCTATGGTAGTTGGAAATGTGGCTGTATGCTTCGATCCTGAAAAAATACTTATTGGTGGAGGCATAAGCGAAGAACCGATATTTATAAATGATTTGAGGAAAAAAGTATATTCTGTTTATCAGCATTTAGAAGAATATACGGCTATTGAACCCTGCAAGCTGAAAAATGATGCAGGTAAAATTGGAGCTTTGTTTAACTTTTTTATGGAATATGAAAGATAATATTTATTGACTACATAGGGGGTGAATTACTATGAAAAAAGGAATTAAAGTTGTTACTATAGGAGGAGGATCTAGCTATACACCTGAACTTATAGACGGCTTCCTTAAAAGATATCACGAATTACCTGTAGAAGAGCTTTGGCTAGTAGACTGTGAACAAGGAAAAAACAAGTTAGAAATTATAGAAAAATTAGCAAGACGTATGATTAAAAAGGCCGGAGTTCCAATAAAACTATTCACAACACTTAATAGAAGAGAGGCACTTAAGGATGCTGATTTTGTAACAACTCAGCTTAGAGTTGGACTTTTAGATGCAAGAATTGCTGACGAAAGAATACCACTCAGCCATGGAATGCTTGGACAAGAAACTAATGGAGCAGGGGGATTGTTTAAGGCGCTTAGAACAGTTCCGGTTATTTTAGATATCTGCAAAGATATAGAAGAACTTTGTCCAAATGCATGGCTTATAAACTTTACTAATCCTGTAGGCATAATAACTGAAGCAGTGAATAGGTACAGCAACATAAAGAAAGTAGTTGGTTTATGTAATGTTCCTATAAATATGCATAAAGCAATTGCTGAAATACTAAACGAGGAAGAAAAGAATGTAAGAATAGCCTTTGGCGGATTAAACCATATGGGTTATGTTACCGGTGTATATGCAAATGGTGAAGACAAGACAGATTATGTACTCAGCAAATGGGGAAATCAAAGCATGCAAAACATAAGCGGCACAGAATGGAGCAATGCATTTGTTAAAGAAATGGGAGCAATACCTTCTCCATATCTTAGATATTACTATATGGCTAAAGAATCCTTAGAGGAAGCTATAGAAAAGTTTAAGGTTAATGGTACGAGAGCTGAAAGCGTTAAAGGAATAGAGAAGGATCTTTTTGAAATATATAAAGATGAAAGTCTTGATGAAAAGCCAAAGCTTCTTGAGAAGCGTGGCGGAGCCTATTACAGTGATGCGGCCTGCAACCTCATAGCGTCAATTTATAATGACAAGCGTGATATTCAGGTTGTTAATACAGTAAACAGAGGTGTTATGCCGGAATTTGAATATGATGAAGTTGTGGAAATCACTAGCATGATTACTAAAAACGGTCCTATTCCAATACCTATAGGCAGACTTCCGAAGGCAGCTAAAGGCTTGGTTCAGCAGATAAAATCCTTTGAAATAGCGGCGGCTGAAGCAGCAGTATCGGGGGATTACAATAAAGCTCTTTTAGCTATGATGATAAATCCTTTAGTTTATTCTCAAAGATATGGCAAGATAGTACTTGATGAACTTTTAGAAGCTCATAAAGAGTATCTTCCACAATTTTGCAAGCATTAAAAGAAACTATTTTTAATAAAGGCTTTGTATAGTTGTAAATAGTAAATGCTATTTGAGTGGGCAAAAATTCTAATGCTTTTATAGAGCTTTAAGACAATCAGCTTTTACGTTTATTTTAAAACTATTAAATAAGGTATTCTAAAAATTACATACAAAAATTAATTTTTAAGGGGGATGTAAAATGAAAAATGTTAAAAAACTTATTGCAGTTGCAATGACGTTATCTTTAGGCGTTACAGCTTTAACAGGCTGTGGAAGCAAGCCTGCTGCAACTAATGCTTCAGGAAAAGGTTCAGACGAGCCGGATACTATTACAGCTTTGCTACCACCAGTTTCGCCAAACTATCAGAAAAACTTTGAACAAATGTCTAAGGACTTCCATGAAAAATATCCTAACTTAACTCTTAAGATAGAACCAGCAAGCTGGGAAGATATGACTCAGAAACTAGACGTTCAAGTTAATGCAGGAAGCCCTCCGGATATTGCTTTCATGGGTTCAGATGGAATATCCAAGTATGCTGATTCAGGCATGGTTATGGATATAAGCAAGCTTGCAACAGATGAAATGATTAATGACTTTGAAAAGGTTCCACTTGATTATATGAAGAATGCTAAAGGTTTATATGGCTTCCCAGCATATATGGAAATTCACGCTCTTGGCGGAAATAAACAGTACCTTGAAGCAGCAGGAATTGACTGGAAGTCTATTCAACAAAATGGATGGACATTTGACCAGTTTAGAGAAGCTATTAAAAAGGGAGTTGTAACAGATAACGGAAAACCATCAAGATATGGTTTCGTGTTTGCCTGCTCAGGTGTTGCTGCTAAGGATTATTTAGGGATTCTAACTAAAGAAGCCGGAATGCCTTCACCATTTACTAAGGATTTAAAGTATGCTTATACAAGTAAGAACTTCCTAGAAGTTTTAAAAGGTATAAGAACTCTTATTGATGATGGATCAATGCCTAAAGAATTAAGCTCTGTAAATGCAGGTATGAGATGGAATATGTTCCTTACAGGTAAAACTATGATTACAGGTAAAGGATTAGCTGTATTCGAAAACTCTGCAAATACTAACAACAAGAAAATTGATGCTAAAGACAGCAGTGCTGTAAAAGATAGTATTAAAGTTGACTATATCGTTTTACCGGTTCCTACATTTGGAAGCAATAAGCAGCAAGCTACTCCTGCTGTAGACGGATATGTAACATTCAAAGGCAAAAATAATAAGAATGCAGAACATGATAAAAATGTTGTTAAAGCTGCTTATTTCTTAGCTTCTGGCAAGGTTGCTGCAGAAACTAACAATGACCTGTTCGTTGCACAAATTACTAAGAGCGGAGCAGAAGCTGCAAAGAGTATGACTGTTACAAGAAATCAAGACAATGTAAAAGCTGTTGAAAATCTTATAAAAAATGCTGCTGAAGCTAGACCAGACATACCAACTGAGCTTGGTGCAAAGCATATTAAACTTGAAGATCAAGTTATAGTACCAAAACTTCAAGCATTGCTTGCTAATGAAATCACTCCTCAACAAATGTATGATGCTGTTAAAGCTGCAGCTATAGAAGCCTTTGGTGAAGACAAAATAGTAAAAGATTAAATATAAATATAATATATCTCACCTATTATTATCCAGGTGAGATATATTATTTAATATTAATACGTAAATGTATAATTGGCTGTTTTATAATGGGATGATTAGGAGGAGCATATGGAGATTGGAAATAAAAAGAAAAATCGAATAAAAGGCGATTACATTTGGGGATATATATTCATTGCAGTTGCGCTAATTATATTCTGTATGTTTACGTTATATCCTGTAATTAGTGCTCTTATTATAAGTTTTCAAAAATATAGGCCACTTGGCTCTACATGGATAGGTTTAGATAATTACAAAGGCTTAGTTAAAGACAAGCTGTTTTTTAAAGCAATAAAAAATACATTGGTTTATACTGTGTTTACAGTACCTGTTTCATTAGTAATTTCTTTTACTATTGCAATATTAATTTTTCCTTTAAAAAAGTGGATGCAAACTATGTTTAAGGCTATATATTATTTGCCCGCAGTTGCATCAGGTGTTGCCTTATCTGTAGTGTGGCTGTGGATTTATGATCCTATGCCTGCAGGACTATTTAATAAGCTTATAGGTTTCTTTGGTATAAGCAATCAGAATTGGCTTGGATCAAGCAAAACTTCTATGCTGTCACTATTGCTTATGTCATGGCTTTCCGGCCACGGAACAAGTATTATAATATACATTGCAGCACTTCTTGGGATACCTGAAAGTTATTTTGAGGCTGCAGATTTAGACGGAGCAACTTTTTTCAAAAAGCTAAGGTATATAGTTATACCTCTTCTTAAGCCTACAACATTATTTTTGCTTGTAACGGGAGTAATCGGTTCCTTCCAAGTATTTATGAATGCTTATATGATGACCGGAGGAGGACCAAACAACTCAACAACAATGGTTGGATTATTGATATTTAATAACGCATTTGTATATGCCGATTTCGGCAAAGCAGCAGCTCAATCTTTAGTATTAGCTGTTATAATTGCAGTTATTTCTGTTTTCCAATTTAAGTTCTTGGGTGATGATGTTACGTACTAATTAATGAAGGAGGCGGCTGTAAATGTCATTTTATAACAACTATAATAAAAGCAGCAAAAGCGTTATGGCGCGCAAAGCTATATCCATAATTATATTGATAATATTTGCTGTTTTTACTCTATTCCCTATATACTTTATGATTATATCATCCTTTGCGGATCCTATTGAAGCTGGAGCTGCCAGCTATTCACTGCTTCCACAAAAGCTTACATTTGATTCTTATAAATTCTTCTTTAAGTTTAGTCCATATTCTTTAAGATGGATTTTAAATTCATTGATTGTTGCAACCATTGTAACTTTATCAAATGTTATATTTGCAGGTATGGCAGGGTACGCATTTGCAAAAATAAAGTTCCCTGGAAAAAATGTATTATTTACAATGTTCCTTTGCTCAATGATGATACCTTATCAAGTTGTGCAGGTTCCTTTATATATTCTTGTTGTTAATACCTTTAGAATATCCAACACATATGCTTCATTAGTTCTTCCGGGACTATGCGGTGTTTATAATATCTTCTTGGCAAAACAATTTATGTCAACCTTGCCATATGAAATAATTGAAAGTGCAAAAATAGAAGGCTGCAATCAGCTTCAGATATTTACAAAAATCATTTTTCCGCTTTCTAAGACTATATTGGCTGTAATGGCAATACTTACATTTATGGATAACTGGAATACATTCTTCTGGCCATTCCTTGTTACCAGTAATGCAGCAATGCAGACTATACAGGTTGGGCTTAAGAGCTTCCGTTTTGCAAATACGACTTATTTTGCACCAATGATGGCTGGTGCTACAATAGCAGCACTGCCTATGTTCATATTATTCTTCTCCCTTCAGAAATACTTCCTAGAGGGTGTTGTAGTAGGTGCAGTTAAAGGTTAGAAAAAACAATTGAGCTATGCTTTAAGTCAGGGTAGAGAGTTGAAATTAAATTCTATGCCCTGATTTTTTTATCATTCATTCTTAATTATGTTCTATAAGTAAATTATTTGTAACATTTTACTTATACTATATATAAATGTAATGCATTTATGATAAATTATAGTTAGACTAGTGAAGCTTTAAAGAATTGTACTGGTTTAGGAGGTAAAAGTCCTAAATGGACTTTTACGGGCAGACTAGCGAGCGAGAACGAGCGAGTTTAGGCTGCACCGTGGACGAAGTTAAAGGCCTAAGTGGCTTTTAACAAGCAATTAGCCGGCGGAAGCGAGTAATCTTTAATTGCTCAGTGTTTCCGACTAAAAGGAGGCAAAAGTCCTAAATGGACTTTTACGAGTAATTTTTGAGCGGAGCGAGAGTTTTAAATTACTCAGTGTTTCCGACTAAAAGGAGGAACTATTTATGGAAGGAACTATAGGTAAGGTTTTAGTTGTTGATGATGACGAGAATATATGTGAGGTTATAAAAATGTATCTTGAAAGTGCAGGCTATGCTGTAAGACTGTGCCATGACGGCAAAAGTGCTCAGGAAGTCTTTTCTGATTATAAGCCTGACTTAGTGCTTTTGGATATAATGCTTCCACATATTGACGGAATAGATGTTTTAAAATGGATAAGAAGAGATTATGAAACTCCTGTTATTATGCTTACTGCAAAAGGCGAAACTTTTGATAAGGTTTTAGGTCTTGAGCTTGGAGCAGATGACTATATTGTAAAACCTTTTGAACCAAAGGAGCTTCTTGCAAGAGCTAAGGCTGTGCTAAGAAGATACAATACAGAAAATACAAATAAAGAAGTTATAGGCTTTGAAGACCTGGTTATAGATATAAATTCCTATAATGTTGTATATAAAGGACAGGAAATTAAAATGCCCCCAAAGGAGTTTGAACTCCTATATTATCTTGCAAATAATAAGAACAGAGTTTTTACAAGAGAACAGCTTTTGTGTGAAGTTTGGGGCTATGACTACCCAGGTGATTCAAGAACAGTTGACGTTCACGTAAAGAGATTAAGGGAAAAGCTTCCTGGAGGAGCAAACTGGCAGCTTGAGACTGTATGGGGTGTAGGATATAAATTTGAGGTGAAATAGATGAAGTTCTATGGGAGACTAAAAAAAGGACTCTTTTCCAAGATGGTTTTTACCTACACTATAATTATAGCTTTAAGTTTTATAATTATAGCAGCTTTTCTTTCTGTTTGGTTCGAGAACTACTATTTTAATCAAAGAAGACATCAGCTTGAAAAAGAGTCTTTATTTATTAAACCTTATGTATTTGATTTTTTTAAAAATAGTTCTGATAATAGGGAGTATTCCCAGGAACAGAGAGACGCGGCGCTGAAGTTTTTCAGTGCATACAGCTCCGCAGATATTTGGCTTGAGGATAAAATAGGGTACGTTTATGCAGTCTCAGACGAAAAATATCAGTCTCTTATAGCCAGACAGGTTTTTACAAAGGGCCTCGAGGAGATGAGGTTTAATAAAATATATGAGATGAAAGGGACCTATGGCGATATAATTAAAAATCAATCTCATATTTATGGAATACCGGTTATTGACAGTGATTCGAACTTCTATGGAGCGATTATAATGATCACTCCTTTAGACGAGATTAGAAGTCCTCTTAAAAATGTCTATAGAATTATATGGATTACTGCAATATTTGCAATTATAATATCTTGTTTCATAATATACTATTTTTCAGAAAGAATATTGATAAAGCAGCTTGCAGCTATAAATGCAGTTGCTAAAAAAATATCTAAAGGTGATGTCGGAAAAAGAGTTGAGGTAAACTCCAATGATGAAATTGGAGAATTGGCGGAATCCTTTAATTACATGGCAGATAGTCTTGAAAAGGTTGAAAAAGCAAGACGAGAATTCATATCTAATGTATCCCACGAAATTCGTTCTCCTATAACTTCTATAAAAGGATTTATAGGCGGAATACTCGACGGAGTTATCCCAAAGGATAAGGAAAATTATTATTTAAGTATTGCCTATGAGGAAATTCAAAGATTAACAAGGCTGGTAAACGATCTGCTTGATCTTTCTGCAATTGAGGCAGGTCAATTTAAACTTAGAATAGACGAATTTGATATAAATGAAATTATAAGGCTTACAGTAATTAAATTTGAAACAAGAATTAAAGAAAAAAAGCTTGATGTAGATGTATGTTTTAATTTGGAGCATCAATATGTTGCAGGAGATAGGGATAGGCTTATACAGGTTATGACGAATCTCATTGATAATGCTATTAAGTATGTTAATGAAGGCGGAAAAGTATATATATGCACTAAAGTAAAGGGAGAAAAGGTACTTGTTTCTGTATTTAACAGCGGACCTTTGATAGCTAGAGAGGATTTGCCTCATATTTGGGATAGATTTTATAAATCAGACAAATCAAGAACACAGAAAATCAGCACTGGGCTTGGGCTACCAATTGTAAGAAATATCTTAACACAGCATGGTGAAGACATATGGGTAGAAAATAAAGAAGGTGAAGGTGTAACCTTTGTCTTTACGCTAAAAAGAATTAAATAATTAATCATATTTTATTCATAGGATTGTAAAAATGTTGTTTTAAAATACTTATATGTGAAATATTAATGTGGAGCTTTGTTTGTAGGAGGAAAATCTTGAATGGATAGCAACCAATATAATGAGTATAATGATGTGTCTTGGAGACATGTAAGTCATGAGGGCAATCTTGATGATTGTTCAACTATAAAATTTAGAAGTAATAAAAGAAATGCCAGATTTAAAGGCTTTTTAAAAGGTGTTGCATTTATTCTTGTTGCTGCTGTTTCAGGAGGCGCAGTCGCTTACTATGTGGTAGATACGAAATATTCAAAACTATCTTTAGTGTATGGACAAAATAACCCGTCTATGCTTGATCAGTCTAAAACAAATACTCCTAGTGTGGATATTCCTAAGAATTCAATAACTATGGTTGCAGAAACTGTAGGACCAACTGTAGTTGGAATCAGCAATAAACTTGAAACCTTTTTCGGGGAGAAAACTAATGGAAGCGGGTCAGGAATAATATTTGATAAAAAAGGTTATATAGTAACTAATTATCATGTTATTCAAGGGGCTGAAAAGGTAACAGTAAAGCTTCCTAATACAAGTAGAATTTTTGATGCAAAATTTATAGGAGCTGAACCGAGCCGAGATATAGCTGTTATAAAAATTGATGCAGACAGCCTTCCAGTTGCAAAGTTTGGAGATTCTTCCAAGGTTAAGACAGGCGATATTTCTATTGCCATTGGTAATCCGCTTGGAGATGAATTTGCTGGAAGTGTTACAGCAGGTATAATAAGCGGTGTAAATAGAAATATCAGCATACAGGATCGAACCGGGAAGGTAACAACAAGGTATAAAGTTCTTCAGACGGATGCTGCAATAAACCCCGGTAACAGCGGTGGAGCTCTTTGCAATGAGGCTGGAGAAATAATAGGAATTAATAGTTTAAAGCTTGATGCGGATGAGAATGTAGAAGGTATAGGATTTGCTATAACTATAAATGATGTAAAAGACATAGTAGGCAAGATAATGGCTGCTGTAAATATAACTGATAAAAGCAATACCACTACTAAGCCGTCTACAGACAAAGGACAGTCCGGTGCCGATATAGGTATACAAGGAAGAAGCGCAGTTCCAGAATCAGACAGCGGAGTTAAGGGGATTTATGTTGAAGAGGTCGTACCTAACTCCGGTGCTTCTCAAGCAGGAATAAGGCCGAGCGACATCATTATGGAGATAGACAAAGTAAGGCTTGAAAGTAAGATACAGTACCAAGAACTTCTAAAAAAATATAAAGCCGGAGATACTGTCACTTGCAGAATATGGAGAAATGGAAGGGAATTTACAGTAAAAATAATACTTTCCGAGAAAAGTTCAAAATAATAAAGAGACTTTTAGAGTCTCTTTATTATTTTGGAGTTTTCGGGTAAGATATAGAAGTAGATTGATATCTAATCTATTTCTATGTTAATAATTGAAAGAATAAAATTCCTTTTGCACTTTTAGATTGATAACTATTAAATTTTAGATGTTTTTATAGAAATAAGTTAATTATAGTTAATTAACATATGATGATTGCGGAGGTAGATGTAGGATATGTACTTAATCGTTGGACTAGGAAATCCAGGTGATGAATATAAACATACCAGGCATAATGTTGGCTTTGATATATTAGATTTTATGGCTGATAAGTATAATATTGCTTTTAATAGGACAAAATTTAAAGGAGTATGCGGAGATGGATTAATAAATGGAGAGAAGGTTCTCCTACTAAAACCCTCTACATATATGAATTTAAGTGGTGAGAGCTTAATTGAAGCTGCAAACTTTTACAAGATTCCAAAAGAAAATATAATAGTTATATATGATGATGTAAGTCTTGATGTAGGAAGGCTTAGGGTAAGACCGGAAGGAAGTGCGGGAGGTCATAACGGTATAAAGAATATTATCCTCCACTTGTCTTCTGAGGTTTTTCCACGTGTAAAAGTGGGAGTTGGACAGCCAGAACATGGACTTATTCCTCATGTGCTTGGAAGGTTTCCTAAAGAAGAAAGAGAAACTTTAGAAAAAGTTTTTCCAGCTGCAGCGCAGGCAGTTGAAGCTATTATAAAGAATGGAGTTACAGAAGCTATGAATAAGTTTAATGGTTTCAAAGTTAATTAACATGAATAAAGCAGGGAATACAGAGGTGTTACGATGAGATTAAAGGGCTTAATGCAGCCTTTAAAAGAAAGTAAAGAGTTTGAAGAAATTATTAATGCTGTAGAAAAGCGCAGATACCCAATTGGTGTATTTGGGCTTTCTGAGTCTGCCAGAAGTTATTTAATACATGGAGTGTATGATGAATTAGACAAGCCGTTTCTCATTTTAACTCATAATGACGTAGAGGCTAAGAACCTATATGAAGATTTAAATTTATATATCCCTAATGTATTTTATTTTCCCACAAAGGAAGTTGTGTTTTACAACATCGATGCTATATCAGGTGATTTAAGATGGGAAAGGCTTAAAGTAATAAGAGAAATGACTAAAAAAAGCAAGAAAATTATAGTTGCTTCAATAGAGTCTTTAGCTCAAAAGTATATTCCCTTTGAGCTCTATAAGGAATATACCTTTAAATATTCAGTTTCGGATACTATTAACTTGGAGGAGCTTAATGAGAAGCTTATTCAGGCTGGTTATGAAAGAGTTGATGTAGTAGAAGCAAAAGGACAGTTTTCCATAAGAGGAGGAATAATGGATATATATCCCCCTTTAGGAGCTCTGCCCTATAGAATTGAGCTTTTTGGAGATGAAATAGATTCCATAAGAACCTTTAACACAGAGTCTCAAAGAAGTATCGAAAAGGTTAAAACCTTAGAAATCTTTCCGGCAAAGGAAATGATTTTAAGCAGAGAAAATATTCTTAAGGCTTCTTCTGAGATAGAAGAGGATTTAAAGCTTGTTTTAGCATCCCTTAAATCTAAAAAGAACAAAGATGCTATGGAAAAGATAAATTCTATAATTAAAGGCAATCTTGAGAGTTTAAAAGAAAGCTGGAGTTTTGAAACCATAGAGAGTTTTTTACCCTATTTTTATAATAATACCTCAAGCTTTCTGGATTTCTTTCAAGATGGTTTTGTAATTATAGATGATGTTCAAAGATGCAATGGAAAGCTTGATAGTGTTTATTTTGAGTTCGAAGAAAACTATAAAAGCTTTCTTCAGCTTGGAAATATTCTTCCTAAACAGGGAACTCTTCTTGTTCCAAAGGAAGAACTTTTAGAAAAGCTTACCTATAGTAATATAATGACTCTAAATTCTATACCAAAATCTACGAAAATACTTTCTCCACGAGCTATCGTAAGCTTTACACAGATAACTCTCCATAATTATCATGGACAGTTGGATCTTCTAATTGAAGATATAAAGGATAAAAAGTCTAGGGGGTTTAAGACAGTCATTCTTTCGGGAACAAGACCTAGAGGAGAAAGACTTGTAGCTACCCTTAGGGATAGAGGGATCGAGAGTGGTTACAGCGATATTATTAATGACATTGCTGTAGGACAGGTTGTTATAACCTTTGGTAACCAGCTTAGAGGATTTGAATATCCTGATTTAAAGGTTTGTGTAATATCCGATAAGGAAGTATTCGGTGAAGCAAAGAGAAAAAGAACTTCTAAACCTAAAAAAGGTGTAAGTAAAATTAAAAGCTTTACTGAGCTTAAGGTTGGAGATTATGTAGTTCATACTAATCATGGAATAGGTGTTTATAGAGGAATAAAACAGCTTGAACTTCAAGGCCATATAAAGGACTACTTGCAAATAACCTATGATTCAGCAGATATGCTGTATGTACCTGTTGACCAGCTTGATTTGGTTCAAAAATATATTGGACAGGAAGGAAAAACTCCTAAAGTAAGTAAGCTAGGAGGAACTGAGTGGGCAAAGGCTAAAAGCAAGGTTAAAAGATCTATTGAGGAAATTGCTGAGGATTTAGTCAAGCTTTATGCCGTGCGTGCAACTTTAAAAGGACATAATTTTTCAAAGGATACTGTATGGCAGAAGCAATTTGAAGAAGAATTTCCATATGATGAAACTCCAGATCAATTAACTGCTATCGAAGATATTAAAAGAGATATGCAGTCTGATAAGCCTATGGACAGACTTCTTTGCGGTGATGTTGGCTATGGAAAAACTGAAGTGGCAATTCGTGCGGCCTTCAAGGCTGTTATGGATGGGAAACAAGTTGCTTTTTTAGTGCCTACTACCATACTTGCAGAGCAGCATTATAATAATTTTGTACAGAGATTTTCTGATTTTCCTGTGAGAGTTGATATGGTAAGCCGATTTAGAACACCTACTCAGCAAAAGACCACCCTCAAGGCTGTTAAAGAAGGAAATGTAGATATACTTATCGGAACACATAGACTATTGTCAAAGGATCTTCAGTTTAAAGACTTGGGATTATTAATTATTGACGAAGAGCAGCGTTTTGGTGTTACTCATAAGGAAAGACTAAAGGAATTTAGAAAGAATATAGATGTTCTAACCTTGTCTGCTACACCAATACCAAGAACGCTTCATATGTCCTTGGTAGGGATTAGAGATATAAGCGTTATAGAGACTCCTCCGGAGGAAAGATATCCTATACAAACTTATGTGGTAGAGTTTAATGATCAGCTTATAAGAGATGCTATAATGAGAGAAATAAATAGAGGCGGACAGGTATACTTTGTATATAACAGAGTTGAAACTATAAGAGATATGGCATCCTATCTTCAAAAGCTTGTGCCTGAAGCTAGGATTGCAGTCGGTCATGGACAAATGAGTGAAAAGGAGCTTGAGGAGGTTGTCATAGGCTTTGTTAAAAATGAATACGATATATTGGTCTCAACCACTATAATCGAAACAGGTATGGATATTCCTAATGTAAATACAATAATAATCAATGATGCAGATAAGATGGGGCTTTCTCAGCTTTATCAGCTAAGAGGAAGAGTAGGACGTTCAAATAGAATTGCTTATGCGTATTTAACCTATAGGAAGGATAAAATTCTGACTGAGGTTGCAGAAAAAAGACTTAAAGCAATCAAAGAGTTTACTGAGCTTGGTTCAGGGTTTAAAATTGCCATGAAAGACCTAGAAATAAGAGGAGCAGGAAACATGATGGGTTCTGCTCAGCATGGTCACATGGCTGCCATAGGTTATGACCTTTACTGCAGGATGCTAGAGGATACTGTTAAGCTTATTAAAGGTGAGATAGAGAAAGAGCCTATTGAAACAACAGTTGAGCTTAAGGTTGATGCCTTCATACCGGTTGATTATATAAGTGATGAAATGCAAAAGATTGAAGTCTATAAAAAGATTGCTGCTATAAGTTCCTTTGAGGATATGATGGAGATTCAGGATGAACTCATAGACAGATTTTCTGATATTCCTCCTTCAGTTCAAAATCTTATAAACATTGCTTATGTAAGAAGTATAGGTAAGGAAGCCGGAATAGAGGAAATTAAGCAAAAGGGAAATGAGCTTTTATTCATATTTGAAAGCAGTGATTATGTAAAAGGTGACTTAGTAAATGTACTGATTAAAAACTACAGTAAGAATGTCAGCTTTAAGAATGAAAAGAAACCTGTGGTTATATTTAAGCTTGGAGAGCTGAAGCAGGAGGATCTAATAATAAAGGTTAGGGAAATAATGGAAAATATTAAAGCTGGTGTTGCAATAAACTAATATTATGTTAAAATAAATCTATGTGTATTAAATAAAAGAAAGAGCGGGGGAATTAGAGTGAAAAACGTGAGAAGATTAGCAGCAGCAGCGCTTATTAGTGTATTTGCAATAGGTGGTGCAGGCTGTAATATGATAACAAAAACAGAAGCAGGAATTAAAAAGAGCGCAGTAGCAAAATTTGATAACCAGACAATAACTAAAGGTCAGCTTGACGAGAGAATGGCGGGGCTTCAGCAAAGCTTTATACAACAGTACGGCAAGGATTATATGAAAAATTCAGAGGCTAAGACTCAGTATGTAACTCAGGAAAAAAGTATGCTTGATAACATGATAACAGAAAAAATTCTTCTAAAGAAGGCTGACGAGCTTAAGGTTATGCCTACAGATGAAAAAGAAAAAACAGATCTTATAAACAAAAAAACAGAAGAACTTAAAAAGACTTATACAGAAGATCAGATTAAGCAGGCAGGTTTCAGCGGCGGTTACAATGATCAAAAGTTTAAGGATTATGTAAAAGATCTTACTGTAATGGATAAGGTTTATGAAAATATAACTAAAGATATTAAGGTTGATGATGCTAAGGCTCAGGACTACTATACAAAAAATCAAAGCGAATTTACTGAGAAGCCAAATATGATTAAGCTTGCGCATATACTTGTAGCAACTAAGGAAGATGCTGACAAGGTTGAACAAAGATTAAAGAATGGTGAAGATTTTGGAAAGCTTGCTAAGGAACTTTCTACTGATACCGGTTCAAAGGACAATAATGGAGAATATGAGGTTCCTTATGTTGGATCAGGATTTGATCAAACCTTTATGGCTACAGCTTTAGCTCAGCCAGAAGGAAAAATATCAGAGCCAGTACAAACTTCATTTGGTTTCCATATAATTAAAACTATAAAGAAAACAGAATATCCTGTTAAAAAATTTGAAACTGTAAAAGAAGATATTAAAAAGACTTTATTAGATCAGGAAAAGCAAACTAAATATACTGAAACAATGACAAAATGGAGAACTGACGCTAAGATCAAGACTTATGAAGAAAATCTATAACATAAATGCGGTGAAATTATTCACCGCATTTTTATTTTTATAATCCTTAATTGATTCTTTATTTCCAATAATAAAAATTAATAGGAATTATCTGTGTATAAATTTGCTTAATTGGAAAGATAATAATAACACAAACAGATTTTATAAGTTAATTTTTAATAAGACATAAGGAGGTACATATTTATGAAGGCAACTGGAATAGTTAGACGTATAGACGACCTTGGAAGAGTTGTTATTCCAAAGGAAATAAGAAGGACTCTTAGAATAAGAGAAGGAGATCCGCTTGAAATATTCACTGATAGAGAAGGTGGAGTAATACTTAAAAAATACTCACCTATAGGCGAGTTAAGCGATTTTTCAAAGGAATATGCAGAGTCACTTCAGCAATCCATAGGACATATAGTTTTAATAGCTGATAAAGATGCTATAATATCAGCAAGTGGCGCACCAAAGAAAGATTTTATGGAAAAGAAAATAAGCAATGAACTAGAAAAGTGCATGGAAGACAGAAAGACTGTTACTCTAGGAGAGGGTGGCGGTAAGCTCATACCATTGTACGATGATGAAGAAGTAGAAGGAAAGTATAATTCACAAGTAGTATCCCCAATAATAGCAGAAGGCGATGCTATAGGGGCTGTTATCATACTAGCAAAGCAGCCAGGAGAAAAGCTTGGAGAACTAGAAATGAAACTAGCCGAAACAGCATCAGCCTTTTTAGGAAAGCAAATGGAACAATAATGGCAACATGTTAAATGGCAGCATGTCTGCCATTTGTTTTTTGCTTCAACTGAATTATTGACCACATCATCATAAAATATTCAATACTTTCTGAAAAAGTAATAAATTTTCTGAAACTTAAATAATTATAAACATAACAATTTTGGAGGATTTTTTACTTTATGAAAAAACAATCATTAATAAAAGGTACTTTAATACTTGGTCTTGCAGGAATTGCTGCAAAAGCTATGGGTATACTCTTCAGGTGGCCGTTGATAATGCTTATTGGAGATGAAGGCATAGGCTATTATCAAATGTCATATCCCCTTTATACCTTTTTTATAGCTATAGCTTCAGGAGTGCCTATTGCTATTTCTAAAATGGTATCTGAGAGAAATGCTGTAGGTGATAAAGGTGGTGCGGTTCAGGTTTTAAGAAATGCAGTATTCTTAATGATTATATTAGGAGGAGGCTTCTCCGCCTTCCTATTTATATTTTCTAGGCAGCTTGTGGATATTTTCAGGTGGAATGAAAAATCCTATTATTCACTGCTTGCTATTTCCTTTGCGCCCTTTATTATTTCTATAATGACCTGTATTAGAGGATTTTTTCAGGGAATGCAGAACATGTATCCAACAGCTGTATCACAAATTATTGAGCAGTTTGGAAGAGTATGCATTGGAGTTGGACTTGCCTATTTGCTTCTTCCTAAGGGCATTGAATATTCGGCCGGAGGTGCTGCTTTTGGAGCTGCTGCCGGAGGATTACTAGCTGGTACATATTTGATTTTTAAATATCTTAAAGCAAGAAACGAATTCACTATCATTAAAACAAAAAGAGATAAAAATGTTTTGGGAAAGCTATTGCATATCGCCATACCTGTTTCTCTAGGTGCGACAGCAAGCTCAATTATGGGGCTTTTAGATTCTCTTATAGTACCTACTAATCTTTATAAGGCTGGTTTTAATTCGGCTCAGGTAGCAACATTATTTGGACAACTTACGGGAAAGGCTATGGTGTTGGTTAGCGTTCCTTTGACCTTGTCTATGGCTCTTTGTATGTCGCTTGTACCTGTAATTTCAGAAGCCAATATTAAAGGAAGAAGAGATGAGGTAATAAGTAAGGTAAATACGGCAGTAAGACTATCCTGGGTTATAGCAATGCCATGCTTTTTAGGACTTTATTTTATGGCTCCTCAAATCTTGGGACTTATCTTTCCGGGGCATGCGGATGGTTATAAGATACTTCAGCTTTTGTCATTTACAGTACCGTTTATAATAACTTCTCAGACTAGTACATCAATACTGCAGGGAGTTGGGAAAATTTATGTTCCTGTATTAAATCTGGGTTTAGGATGCTTGGTAAAGGTTATAATAACCTATAGTCTGGTAAGACTGCCTCAAATAAATATATATGGTGCAGCCTTAGGAAGTCTAGGCGGCTATATAACAGCATCTATGCTTAACATGAGTGCTATGAAGAGAAATTTAAAAGTAAAGATAAATTACTATGACGTTTTAATAAAACCTGCTTTTGCGGCAATATTAATGATAATTTCAGTTGTATTTATTTATATGTATGTCTATAATTATACAGTAAGCAATGGTGTTTCCACCTTGATTTCCATAGGAGTCGGAGGAATATTATATATCATATTGATTATTGTTTTTGGAGTATTTAAATACAGCTATGTAAGAAATAGATTTTTAAAGAGATAAGAATTTATATATACAGGAGGCAAAACAAATGATTAGAATTGTTGGACTTGGTCCTGGCGATAAAGATGCTATAACTCTTGGAACCTTAGAGGTCTTGAAAAATGGCGGAAATGTTTTTTTAAGAACCTATAAGCATCCTAATGTGGATTATCTGGAGCAGCTTGGAGTAAAGTTTGATACTTACGATGAAATATATGATAATGCAGAAAACTTTGATGAAGTTTATAGTTCCATTGCTGAAAAGCTTATGAAGGAACAAAAAATGAATGGAGACATAGTTTATGCGGTACCAGGGCATCCTCTTGTTGCAGAAAAGTCTGTAAGCAATTTGATTAAGCTCTGTGAGGATAATGGGGTAGAGTATCAGATTTATCCGGCAGTAAGCTTTATAGATGTTATTATGGAAAGTCTTCAAATTGACCCCGTAAACGGCTTGAAAGTAATTGATGCTTTTGATATACATAACCAGCTCTTTGATAAAAGAATAGGAACAATAGTAACTCAGGTTTACAATAACTATATAGCCTCGGAAGTTAAACTTGCACTAAGCGAATATTATAAAGATGATACAGAGATTTATTTTATTCGTGCTGCAGGTGTAAAGGGAATGGAGAGCATAAGAAAGATACCGCTTTATGAGCTTGACAGGCAGGAGGATATAGATCATTTAACTTCGGTATACATTCCTAAGGATTTAGATAATACATTTGATTTTAAAGATTTTACAGATATAATGGGTACATTAAGAGGAGAAGATGGCTGTCCTTGGGATAAAGAGCAGAATCACGAATCCTTAAAAAGATATCTTATCGAGGAATGCTACGAGGTTTTGGAAGCAATTGACGCTAACAACGAGGATATGCTTATAGAAGAGCTTGGAGATGTGCTGCTTCAAGTTGTATTCCATGCTCAAATTGGGAAAGAAGAAGGATATTTTGATATAACTGATGTTATAAAGGCTGTCAGCACAAAAATGATAGATAGACATCCTCACATTTTTGGAAATGTTAAGGCTGATACTTCTGAAGAAGTATTAATTAATTGGGATGAAATAAAGAAAAAAGAAAAAGGCTTTGAGAGCTTTACAGAAGAATTAAGACATATTCCTAAGAATTTGCCGGCACTTATGAGAGCAGAAAAAGTTCAAGCTAAAGCAAAAAAGACAGGATTTGACTGGGACAAAGTTGAAGACGCATTAGATAAGGTTTTTGAGGAATATGAAGAGGTAAAAGATGTATATAAAGGTGAAAACAGGGCAAGAATACTAGAAGAACTGGGAGATTTACTATTTGCTTCAGTAAATGTATGCAGATTCCTTGACATTGAGCCTGAAAATGCTTTAAATTATACTATAGACAAATTCATAAATCGCTTTGAATACATAGAGAAAACAGCACAAGAAAATGGTCATAAGCTTACCGATATGACCTTAGAGCAGATGGATGCTCTTTGGGAAGAAGCTAAACATAAGAAAAATATGTCATAAAAGAAGGAATTTCGGCATTTATGAAGAAGTATTAATAGAGCGATTAATAACAAGTAATTAATAATGAAATGGTCAAAGCAAGCTTTACTTTATAAAACCTAGAAATAATTAAAAATCCATGTAGGATTTTTACACTGAAATTATTAATTATTAGTTATTGATTAATAAAACTGTTTAGTAATATTTTAATATATACTAAAAGAAAAATGGGCTGAAAATAAATTTATTTTTTTAGGAGGTGAAGAACCCTGGTTTGCGGTTAGAAGTAACCTATCTTTCTGGCCCGGTAAGGTAAAATCAATAGATTTAAAAAACCAGGATACAAAAGTGAACAAAACAGAATTAGTTGCAAGCATGGCTGAGAAAAGCAGCTTAACAAAAAAAGATGCAGAAGCAGCATTAAAAGCTTTCATAGATAGTGTTCAAGAAGCACTAGCAAAAGGAGAAAAAGTTCAATTAGTTGGATTCGGAACTTTCGAAGCTAGAGAAAGAGCTGCTAGAGTTGGAAGAAATCCAAGAACTAAAGAAGAAATAACAATACCAGCATCAGTAGTTCCAGTATTCAAAGCTGGTAAGGAATTCAAAGAAAAGGTTGAAAACAAATAATACTTTTTCTATAAAAGCCTGGATTTTACTTAAATCTAGGCTTTTGTTATAATATTGAGCAGATTAAATTAATAATTAACAATTATTAATTAAAAAGGGGAGTTTATATGAGATTAGACAAATATTTAAAGGTTTCAAGAATAATAAAAAGACGTACAGTTGCAAAAGAGGCTTGTGAGAATGGAAGAGTAAGCATAAACGGCAAAGTAGCTAAGCCTAGTACTGATATTAAAGAAAACGATATAATAGAAATTCAATATGCTACAAAGTCACTTAAAGCAAGAATAACAAATGTAGCAGAGCATGTTAGAAAAGAGGAAGCAAAGGCAATGTACGAAATACTCATCGGAGAAGAGGATACAGACGAGGAAGAGTAATATATCTTACCCCTCAGGCATATATTAGATACAAGAAGGATAACGAAATCAATAGGTGTACCTGGAGGGATAAGATGGAGGTAAAAAAAGAAATAAAAATAGAAGATAAAAAGAGCAATCTAATCCTTGAAAACAGAAAAAGGCTTGCATTGACTGGCGTGCTGGAGGTTATAAGTTTTAATGACAGTGTTATAATGCTTAATACAAATCTAGGCTCAATGACCATCAAAGGTGAAGGGCTTAGAATGAATAAGCTTGATGTTCAAAATGGAGAAGTAATGATCGTTGGAACAATTAATTCCTGTGTTTATTCCGGAACTGAAATTAAGAAAGATGATGAAAGCATATTTAAAAAGCTTTTTAAATAGGGAGAAATTATGTTATCTACAGTAGCTTCTCAGACCAATCTATTAATTTTCAGCCTGCTCGCAGGAGTATTAACAGGAATGTTGTTTGACCTTTATAGAGTTATAAGAGGATTTGAAAATCCAAATAAAATAATAACCTTTATAGAAGATACATTATTTTGGGTGCTTACAAGTATAATTGTATTTATATTTTTACTTAAAACCAACTATGCTTATATGAGAGAATATGTATACATAACTATAGCTTTAGGGATACTTATATACATTTCTGTCTTAAGCAAAGCTTTTATAAAGATTGAATATAAAGTAATCGGAATTTCTATAAAATTTATTAGAATTGTATTTAATTATTTATTTTACCCAGTGAATTTATTGTTTTATAGCTTTAAAAGAAAAAATAAACAAAAAACCCTAAAGAAAAAACTTGAAGAAAACTAGAATAGAATTTAAAATATAATTGATAGTATATTTTTGTTGATAGTGTATTTTTTACTGCTGTTTAAATGAGAGGTAGCTGATGAAAAAGAAATTCGGTATTAAAAAAATTCTTATAGTTTTATTTTCGGTATACGTGTGCTACATTATTGGAAGCACTCAAGTTTCCATGATTAAAATTAGAAAAGAATTAAATACTAGACAACAAGAACTTACTAAACTGCAGGAAAAGAATCAAAAATTACAGGACGAAGTAAAAATGTCTCAAACTGATGATTATATCGAAAAACTAGCTAGAGAAAGATTGGGTATGATTAAGGATGGCGAGACTCCTGTAAGTGAGAAAAAATAGTCTTGAAATATAGGGGTTCCTAAATACCAATAGGACTCTATAATATATATTATATTTAATTTTTAAGGAGGAGTCTTTTTAATATGACCTTACAAACAGGAAGTATCCTTGAAGGCACAGTAGTAAATATCACTAATTTTGGAGCATTTGTCGAAGTAGATGGAAAAACAGGCCTAGTTCACATATCTGAAGTATCAGATACATTCGTAAAAAATATTAGAGATTATCTTAAAGAAAAAGACAAAGTTAAAGTTAAGGTAATTTCAGTAGATGATAATGGAAAGATAAGTTTATCAATTAAACAAGCATCGCCACCAAGAAAATCTGTAAGACCTGTTGAGATAGATTGGAACCAAGAAAAAAGTAAAGTTAACTCAGCTTCTTTCGAGGATAGACTTTCTAAGTTCTTAAAGGAAAGTGAAGAGAAGGTACAGGAACTTAAAAAACACCAAGATTCAAAGGGTCGTGGTTATAGAAAAAGTTCAAATTATTAATATATAGTAAGGAGTCGAATATTCGATTCCTTTATATTTTTAGCTATAATAATATAAAGCTCTTACATTAATAAGTTAATAAAACATTAAAGGCCTTGGAACGTTATGAATGAATTAGAACTTAGGAATTGTACATACAAGAGTGTCAAATCTATAGCTAAAATAAACTTATAAAAATATGTTGACATTATATAATATATATAATATAATTATTTTTGTCGCTAGGAAGTGGCATGCTGGAGTGGCGGAACTGGCAGACGCACAGGACT
>KE993479.1 GCA_000466585.1 Clostridiales bacterium oral taxon 876 str. F0540
TTCAGGAGTTGTTACTAAGATAATTGGTTAATTAAACTTAGAGGACTGGGTTTCTAGACCTGGTCCTTTTATAAGGTTTAAATGTTGGAAGATTTATACTTATTGACACAAATGTAAACTTGTGATAGATTATTTAAGTAATACACTGTGATAAGTATCGCGTTGGCGTTCTTATATAGCAAAGAGACGGAGGTGTAGATTGTGAGAGTTAAGGTAACATTAGCGTGCACAGACTGCAAACAAAGAAATTATAATTCAATGAAAAACAAGAAAAATGATCCTGATAGACTAGAAATGAAGAAGTATTGTAAATTCTGCCACAAACATACACTTCACAGAGAAACAAAATAACACGGGTCTATAAAATTTAAGGATGTGAATGAAATGGCTGTTAATGGCAATGTAAAACAAAGTAATCAGCCTAAAGTAAATGTTTTTACAAGGGCTTTTAGAACAATCAAGGCAGAGACTAAGAGAATAACTTGGGCTTCCAAAGATGAAGTTAAAAAAGCACTAGCAGCTGTAGCAACTTTCTGTGTTATTTATATGGTAATAGTTGGAGTATTAGATTATGGTTTCAGCAACCTCTTCAAGTTGATTTTTAAATAAACTAAAAAGGAGGTAGGGATTAGTAAAGTTACTATCCCTAAGATTATGGCAGAGAGAGCTAGATGGTATGTAGTTCATACATACTCTGGGTATGAGAATAAAGTTAAAGCAAACCTTGAAAAAACTGTAGAGAACAGAAATTTTCATGATTTGATACATGATATTCAGGTTCCTATGGAAGAACAGGTTGAAATTAAAGATGGCAAGAAGAAAACAACCCTAAAGAAAATTTTTCCTGGGTATGTTCTTGTAAAAATGATAATGAATGATGACTCATGGTATATTGTTAGAAATACTAGAGGAGTCACAGGATTTGTAGGTCCGGGATCAAAACCTGTACCGCTTACCGATGAAGAGATCGAAACTATGGGTGTAAAAGAAAGACCTGTGGAAATTGATCTTGAGGTAGGAGAAACGATAAAAGTTGTATCTGGTCCACTAGAAAACTTTATGGCTATTATTCAGGAAATCAATACTGAAAAGCATAAGTTAAAAGCTCTAGTGAATATGTTTGGCAGGGAAACCCCTGTAGAACTTGAATATAACCAGGTAGAAAAACTTGATTAATGCTTATAGGACAAAGGAAAACCGATGTCTTAATAAGTGGGAGGACTAGGGTCCGTATTACCACATTATAGGAGGTGTAAACTCATGGCTAAGAAAGTAACAGGAATGATTAAACTTCAACTTCCTGCAGGAAAAGCAACTCCAGCACCACCAGTTGGTCCAGCACTTGGTCAACACGGTGTTAACATCATGGGATTTTGTAAGGAATTTAATGCAAAGACTGCAAATCAAGCAGGACTTATAATCCCTGTAGTTATTACAGTATATCAGGATAGAAGCTTTAGCTTTATACTAAAGACTCCTCCAGCAGCAGTTCTTTTAAAGAAGGCAGTTGGAATAGAGAGTGGTTCTGGTGTGCCTAATAAGACAAAAGTTGCTAAGATTTCTAAGGCTAAGCTTAGAGAAATTGCAGAAACTAAAATGCCAGATTTAAACGCTGCATCAGTAGAAGCTGCAATGAGCATGATAGCTGGAACAGCTAGAAGCATGGGAATAGTTGTTGAAGAATAATTTTAAAATTAGAGTTTAATATCTACCAACTTAAACGTAGATTTACGTTATCGGTGGGAGGTAAAAACCGTTAATACCACAAAGGAGGTTTAGCAAAAATGGGAAAGAATTATGTAGAGAGTGCTAAACTTGTTGACAAAAACGTTCTATATTCAGCAGCTGAAGCTTTAGAGCTTGCTGTTAAGACATCAAAAGCTAAATTTGATGAGACTATAGAATTAGCTGTAAGACTTGGTGTTGATCCAAGACATGCAGATCAACAAGTTAGAGGAGCTGTTGTACTTCCTCATGGAACTGGTAAATCAGTTAAAGTTTTAGTATTTGCTAAAGGTGATAAGGCTAAAGAAGCTGAAGCTGCAGGTGCTGAATTTGTTGGAGCTGAAGAACTAGTTGATAGAATTCAAAAAGAAAATTGGTTTGACTACGATGTAGTTGTTGCTACTCCAGATATGATGGGCGTAGTAGGAAGATTAGGTAGAGTACTTGGACCAAAGGGATTAATGCCAAACCCTAAATCAGGTACAGTAACTTTTGATGTTGCTAAAGCTATAGCTGAAATTAAAGCTGGTAAAGTTGAGTATAGAGTTGATAAAACTGCTATCGTTCACGTACCAGTAGGAAAGAGATCCTTTGGAGCTGAAAAATTAGCTGAAAACTATCATGCTATGATGGAAGCTATAATTAAGGCTAAACCAGCAGCAGCAAAAGGACAATATGTTAAATCAATATCAGTTTCTAGTACAATGGGACCTGGAATAAAAATAAATCCAGCTAAAGCACTAGACTAATATTGACACATGCTGATATGTTTGGTATAATATCAAACGTTGTAGTAAATAAATAAGTAAATATTCCGTAGACAGTAGGTGCTCAGGCATAAAGGGACTTCCCAACCTACCGAGGATTCCAATATAAGTATTTAATTGGTCTCTTCGTGTCTACGGAGAGATTTTTAATTTTATAAAACAGTTCTAGACTGTGAGGAGGTGGACACACAGTGGGTAATAATTTAGACGTTAAAAAGGCTAAAGTTGTTGAAATAAGAGAAAAAATGGAAAAAGCTCAAGGTATGGTTTTCGCTAAGTATCAAGGCTTAACAGTTGAAGAAGATACTGAATTAAGAAAGAAACTTAGAGAAGCAGGTATCGAGTATAAAGTATATAAGAATACTTTAACTACATTAGCTGCTAAAGAACTTGGTATAGACGGAATAGTGAGCTATTTAGAAGGACCAGTATCTGTAGCTTTTGGTTATGAAGATGCTACTGCACCAGCTAGAGTTCTTAATGATTTTGCAAAAACTCATAAGAAACTTGAATTAAAGGCTGGTATAGTTGAAGGAACTGTTTACGATGCTAAGGGAGTTGAGGCATTAGCTTCAATACCATCAAGAGAAGTTCTTATCGCTCAATTACTTGGAAGCTTCAAAGCTCCATTATCAAATCTTGCTTACTTATTAAATGCAATTAGAGAAAAGAAAGAATCAGCTGAACAAGCTTAATTAAAAATTTTGGAGGTGCTTTTAAAATGACAAGAGAAGAAATTATTAAAGCTATAAAAGAAATGACTGTTTTAGAATTAAACGACTTAGTTAAGGCATGTGAAGAAGAATTTGGTGTTAGCGCTGCTGCTCCTGTAGCAGTTGCTGGCGGAGCTGTTGCTGCTCCAGCTGCTGAAGAAAAAACTGAATTCGACGTAGTATTAGCTAGCGCTGGTGCTGAAAAGATAAAGGTTATAAAAGTTGTTAGAGAATTAACTGGTCTTGGCTTAAAGGAAGCTAAAGAAGTAGTTGATGGAGCTCCTAAGACATTAAAAGAAGGCGTTGCTAAAGAAGAAGCAGAAGCAATCAAAGCTAAATTAGCTGAAGTTGGAGCAACTGTAGAAATAAAGTAATTTAACAATAAAAAAGGCACTTTTCAAAAAAGTGCCTTTTTTTTATATAAATGTTGACATACACTTCTAATTATGGTAACATAATAAATTGCATTGATTTATATAAAATTAAATCAGTTGTAGTAATATTTATTACCAATATTACAAAAATATGAATTTTTTTGACATTGTAGGTTATACTAATACGATGAATGATAAGAGCGTTTCCAAATGCACAAAGTCCTAGGGGATATTATGTGCTTTTGGTTATTTTTACTTTAAGCAAGGGGTGATAATCCATGGTACATCCTGTCCAAGTTGGAAAAAGAACAAGAATGAGCTTTTCCAAACTTAAAGAAGTAGCAGATATGCCAAATTTAATCGAGGTTCAGTTAGATTCTTACCAGTGGTTTCTTGATGAGGGACTACAAGAAGTATTTGACGACATAAATCCTATAGCTGATTATACTGGCAATCTTGTACTTGAGTTTGTAGGATATAAGCTTGATTTAGACAATATCAAGTATTCCGTTGAAGAGTGTAAGGAAAGAGATGCAACATATGCAGCACCATTAAAAGTTAAAGTTAGACTATTAAACAAAGAAACTGGCGAAGTTAAAGAGCAAGAAGTCTTTATGGGAGATTTTCCTCTTATGACTGAACAAGGTACATTTGTTATTAATGGAGCAGAAAGAGTCATTGTAAGTCAGCTGGTGAGATCACCAGGAGTTTACTATAGTTATTCAGTAGATAAAACAGGTAAGAAACTGTATTCCTCTACTGTTATTCCTAATAGAGGTGCGTGGCTTGAATATGAGACTGACTCGAACGATGTAATATATGTAAGAATCGATAAGACAAGGAAGCTTCCAATAACTATACTAGCTAGAGCTATGGGATATGGAAGTGATGCGGAACTTACATCATTCTTTGGAGACGAAGAAAGACTTAGAGCAACAATAGAAAAGGACAGCACAAAGACTAAAGAAGAAGCTTTACTTGAAATCTATAAAAGATTAAGACCAGGAGAGCCTCCAACAGTTGAAAGTGCAACATCACTTATAGATTCTCTATTCTTTGACGCAAAAAGATACGACTTATCTAGGGTAGGAAGATATAAGTTTAATAAAAAGCTAGCTTTAAATTTGAGAATAGCAAATCAGATTTCAGCTAAGGACATTATTCATCCAATTACAGGTGAAATATTACTTCCAAAAGGTGAAAAGATTGATAGAGAAAAAGCTCTTGAAATTCAGGATGCTGGAATAAACTCTGTTGATATAATTGTTGAAGATAAAGTTTTAAGAGTAATAGGAAATTATTTTGTAAAACTCAATAAGGTAGTAGACTTTAATGTTGACGATCTTAATATTAGAGAGCTTGTCCATTATCCTACTCTAAAAGAGATACTTGATAATTTCAGTGATGAAAAAGTAATAAAAGAGGAAATAAAGAAGAATATACATAGATTAATTCCAAAACATATCATCAAGGATGACATCTATGCAACAATAAGTTATGAATTAGGATTAACCTATGGTATTGGTCACGTTGATGATATAGATCATTTAGGAAACAGAAGACTAAGATCAGTTGGGGAGTTACTGCAAAACCAATTTAGAATTGGGTTATCCAGAATGGAAAGAGTAGTTAAAGAAAGAATGACTATTCAAGACCAAGAAATAATAACTCCACAAGCGCTGATAAATATAAGGCCGGTAGCTGCAGCTATAAAGGAGTTCTTTGGTAGTTCTCAGCTTTCACAGTTTATGGATCAGACTAACCCACTGTCAGAGCTTACTCATAAGAGAAGACTCTCAGCATTAGGTCCTGGAGGATTGTCTAGAGAAAGAGCTGGTTTTGAAGTAAGAGACGTTCACCATTCTCACTATGGAAGAATGTGTCCAATAGAAACACCGGAAGGTCCTAATATAGGTCTTATTAACTCGCTTGCAACTTATGCAAGAGTTAATGAATATGGTTTTATTGAGAGTCCTTACAGAGTAGTTGATAAGAAAACAGGCATTGTTTCAAATGATATTATCTATCTTACTGCAAATGAGGAAGATGAGTACCTTGTTGCTCAGTCAAATGAGCCGATAGATGAGGAAGGAAGATTTGTAGATAAGAGAGTAACTGTCAGAGCTCAAGAAGAGGTTATTGTTGTTCCTAGGGAAGACGTAGACCTTATGGACGTATCTCCTAGACAGTTAGTTTCTGTTGCTACAGCAATGATTCCGTTCCTTGAAAATGATGACGCCAGCCGTGCGCTAATGGGTTCTAACATGCAACGTCAGGCAGTTCCATTATTAAAGGCTGCAGCTCCTATTGTAGGTACTGGAATAGAATTTAAAGCTGCTGTAGATTCAGGGGTTCTTCCTAAGGCTAAAAATGCAGGAACAGTTACTTATGTAAGTGCAAATGAAGTAAGAGTTAAGAGAGATTCTGATGGTGGAATAGATACCTATAGATTACTAAAGTTTAAGAGGTCTAACCAAGGTACTTGCATTAATCAAAAGCCTATAGTTAATAAGGGTGAAAAGGTTGGAGTAGGTACAGTATTAGCAGATGGACCATCTACAGATTTAGGTGAAATAGCATTAGGTAAAAATATACTTATAGGTTTTATAACTTGGGAAGGTTATAACTATGAAGATGCTATGCTTATTTCAGAAAAGCTGGTAGCTGAGGATGTATTTACATCAATTCATATTGAAGAATATGAAGCAGAGTCCAGAGATACAAAGCTTGGACCAGAAGAAATAACAAGAGATATCCCTAATGTTGGTGATGATGCTCTTAAGGATATAGATGAAAGAGGTATCATAAGAATAGGAGCAGAAGTTAGATCAGGTGACATACTAGTAGGAAAAGTTACACCAAAAGGAGAAACAGAGCTAACTGCTGAAGAAAGACTTTTACGTGCTATCTTCGGTGAAAAAGCAAGAGAAGTTAGAGACACTTCACTTAGAGTTCCACACGGAGAAGCGGGAATAATTGTTGATGTTAAAGTGTTTACAAGAGAAAATGGAGATGAACTTCCTCCAGGAGTTAATAAGCTTGTAAGATGTTATATTGCTCAGAAAAGAAAGATATCAGTTGGAGACAAGATGGCAGGAAGACACGGTAATAAAGGGGTTATATCCAGAGTATTACCGGAAGAAGATATGCCGTTTTTACCTGATGGAAGACCACTTCAGATATGTTTAAATCCTCTAGGAGTACCTTCTCGTATGAATATCGGTCAGGTACTTGAAGTTCACTTAGGATGGGCTGCAGCAAATTTAGGATGGCATATTGCAACTCCTGTATTTGATGGCGCAACTGAAAGTGATATTAGAGAATGCTTGGAAAAAGCTGGTTATGACTCTGATGGTAAAACTATGCTTTATGATGGAAGAACAGGAGAAGCATTTGATAATAGAGTAACAGTAGGATATATGTATATTTTAAAGCTTGCTCACTTGGTTGACGATAAGATACATGCGCGTTCAACTGGTCCTTATTCATTAGTAACTCAGCAGCCGCTAGGAGGAAAAGCTCAGTTTGGCGGACAAAGATTTGGTGAAATGGAAGTTTGGGCACTTGAGGCATATGGTGCAGCTTACACATTACAAGAAATCTTAACTGTTAAGTCAGACGATGTTGTAGGTAGAGTTAAAACATATGAATCTATTGTTAAAGGTGAGAATATACCAGAACCAGGGGTTCCTGAATCGTTCAAGGTTCTTATTAAGGAATTACAGGCTCTATGCTTGGATGTAAAAGTGCTTAATGATGATAACCAAGAAGTTAAGCTAAAGGAATCTGTAGAAGAAGAATTAGAGGAGTTAGAGGTTAATATAGAAGGAACTGAAGATTTCGTTCCGCCAGCTCCTACAGAAGAGTACGTTGAGACAGATGACGATGTAGAGGAAGATATAGATTTAGATTATGATGATCTTCCACTAGATAGCTTTGATGAAGAATTAGAGCTTGATGATTTTAATGATGAACACTAATTATGAAGGGAGGATGTACCCTTGTTTGAATTAGATAATTTTGATGCTATACAAATTGGATTGGCTTCGCCAGAAAAGATTAGAGAGTGGTCAAGAGGTGAAGTTAAAAAACCTGAGACTATTAACTATAGAACATTAAAACCAGAAAGAGATGGTTTGTTCTGTGAAAGAATATTTGGACCACAAAAAGACTGGGAATGTCACTGTGGAAAGTATAAGAGAGTAAGATATAAGGGTATAGTTTGTGACAGATGCGGAGTTGAAGTTACAAAAGCTAAGGTAAGACGTGAGAGAATGGGTCATATTGAACTTGCTGCCCCTGTGTCTCATATTTGGTATTTTAAAGGAATACCTTCACGTATGGGACTTATTCTTGATATGTCACCAAGAGCTCTTGAAAAAATTCTTTATTTTGCATCATATGTTGTATTAGATCCTAAGGAAACACCATTATTAAAGAAGCAGCTTCTAAGCGAAAAGGAATATAGAGAGGCTGTAGATAAGTATGGTGATACCAGCTTCACTGCAGGAATGGGTGCTGAATCAGTAAAAATTCTTCTTCAAGAAATTGATTTGGAATTAATGTCTGAAGAGCTTAAAAAAGAACTCAAAGATGCAAATGGACAGAAGAGAATAAGAATAATAAGAAGATTAGAAGTTGTAGAGTCGTTTAGGAAATCCGGAAACAGACCTGAATGGATGATTGTAGATGTTATTCCTGTAATACCACCAGATTTAAGACCAATGGTTCAGTTAGATGGTGGAAGGTTTGCAACATCTGACTTAAACGACTTATATAGAAGAGTTATCAATAGAAATAACAGATTGAAAAAGCTTCTTGATTTAGGAGCGCCTGATATCATTGTTAGAAATGAAAAAAGAATGCTTCAGGAAGCAGTTGACGCTTTAATTGATAATGGAAGAAGAGGAAGACCTGTAACAGGACCAGGAAACAGACCTTTAAAATCTCTTTCAGATATGTTAAAGGGTAAGCAGGGAAGATTTAGACAAAATCTTCTTGGAAAACGTGTTGACTACTCAGGACGTTCTGTTATAGTTGTTGGACCTGAGCTTAAGATGTATCAGTGCGGACTTCCTAAGGAAATGGCACTAGAGCTATTTAAACCATTTGTTATGAAAAAGCTTGTTGAAAGCGGAGTTGCGCATAATATAAAGAGTGCAAAGAGAATGGTTGAAAGAGTTCAGGCAGAAGTTTGGGATGTTCTTGAAGAAGTAATTGAACATCATCCAGTATTATTAAACCGTGCTCCTACTCTACATAGATTAGGAATACAGGCATTCCAACCGGTACTTGTAGAGGGTAGAGCCATAAAATTACATCCTCTTGTATGTACAGCATATAATGCTGACTTTGATGGTGACCAAATGGCTGTTCACGTTCCACTATCTGTAGAAGCACAAGCTGAAGCAAGATTCTTAATGCTTGCTGCTAATAATATATTAAAGCCATCAGATGGTAAACCAGTTTGCGTACCTACACAGGATATGGTTCTGGGTTCATATTATCTTACAATGGATAAGGATGGAGCTAAAGGTGAAGGGAGAGCATTTTCATCAGTAGATGAAGTTCTTATGGCATATCAGCTTGGAGAACTAGAACTTCATGCTAAGATAAAAGTTAAGATTACTAAGGATTTTGATGGAGTGGAGAGAAGTGGTGTTATTGATACCACTGCAGGAAAAATTATTTTCAACGAATCAATTCCTCAGGACCTTGGTTTTATTGATAGAAGTGTTCCGGAAAATGATTTTAAACTTGAGGTTGATTTCCTAGTAAACAAGAAAAACCTAGGTAAAATTATCGATAAGTGTTACATGAAGTACGGTACTAGTGCTACTTCTATAATGCTTGATAATATAAAAGCTAAGGGTTATCATTATTCTTGTATTGGAGCTACAACCGTTTCAACATCAGACATGATAGTTCCTGAAGAAAAGAAGGCCTTACTTGCAGAAGCAGATGCTGCAGTTGATAAAATTGAAAAAATGTATAGAAG
The DNA here is from genome assembly GCA_000466585.1 of Clostridiales bacterium oral taxon 876 str. F0540. Lineage (GTDB taxonomy): Bacteria > Bacillota > Clostridia > Clostridiales > Clostridiaceae > Clostridium_AT. The sequence continues at coordinate 9,578 of KE993479.1, forward strand.
AGGCTTTATATCTGAAGAAGAAAGATATGAAAGAGTTATAGAGAAATGGACTAAAACAACAGAAGATGTTGCAGATGCGCTGATGAATAGTTTGGATAAATTTAATCCAATATTCATGATGGCTGACTCAGGTGCGAGAGGTTCTAAGAGCCAGATTAAACAGCTCGCAGGTATGAGAGGTCTTATGGCGAATCCATCTGGTAAGATCATAGAGCTTCCGATTAGAGCATCCTTTAGAGAAGGTCTGGACGTATTGCAGTACTTTATTTCCACACATGGTGCTAGAAAAGGTAATGCAGATACAGCGCTTAAGACAGCTGACTCAGGATACTTAACAAGAAGACTTGTTGACGTAAGCCAAGATGTAATAGTTAGAAGTGAAGATTGTGGTGCCACTGAGGGATATGAAGTTTCACAAATAAGAGAAGGTAACGAAGTTATTGAGTCTTTAAGTGAAAGACTTACTGGTAGATATAGCGCTGAAGATATAATAAATCCTCAAACAGGTGAAATTATAGTACCAAGAGATACTTATATAGATAATAAACTTGCTGAAAAGGTAGAAGATGCTGGTGTTAAAAAAGTTAATATAAGATCAGTATTTACATGCAGATCTAAATTTGGTGTCTGTGCAAAATGCTATGGTATGAACATGGCAACTGCTCAGAAGATAAACAACGGGGAAGCTGTAGGAATAGTAGCTGCTCAATCTATCGGTGAACCTGGTACACAGCTTACAATGAGAACATTCCACACCGGTGGTGTTGCCGGAGCAGATATAACTCAAGGTTTACCTAGAGTTGAAGAATTATTTGAAGCAAGAAAACCAAAAGGTCTTGCAATTGTAAGTGAAGTTGCAGGTACTGTAAGAATCGAAGAAACAAAGAAGAAGAGAATAGTTTTTGTTACTACTGAATCAGGTGAGGAAGTAAGCTACGATATACCATTTGGATCAAGATTAAGAGTTAATAATGGTGATGTTATAGCGGCTGGAGATGAAGTAACAGAAGGTTCAGTTAATCCGCACGATGTGCTTAGAATTAAGGGCGTTCAGGGTGTTAAAAATTATCTTCTTTCTGAAGTTCAGAAGGTTTATAGACTTCAGGGTGTTGATATCAATGATAAGCATCTTGAAGTAGTTGTAAGACAAATGACTAGAAAAGTTAAGATAGAAGAATCTGGAGATACAGAATTGCTTCCGGGAACGATGATTGATATATTTGATTATGAGGAAGAAAATGCTAAAGTAGAAGCAGTAGGAGGAAAGCCAGCTGTTGGAAAGGTTGCACTATTGGGAATAACAAAGGCTGCGCTTGCTACAGATTCCTTCTTATCAGCTGCATCTTTCCAAGAAACTACAAGAGTTCTTACTGACGCAGCAATAAAAGGCAAAATTGATCCTCTAGTAGGACTTAAAGAAAATGTACTTATTGGTAAGTTAATACCTGCAGGTACTGGTATGACACGTTATAGATCAATAAAAATTAACACTGAAAACGGTGATTCAGATTCAGAAACTGCTGTAGAAATGTAAGATTATTTTAAGTTTATTGACAGAACAGTTTCAAAATGATAAAATACAATTTGTGTGATTTTGTTGGGATGTAAGTTTAACACTTATATCCCAGTAAAATTGTATTTAGGGGGTTGCACTATGGTAGAAAGACTATTAGGCAAGAAGGTAGTTGGAATTAAACAGAGCTTGAAAGCAATAAATAATGGTGAAGTTAAATCATTATATGTAGCAAGTGATGCTGATACAAAATTAATTGAGCCTGTTTTAAAGCTAGCACAGCAAAATTCCCTAGAAGTTAACTATGTAAAGACCATGAAAGACTTAGGTAAGCTTTGCGGCATAGATGTTGGAGCTGCAACAGCGGTTATACTTAAGGATTAGTAGTTAAGTATGCTTGTAACTAAATTTATATAGCATAAAATTAAAAGGAGGTGTAAATATGCCAACTATTAGCCAATTAGTAAGAAAAGGCAGAAAAGACGTTGAAACAAAATCAACAGCACCAGCATTAAAAGGAAGTCCTCAAAAAAGAGGTGTATGTACAGTAGTTAAGACTACAACACCAAAGAAGCCTAACTCTGCGCTTAGAAAAATTGCAAAGGTTAGACTTACAAATGGATATGAAGTATTAGCTTATATCCCAGGTGTAGGACATAACCTACAAGAGCACAGCGTTGTTCTTATAAGAGGTGGAAGAGTAAAAGACCTTCCTGGTGTTAGATACCACATTGTCAGAGGAGCATTAGACTCAGCTGGAGTAGCTAACAGATTGCAAAGTAGATCAAAATACGGTGCAAAGAGACCTAAGAAAAAATAGTCTCTTAATAAAATAGTGCTACGTCTTCAGCATTCATATATAGATAATAATATTTTATTCATATAAATGAACAAATGAAGTACTGAGCGCTTATCGGCATAGCATTGTCGAGTACCAATGAACTTAAATATTATATGTTAAGGAGGGAAGAAAAGTGCCAAGAAAAGGATATATAGCTAAAAGAGATGTATTACCAGATCCAATGTACAATAGCAAAGTTGTTACAAAACTTATAAACAACTTAATGCTTGATGGTAAAAGAGGGGTAGCTCAGAAGGTAACTTATGATGCATTCGCTTTAATCGCTGAGAGAACAGGAAAAGATGCTCTAGAAGTTTTCGAAGCAGCAATGAACAACATAATGCCACTACTTGAAGTAAAAGCAAGAAGAATAGGTGGAGCTACTTACCAAGTTCCTATGGAAGTAAGACCAGAAAGAAGACAGACTTTAGGAATAAGACACTTACTTGACGCAACTAGAAAAAGAGGCGAAAAGTACATGTATCTTAAACTAGCTGGAGAATTAATGGATGCTGCCAACAATACAGGAGCTGCTGTTAAGAAGAGAGAAGATATGCATAAAATGGCTGAAGCGAATAAAGCTTTTGCTCATTACAGATATTAATATAAGAACTGTTTTGGCTTTGCCAAAACAGTTTTATAAAATTTAGACTGTGAATAAATTATGAACATCGAGAGGAGGAATATTCGTGGCTAGACAGTTTCCATTAGAAAAGTTTAGAAACATAGGTATTATGGCGCATATAGACGCAGGAAAAACTACAACAACTGAACGTGTACTGTTCTATACAGGAAAAACACATAAAATTGGTGAAGTGCACGAAGGCCAGGCTACAATGGACTGGATGGTTCAGGAGCAAGAAAGAGGTATAACTATTACTTCTGCTGCTACTACTGCACAATGGAAGGGTTACGCAATAAACATTATTGATACACCAGGACACGTAGACTTCACTGTAGAGGTTGAAAGATCATTAAGAGTACTTGATGGTGCTGTTACTGTTCTTGATGCTAAGAGTGGGGTTGAACCTCAGACTGAAACTGTATGGAGACAGGCAGATAAATATGGTGTTCCAAGAATGGTATATGTAAACAAAATGGATGCAACAGGAGCTGATTTCTTCCGCTGTGTTGCTACTTTAAGAGATAGATTAAAGGCAAATGCAGTTCCAATACAAATACCAATTGGTCAAGAATCCGAATTTATCGGTATGGTTGATTTAATTAGAATGGTTGCAATCATACATAAAAACGACCTAGGTACTGAAATAGAAGAAACAGAAATCCCAGCTAACCTTAAAGAGCAGGCTGATGAATACAGAGCAGCAATGGTAGAAGGTATAGCTGATACAGATGAAGATTTGATGATGAAGTATCTTGAAGGTGAAGATATATCAGAAGAAGAACTTCATGATGCTATTAGAAGAGGTGTTATCGCTAATAAGATAGTACCAGTTATCTGTGGATCTTCATACAAAAACAAGGGTGTTCAAGAAATGCTTGATGCAGTTGTTGCATATATGCCATCACCAATTGACATCCCTGCTATTAAAGGTGTAAATCCTGATAATGGCGAAGAAGATGAAAGACCAGCTGATGATAATGCTCCAATGTCAGCATTAGCATTTAAGATTGCTACAGATCCATTTGTTGGAAGACTTGCATTTACAAGAGTATACTCTGGTATTATGGTAAGTGGTACTTATGTACTTAATTCAACAAAGGGAAAAAAAGAAAGAATAGGCAGACTAGTTAAGATGCATGCTAACCATAGAGAAGAAGTTGAAGAGTTACGTGCAGGAGATTTAGGTGCTATAGTTGGATTAAAGGATACAACTACTGGAGATACTTTATGTATTGACACTAATCCAATAATTCTTGAAAAGATGGAATTCCCAGAACCAGTTATAGATGTAGCTATAGAGCCAAAAACTAAAGCTGGTCAAGAAAAGATGGGTCTTGCACTTGCTAAGCTTGCAGAAGAAGATCCAACATTTAGAACACATACTGATCAAGAAACTGGTCAAACAATTATTTCTGGTATGGGTGAACTTCACCTTGAAATTATTGTTGATAGACTTCAAAGAGAGTTTAAAGTAGAATGTAATGTTGGTAAGCCACAAGTTGCATACAAAGAAACTATACGTAAGGCTGTTAAAGCTGAAGGTAAGTTTGTTAGACAGTCTGGTGGTCGTGGACAATACGGACACTGTTGGATAGAAATGATACCAACAGAAGGTGAATATGAATTTGAAAATGCTATAGTTGGTGGAGCTATTCCAAAAGAGTATATTTCTCCAATTGACAACGGTATAAGAGAAGCAGCACAAAGTGGTATACTTGGTGGATATCAAGTTATGAACTTTAAAATTAAACTTTATGATGGTTCATACCATGATGTAGACTCATCTGAAATGGCATTTAAGATTGCCGGATCTATGGCGTTTAAAAATGCTATGGCTAAAGCTGATCCAGTACTATTAGAGCCTGTAGAAAAAGTCGAAGTAACTGTTCCTGAAGAATATATGGGAGACGTTATAGGTGACTTAAATTCTAGAAGAGGTAGAATAGAAGGTATGGAAGAGAGATCTGGAGCTCAAATTATAAGAGCATTCGTTCCACTTTCAGAAATGTTTGGATATGCTACAGTTCTTAGATCAAGAACACAAGGTAGAGGAGTATATTCAATGGAGTTTGATCACTTTGAAGAAGTTCCAAAGAGTGTTCAAGAGCAAGTTATAGGAAGTAAACAAAAATAACAAAATTATAATTTAAGCATAAGCTAATATTTTAGCTTTTGCTTAAATATATATTACAGATATATTAAGGAGGAAGAAAGAAATGGCAAAGTCAAAATTT
>KE993480.1:0-7304 GCA_000466585.1 Clostridiales bacterium oral taxon 876 str. F0540
ATAAATTTAAATCTATATTACAAAATCATATTCCCTTTATAATAATTTGGTATTATTTTACATAATATTCTATATATTCGATTAAATCTCCTTAACAACTAATTAATTTGTCTAAACTTTTTACTATATTTTCCAATTAATATGTAGCATAATTATTTATGCATACTTAATATAGTAAATTAACCAAAATAACAATAAATACAATGCAAAAGTTCTAATGCATTAATGATGTCCCAAAAGTCCCTGAAGCTTGGATATTTTGTGACATCATTAATGTAAGAACTTTACTGCATTATATATTGATAGTTTTAAAGAGAGGGGATTTATCATGATAAAACTTATATGTAAAGAATGTGGTGAGGAATGGTATACAGCAAATACAAGATCAAATCAAAAATGCGGCAGCTGTGGCGGAATATTGGTTGAGGAAGACTTTATTCCCTCTAAAGATATAGAATCTGATGAGCATAATGATACAAAAAGTAAAAATGAGTGCAAGGTTATTTATCTCAATTAATTTCAAATAAAAAACTGGTCCGTATTTTTTATAAATACAAACCAGTTATTTTTTATAGCAAAACAAAATCCACCTGAAAGTTTGAGGGCTTCTCAAACTTTTATTTTTTAAAGCAATAGCTTGAAGATTATTAAGAATATAACTCCCGGAACTCCAAGGAAACCTGCAACTAAGGCTGTTACCCAGTTGATTCCTATGAAGAAGTTAAAATATCCTCCGATAAAATTTACTATTAAAAGCAGTATTACCCCTAAAAAAGCATTGGCAATAAGCTTAAACAGTATTTTTATTGGCCAGGAAAACAGTTTTACAACAAGAAATAGACATATAATTGCAATCAGAAAATATCCTGCATATTCCATTGTATACCCCCTATTAAGCTGTTGTTGTATAGTTTCAACTAATAAATCACTATTTGAACAAGCTAAAATATGATGCCTTTACAGATTTTTCAGAAGCTTAAATAGCAGATTTACTTTGAAATCTATATATAATTATATTCTAATATATCACAAACTATTAATAAAATCACACAATATCTTCCTGATATTGCTTAAAGGAGTTGTCAACCTTTATTCCCTTCTCTTTTGCCTCTTTTAGAAGATATACAAATCTTGACTTTGCAGCTTGATCCATATATATAGCGTAATCAACAAGCTCAGGTGTGCTTACCTGTTCAAAGTAATGTGCCGCTCTTTCCATTTCTTCCTTTGCTTCGTCTATAGCTTTAATAAGCTCCTTTTGGTCCTCTGTATATTTAATTTTATTTGATAAATACTCGACTATTGCTAATCTATTCATGTATACCCCTCCCAATTTGGACAATCTGTTATTTAGATTGTTGCCCGGAACTGGAAATTATATACATTGAAAATTAAATCTCTCTTCTTCCCTCTAACGCCTTTGACAAAGTAACCTCATCAGCATAATCAAGGTCTCCGCCAACAGGAATACCATGAGCTATTCTTGTAACCTTAACTCCTAAAGGCTTTATAATTTTAGATATAAACATTGCAGTAGCTTCTCCTTCAATGTTTGGATTTGTAGCTACAATAACTTCCTTAACTTCCCCGTTTAATCTTCTTATAAGCTCTCTAAGCTTTATCTGTTCAGGTCCTCTGCCTGCCATAGGTGAAATAGTTCCATGAAGCACGTGATATACTCCGTTATACTCTCTAACCTTTTCCATAGACATAATATCCTTAGGCTGCTCCACAACACAAACTGTGCTTTTGTCTCTGCTCGGATTACCGCATATGCTGCAGGGGTCTGAATCTGTAAAGTTTCCGCAGATGGAGCAGTATTTTATTGTTCCCCTTGCCTTGACTAAGGCTTCTGAAAACTCTTTTACCTCTTCCTGAGGAAGATTTAAAACATGCAGAGTAAGCCTTTGGGCTGTTTTATAACCTATGCCGGGGAGCTTGGCAAATTCTTCTATAAGCTTTTCTATAGCAACCGGATAAAAATCCATTGTAGTTACCTCCTTCATATATTTATCTTTTGTGTAGACACAAATAAATTTATTTATCTGCTTAACCATTTAGCCATATAATTATTTGTACAGCGGCCGCTTAACTAGATATCGCGATAAGAAGATATCTTTTTGTCGCGATATCTTCTTATCTTCCTAAAATTAAATTAAGAATGAAAATCAAGAAGCCTATCTATAGATTCTCTCTTTTCATTCTTAATTATTAATTCCTAATTATTAATTTTTAGAACATTCCTGGTATGTTAAGCCCACCAGTTAATTTACCCATTTGGTTTGTTGTATCTTCTTCAGCTTTTCTAAGTGCTGCGTTGCAAGCAGTCATAATTAAATCTTGAAGCATTTCAACATCATCCGGATCAACTACATCTGGATTTATTTTTATGTCTATTATTTGCTTCTTTCCATTAGCAGTTACAACAACAGCGCCTCCGCCTGACTTTTCTTCGTATGTTTTAGTTTCAAGCTGCTTTTGCATTTCTTCCATCTGCTGTTGAAATTTTTGAGCTGTCTTCATAAGATTATTCATATTAGCTCCGCCTCCGAAGCCTCCAAAACCGCCTTTAGCCATTATTTATACCCTCCTAAAATTTTTAAAAATATTATTCGCACATTATATATTTAGAAAGCTTTAAAATTCTTACATTGTGCCGAGCAAAATATCCAATCTTCAAGGGTTTTTGCGAGAGCAGAATGTACTAGAATTTTTGCTTTGTAAATAGAATACAAAAAATTCTATTTACATGCACCATTATATACTTATTCATCAATTATTTCTACAAGTTCTTCACCAAAAGTCTCCATGAGCATTGCCTCAGGAGATTTTGTATTATCCTTTTTTTGATCTACAATATATTTTATTCTAATTTTCTCTTTTAGTGCCTGTGAAAATACTTCTTCAACAACTTTTCTGTTCTCTTCTTTTTCTAATCTATTCTTGTTGAAGGCATACATTTCCTCAAACTTTATTTCTATTATTCCATCTTTACAGCCAACAAGCTCTCCTGTAATTAAAGAAGCATAAATAACCATTTGTCTTCTTGACTTTAAAAGTTCCATTATGTCTCTCCAGGACTTTCTTACAATATCAAGTGTTACGGTTGAATGAGGATTTACCTCATCAACAGCCGGCTCTCTAACTTGTTCAGGCCTTTTAGCCTGTACCGCAGGAGCTTTTCTCACTACCTTTTGAGGATCAGTTGAAGCCTCGGTCATGTTTACAGTAATCTGACCGTTTTTAATTGACTCTTCAAGCTTGTTTATTCTGGCTAACATTACTTCCTTAGAAGTATCATATTCAATCTTACATATTTTTATTATAGCAAGCTCTAAATATATTCTTGTCTGCTTGCTCCATTTTGATTGCTCCTCTGTCTCCTGAAGTATTCTAATAATTCTCATAAGCTCTTCCATTCTTATCTTCTGAGCCTGTTCTTTTAGAATTTGAATATTTTCGAGTGACATATCCAGTATTTCTTCAGGATTATTGCTTATCTTAACCATCATGAGATTTCTCACATGGCTTATCATTTCTTTAATAAAATTATAAATATCCTTGCCGCTTACCACTATATCGTCAACCGCTCTCATAGCTCTTTCTACGTTTTTATCTATAAGAGCATCTGTAAGCTTAAGCAAATTATCATTAGTAACAAGTCCAAGCATATTTATAAGTTCATCGTAATCAACTTTTCCATTGCCCATGGATATAGCCTGATCAAGTACACTCAAAGCATCTCTCATTGCACCGTCAGACATTCTTGCAATTAGCTGCAGGCTTTTATCATCTGCAAAAACCCCTTGCTCCTTGACTATTCTTCTAAGTCTTTCAAAAATATCCTCAGACTTTATTCTCGTAAAATCAAAGCGCTGACATCTTGAAAGTATAGTTATAGGAAGCTTTTGAGGATCTGTAGTTGCAAGTATGAAAATAGTTCTGCTTGGGGGTTCCTCCAGGGTTTTCAGAAAAGCATTTACAGCCCCGTCTGAAAGCATGTGAACCTCATCCATTATATAAACCTTATATTTAGCCTCTCTTGGAGGATATTGAACTTCATCTATTATGTCCCTTATATTTCCTACTCCATTATGGGAAGCAGCATCCAGCTCAACTACATCTATTGAGAGTCCTGCGTTTATGCTCTTGCACATTTCACATTCATTACAGGGCTCACCATCTTGTATATTAAGACAATTTACCGCCTTTGCAAGTATTTTAGCAGTAGAGGTTTTTCCTGTTCCCCTTGTTCCGCACAAAAGATAAGCATGAGCTATTCTGTTATTTATAATCTGATTTTTCAAGGTTGTAGTTATATGCTTCTGACCAACCACATCCTTAAAATTCTTTGGTCTCCATTCTCTGTATAAAGCGGTATATGCCATAGTTTCACCCCTTTGTGTATTAAATATCAGCTTATATTATACCTTAATAAGACTGTATTTAAAATAACCTTGTTGAAAAATAGTTAATATAAAAAAATAAGTACTAGAAACTAAAGATTATAAATTTAACCTTTTTAGTAATCTAGTACTTACTTTTTATTAAGAAGCAATATCTTGGGAATCAATTGATACTTATACTTAGTTTTACTTCTATTACCTATTGTCCCAATTTAATAATAGAAAATATTTTTATGCATTTATAGTTATTGTTGTGGTGTTTTGTCCCCATGGTAATGGTTCGTCTGTTCCCTTATCTAATTTTGTTACCACTGCACCCACCATAAAGAAAGTAATTAAGAAAATTGATAAGCCTTTTAATACTTTTTTCATAAATACTCAAACCCCCTACTAGTTATTAACCATATTATACCATATAATTCCATTTCTGTAACTACCTATTTTATATTTTTTTGTTACAGAATTTTTTGTGCTTCTTTTAAATAAAGTTTATATTCCTCTTTCCTATTAGTCTCAGAGCTTAGAGCTAATAGTTTTATATATGTCTTCAAAGCTTCCTCTGTATTCTCCATTTTATTAAACAAATTTATCATCTTAAGATAAATATCTGCAAGTTCTTCATATTTTTTATATCCAACATATAAGTCTTCCAGCATCTTATATCCGTCAATTATAAATTTGTAGTCATTATTTTTTTCTGCAATAACTATCGAATAATTAATAAGCTGCAAAGCTTCTATTTTCATATCTTGTTTTAAAAGCACCCGGGCTTTATTAAGCACTGTATGACTAAGATTATAAATATCCTTTCTCTGCCTGATAAAATATGCTTTATCCAAATACAAAAGAGCTTTGTCAAGTTCATTCATATCCATATACAAAGCACCTAAACTGTTGTATATATAGCCTAAAAGCGTATCCTCAGAATCCTCAAATTTATTGATTAAATCACTAAGTGTATTTACTGCCAGCTGATAATCATTGCTTTCAATATAACAGTTAGACTTTAAGACAACTGCCCCTGCATATTCTTTAACATCTTTAGAAACATCACATAATTCTATACAACTATCTATATATTTTATTGCAAGTTCTAAGTTGTTTAATCTTTTATAGCATAAAGCCATATTATATAAACTGCTTTTCATTGTATTTTTATCATTAACAATAATAGAGTTCTCATAACATTTATTAAGATAAGTTATTGCCTCCATATAATTCAGCATCATAATCTTACACTTACCTAATTTATTATAGATGAATGCCTTTTCCTCTGGCTTATCGTCCACATTGTCCAAAATTTCATAGTAATATGTAAAAGCTTCTTCATATAATCTATTCTCGTAGAGACTGTCGGCTTTTATTTTGTACACTTCCGGTATTAGGCTTTTAATATCATAATCCTTAACAAGCATGGTTACTGTATTTAGATCCTCAGAGGTTAGCTCACTCTTTAATTTTTCACGGCAGAACTCTTCAGCTTGCTCCTTTGCAGTAATCATTAACCAACGCTCGTCTATATTCAGAGTTACACCTAATTCAGCAGCTTTTCTCTTAAAAATTTCTACAAGCTCAGAAGCAACATGATAAGGCAGCTTTCTTTTCCCGTTTTCAATCATGCTTATAAAATTTCTGGATACTCCAGAAGCGTTAAGCTCTTCCTGCTTTATATTTAGTTCTTTTCTTAACTTTTTTATCTTTTCACCAACATCAAGAAATTTCATTTATACCACCACTTTACCCTTATATAAAATCTATATAAAACACAAATGCCTTTTCATGCCTTATATTTGTAACTATATACAATGCAATAAAGTTCTTACCTTCATAATGTCACAAAATATCCAATCTACAAGGATTTATGGGACATTATGAAGGTATTAGAACTTTTGCATTGTATATAATAATTATATCAACTTATAAACATAATATCCATTTATTAACTAATATTTAATAAATAATTTGTTTTTTTGCGTTACACCCTTCAAGCTTTACTATATATAATGCAATAAAGTTCTTACATTAACAATGCCCCAAAATATCCAATCTTCAAGGATTTTTGGGACATTGTTAATGTATTAGAACTTTTGCATTGTATATATATCAAAAAATAAAAAAAGATGCCTTCTTAGCATCACAAAGCTTAATTATAAAATTGTTATGTAAACCGTGCACCTCGCTTTGACTGATAGCATATGAGCGTTATCTATACAGTTAACTCAAACCAGGTTTCCCTACGGCACACAAAAATGATCACTTACCGCTGCTTCCTTCCGGACCTGACGGGGTTCATGAGTTTCTGTTGCGTAGGACCCAATTCTCAACGCCACTTTTATAGACCAGACCTCACATGCTAGAGCCTAAGCGAGGAATTCAATCCTGCTGTAGCGGATTGCAGGTTACAGGGCACCGCTAGTTCCCCATCTAGCACGGAAAAGTTTAACTGGCGGAGAAAGGGGGATTCGAACCCCCGGTAGAGTTTCCCCTACACACGCTTTCCAGGCGTGCTCCTTAAACCACTCGGACATCTCTCCATATACTCATGAAACTAAACTTTTCTGTTGTTGTCATAACGACAAGATTGATTATACTATGATTTTTATTTTAAATCAATAGTCTTTAATATAAATATTTATGGAATACTATGAAATTTATTCTTACTATAAGAAATGTATTTATCAAAAATAAATCAAACCTCTTAATAAATGCAAACTCATATGCAACATGGAGCAAAACCCATGTATTTCCTAGCAAATCAAATTTAATTTAATATAACAGCCTCTAATCAAGGTTGATGAAATTCACCCCAGCATATATAATAAAATTCGTCGGGTGAGCCGATAAGTAACAAACCTCAAAAGCGAGGGCGCATAGCTCAGCTGGGAGAGCATCTGCCTT
>KE993480.1:7404-31719 GCA_000466585.1 Clostridiales bacterium oral taxon 876 str. F0540
CAGGTTGTAGGTTCGATTCCTATTGCCAGCTCCACATGGAGGAATTCCCGAGTGGCCAAAGGGGGCAGACTGTAAATCTGTTATCAGTGATTTCGATGGTTCGAATCCATCTTCCTCCACCAAAAAGACATACGAATGTATGTCTTTTTTATTTTATCATACATTATCTGCTTATACAAAATAAAAGTTCAGAAGCATTGCTGCTCTGAACTTTATTCATATATGTAAGGATTACTCGGCTTATTTACTTTAGTTATCTTCTGTACCAATATAATAGGCTGCTTTCCTTTGCTGCTTACTATCCCCTCGACATTTACCCATTCATCCTTATTTAAAGTTATAGCCTTATCATACTTAACTGTTACACCCATAACCTGTGAATCTGCTGCACAGCAGTTTATGAGCATTCTTGTCAAAATAAACTCATCCTTTTGAAGCTTATCATTCTTTAGCACAAAGCCCGTTATTTTTATTTTCTTACCCATATGCTTATCTAAGTTGGCACTTAAATCTTCTAAATAGTGAATGTAATTCTTTTCTGTAAAGACTATGTCATTCCCTTCAATAACCTGCTCCTCGCTATGAGAATGCCTGCCTATATTTTCAACATCTTCTGAGCTTACCAGAATAACCCCCTTTTTATCTCCAATATCCGAGGTTAGTCCTCCCGGTGCAAAGAAAACCCCAAATATTAAAGCAAGAAGAAATAGAGCATAGCCGTTTTTTCGAGTTATTCTTGTCTTAACAGTAAATATTTTAAATAGCTGCACTATCGTAAGCTCTCCAAGGACTATAAAAGAAAATACAGAGTACTTAACAAGCTTGGGATGAATAAATAAGGTTATTTTCCCTGTATAGAGAAGAAAGTATATGTACAAGGTGAACATTAAAAGTATAAAAAACCATATAAATTCACTTATATTAAATTTTTTCATTGTTTCTCTCCTATATCTTAATTACTGCATTCACAATGAAGCCTGCTGCAAAACACATAATAAAAATTAAAGCTATGAGCTTTATTATGAAGCCTTTTTTAAAGGAAGAACTGAGCATTAGTGTATTTTTTATATCAATCATAGGTCCTAAAAGCAGGAAAGCTATTATAGCTCCAGGTGTAAATTGTCCCAAGAAGGTACTTGCAATAAAGGCATCTGCCTCAGAGCAAAGCGATATTAAATATGCAAAAATCATCATTGCTGCTATTGAATACACAGGATGCTGTCCCAGCTTAAGCACATAATCTCTTTCTATGATTGTCTGGAAGAAGGCAGATATAAAGGCTCCCAGTATAAGAAACTTGCCTATATCATAAAGCTCGGAATTTGTATGATGAATTACTTCCATAAATCTTGATTCTTTCTTTTTGTAGGTATGATCATAGCCGCAGGAGCACAAATTTTCACTGTCTATATAAGAAAGCTTTACAGCCTCTTTGCCATGCTGAAGTATATCTACCAGCATACCTATAGCTACTGCTATAAAAAGTCCCAAACCGCCTCTTAGAAGAACCATATAGGGTCTTCCATGAAAGGCATAGTATGTAGACAAAAGTACAATAGGGTTTACTATAGGAACGGAAAGCATGAAGGCAACCGCCATATTTAAAGGAACTCCTTTTTTAATAAGCCTTCTGCCTATTGGTATTACTGCACATTCACATATGGGAAAGATAAGCCCTGAGAGAGCCGCTGCCAATACCCCCAGAAGCTTATTTTTAGGCAAAATCCTTGCTATAGTATTTTCAGATATAAAAACCTGAATAACCGCAGATATAATAGAACCTAGCAGTATAAATGGCAGAGCTTCAAGAACAATACTTATAAATATTACTGAAAAATTTTGAATAATACTATTACTCACTTGTTAACCTTCTCCTATTCAATTTGTTAAATCTGATATTTTTAATAGCTAAACGTATATTTCTTATTAAACTGCTCTCAAGTACATCAGACCTTTTTAAAGCTTCCTCAAGTTCTCCAAAATCATTGAGAGCAAATATAAAACCATTTGTATTTAAAACTTTAAGCTTTTCTTTTAGAGCCTTAAGCTTTTCTTTCTCTAGCATGTTACAGTTACTTAATATCATTAGGTTGCTATAAACTATAAGGGGCTCCACAAGCTCTTTCATATTATTGTAAAATATATCAAAGGTTAAGGCATCTGTTGTATGATAAATTACAGGATCACAACAAAGCTTTAAGAGCTCGTCTTCATTGAAAAGGCTTAAAACTTCACTTAAAAGCCTCATACCATTATGCTCAATAATAACTCTATGGGGATTATAAAACTCAATCATTTGTTTAAGGTAGGCAGTTGTTAATGCTTTTGACGGGTCGTATTCTTTAACTATTATTTTGCTTTTGACATTTAGATTTGTGTTTATCTTTTGTTGTCCTTCCTCACACTGAACTATGAGAACTGTTTCATTTGGTACTAAAGTATTTTTAAGAAAAGTATTTATAAAAAATGTTTTTCCTGAGCCAAGAAAGCCTGTTACAATATCTATTTCGCTTTTCATTTTCATACATCTTATCCTCTAAAGACTAAAAAGCCTTTTTATATTTTCTTTGTTTAGATCCACTCCTATAACACAAAGTCTTCCTGAATAATCCGGCATTGTTTTTCTCATTTCAAACTCTCCGGGTACATAATCAAACTGCATCCATTCTTCATTTTCTACTTGAACAATACCCTTTGCTCTAAGAATTGTTCCATAAGCCTTATTTTCATTTGCTTTATCCAAATAATTCTTTAACAGGTTACTATTAAAGGCTTTTGGAGTCTCAAAGCTTATTGTTTGAAACACTTCATCACTTCTAGCTCCGGCAGAAGCTCTTAGTCCTAGACTTGCGGAAGCTCGTTTTATTAAATTCACCTCATTTTGCACTGATTTTTTTTCATTAAGCTCTGAAATTTTCTGTCCATTAAGCTTATCCCAAGGTGTTGTTACCACAAAAGCTCTGCTATTTAAGGAACCTATATTCTCTTTAATGCTTAAAAGCTTATCTGAGTTTACCTTTTGAGTTCTGCTTAATACTATTGTTTTAGCATTTATGATTTGGTTTTTATAAAATTCACCGAAATTTTTGATATACATGTCATACTTTAAAACATCTATAACAGTTACAACCATATTAAGCTCTATAAGATTTTTAAGTTCTGGGCTGCTGCAAGCTGATATTATTTCCGAAAGCTTTGCAACACCTGAAGGCTCAATAATAATTCTTTCAGGCTTATATTTTTCTATAACTTCCTTTACGGCCTTTTTAAAATCACCTGCTATACTGCAGCAGATGCAGCCTGCATTTATTTCTTTAACCTCTATGTTTGTAGCCTTAAGAATGCTTCCATCTATACCAATCTCACCAAATTCATTTTCTATAACAACAACCTTTTCCGTGTAAAAGCTTTCGTTAATAAGTTTTTTAATTAATGTTGTTTTTCCTGCACCTAAGAATCCTGAAAAAATATCTATTTTTACTTTCATATAAACTCCTTTTTTACTAATATCATTAAATAATATTTAATATTAATTAGATTTATACTAAAAAATAAAAAAAGAGCTCAAATTAATGAGCTCCATTATATAAGTTTACTGCATAGTCTAATGCTTCCTTAGCATCTTTCATCTGCCCTGACTGAAGTTTTGTTCCTGCATCATTTAAAGCATTAAATAATTTTCCTAAATCATCACCATAATTAAGAGGTTCTGAATTGTTAAGCATTGTAAGAAAGGCTTCCATTTGAGGATATTTTTTTGTATACTCCTGCTGCATGGATCTTCTTGATGGTATAGCTATTCCACTTTCAGCTATGAGTCTTTGAACATTACCTTCAGAGAAAAACTTTGCTACTTCAACAGCTTCTTTTCTATTTTTAGTGCTATTACTTACAACAATTCCTGTGGATTGAAAAAAGCTTCCTGTTGTGTTCCCCTTTGGAAGGACCACAACTCCCCAGTTAAATCCCGGATTGCTGCTTATAACATAATTTGCATCTCCCGAAAACCCCAAAGCCATAGCTGCATCTTTCTTTATAAAGGCCTCTACAGAATATTGCCTGGATAAAGTCTTTCCATCTGCAGCTATCTTCTTAGCAAATAAAGAGTTAAAGAAATTTAAGCCTTTTGCGCAAGCCTCGCTGTTAAAGGAAGGCTTATTACCTTCTGCTATCTTTCCTCCGCCCTGGAGCATAAAAGGTATAAAGAATGCTGGACTATACTCTACCGATAATCCGGTTACATTACCCTTAGTAAGCTTTGTTGCAGCAGCTTCTAGCTCCTCCCAGGTTGTTGGTGGTTTAAGCCCTGCCTCATTAAACATATCCTTGTTATAAAATAGCCCTAAACTTTGTCCAGCTTCAGGAAGTCCATAAAGCTTTCCATTAATACGAAATTGATTTAAAAGGTTTACATTAAAATCCTCTAAATCTTTTTTATCAATAAGCTCATCAAAAGATAAGAGTTTTCCTTTAGCTGCAAGCTTTGAAGTGCTTACACTGTCCATCATAAATATATCAGGTGCCTGTCCAGATTGTATTTTGTTATTTATTTCATTTTCATATTTATTGCCGCCGTCTTCAATTTCAATTTTAATTGAAGTATGATTCTTTTCAAACTTATCCTTCAAATCTAAAAGCTCTGTCTGCTGAATTGTCGGAAGAGACTGCATAAAGCACTTAATTGTTACTGCCTCTGATTTTTTTGAAACAGCTGCTGAACTACAGCCGCTAAAAATTGAAGCAGTACACAAAGCAGCTGTAATAAAACTCAACATTTTCCTGCTAGTCATGATAATTTCCCCCATTAATTTATGTAATTAATTTTAAAAAAACTCTCTATCAAAAGTAATGATGCTCCTATAACTTGGACATAGTTTTGAAATAGCAGCTTTAATCTGCTCGTTAATATGCTCTTTCTTTTCATCATTAAAATAGGTCTTTTCTAATACAACATCAAAAATAAGTGTTTTATTCTCATCATTGCCCACTACTCTAAAATCGTGCATGGAAAGCACACCTGTTATTTGATTTACTTTTTCTGATACTTTTTCCTTTAGCTCCTGTACATCAGGACTATCAGTTTTTATAGGATCCATATGAATGGAAAGGTACATATTCATTTTAGTCCCTATCTCTTTTTCAGCCTTATCAATAACATCGTGTATTTCCATAACAGATATATCACAAGGAACCTCTGCATGAAGAGAGGTAATATATCTACCCGGACCGTAATTATGGATTACGAGGTCATGAACACCTGTTATATAAGGATAAGACAATATACTATTTTTAAGCTCTTCAATAAATTCTTCACTGGGAGCTTTACCGAGCAAGGTATCTACCATTTCCTTTCCAAGTTCAAGCCCAGAATGAAGAATAAATAACGATACAATAAACGCTACATACCCATCTATAGGAAAGGTAGTAAATCTTGTTACTAAAAGCGAAAAAATAACCATAGCCAGTACTAAAATATCTGTAAAGGACTCTAAGGCTGATGCTTTAAGCGCAGAAGAATCTATAGTATTTCCTAGGTAATTTGTAAACCTATTAAGAGTAATCTGCAGCGGCAGTGCAAACAGCATACAGATAAAGCTTAACTTATTAAAAGGAACAGTTACAGGGTGCATTATACGAAGCACTGAATTTCTTAAAAATTCATAACCTACAACTAAAATAGCTCCTGCAAAAAGCAGTGCTGTAAGATATTCAACTCTTCCATAGCCAAATGGATGCTTGTCATCTGCAGGCCTATTTACTATTTTAAAACTAATGATAGTAACTAAAGACGATATGGCATCAGTTAAATTATGAAAAGCATCTGCAGTAACGGCAATACTATTTAAAAATAGACCAACAATAAGCTCCAATATAAGTATTGTTGAATTTATAATAATACCTACAGTTCCCCCAAGCTTTCCATAAGCTTGTCTAACATCTTGAGAATTAACATTCTTATAATCCTTAACAAATTTTCTTATCAAGAAATCAAAAATAGATTTCATACTTTATTTTCCTCCCTTTAGTCGGAAGCACTGGGTAATTAATCACTGGGCCGTCTGTTCTCGCCGGCTTCCACCGGCTAGTCAGCCCGTTAATGTCCATTTAGGACATTAACCTCGCTCCGCTCCCTAATTGCTCGTAAAACCCCATTTAGGATTTTTACCTCATCATTATCTACATTCTATAAATTATACCATAAAAATCCATACTAGTAATCTATTAAAATTCATGATTTATTATTACATATAAATAAAAAACCCGGCTTATGAAGCCAGGGCTTTAAATTAATCAATCTTAAACATTCTTACACTATCATTAACCTTATTAGTCATTTCATCAATCTTAGCAGCTAAATCAGCCATTTGCTCCATAGTTATGGTATGCTCCTGAATAGACGCTGAGGTCATTCGACATATATTTAATTTTTCCTTTATACTTTTTATGTAAGTATTGGAATTATAGAAGCGACCAAGAAAACCTGTATATTTAAACAATTGTTCTTGTAGAAAAAAGGTAAATTTGATAATATTATATACACAAAGATCTTAAGAAATAGCCTAGTTAATAGTATATTAGCTTGATTGGAGTTACCT
The DNA here is from genome assembly GCA_000466585.1 of Clostridiales bacterium oral taxon 876 str. F0540. Lineage (GTDB taxonomy): Bacteria > Bacillota > Clostridia > Clostridiales > Clostridiaceae > Clostridium_AT. The sequence goes on from KE993480.1 coordinate 14,001, forward strand.
TATGGATATTACTAATTTAATTGAGAAAATCGACAAATTAAATAACAACGCTGAGGAAGTAATACGAATTACCCCTGCAAAATCCATTGAATTATCCAATGAAGCTTATGAACTTTCAAAGCAGGCTGGATATAAAGTGGGTACTGTAAAAAGTTTACTTACACTTGGTAAGGCTTTATATATAGTAGGAAATTTTGAAAAAGCAATTTCAATGTTAATAGATGCTCTAGGCATTGCTAGAAATGAGAATTTTAAAGAATCCCAAGCAGATATATTAAATATTCTGGGAAATGTAAATTTAGCGCTGGTAAATTATAACTTAGCCCTTGAATATTACATGAAATCCCTTGATATAATACGAGCTATAGATTATAAAAAAACCCAATCAGGGGTCTTAAATAATATTGGCGAGATTTATAAAGATTTAAAAAATTATGAAGTCGCACTAAACTACTACACTGAAAGTCTTGAAATATGCGAGTTAGCCGATAATAAGAATGTGGCGTGTATTGTTCTTCAAAATATAGGAGAAGTCCATTACCATCTTAAAAACTTTGATATGGCGGAGAAATACACTGAAAAAAGCTTGAAGTTATCCCGCAAGGTTAATGATAGAATGATTGAGGCTGCCTGTCTCCATCAGCTTGGCAAAATTGCATTTAAGCAGGATAACTTAGATAAAGCTTTAAATTTATTTTTAAAAAGTCTTGAAATTAGCAAAGAAACTAAAGAGCGATATTTTATAATTAGTGTGATGATAGATATTCATAAATTGTTGATAAAAATAAATAAGAATGAAGAAGCTGTCGAATATCTTGAAAGTGCTTTAACCTTAGCTCATGAAATCAACTCTAAAGAGATGATAATGAAGGTATATTCTTACTTAGCTGAACTTCATGAAAAAATAGGAGAGTTTGATAAAGCCCTATCTTATTATAAAAAATTTCATGACGTTGAAATAAGCGGTATGAACGAAGAAATTGCCCACAAGTTAAAAAACATTACTATTCAGTTTAAAATGGAGCAATCTGAACAGGAAAAAGAAATATATCGTCTTAAAAATGTTGAATTAAAAGAGAAAACAGAGGCCTTAGAAAAAAAGACTTCAGAGCTTATGGAATCATATAATAATATGAAAACTATAAGCGAAATTGGTCAGAGTATTACTTCTACATTAGACTTTGAAAAAATTTTAAACCTAGTTTACAAGAGCATCAACAACTTGATGCAGGCGTATGCTTTTGGAATTGCTTTATATGATAAGGACACAGGAGATATTGAGTATAGTTTATTTATAGAAAACTCTATAAGATATCCTGTTGCTATAAGCAATATAAATAAAAGCACCTGGGCTTCCTGGTGTATTTTAAACAGGAAGGAAGTACTTATTAATGATGTAGAAAAGGAATATAAAAATTATATCAAGGATAGAATAAATACTCATGGTACTAAAGCAGGATCATTAATTTACTGTCCTTTGATATTTGAAGATAATGTATTAGGCGTAATAACAGTTCAAAGTCCTGCTAAGCATGCATACTCACAATATAATTTTGACACTGTAAAAGCTCTTGCTTCCTACATTGCTATCGCAATCAGAAATGCCCAAAAATCAAGTGATCTTGAAAAATTGAATAAAAAACTCCTTAGTTTGTCTAATTTAGATGGTTTAACAGAAATACCTAACAGAAGATATTTTGAAGACGAAATCGATAGCCTCTGGAAAGAAACAAAAGCTAGTAAGCAGTCTCTTTCACTTATGCTTATTGATGTAGATAATTTTAAGGAATACAATGATAATTATGGACATCTTGCAGGCGATTATTGTCTTCAAATGATAGCCAAAACGCTGCAATCAGTAGTAAAGGATTCTAGCAGTTTTGTTGCGAGATATGGCGGTGATGAGTTCGTTGCTGTTTTTCCAAATACGAGTTCTGAATCAGTTTTCGCAGTAGCAGAAACTATGAAAAGATATATAAATGATTTGAATATAGTGCATGAATTTTCAAAGGTATCAAACCGCATAACATTAACCTTTGGCATCGCATCAGTTATACCTGATGAGAATTTATCAATAAGTTCACTAAAGTACTTTGCAGATAAAGCCTTGTATATAGCAAAGCAAAATGGCCGCAACACTATTGCCGTATACTAAAAGCTCCCGAGAAATCTCAGGAGCTTTTGTTTTGTTTAGGGAATATTATTTGAAAAGAATTCTATATTAAAACAAACTTATCTTGGTTTTGTGTACGGCTGTCATTTCCAACGTAAACAACAAAATCGCCCTTTTCACTGGTAAAATTCATATTAATATCATAGAATCTTAGCATTTCTTCAGTTATAGTAAATGTTACTTTTCTTTCTTCTCCAGGCTGTAGCTCTACTTTCTGAAAGCCTTTTAATTGTCTTACCGGTCTTGCTACGCTTCCTATTGTATCTTGAATATACATCTGGATTACTTCTTTACCGGTAACTTTACCGGTATTTTTAATAACCACTGAAGCCTTGATACTTTCTCCTTTTTTAAGCTCCCTATTACTTAATGTAACTTTTGATATATCAAAATTAGTATAGGATAGCCCATAGCCAAAAGGATATAAAGGTGCATTAGGTATATCAAGATATTTAGAAAGATATTTTACATCCTTTTTTTCATCAGAATATGGTCTTCCTGTATGAAATTCACTATAATACACAGGAACCTGTCCAACGCTATAAGGAAAACTCATTGAAAGCTTACCTGAAGGGTTTGCATTACCGAATAAAACTTCCGCAATTGCATTTCCGCCTTCTGTTCCCGGAAGCCAAACTTCCAAAATAGCTTTTGCTTTCTCACTAAGGGTCTTAATTGTAAGCGGTCTTCCATTAAACAGTACTACAACGATATTTTTATTTATTTCATATATTTTTTCAAATAAATCCATCTGTACTTTAGGAATATCAATACTTGCACGACTTGAAGCTTCTCCGGATTGAATAGCAATTTCTCCTATCGGCATTACTACTACATCAGCTTTTTTAGCATTTTGTATTGCTTCTTCCAATAGCTTCTTTGCAACTTTGTTATCTTCTATTACACTTTGATCTTTATGATAAGTGCCTATTCCACTATCAGGGTCAATAAAGCCGCAACCTTTTGCAAAGGTTACATTATTGATTCCAAGGTTATTTATTCCTTCTTGAACAGTCACATTCTCATCTATCTTTGCAAATATAGACCATACACCGGATATCCACTTATTATCAACATGAGGCCCTATTACTGCAATACTTTGTCCTTCCTTTTGCAGCGGAAGTATATTATCATTTTTTAATAAAACCATTGATTCGATAGCAGCAGCTTTTGCTGCCTCCCTATGTTCTTTACATAATATAAGCTCTGCTTCATCTGCTTCACTTGCATCTTTATATGGATTTTCAAATAGACCTAACTTATTTTTCAATTCAAGAATTCTCAAAACTGCTTCGTTAATAAGCGCTTCATCTATTTTCTTTTCTTCAACTAAACTTTTTAAGTTTCCGCAGTAGCAGGTTGTCATCATATCTATATCAACGCCAGCTTCCATTGCAAGCGCCGCAGCTTCCTTTTTATCTCCCGCCATTCCATGATGAATCAATTCTTCAATTGCTGCCCAGTCCGAAATAATTACACCATCAAAGCCCATCTCGCCTCTTAAAGTATCTCTGAGTAACTTTTTATTGCCTGTAGATGGAACACGGTCTAAAGTATTGAAGGAAGTCATGACTGTAGCACAGCCTGCATCTACACCAGCTTGATAAGCCGGCAAATAATCTTCTCTTAAAGTTCTTTCCGATAATTCTACAGTATTGTAATCTCTTCCGGCCATTGGAGCTCCATAACCTGCGAAGTGTTTTACACAGGCAGCAATTCTGCCTTTTTCTTTAAGCTCGCCTTTTCCTTGGTATCCTTCTACCATGGCTCTTGAAAGACAGCTGTTCAAAAAAACATCTTCTCCGGTTGACTCCATAACCCTTCCCCATCTTGCATCTCTAACTAAATCTACCATTGGTGAAAATGTTAAGTGAAGTCCTGACGCTGCTGATTCCTTTGCTGAAATAGCTGCCGCTTTCTCAACTATTTCAGGATTAAAGGTAGCACCTTGAGCAAGAGGAATTGGGAAAATAGTACGATATCCATTAATGACATCTGCCATAAAAAGAAGTGGAATGTGATGAGCCTGCTTTTTCATATAATTTTCTTGAATTTTTCGTAAAAGCTTTGCTCCGCCTCCGCCAAGTACCGACCCAGCATTTTGAACTTCTTCTTCAGAAAAACCAGCTTCATTTTCAGGTCCGGTTATAACCCCTTCTTTTTCATAATAATAACTGCATACTTGCAGAAGCTGATCAATTTTTTCTTCCAGTGACATATCTTCCAGTAATTCTATAAGCTTTTCTCTATTCATTAATTTTCTCCTTTTAAACCCTAACCAATCATATTATATCTTTTTAAAAACTCTAGTTTTTTCTGCATATGAACATTACCGCAGCCATCATGACCGTTAAAAGGATATACTGCAATTTCTTTTGGCGCAGTTATTCGGTTATAGGTTGCATAATAATGTTTCGCAGGACAAGTGTTGTCTTTTAAACCTACAGATGCTAACACCGGACAATGTATTTTATCTGCCATATTCATGGTATCAAAATAGCTTATGGTATCATACACCCTTTGAGCGCGATCCGGAAATCTTCGGATATAGTCTGTAAGACAGGCGAAAGAACCATTTTCGCCTTCTATTCTTGCTTCAATATTGCTGTTACTTGGAACATCAGCTATTGCGAGCTTTGCTCTATTATCAAGAGCAGCCATAGCCATAACAAGCCCTCCGCCTTGGCTTACACCGTGCAAAACAATCCGTGAGGAATCGATTTTTTCATTCGATTCTGCGAAATCGATTGCTCGTATACAATCCATATAGACAGCCCTATAATAATAATTTTCTTTATTCAATATTCCAAGGGAATTTACATTTTGGAAAAGCCCGCCTTCATAATCTGCATTGCTTCCCGTATCTCCACCTTGTAGTCTGCAATCTATTGCAACCACTGCCATACCCATCATTAACCAGGTCATATACTCGTGAGGAACTCCTCTTCCACCGGTAAAACCATGATAGTGTATTAAGCAAGGAAATTTTTCTTTTTTAGTAAACGTAGGAATCAAAAACCATCCTTTTATCTTGGTACCGTCATAACCATCATAGGTCAAATCATATACCTTCATATAAGGAGAAGGATATTCCTGTTCCTCAAGTTTTGCATTAAGTTTAACTGACTTTGATAATGCAATTGTACTATCCCAGAACTCATCAAAATCCTTCTTTTTTGTAAGCTCAGGCATATAAGACTCATACTCTTTTATTCTATCATCTATATATTTCATACAACTCGCCTCTAATCTGCTTTCTCGTTCAATTTATACGGTTGTTATATTATAGAACATCTACTTGTACTAGCACATGAGCCTCTTTTTAATAATGACGCCTCATATACCAAATGACTTGTTTTGCCACCCTGCAGCATTTCAAATAAAGCATCGATTGCACCTAGCGACATCTGTTCTGCCGGCTGGCATATAGTATCTAATGATGGATTATAATATTCTGCAACTTCAATACCATCAAATCCTATTATTGACATATCTTCAGGAATACGAAGTCCAGCAGATATAGCAGCCTTTGCTGCCCCAATTGCCATTGTATCAGCCATTGTTACAACTGCAGTCATATCTTTATTACGACTTATCAGGTTTTTCATCATATTAAAACCGAATTCATAGCCGGATTCTGATACATTTATTGATGATACCAATACCGGATCAAACGGAATTCCATTTGCTTCAAGAGCTTTTTTATACCCTCCAAAACGCAGACGGTTCGGTGTTACAATATTGCCAACAGTACTATATATACATCCAATTCTTCGATGCCCCAGATTAATAAGGTATTCAGTTGCTTTATAGCTCTCAGCTTCGTCATCAATAATTACACTTGAATACAAATTTTCATCAACATCTTTTCCTGCTGATACAGTTAATAGTACACATGGAACACCAAGCCTATTAAAATCTTCGTTTGTATATTCAAAATTACCACCCATAAGAATTACACCGTTTAAGTTTCTATCCTGTACTTCTTTAATAGCCATGGACATCTCATGATCTGAATAATTTACGTTACGAATTTCCAAATGATATCCTCTTAAGAATACCTTTTGTTCTATTGTATGAATCATTTTTTGAAAAAATGGATTTGTAATACCTTTAACTAACAGGGCAATAGTTTTAGACTGTACCATTCTCAGACTTCTTGCATTATTATTCGGTACGTAATTAAGTTCTCGTACAGCAGCCATTACCTTTTCTTTAGTTTCATTACTAGAAATACCACTATTATTTAATACTCTGGAAACTGTAGCAATTCCAACTCCCGACAATTTAGCTACATCTTTAATCGTTACACCCATAACTAATTTGCACCCTCCATATGACACAAAATCTAGCTCTTAAACATATTCTACCATTTCTTCAAATTCAAAACTATAGAATATTATATTAATTTATCAATAAAACAGGCAGAGAGAGCCCTAATCATATAAAAATGTTAGATACTCTCTATTATAACTGCCTTTTTATTCAACTACTTATATAATTATTATTTTGCAGCTGACTTACTGTATTGTGTTTTAACTGCATTAACAACATCATCAACACCAGCAGCTTTTAATTGCTTTCTGTATTCAGCAACTGCTGCTTTAGGATCCTGTTTTGTTTTACCTAAAAGAATTTGAGTACCAAGCTGTGAATCAATATTAGCAATAGCTGATAATTGAGAAGAAACGCTTGTGCTATCAAAACTGAATCCAATATAAGGACTTTCAATTGCAACTTTTGACCAAGCTTCGTTTAAAGTATATCTGCGAGGGTCTTCAGTGCTTTGAGGGATGTTAAGATTGTCCATACGGAATGCCCATCCAGCAAATCCGCCGCCATCTTTTTTAGCATCAAAGTTTGCAGGTTGTGCAATTTTTCCATCTTTAAGCTCATACTGCTTGCCTTGGATACCATATTGGAATAAGTCATAGCATTCTTTGTCTGTCATTAACTTTTCAATTAACATTAAGCATCTTTCAGGGTTCTTTGAATTTTTGCTGATACCAGTTGCTGCTCCAACACCGGTTGACTTTATAAACTTACCGTTAGCTTCTGGGAAAGCATAGAATTCAGTATCAACTCCAGGTAATTTCTTTAACTGATTTCCATAGTTACCAGTCCAGTCTGGTTGATGGCTGATATAAGAAGCAGATAAACCATTGTAGAAGTTATCTTTATCGTCTTGTGAAGCAGATAAAATATCTTTTGACCAGTAACCTTTTTGTGCCCAATCATGCATTTTTACTGCAAAGTTTTCAAATTCATCTGTAAATGCTGGGTGGAATACATTTCCTGGGTCCTTTTTACTTGCTGCTAAGTACATTTCAGAAGATGGAATACCAGGAGCATCAATCCAATCACCTGTTGTTCCAATAAGCATTCTATAAAGGTCCATTGCTAAGTTAGCACTTCCGTTTAGCGGAACCATTCCACTCTTTAATGCAGCATCCATATATGTTTCCATATCAGAAACTGAAGAAACCTTTTTAATATTGTTTTTATCCATAATATCTTTTCTTGTTACAAAACCATATGCTGTATATTCACTGTAGTTATTTGGAACAGCATATATTTTACCATTTACTTTTACATTGTTCAATTTGCTGCTTAATTCTGTTTTAAGCTTTGGAGCATAAGTATCTATCATACCACTAATATCAACAAGTGCATCTTGTTTTGCTAAAGTAGCGTACGGAACAGCAGCTCCTGATGCTACATATGCCATATCAAATTTTTCTCCGGAGGTCCATAATAATGGATATTTTGTATTGACGTCACCCCAGTCAATATATTTTACTTCAAGTGTTGCATTAATGCTTGCTTTTAGCTTTTTATTTAATTCAGCTAAAATGTCTTTATTTGCTACACCTTCTCCTCCATATAGGTACATAACAAGATTTACTTCTTTTGAAGTATCTACCTTGCCATCTGCTGTTTTAGTGCCAGAGCCTGTTCCTTTGCTTGCACATCCGGAAAGAAGGCTTCCACACATCATCACGCCTAATATTGCCGCAATTAGTTTTTTAGTTTTCATGATATCCTCCCTTAAATATATATTTTATCTGTGGCTGCATATGAAAAGCTGTTTAATTTGAGTTTTCATAATGCAGTTCACTTTTATTTATAATAAGCTGTATAAACAGCAAATTATTAACCTTTTACTGCACCAACGGTCAGTCCGCTTACAAAATATTTTTGAACAAATGGATAAACAAGAATAATTGGGCCTATTGCTACTACTGCCGTTGCCATCTTAATAGATTCAGAAGGTAACTCTGCCGTGTTAATCGAAAGCCCCTGCTGTACCAACAATTGTACGTTAGCTTGGCTAACAATTCTTTGTAAGAAATATTGCAATGGATATTTGTAGGTCGATTGAATATAAAGCATAGCATTATACCATTCATTCCAATATCCAAGAGTTAGAAACAATCCGATTGTAGCAAGTGAAGGTTTTGCTAGCGGTAAAAATATCTTCCAATAGATATAGAAATCTCCCGCTCCATCAATTGCTGCAGATTCGTATAAGGAATCCGGAATTGCTTTCATAAAGTTTCTCATCAAGAATATAGACCACGGACTCATTATTCCAGGTAAAATCATAGCCCAAATACTATCCTTCAGATGAAGTCCATTTACCATAAGAATATAAGATGGAATTAACCCTCCGCTAAATAAAGTTGTGAAATATATGAAGAAAGCAATCTGATTTCTATATTTAAAATCATTTCTGCATAATACATAACCAGCCATTGACATAAAGAATAGTCCAAGAACAGTTCCTACTACAGCAATTGTTATTGTTACACGATAAGCTGAAATTAAATTAGCTGAGTTATGAAATAAAAATTCATATGCATTGAAACTGATTTTTTTCGGAATTAGCTTATAGCCTTCTGTTAAGATTTCCTTCTCATTCATAAATGAAGATGAGATCATAAGTATAAAAGGAACTAAGCATATTAAGGTAAAAATAGTTACAACAATATAGAAAACAACTCTCATTGTTAACTCATCTTTTCCTATAGGTCTTTTGATATTCGTTATTTCTTGCATACTTCATCTTCCTTTCTATTTAGAATAATGCGCTATCAGGCTCAATTTTCTTAACAATAGCATTTACTGTTAATACAAGGAAGAGACCGAAAATAGATTGATAAAAACCAACAGCTGCACCTTGTGAAAAATTAAACTGACCAACTAAGCTTCTGAATACAAAAGTATCGATAATATCTGTCTGCTTATATAACACTGAGTTATTACCAATAAGATTATAGAAAAGATCAAATTAACCCTTTAATATACCGCCTAAACCAAATAGGAATAATAATATAAAGGTTGGCTTTAATAAAGGAACTATAATGCAACGAATTTTTTGCCAAGCTGTAGCACCATCAAGCTCTGCTGCCTCATAAATTTCACTGCTGATACCTGTTATTGCTGCTAGATAAATAATCATGCCGTAACCTGTGCTTGCCCAAAGTTTAAAGAAAACAATGATATATTTCCATATCCCCTGATCTGAATAAAAGTCATGTTTTGCAATCCCAAAGTTTGTAAGTATTGTATTAATAAAGCCATGATTAAAATTAAAAAAGTTATATGCGAAAAATCCTACAATTACCATTGAAATAAAATGTGGTAATAAGATAATTGACTGAGATAACTTTTTGAACCATCTGCTTTTAACCTCTGAAATCATAATTGCAAAAGCTACCTGAGATATGTTTGTCAGTGCTAAAAACACAAGGTTGTAAAGCAAGGTATTCTTTGTAATTCTCCAAAGATCTCCTGTCTTAACCAGAAACTCAAAATTTTTAAGCCCAACAAAGTTACTTCCAAAAATACCTTTACCAATGTTATAGTCAACAAAAGCAATATAAGCACCTGGCATTGGTATATAAGAAAATATTATGAAATAAATAATTACCGGGGATATCATCAGAAACAAAATTTTCTTCCGCTTTAATTCATCAATAAAGCCTTTCGTATTCCCATTAGTTTTCGCCATATGCTAAACCCACCCTTCTAAATATTCATTTTTACGTCTCTTGCAATCTTCACGTCAGTTTCCTTTGAGGAAATGTTTTCAGCACTATAGTTGAATTAGTGGAAACATTTCCACTAGCTTGAGGAAATGTTTCCACTAGCTACTAAAAATTAACTTTATGAGTAAATTGTATTCGTTATCAACATATTTGTCAATCAGTTTTTTGTATGAATTTATAAATTTGTTACCAAATCGTTACACTTTGCCTATTCAGGTTGACAAAAAAAGCTAATTCTTATATACTTTTAATGAAAATAAAAACATTTTCATAACATTTTCCTTAATATCGCAAAAACGTTTCCACAAAAAATAAATTACTTATTTTTTTAGAAAGGACTGTTCGCAAAATGAATAAAATCAACAGTTTTATAGATATTAAGCAGGATAAAGCGCTGTATCGTTTTCTTCCAAGCGGCGATATTTTCACATTTACCTACGATAAATTTCTGATTAATCAGTTTCGTGGCAATGTAAAAGATGGTTCTGCAAATAATATTTATCTACGAATTTATGATGGAGAATCTATAAAAGTCTATCCCCTTCTAGGGATTAGATCGAAAAGTATTGTTTCAGCAACTTCTGACTCATTAATTTATGAGGGCACTATTGAAGAAATAAACTATAAAGTTACCTTTCACCCAGTGAATCATATTTGGTTTTGGAACATAACCTTAGAAGGTTCAAACAAAAGTGTTGACCTAATATACGGCCAGGATATAGGAATTGCTGAAGAGAATGGTGTCTATACTAATGAACTTTATATATCTGAGTATCTTGGTCACTCTGTTTTTGAATGCGATAATGGTTATGTTGTATGTTCAAGACAGAACATGCCAAATTCGAATTGTTTTCCATATATACAGCAGGGTGTAATAGGTGCTAAAGCAGTACACTACTCTACTGATGGGTTACAATTTTTCGGATTGTCCTATAAAGAAACAAATACACCTGAAATTTTAACCTCAAATTTATTAGATCGTAATCTTCAGTATGAATTTGCTTATACTGCATTACAAACAGAAAAGATTAACCTTAATGGAGAACATTCATTATCCTTTTACGGACTTTTTCTTCCGACTCATCCTGAAGCAGTAAGGGAATTAGAATTCGAAGCTCAAATTAAAGAAGCATACATAGAAGCACAAAAGGAATTTAGCCAAGCTAAATTAATAGATACGATAAAAATTAAAAAAGAATTTTCTATGCCTTTTTCATCTCCATCTTTTACAGAAGATGAAATAAACGCTTTATATCCAGATAGAATCTTAGAAGAAAAAAAGGATGGCAAACTACTTTCTTTTTTTACTACTGAACATTCTCATATTGTAACAAAATATAAAGAAATTTTAACTGAAAGACCTCATGGCACAATCATTATTACGCCTCCTAATACAAAAAATGTTGATAATCACATTATATCTTCAACGCAGTATATGTATGGGATATTTAACAGCCATGTTGTTACAGGAAACACTGATCTTCATAAGCTTATTTCAAGCCCAAGAGGTTTCTTAAACATTATGAAGAACAGCGGGCAACGTATTTACTTACGCATAAATGGAGAATATCAACTGCTGACACTGCCAGGTATGTTTGAAATGGGGATGAATTATTCAAAATGGTATTATAAATTACCTGATGATATCCTCACAATAAACGCTTACACTGCTGTTGACAGATCCGACTTAATACTAGAGGTTTCAAGCAAGAACAATAAAAAGTATGATTACATCATAACTAATCAGCTAGTCATGGGTAATAATGAGTATACAAAAGACATTAATTACACAGAAATTGAAGATGGTATTCGCTTTGATCTTGATACAGAAAACTATCCGGGACTTCATTATGATCTTACTATTCCCGGTCAGGACTTTACTTTATGTGATGACCGTATCTTCTTTGAAGATGAAAAACCTTTTGATGAGACTTTTTTAACTATCTCATTATCAAACACCGGCAGCTTTCAGCTGGTAATAAAGGCTTACTTAACAGAAAATGATATTTCACATAATGCGAAGTACACACTGCCGGAAGAGCAGAAAAAAGCCTATGCTTTTTACCAGGATCTAATTAATAGTTTTCACTTAGATATCGACAATACAAACAATAAAGAGAGAATACAAATACTTAACGAGACCATCTGGTGGTACTCTCATAACGCTATGATTCATTTTTCAATGCCGCATGGTTTAGAACAGCCTGGAGGGGCTGCATGGGGTACGCGTGATGTCTGCCAAGGTCCGATGGAATTCTTCTTAGCAACTCAAAATTATTCCATTATGAGAAGTATGCTGCTAATTATTTTCTCTCACCAGAATATCGATACAAAAGAATGGCCTCAATGGTTTATGTTTGATAAATATCCAATTAACGCAGGAGAATGCCACGGAGATATTATTTTCTGGCCATTAAAGAGTGTTTCAGACTACATCCTGGCATCAGGTGATAAGGAGATATTAAATGAGCTGCTTCCTTATGACGGTGCTCCGGAGCGTAAGGAAACATTACTACAGCACATATGCTATGCGTTAGAAAACATTAAGGAAACTAGGTTTATTAAAGACACCGGCCTAATAACCTATGCAGGTGGTGACTGGGACGACACGCTTCAGCCAGCAAGCGAAGAACTTAAAACAAAGTTAGTAAGTTCTTGGACTGTTGCTCTAGCTTATCAAACCTTTAATTCTCTTTCTGAAGCACTTACCGGTATTCATAATGATTTATCACAGGAGTTTGCTTCATTAGCTTCCTTAGTAAAAAAATCCTTCCATGACATTTTAATAAAAGATAATGTAATAGCCGGATTTTTAGAGTGCGATGATAAATATCGTTACATGCTTCACCCTGACGATGAATCTACAGGTATTCACTATCGTCTGCTGCCAATGACAAGAAGTATTATTGCCGAACTGGTAGATGAGGAGCAAGCAATAAAAAATGCAGCTACTATTCAAGACAATTTAAAGTGTCCGGATGGTGTGCGTCTGATGGATTGCCCTGCTCATTATGATGGAGGAGTCAGCCATCTATTCAAACGTGCAGAACAAGCTGCAAATGTCGGACGTGAGATAAGCCTTCAATATACACATGCCCACATTCGTTATATCGAGGCAATGGCAAAAATGGGTAATGGCGAAGAAGCATGGAATTCACTTTTCACTATTAATCCAATACTCATTCAACATAGTGTTAAAAATGCTAATATCCGTCAAAGCAACCTATATTTCAGCAGTTCTGATGGAGATTACTATGATCGTTATGAGTATGAGAAAAACTTCGGATTGTTAAAAACAGGTGATATAAAGGTAAAGGGAGGATGGAGACTTTATTCCAGCGGCCCCGGAATTTATATAAGACAATTAGTAAGCAACGTACTTGGTATTCGTTTTAATAAAGAAGGTCTTATTATTGATCCTGTTTTGCCGGCTGAATTAGATGGGCTAAAATTCACATACCAATGCTTTGGCAGGGCCTTGCATTTTGAATTTAGAATTAGCGAAGCCGGTACTACAAAAGCATGTAATAATAAAAAAGAAATACCATCTTCTCCTGTAATAAACCCATATAGAACTGGTGGTATCTTAATATCCAAAGAAGAGCTCACAAGCTGCGGAGATAATATAACTATATATTTTAAAGCATTTAATTAATTTTCAAGCGGAAGCGAGGTTAATGTCCTAAATGGACATTAACGGGCTGGCTAGCCAGTGGAAACTGGCGAGAACAGACAGCTCAGTGATTAATTGCTCAGTCTTCCGACTAAAAGGAGGAATTTTTATGAGAATACAATTTCTTGGAACTGCTGCTGCTGAAGGGTGGCCAGCATTATTCTGCACTTGTAATAACTGTCAAAGAGCACGTGAACTAAAGGGTAAAAATTACCGTTCCAGAGCTCAGGTGCTGATTAACGATGATTTAATTTTTGATTTTGGTCCTGATTCTTTCTATCATGCAATGGCCTTTGATCTTGATTTTTCAAAGATACAAACTGTCCTTATGACTCATTCACATATGGATCATCTTTATCCTCTGGATTTAATATTAAGAGGAATCCCTTATGCCTATGACAGGGACAAAAATAAGATGACTATATACGGAAACGAAAAATGTGAAGCTTTGTATAATCGTATGCTTGTTGAAGAAGATGATTCTGCAAATCTCAAAGATTGTATTGATTATAGTGTAATCAAAGCTTTTGAAGGCTTTAAGTCTCATGGCTATGATATTCTTCCTCTTCAGGCACAGCATGATCCAAGAGAAAGCTGCCTTGTATACAGCTTAACCGACAAAGACGGAAAAAGATTATTTTATGGAAATGACACAGGCGATATTACAGAAGAAACTTGGAAGCATATAAAATCTCTTTACTTTGATGTAGTTAGTCTGGATTGTACAATGGGTGGAACTCCGGGATGCAAAAGCCACATGGGACTTGAGGAAACTATAATTCTCAGAAATAAAATGCTAGAAGTAGGCTGTGCTGACGAGAATACTAAATTTGTAATAACTCATTTTTCTCATAACGGTTGTCTTTTACATCATGAATTAGAAGAGAAAGTTAAGGACCTTGGAATGCTAGTAGCTTATGACGGTATGATACTGGATATATAACTCAGCTTATAAATGCGCATTTATTATATAAAAAAGAGCTTATCCTTTTATTAGGATAGGCTCTTTTAAATTTATTATTTTTGGCGGAACGAATGGGATTTGGTTCATGGACGCTTAAGAGCGGTTGCTTCTAGGATACCAATTGTCCTTCAGAGCTAAATAACCCGTTTTGCCTCGCTTAGATTTACCAAATCAGTTAAATTATATAATCAACTATTAATATACTGTTATTTTATAAACCAGTTCCTAATGAACAAAAATATCAACAATAAAAGTGGAACTAAGAAAATTAATCCATAAATTTCTTTGCCGCTAAATATAAGAATCATCATCAACTGAAATGAAACTATGATTCCACATGCTAAAACTGCTATAATAATAGCCTTAAGTCTTGTTTCCTGTGCAAAAAACATATAATAATATTTTTTAATACTAAATAAAATTGCAAGACAAAAACAAATCGCTGCAGGTATTACGATTATATTTCCAATATATGCATAGGACTTAATCTTAAACTGAAGCACCTTAGATATAATTGATAAGAAGAGTCCAATAATCAGAAAAAAAATATTTAATTTCATCTATATATTCCTCATTTTTGACAATATTAATTAATGCCATTATATAGTAGGACTGATATTTTGTAAATTAACAGCCTAATAAGGTTGCCTCTTAATAAGAAATCAAATTTCTATAAAAAAAAGAAACATATATAGTTTTTTAACTAATAGATAATTTGGAATTTCTAAACCAGTAACAATTTTACATACTGAATTAATCTAAATAAAAAATACATTCCTATAGTGATAACTAGTGCAATCAATCCTGAACAAATTACTGCTAACACGTTTTGATATGGGCGTTTTACAACTTCATAACGCTTTTCAATTTGATCAAGTTTTTTTCCTTCTGTAAAAGCTATAATTTCTCTGTATGTTTGAATGTCATGAGCTTTCTTTTGCTTTTCAACGCATATTGCATAATGCATTGTAACGCCAAATAGCACTAACCAGATTACAATTCCAATAAAATTTAAGAAAAGAAATAGTGGAACGACCAATACTGCTGTTGCAATAAGTAGTACAGTAAAAATCATGCCATCACGGTTAAACCTTTTAATATCCTCTGTTTTAATTTCTTCTTTCATTTCCTCCAAATCTCCTTTAACTAGAATATCAAGAGAAACACCAAAGAGATTGCTTAATAGCACCAGGCTATTTATATCAGGATAATTCTTGCCGTTTTCCCAGTTTGAAATTGTCTGCCGAGTTACAAATATTTTTTCAGCCAAATCCTCCTGCTATAATTTTGAGTCGAGCCTATATTTTTTTATTTGTTTACTAATGACCACTTTGATATTCCTCCTGATTACATTCTATTGTTCGGAGCGTTCCCATGCTATCAAACCTATTTTACATCGCTGCTTTTTAGTATGTAAAATGGATTTTACATTCCATTTTATTGCGCTATTAGTGTGTATTAAACGAATTTTTATTTATCTTTCATTTAAAGCCTATTTAATTCTTTTATTATAACATATTTTGTAAATACAGTGCTGCTCATGATACGGTTCGTCGTAGACGTTTAATTAATCCAATGTGACAAAAATGCAAGGAATAAACATCACTTTGTAAGACGAAGAAATGGATTATAACTCCCATGTTTATTATAATCAAATAGAAAATAAGACATGACAAATAATTTTCAATCAGCTTATCATGCATATGGAGGTATTTAAATGAGACTTTTTGAAATGTTGCTTTTGTTACTAAACGTAGTTTTTTCAGCAGAAAACCTTTTAATAAAAAAGCGACTTCCCAAATGGGCATTGATGCTTACAAGTATAGTCAGCATGGCTATTCTCGCTATTCACCTTTTAGTTGAAGGTTACAGACTTCAGCTTATATTTTTATATTGTGTTACTGTACTTGTATTTATCTATGCAATTTTTAATTATTACAAAACACCTGTGCCTGGGAAAGCCTCACATGCTAAACGGGTTCTCGGAAACACTTTTATTATTGCATCCCTGCTCGTGACTGCCGGCTTAATGTATATCTTTCCAGTGTTCACGCTACCGAATCCAACAGGAACCTTTAAGATAGGCACAGAGGTTCTTCATCTAGTTGATCAGCAAAGAACAGAAACTTTAGATAAGTCAGCAAAGGGTAAGAGAGAACTAATGGTTCAGGTATGGTACCCTGCTGAAAATACCAGTGGAAGTCCAATACCTTTTATACCTGATACTCAGATTTTAGGGCCAATGGCTGAAAATTATGGCCTTCCCGGGTTTATTTTTCAATATCTAAAGTATGTTTTGAGCCATTCATATAAAGATGCCAATATCTCCTCTGCTAAAAATTCATATCCTCTTATTATTATCAATCACGGCTTTGGCTCTTCCAGATTTATTCATACGTCTCAAGCCGAAGATCTTGCCAGTCATGGATACATCGTTGTAGCTATCGATCATACTTATAATACATTTGCTACTATATTTCCGGATGGGCGAATGACAACATGTAAGACAAATGAATTTTTTTCATCAAATGATGATTATCAGACTACAAGGAGTAACCGTGACAAGATTGGAAAGGTTTTAACCGATGATGTGACTTTTGTTATGAATGAATTGCAATTAATCAATTCCGGGCAAATTCAAAGCAGTCTTAAAGGAAGAATTGATTTGGCTCATATAGGTATTTTCGGTCATTCAATAGGCGGTGCAACAGCTTATGATTCTTCATATGATTCTAGAATTACAGCAGGAATAGATCTTGATGGGGGCTTATACCGACTTGACGGTAGAGCAGGTTCTAATAAGCCATTTTTGTTTATTGACTCGGAGGATCAATTTAAAAATATTAAAATGGTCATGG
>KE993481.1 GCA_000466585.1 Clostridiales bacterium oral taxon 876 str. F0540
GTCCATTTAGGACTTTAACCTCCTTTTAGTCGAAGCACTGAGCAATTAAAGATTACTCGCTAAGGTCCACTTAGGACTTCAGCTTCCTAAATTTATAAATAAAGAGTTAATAATTTAGAATTTACTCCTTAACTACTAACTCTTAATTGTTTTATTTAAAGTTCTAATTATTATCCCTTTACAGATCCCAGCATACCTTCAACAAACTGTTTCTGCATTAGGAAAAATACTAAAGCTGTTGGTAATGTTGTAATTACTATTCCTGCCATTATCATTCCATAATCCGGTGTGTAGGAGGAACTCATGGTAGAAATTATCAGCGGAGCTGTTCTTTTACTTGCAGTTTGCAGGGTTATAAGAGGCCACATATAGTTGTTCCAGCTGCTCATAAAAGTAATAATAGCTGCTGCTGCATAAGTAGACTTCATTGTTGGAACATAGATTCTTGTAAAGAGCTGTAATTCGCTTAATCCATCAATTCGTCCAGCCTCCAGCAAATCCTTCGGAAAGGATTTAGTGTTCTGTCTAAAGAAGAATATTAGAAATGCTGTAGCTATGCCTGGAATTATAACTGAAGCAGTTGTATTTAGTCCAAATATCTTAAAGTTTCTAAACATCCTGAACAGAGGTACCATAAGTGATGCAAAAGGCACCATCATGGACAAAAGTAAAATACTGAATATCCTGTCTCTAACTTTGTTTCTGTAAATTTCAAAACCGTATCCTGCCAATGAAGATACAACCAAAGCTATTACTGTAGTTATTACTGCAATTTTTGCTGAATTAACTAAGGAATTAGCAAAGTGAAGGTTACTTGTAAAAAGGTTTTTCATATTTTCAAATAAATGTGTACCTGGAATCAATGAGCCTTTAGTAACCTCTACAGATTTGTTAGTCATACTTATAATCATCCACAAAAATGGAAAAATAGAAATCAGAGAAGCTATCGATAAAAATATATATTTAAATGCATTTGTTGTCTTTTTCATTTATTATCACCTGCCACTTTAAATTGAATTAGTGATAATATAACAATCATAGCTACAATAGTATAAGAAACTGCTGCTGCATACCCAAAGTTAGGAGTATATTTAAAGCTAAGATTGTATATATATTGTGATATTGTAGTCGAGGCATTTCCCGGTCCGCCTCCTGTTATATTCATAACTTCATCAAATAGCTGAAGGGTTCCTGAGGTTGAAGTTATTGTTGTAAACAAAATAATAGGCTTTAATAAAGGTAAAGTAATGTTAAAAAATTGCTTTGTTGCTGAAGCTCCATCTATTTCGGCTGCTTCATAGATTGATGGATCTATATTTTGAAGACCTGCTAAATAGAATATCATATTATAACCTGTCCAACGCCAAGTTATTGCTATTATAATTGTAACCTTAGCCCAGAAAGGACTAGTCATCCAATTTATAGATGAAGAAATTAAATGTAAATTCATAAATAGCTTATTCATAAGTCCATCATTAGCAAATAAGCTTTTAAATATTACTGAATAAGCAACCAATGAAGTTATACAAGGTAAAAAAATAGCGGTTCTGAAAAAACCTTTCCCTTTAAGGTTCTTATCATTTAACAGTACTGATATAAATAAAGCTAGTAAAATCATAATAGGCACTTGAACTACTAAATAGATCAAAGTATTAAAAACTGCTTTTTTAAAGGTTTCATCAGTTAAAAGTCTTTTATAATTGCTTAGGCCTACGAATTTGAGATTATTACCAGCACCTGATTTTAAGGAGGTAATAAACGCTTGTATCATAGGATAAAAAACAAAGGTGATTATTAAAATTATACTTGCTACTGTAAAACACCAGCCAATTATATTTTGCTTTCTCTCTAAGGTGCCTTTTTTATTAATACTCAAAGCTCTCCCCCCTTGCTAGAATTTATTAACTAGCAATTAAACATATCTAGATAATTTAATTAGTAAATCGCTATTTGATAACATTCGGAATACAAATAGCGATTTACCTTAAAACTTATGCTTAGTGATTAGCTACTGCAGCTTCAGCTTGTTTTTGTGCATCTTTTAAAGATGCATCCATGTCTGCATTTTTGCTAACTATATTTTGTACTGCACCTGATAAAATGTCTTCTATATTGTAAGTGCTTGTTCCGTAGTTAACAGACGGTATTTTTGATGACCAGGTTGCAAAGTCTTGTAATACTTTTTGTCCACCATAGAAATCTACTGCTTTATTGTAATTGTCAGTACTTGAAGCAGCCTTCAATGTGCTTACAAGATTAATTTTTTGTGATAGTGTATTCATAAGATCCTTGCTGCTTCCAAAAGTTTTAGCAAGGAAGTCTGCTGCTAAGTTTGAATCTCCAACCTTGTTTAATACATACCAGCTTGAACCTCCAAGGTTAGAAGCGTTTACTGAGCTTGATACTGTGCTTAATCTAGGAATTGCAGTTACAGCCCATTTTCCACTTTGGTCTTGTGCTTTCATTACAGAACTTGAAATCCAGCAGCCAGTAGGAACAGATGCAACATCACCCTTTTGGAAAGCTCCAACAAAGTTATCCCATCCTGTAATTGGCTTTACAATACCGGAATCCATAAGAGCCTTCCAAGTCTTTATAGACTCTTTAAGTGCCCCATTATCAGCAAGATCTACAGTTTTTCCATCATCTTTAACATACCACTTTCCAGCTGATTGAAGCATAACTCTTATAAGTCCTAAATCGCTTGGATCTAGTGTAAGCATTTGCTTTCCAGTCTTAGCCTTAACTGCTTTACCAATCTCAATAAATTTCTCCCATGTTAAATTGTTCATATCCTCTTTTTTGTAGCCAGCCTGTTCAATTAAATCAGTTCTATAAAATAAAGCTGTTACTCCGCTATCAAAAGGAAGTCCATATAATTTTCCATTTAAGCTGTTAGACTTAATTTTATAATCCATAAAATCTGAACTATTTACTTTACCTGAGATATCCTTAAATGCATCAGGATATGAATTTAAAAAGTTTTGTGCTCTATAATCTTCTACTAAAACTATATTAGGTAACCCTTCTGTAGAATTTGCACTTAAATTTGTATTTAATTTTTGTACTATATCATTTTGTGCCATTTCTACTACTTCTACATCTACATCTTTATTTTCTTTTTGATATATTGCTTTTGCCTCATTAGCAGCAACTATATTAAAAGTTCCGTCCCATGCCCAAATTACTAGTTTCTTTTTTCCTCCATCTGCAGGAGCTTTGGTATTATCAGCTGTAGTTTTTCCGCAAGCTGCTAGTCCTAAAGTCATAACTGCACTTAGCGCAAGCGCCATTATTTTTTTTGAGTTCATTTTTATTTTCCCCCTCTAAAAATCTTTTCTGAAACGCTTTTCATTGTTTCTAAATATATTGTAGCTAATATTCTAAAAATTTTATAAGAATATATTTGTATTAATTTGTTCAATTTTAATATGATTTTTTATAAACCTAATCTTAAAATTTGTACTTTTTTAAGATTATAAAAATATTTTTGTATACCTTTTCATTACTGTTGTAATTTTCACTATAATTGCATATTATTAAGCTTTATTTTATAATTATTATAATAATCTTAAGAATTATTTGTTTATTCATAC
>KE993482.1 GCA_000466585.1 Clostridiales bacterium oral taxon 876 str. F0540
AAGTAAGTTTTTCTTTGATGCAACAGCAGTAGCCTTAAGGGCATTTTTTTATTTATAAAATGCAAAAGTTCTAGTACATTAATGTGGTGTATAGTATGTTAAATTCTAGTTAAGTAAGTTATAAAGATTTAAAACTTACTTAATATCGTGATACAATAATAAAGAGGTGAATAAATGATGGAGCATTTTCAAATAAATAACTATGACTTTATTACGACTTCTAATAAAAATGCCAAATTTGTTTTTTCTACTGCAAAGGGAGATTTAAATTTTAATATTAATGAAAAATGCGGCAAATATAATTTGTTAAGATTGAAAGAATGGTTCGATATTAATGAAGTAGGATATTTAAATCAAATACACAGCAGTCTTATATATGATTATGATAATAAAGTTTATGAAGGAGATGCACTTATTACAGATAAGCGTAAAACAGCTATTGGTGTATTTACTGCTGATTGCGTCCCGGTTTTGATATATGATAAAAAGATAGATGTTATAGCAGCAGTACACAGCGGATGGAAAGGGACTATATCCGGAATTGTAATAAATACAATTAATAAGATGAAGAAAGACTATAATTGTTGTGCTAGTGATCTAGTTGTTTGTATAGGACCTCATAATAGATTATGCTGCTATGAAGTAGGAGAGGAATTAATAGACCTGTTTAATGAAAATGAATTGTTTAAAAATAAAGACATTATAATTAATAATAAGCTTGACCTTGAAAAATGTATAATTGAACAATTGTTATCAGCAGGAGTGTTAAGAGAAAATATAGAATCTATAAAAATATGTACATTTTGTGATGAAAATATACCATTGCATTCATATAGAAAACAGAAACAGCAATCTGGAAGATTGTTTTCTTTTATTTATTTGGTTTAATGAGGTTGAAGTCCTAAATGGACTTCAACGGGTAGTTTGCGAGTGGGAACGAGCGCTCTAAACTACCAAGTGTTTCGACTAAAAGGAGGTAAAAGTCCTAAATGGACTTTTACGAGTAATTTTCGAACGGGAGCAAGAGTTTTAAATTACTCGGTGTTTCAGAAAAAAAGGAGGAATAAAAATGTCGCAATATAAAATTTTAGCTGTTGATGATGAAGAACACATTCAAGAGCTTATAAAATTTAATTTGGAAAATAGCGGATATAAGGTCATATGCTGTGGTAATGGTTATGAAGCACTAAAGATGGTAAAGGAAGATGAGTTTGATCTAGTTCTGCTGGATGTTATGCTACCTGGCATTGATGGGTATGACGTATGCAAGGAAATAAGAAAGGATAACAATATTTCTAATATACCTATTATTATGATAACTGCTAAAAGCGAGGAGCTAGATAAGATACTAGGATTAGAGCTGGGTGCCGACGATTATATGACAAAACCGTTTTCTATAAGGGAATTACTGGCAAGAGTTAAAGCGGTATTAAGGCGTACAACACTGCAGCCAATGGATAAAGCTTATAAATTTGATAATATTGTTGTAGATTTTGAAAAGCATGAGGTCACAAAAGAACATAAAAGAGTTGATTTAACTTTAAAAGAATTTGAAGTACTAGAAATACTGATAAAGAATAAAGGCAGAGTAATAACCAGAGAATTTCTTTTAGATAAGGTATGGGGTTACGAGTATATTGGTGAAACAAGAACAGTTGATGTGCATATAAGACATCTAAGACAAAAAATTGAAGAAGATGACAAGGTACCTAAGTATATAGAAACAATTAGAGGAGTTGGATATAGGTTTAATTATGGAGAATTAATATGAAAAAAAAGCTAATGAAATCTATTCTAGGAGTTTTAACAATAAGTGTCATAATATTAACATTATTTTTTATTAGTATTATTAATAATCAATACAATCAAAATATTGTAAGGAATTTAAAAGAAAACAATCAATTTATTATTAGTATTATAGAAACAAGTAATATTGTAGATAAAAATATTTTCTTTAACAAAAACTTGAGCAATGTAGAAATGAGAGTTACTTATATTGATAAGCAAGGTGATGTTATTTACGATTCAGTTGCAGATAAGGAGACAATGGATAATCATAATAGCAGGCCTGAAATTGTAGAGGCTAGGTCAAAAGGCATTGGAACCAGCATAAGATACAGTCACTCTACCAATAAAAATATGCTGTATGTAGCTTCTTGTTTTGGTGATGGTCAAATAATCCGAAGTTCTATGCCAATCGCAATTATTAATAGCTTTGAAAGCAAGTACATTCAATATTGCTTGTTAACGCTTGTGGCAGTGTTAATCGCAGCAGCAATCGTTTCATCAAAGTTATCTCAGGCTATGGTTAAACCTATTAAAGAGTTTCAGAATATTACATCACGAGTGGCAAACGGGGAGCTCAACGAAAGGGTTAAAGTTCTGGAACATAATGAAATAGGTGATTTAGGAAAATCTTTTAATAATATGGCCGATAAGCTTCAGATAACTCTTAAGGAAGTTACAAACAGGCAGAATAGGCTTGAAGCAATTTTAAGGAGTATGGACAGCGGTGTAATTGCCATAGATAGAAATTATAAAATAATTATGATAAATCCTTATGCTAAAGAAATCTTTGGTATAAATAAGGATATTATAGGTCATAATCTGATGGATATTATTCGTGATT
This sequence comes from Clostridiales bacterium oral taxon 876 str. F0540, assembly GCA_000466585.1. Taxonomy (GTDB): domain Bacteria; phylum Bacillota; class Clostridia; order Clostridiales; family Clostridiaceae; genus Clostridium_AT. The sequence continues at coordinate 2,630 of KE993482.1, forward strand.
ATGAGCTTGAGAATGTATTTAAAAATACATCTGAGGAGTATAACGAGATAAAACTCTTTTGGCCAAAAGAAAGGGATTTAAGAGTAAGAACTGCCGAAATCATTGGCGATGCTGAGTTGATTGGTAATGTTGCTGTAGTGCAGGACATTACAGATGTTAAAAGGTTAGAAAATATGAGATCCCAGTTTGTTGCAAATGTATCTCACGAATTAAAAACTCCGTTAACTTCAATAAAGGGTTTTGCTGAAACATTAAAATTTGTTGATGATAAAGAAAAGAAAGAAAAGTTTTTAGATATCATAAATGATGAGGCTGACAGGTTGACAAGATTAATAAATGATATTTTAACTTTGTCCTATATAGAACAGCACAAAGATGAAAAAAATGAGTTAATAAGTGTAATTGAAATCATTGAAGATGTATATAATCTTATGAAAAATACTGCAGATCTTAAAAAAATAAAACTTATTCTATTAACTCAAGACGACTGCATAATTGAAGGGGATAGAGACAGATTTAAACAAATGTTAATTAACTTAGTTGATAATGCAATTAAGTATTCTGAAGAAAACGGTAGTGTATTTATAGGACTGGAAAACTCAAAAGATATATGTACTTTATATGTTGAGGATACCGGAGTTGGTATGTCTAAAGAACATTTGGACAGGATATTTGAAAGATTTTATAGAATTGACAAAGCAAGATCGAGAGCACAAGGAGGAACGGGTCTGGGCTTAGCAATTGTTAAGCATATTGTTTTAAGTCTTAATGCTAAAATAGAGGTTAAAAGCCAATTGGGAAAAGGAACAAAATTTACTATAAAGATACCTGTAAAGAGATAGATAAATCCTATCTCTTTTAATTTATTATAGAAAATAAAGTAAGTTTAATGTTGCAGCAGCACTTTTGCATTGACTAAAGTTTTCAGTTCATGTATTATAACTTAATGAATACAGTGCAAAATCGGGAGTGAAAATATGAAAAATACTATAGTTAAAGTCAAGCCTAATAGTATTGCAGAGGAACTAGAAATAGAAATTGGAGATAAATTAATTAGTATTAATGATACAGAAGTAAAAGATATAATTGATTATAAATTTCTTATGGCAGATGAGTATGTTGAAATTGAAGTTGAAAAAAAGAATGGCGAACTTTGGTGCCTGGAAGTAGAAAAAAATTATGAAGAAGATCTGGGAGTAGAGTTTGAAAACTCTATTTTAGACAACGCAAGAAGTTGTTCAAATAAATGTGTATTTTGCTTTATAGATCAGCTACCAAAAGGAATGAGAAAAACTCTTTATTTTAAAGATGATGATTCTCGTTTATCGTTTTTACAAGGTAATTTTGTAACACTTACAAATATGAAGGATGAAGATATAGATAGAATAATAAGATATCGCATAAGTCCTATAAATGTATCTGTTCATACCACTAATCCTGAGTTAAGAGTTAAAATGCTGAACAATAGATTTGCCGGAAATGTCTATGAAAGATTACAAAAACTTTCTGAAGCTAATATCGATATAAACTGTCAGATAGTTCTTTGCCCGGGCATTAATAATGGGGATGAACTTGAAAGAACCACAGAGGACTTGTTCAAATTGTATCCTTCAGTAAGAAATTTAGCTGTTGTTCCGGTTGGAACGACAAAATTTAGAGACGGTCTTTTTAATATTACGCTGTATAATAAAGAAACTAGTATTCAAGAAATTAAAAATGTATGTAAACTTCAAGATAAATATCTAAATCTTATAGGTCAGCCTTTTATAAGGTTATCTGATGAGTTTTATGTAACTGCAGGCATGGAAGTGCCAAGCACAGAATTCTACGGCGAATTTGAACAACTTGAAGATGGAATAGGTATGATTAGATTATTAAGAGATACTCTAGAAAAAACATTGCCTAATCTTGATAAAAACATAAAGAATTCTTTCACCATGATTACAGGTGCCTCTGCATATAAGGAGATAAATGCTGTTGCTTCAATTATAAGCAAAGCCAATCCAAATATTAATATAAATACAGCTAAAATAATCAATAACTATTTTGGAGAAACTATTACTGTAGCGGGACTTTTAACTGGTAAAGATATAATAGAACAACTAAAAAATTATGAAGTAGGCAATTTTATAATAATGCCTAGAAATATGCTTAGAAGTGGAGAAAAAACTTTGCTTGATGATATTATTATAAAAGATATCGAAGATGCCTTTGGCAGAAAGGTATTAGTAGTTGATTATTCAGGTGAAGATTTAATTGATATCATAAATAAATTTGGCAGGGAGGAAAAATAAATGGGAAAACCTATTGTGGCTTTTGTTGGACGTCCAAATGTTGGGAAGTCCACGCTTTTTAATAAGATTGCAGGTAAAAGAATTTCTATAGTTGAAGATACGCCTGGTGTAACGAGGGACAGAGTTTATGCGGAGGCTGAATGGCTTAGATATAATTTTACAATTATTGATACCGGTGGTATAGAACCAGAAAGCGGAGATATAATTTTATCTCAAATGAGAAGGCAGGCACAAATTGCTATTGATACTGCTAATGTTATAGTTTTTATAGTTGATGGAAAAGAAGGACTTACAGCTGCTGATTCAGAAGTAGCACAAATGCTCAGAAAAAGCAAAAAACCTATAGTATTGGTTGTAAACAAAATAGATAGCTTAAAGGATGAGGACAATGCTTTTGAATTCTACAATCTGGGTATTGGTGATCCTATAACTATTTCTGCTACCCAAGGTCTTGGATTAGGCGATATGCTTGATAAGATAGTTGAGTACTTTCCGGATGAAACTTCTGATGAAGAGCAGGAAGATTATATTAAAATAGCAATGGTAGGTAAACCTAATGTCGGCAAATCATCGCTAATAAATAAGCTTTTAGGTGAAGACCGAGTAATAGTTAGTGATATCCCGGGAACAACAAGAGATGCTATAGACAGTGCTCTCGAAACAAATGAAGGTAAATTTATTTTGATTGATACTGCTGGTCTCAGAAGAAAAAGCAAAATAAAAGAAGAAATCGAAAGATATAGTGTAGTAAGAACTTTAGCTGCTGTTGAAAGAGCTGATGTTTGCATATTAATTATTGATGCTACAGAAGGTGTAACAGAACAAGATGAAAAAATCATCGGCTATGCTCATGAACAAGGCAAAGCTATCATGGTTGTAGTTAATAAGTGGGATTTAATAGAAAAAGATGATAGAACAATGGATAATTATAAGAAAACATTGCAGGGAAAAATGGCATTTATTGAATATGCATCGTTCTTATTTATTTCTGCCAAAAGCGGTCAAAGAGTACATAAAGTTCTAACTGAAGCTAAACAATGTTACAGCAACTATTCAAAACGTATATCAACAGGTATACTAAATGATGTTATAAATAAAGCTGTATTAATGAAGGAACCTCCTATAGTAGGCCTTAAAAGGCTTAAAATTTACTATGTTACTCAGGCTGAAACAAAACCTCCGCTATTTATCTTTTTTGTAAATGATACTCAGTGTATCCATTTTTCATATGAAAGATATCTAATTAATCAGCTGAGAGAAAATTTTGACTTTAAAGGAACTTCCATAAAAGTTCAATTTAGGGAAAGGAAAGAATAAGATGGATTTTAGAGTTTCTTTTTTAGGTGGGGGAAGTTTTGGGACAGCGTTGTCGGTAATGCTTGCTAAGAAGGGAATTAATACCAAAATTTGGGATAGAAAAGAATCAGTAATAAGCGATATTAATGAAAAAAGAGAAAATATAAAATATCTTCCCAAGATAGTTATACCTTATAATGTTAAAGGATGCATTGACATAAATGAATGTGTAAGAGATAGTGATTTCATTGTGTTATCTGTACCATCACATGCAATAAGAGAACTCAGTAGGCAGATAAGAAATTATGTGAATAATAGTCAAGTTATTGTAAGTATAGCAAAGGGTATAGAAGAAGGTACCCTAAAGCGTATATCTGAAGTAATAGAAGAAGAGCTGCCGGACAACCCAGTTGTTGTTTTGTCCGGTCCCAGTCATGCTGAAGAAGTGGCCTTGGATATTCCTACCGCGGTTGTTGCAGCCTCCAAGGATGTAAATTCAGCTCAAAAGGTTCAGGATTTATTTTTAACAAATAAATTTAGAGTATACACTAATGATGATATAGTTGGTGTTGAGATCGGAGGAGCTGTTAAAAATATCATTGCCCTGGCAGCTGGAATTTCAGATGGTATAGGGTATGGTGACAATACTAAGGCTGCATTAATGACAAGGGGCATGAGTGAAATTGTAAGAATTGGAACAAAGCTTGGCGGAAAAAGCGAAACTTTTTCAGGACTTACAGGTATTGGAGACCTTATAGTAACATGCACCAGTATGCATAGCAGAAATAGAAGAGCGGGTATTTTAATTGGTAAAGGTACATCTGTAGAGAATGCTATATCTGAAATAGGTATGGTAGTTGAGGGAATTAAGGCCTGCAGAGCGTTTTATGATTTAAAAGAGAAGCTTAATATATCTATGCCAATAACTGATGTGTTGTATCAAGTTTTATTCAAAGGAAAAGACCCTAAGTACGGCGTCTATGAACTAATGTCTAGAGAAAAGAAAGATGAGATGTATACAATGCAATAAAGTTCTTACATTAATGTTGTCACAAAATATTCGAGTTTCAAGGATTTTTGGGACACCATTAATTTATTAGAACTTTTGCATTGTATACAATTTAGAATAAAAAATAAATAATTAAGTAATATATTTTTTACTCTGCCAATATATATATAGTGTTAATAAGTATTAATTGGGAGGGTATGCGTTGGAAAATTTCGATATATATAAGGACATAGCCGAAAGAACGCAAGGGGACATTTATGTTGGAGTGGTCGGACCAGTAAGAACAGGTAAATCATCTTTTATAAAGAGGTTTATGGATTTAATGGTTATTCCTAATATTGAAAACTCCTACAAAAAGCAGAGAGCTAAAGACGAGTTACCTCAAAGTGCATCAGGTAAAACAATTCACACCACAGAGCCTAAGTTTGTTCCAAATGAGGCTGTTGAAATTAACCTTGAAGATGGAACAAAATTTAAGGTAAGAATGGTTGATTGCGTTGGTTATATAGTAAAAGGAGCATCCGGATATACAGAAGGGGATTCAGTTAAAATGGTAAGCACTCCATGGTATGATCATGAGATACCATTCGAAGAGGCTGCTGAAATCGGTACTAAGAAAGTTATTAATGATCACTCAACTATTGGATTAGTAATCACCTCTGATGGTTCTATTACAGACATCGCCAGAGAAGATTATACTGAGCCTGAGGAAAGAGTTATTTCCGAATTGAAGGCTATTAATAAGCCATTCATTATAGTATTGAATTCTGCCCATGTAAATGACCCTAAGACCTTAGCTTTGAAGAAGGAACTCGAAGAAAAATATGATGTTCCAGTACAAGCGATGGATGTTTTAAATATGAATGAAAATGACATAGCGAACGTATTTCAAACTGTACTTAAGGAATTTCCTGTGGCTGAAATCAATATTGATATCCCTGAGTGGATTGAAAAGCTTGAAACAAAGCATTGGCTTAAAGCAAACTTTTTTAATTTAGTAAAGGATATGTGCAAGAAGATCTATAAAGTAAGAGATATAAAACGTTCTTTAGATGAGTTCAGGGAAGTTGAATTCTTGGATTTGGCTGGGCTTAATGAACTTAATATGGGTAACGGAACCGCTAGGGTAGCTTTAAACCCTAAAAATGATTTATTTTATAGAGTTCTAAGTGAAGTATCCGGTCATGAAATTAAAGGTGAGAATGAACTTTTAACAATAATGAAGGATCTTTATAAGGCTAAAGTTGAATATGATAAAGTAGCTGATGCATTGAGAGATGTTAAAGAAACAGGATATGGACTTGTAGCACCTCAGCTTTCTGAAATGAAACTTGAAGAACCGGAGTTCTTAAAACAAGGAAGCAGATGCGTTGTAAAACTAAAGGCTAGTGCGCCATCGCTTCATTTTATAAAAGCTGATGTTGAAACTGAAATATCACCTATTATGGGTACTGAGAAACAGAGTGAGGAGCTTATGAAATCATTGCTTGAACAGTTTGAGAATGACAAAGCAAAGATATGGCAAAGCAATATGTTTGGAAAGCCTCTAGAAATCCTCGTAAAAGAAGAACTACAAAGTAAGCTTTATAAAATGCCGGAAGATGTACAAATAAAACTTCAAAAAACCCTCCAAAAGATTATTAATGAGGGAACCGGCGGTTTAATCTGTATTATATTATAGTCTTTTTCAATATAAAATAAGCATATTTAACTATGCTTATTTTATATTGATTTTTTAGTTTCCTATGGTATAATAAAAATATTGACTGGGTATGGCGCAGATGGTAGCGCGCTAGAATGGGGTTCTAGAGGTCGCAAGTTCAAATCTTGTTACCCAGACCAAAAGCTTGTGGAATTATCATTTCACAGGCTTTTTTTTCATGCATACGATAAGTGTTAGGTTGTTATGATATTTAAAGACAGTTAATTAATATGAATATTAATTATATTTCTTGGGTAGCATAATTGTGAAGGTGGTGATATTATGTCAACAAAATCAGATAAAAAAATAAAAAACGATAATAAAACTACCAATACTAAGAGAGCTAATCCAATTACACTGGAAGTTAAAAGTGATGCAAGCGAGCCAACTAGAGGATTACCTAAAGTATAAAATAAATTATTCACTATAATATTAAACCTGTATAAGTTTTAAAGCTTATACAGGTTTAATATTATAGTTTACTTTCATAAAATTCTATAATCTTAGAATAGTTTCCGCCCAGTTTTGCAGTAAGGTTATCACTAAATCCACCTGTAAAAATATCGGCAATGGTATTTTGTGTATCTTCCTCTATAGAAAAGCTCTGATTATCATCGGCTATAGGTCTTTCCACCATAATATTCACCTCCTATAGTTAGAATGTGCAAAAATACTCTAGTTATTCATAAGGATAAATGGAATAAAGGTGAGCAGTATCAAAAATATAAATTTATAGAAGTGAATATTGTCATTTTTAGTTAAAAATGAGATTATAATAATAAGAATAATTTAAAAGGAGATTTCGTATGGATAAAATTTATACTAAAACAGGCGATAAGGGTTTTACAACAAACCTTCTTAATAAAACATATTCAAAGTCAGATATTGAAATGGAATTACAAGGCGGAATAGATGAAATAAACGCCAATGTAGGATACTTAAGAAGTTTAATAAATAATAGAATTAGTACATTTGATAAAAAAGACTTTGAGTATATTGATAATAGTTTAAAGAATATACAATATCATCTATATTTAATTGGAATAGAAATTTCTACCGAGTTTTCAGAAAAGCATATTGACAACGAGGAAGTAAGCTATCTGGAACATGCAATAGATTATATGGTTGATGCAACTATACCAATGTCCTCGTTTATATATTATTCAGGTACTGAAATAGCATCTTTCTCTCATGTAATAAGGACTATAGTGAGACGTGTAGAACGGATATTTGTAGCAGTTATTCAAAATAACAGCTATCCTATAAGTTATCAATATATAAATAGATTATCCGATTACTTTTTTTCTTTCAGCAGATACGTAAATCATATTGAAGGAAAAACTGATGAACCAATGGTGCTGAAATAATATTCTTATGAAAATTTATAAATACAAGGTGACTTTATGAAATAAATATTGTAAAATATATGAGGAATGAAAGATACATTTCAATTATATTAATATTTACGATATTTGTTTGGAGGTGTAGTGCCTTGGAATACAATACAAATGTATTAAAAAAGGTTGCTGTAATATTTAATGGTGGAACTATATCTATGAAAGTTGATCCAAGAATACAGGCTGCTGTGCCAACACTTACCGGTGAAGAGATAATGTCTATGGTTACTGGTATAGAACAGTTCGCACAAGTAGAGTCTTATTCCTTTTCGAATCTTCCGGGTCCGCATATGACTCCTGAAATTATGCTTGATTTATCAAAATATATTCAAGGCTTTCTTGAAAGAGAAGATATTATGGGTGTTGTAGTAACACACGGAACGGATACATTGGAAGAAACTGCATATCTTCTTGATTTGACAATTAAAAGTGAGAAACCTGTTATTGTAACTGGTTCCATGAGAAATAGTTCAGAACTTGGATATGATGGACCGGCCAATTTAGCTGCTTCTATATGTACAGCAATTTCAGAACAAGCCAAAAATAGAGGTGTTCTAGTTTGTCTCAACGATGAACTAAATTGTGCCAGTGAAGTTACAAAAGCTAATTCTATGAGTTTGGATACATTTAAAAGCCCTAATTTTGGACCAATAGGAATAGTAGATAGCAATGAAGTTATTTTTTATCGCGATAGCTTACAAAAGCAGCACATAATGACTGATAAAGTTGAATCAAGGGTTGATTTGATAAAATGTGCTGCAGGAATGGATTCTAAATTCCTTGATTACTGTATTGAGAAAGGAACTAAAGGTATAGTTGTAGAAGCCATGGGTAGAGGGAATATACCTCCTCAGATGCTTCCTGGAGTGGAGAGAGCAATAAAAAATAATATACCTGTTGTTATAGTTTCAAGATGTTTTCAAGGCAGAGTTTTAGACTCTTATGGCTATCCTGGTGGTGGAAAGATATTAAGGAATTTAGGAGTAATTTTTGGAGATAATCTTCCAGGCCAAAAAGCCAGAATTAAATTGATGTTAGCACTTGGAAAAACTAATAGTCTGAATGAAATAAAGGATATCTTCGAAACAGACCATTATCAGTATCATTAACTATTAAAGATTAGAATGAAACTTCATTCTAGTCTTTTATGTTTAGTAAAGCACTTTTATGTCTGTAACACTTATATATTTTTATGAATAATATAATAAAAAATCTATAAGTGAGGGAATGCTATGAACTCCAACCACAGAATGAATTCCATATCTGAATATCACTTTCAAAAGCTGGATATTCTAAAGAAAACACTAATTAATGAAGGTAAAAGCATTGTTGATTTAAGTATTGGTGATCCTGATCTTGAAGTTGATAAAACAATACTTCAAGGACTTATTGATGGATTTAATGTTGATGGATATAATAAATATCCACCCTATGACGGAATTGAAGAACTAAAGCTTGAAATAATAAAGTATTATAAAGAGATATTTGATGTTAAATTATCTTTAGATGAAGTACTTATTCTTATAGGTTCAAAGGAAGGTATAAATAATATTATACCGGCAGTTTGTGACATAGGTGATTATGCCATTGTTCCTAATCCCGGATATCCTGTTTATTCCTCATGCTGCAATCTCTGGGGAGTAAAAACCTATAATATAGTTCTAAAAGAAACTAATTCTTATCTTCCGAACTTAGGAGATATAGACAAAAGTATTATAGAAAAAAGCAAGCTTTTCGCTATTAATTATCCAAATAATCCAACAGGAGCAACTGCTAACAGTGATTTTTACAAAGAAATAGTAGAGTTTGGAGATAGGAATAATATTATTGTGTATAATGATGCTGCTTATAATGAGATAATTGAAGAAGACAAACCGCCTATAAGCATACTTCAATATGATTCTAAAAAACATTGTATTGAGTTTGGTACTTTTTCAAAAACATATAATATGACTGGATTTAGGATTGGTTATGTTGTTGGCAATCAGAAAATAATAAGTTCACTTTTAAAAGTAAAAAGCAATGTTGATTCAGGTCAATTCATACCAATTCAATATGCTGCAATAGCAGCATTAAAGCTAAGCAGAAGCTATGTTAATTCAATACGTAATGTATATCAAGAAAGAAAAACCATCACCAAGCAGTTGCTCAAGGTGCATAATATTCAATATTTTGATAGCAAAGGAACTTTTTATTTATGGTGCAAGACACCGACTAAATTTACTACGGAGAACTTTTGTGAAGAATTACTAAATGAAAGTGGATTGGTCGTAACTCCTGGGAAAGCATTTGGTAACGAAGGTGTAAATAATTTTAGAATTTCACTTACTAAGGATAAGAATGAAATAATCAAAGCATTTAATAAAATCAATATATATTAAACATGCTATTTAAAAGTTGAACTTATACAGTGTGAGAATAGTAAAGTACTATTACTTCTAGCACTGTATAAGTTTATAATTTATATTTTTAATTTAAGCATTAGCAGTAATAAATTTATCTTGCATTTATAATTAATGTTTATGTATAATTAGTATGAACTTATTAAAGGGTCGGAAGGATGAATTATCTATGACTAAAAGTATGACTGGCTTTGGTAGAGGAAGCTGTGAAGAAGAAGGAAAAAGCTATGTGGTAGAAATAAAAAGTGTGAATCACAGGTTTCTCGACATTAATATAAAGATGCCAAGAAACTTAATATCTCTAGAGGATAGAATAAGAAAAACTATATCGCAGAGAATAAATAGAGGAAAGGTAGACATATTTATAACGCAAAATACATATTTGAGTAATAATATAGCTGCAAACTTTAATTATAATTTAGGTGATAGCTATATTAACTGTCTTAAAGAGTTAAGAGATAGGTATGATGTAAGGGATGATATTTCTGTTTCTTTAATTGCAAGATTTCCGGATGTAATTACTCTTAATACAAAAGAAGAGGACATAAATGAAGTTTGGAACAGCCTGAAGGGCACTTTAGATAATGCTTTAGATTCCTTTATAATCATGAGGAATAAAGAAGGGGAGAAACTTAGAGAAGATATAATTAGAAGATGCGATTATGTCAAAGAACAGATTGATAAAATCGAATTAAAAGCCCCAACAATTGTACTGGAGTATAAAGAAAAACTTGAGAAAAGGCTAAACGAACTTTTGGGGGATATTAAGGTAGATGAAAATAGGATTGCTATGGAATTAGCTATTTTTTCCGATAAGGCAAATATTGATGAAGAACTTGTGAGGTTGAATAGTCATATTATTCAAATGAGAGACACACTCGATTTAGATGAGCCTATTGGAAGAAAATTAGATTTCATAGTACAGGAAATGAACAGAGAAACTAATACAATAGCTTCTAAGGCAAACAACCTAGAAATTACAAATATTAGTTTAAACATAAAAAACGAAATTGAAAAGATTAGAGAACAAGTTCAGAATATAGAATAAATTAGGAGGAAGAACATGGGTATCAAATTGATAAATATAGGTTTCGGTAATATTGTTTCAGCAAACAGACTTGTTGCAATAGTAAGTCCTGAATCTGCACCTATTAAGAGAATAATTCAGGAAGCAAGAGATAGAGGCATGCTTATAGATGCTACTTACGGCAGAAGGACCAGAGCAGTTATAATCACTGATAGTGATCATGTTATACTATCCGCGGTTCAGCCGGAAACAGTTGCACATAGATTATCTTCAAATAAAGAAGAGGTTGAGATTGATGAGGTAGACGAATAATGAATCAAAAGGGACTGCTGTTAGTAATATCAGGGCCTTCAGGTGCAGGAAAAGGAACAATATGTAAAGCGCTGCTTGAAAAAAACGATTTTTGGATATCAGTGTCTTCTACAACTAGAAGTCCACGAGATGGTGAAGTTCACGGGAACAACTACTATTTTATAACTAAGGAAGAGTTTAAAGATAAAATAGATAAAGGTGATTTTCTTGAATATGCTGAAGTTTATGGTAATTATTATGGAACACCAAAATCTAACGTTATAGAAATGCTTGAAAGTGGCAAAGATGTAATATTGGAAATAGATATTCAAGGTGCATTAAAAGTAAAAGAAGCCTTTCCGGAAGGAATATTTATTTTTATACTTCCTCCATCAATGGAAGAATTAAAGCAGAGGATTATAAGAAGGGGAAGTGAAACCCCAGAGTCATTAATGACAAGATTTAAATCTGCCTATAAAGAAATTAACTATGTTTCTAAGTACAGTTATGCGGTTGTCAATGATACTGTCAGCGATGCAGTAGAAAAAATTGAGAGCATTGTTATTGCAGAAAGATGCCGAGTAGATAGAATGAAAGATACTATATTAAACTCAAAGGAGGAGTTAATTCATGAACAACTCTATGATTAATCCATCAATAGTAGATTTATTAAAAAAAGTAGATAACAGGTATTCATTAGTAGTAATTACATCAAAAAGGGCTAGGCAGATAATAGATGGAAGCAAACCATTAATAGATACAGAAAGAAATAAGCCTTTAACCGTTGCAATTAACGAAGTTAACTCAGGAGCAATAACCTACGAAACTGTGAAAGAAGGCATAAAATAAAATGAGCTCCAAAAAAACAGTTGTGATTGGGGTTTGTGGTGGTATTGCTGCGTATAAGGCGTTAGATGTTGTTAGCAGGCTAAAAAAAGCAGATCATGATGTACATGTTATAATGACTAAGAGTGCGTCGCAGTTTGTTACACCATTAAGTTTTCAATCACTAAGTCAAAATATGGTTATAAGTGATATGTTTGCTGAACCAAAAGCGTGGGAGATACAGCATATTTCTTTAGCTAAAAAAGCTGATATAATGGTTGTTGTTCCTGCAACAGCTAATATTATAGGAAAAGTTGCCTGTGGAATTGCAGACGATATGCTTTCTACAACTATAATGGCTACAAAAGCACCCGTTGTTTTTGTTCCTGCAATGAATACAAATATGTATTGTAATCCAATCGTTCAGGATAATATTAGCAAACTAATTAAGTTTGGTTATAAATTTATTAAACCGCAGAGTGGAAGACTTGCTTGCGGTGATGATGGCGAAGGTAAATTAGCCGATTCTGAATATATTGCAAGCTATATTATAAGTGAGTTGTATGATAAGAAGGATCTTAAAAATAAGAAGGTATTAGTAACTGCTGGGCCGACTATAGCGCCTATTGACCCAGTTAGGTTTATAACAAATAGGTCTACTGGCAAAATGGGATATTCTATAGCGGAAGAAGCACGTGATAGAGGAGCTGAGGTTGTTTTAATTTCAGGACCAACTTCCTTAAAACCACCTTTTGGAGTTAAGCTTATCAATGTTAAAACAAATCAGGAAATGTATGATAATGTTTTGCAGCAGTTTGAAGACAGTAACATTGTTGTTATGTCGGCTGCAGTGGCTGATTATAAACCTTCACAATATTCAAACACTAAGATAAAGAAAAAAGAAAATAATTTATCTTTAGGTTTAGAAAAAGATAATGATATATTAAAAGAGGTAGGAAAGCTAAAAAAAGACCAAATATTAGTTGGATTCGCTGCTGAAAGCAATGATCTTATTACTAATGCGCAATCAAAATTAGTAAATAAAAACTTAGACTACATAGTGGCAAATGATATACTAAGTAATGATACGGGTTTTGCTTCTGATGATAATAAAGTCATAATAATGAGTAAGACAGGAGAAAAAAGCCAACTAGATAAAATGCATAAAAAAAGTGTAGCTAGGGAACTTTTTAATTTAATTATTAGATAATACATGGTTAGGGGCGAACCTGGTAATTTTATTTTCAGGATTAACCCCTTTTTAATTTAAATAATCTCAAAAGGGTGATTTAGTGTTTAAGTATGCAGGTATTATTGTCAATAACAGCTCATTGCAAGTAGATAGAATTTTTACATATTCCATTCCTTATAACTTAAGAGATACGTTAAAGGTTGGTTTTATTGTGAAGGTCCCATTTGGTTTAGGCAATAAGAAGATAGACGGTTTTGTTGTCGAGCTTTATGAAGATGGTATGGATGGAACAAAAACAAAAGACATATTAGGAATAAGTTACGATTTTTCTTTTTTAAGGGAAGAAGATATAAAACTTATTAAATTTATGAGGGAAAGATATCTATGTACTTATCTTGAGGCTATAAAAGCTATTCTTCCTCCAGGTGTGACTAAAGGGATTCAGAGGAAGACCAGCCAGCTTATTTTTGCTGGAAAGGATTTAGATGGAAAATATAACAAAGAACCTTATATATCTATTTACAATACCGTGCTAAACAATAATGGTAGGTATAATAAGAATGAACTAGCTAATAAATTTGACTTATCACTGTCATCTATAAACACACTGCTCAAGTATAATTATTTAAATTATGAAACAGTGTTTATCAATAGATTTGATCAAAGAAAATTCAATGAATATTCACAAAAGGTATTAAATAATGAGCAAAAAAATATATTGGATAAAATAAAAAATTCCAATAAAAATACTTTTTTAATTCATGGAGTTACCGGAAGCGGCAAAACTGAAGTTTATATGCATCTTGTAAGTGAAATGATTAAAAATAATAAGGATTCTATAATTTTAGTTCCTGAAATTTCACTTACTCCGCAAATGGTAGAAAGATTTAAGGGACGTTTTGGTGAAAATATTGCTGTTTTTCACAGCAGACTTTCAGAAGGTGAACGATATGATGAATGGATAAGGGTAAAAGAACAGAGGGTAAAAGTAGCTATAGGAGCAAGGTCTGCTGTTTTTCTGCCTTTTAATAATCTAGGTTTAATTGTAATAGATGAGGAACATGAGTCTAGTTATAAGTCTGACAGCGACCCTAAATATACTGCATTCGAAGTTGCTGAATATAGATGCACCGAGAGAAACAGTATACTTATACTAGGATCTGCTACACCTTCAATTGATACATACTATAAGGCTAAAATTAATAAAATGGAACTATTAAGTTTAAAAGGTCGTGCAGATAATGCTGTGCTTCCAACTATTAATCTGGTTGATATGAGAGAAGAGTTAATAGATAATAACAAGTCTATATTTAGCAAAGCTTTATACGAAGAAATTGAGAAAACATTAAACAATAAAGAACAAATAATTCTGTTTCTAAATAGAAGGGGATACTCACCTTTTGTTTCTTGCAGGAAATGTGGGTACGTATTTAAGTGTCCAAATTGCGATATATCATTAACGTACCATAATGAGAGTAACTCATTAGAATGTCACTATTGCGGTATTAAGCGAAGAGCAACTAATATCTGTCCTAGATGTAAAAGCAAATATGTAAAATACTTTGGTATTGGAACTGAAAAAATTGAGCAAGAAATTAAGAGATACTTTCCAAAGGCCAGAACTTTAAGAATGGATTTTGATACTACTAGAGGTAAACATTCCTATGAGGAGATATATAGGTCATTTAAGAATAATGAAGCTGATATATTAGTAGGAACTCAAATGATAGCAAAAGGGTTGGATTTTAAAAATGTCACTTTAGTTGGAGTAATAGCTGCGGATCTATCTTTAAATTTACCGGACTACAGATCAGGAGAAAGAACTTTTCAGCTGATAACTCAGGTGGCCGGCAGGGCCGGAAGAGGTGAAAAACCAGGAAAGGTTATAGTGCAGACATACAATCCTGATAACTACAGTATTATTTATTCCTTAACCAATAATTATGAAGGTTTCTACAATGATGAAATAGTTATAAGGCATGATATGAACTATCCGCCTTTTTCAAAAATATTTTTAATAAATATGAGCAGTAAAAAAGAAGATATATTAATAAAAAATATACAAAATATTGGCGTATTATTAAAACAAATTTTACACGATAATGATAAAATAGATATGCTGGGTCCATGCCCTTGTTCAATATCTAAAATTAATGAGTATTACAGATGGCAAATACTGCTAAAGGGTCATATTGATTATGTTTTAGCAGATAAAATAAAAAAAACTATTTATGATTCCCTTAAACAAGTTTATAATGAAATACGTGTAAATTTGGATATTAATCCAACAAGTTTATTATAAAAAATTGGAGGTATAATTATATTATGGCTATAAGGAATATTAGAACTATAGGAGATGAAATATTAAGAAAGAAATGTAAAAGAGTTGAACTGATTAATGACAGAATTTTAACTCTTATTAAAGACATGATAGAAACAATGTATTCAGCAGATGGTGTTGGTTTAGCAGCTCCACAGGTTGGCATACTAAAAAGAATTGCAGTAGTTGATGTCGGTGACGGACCTTTAGTCGTAATCAATCCTGAAATTATTGAGACTGAAGGAAGCTATGAAGATGAGGAAGGCTGTTTAAGTATTCCCGGAGAACAGGGAAAGGTTATAAGACCGGAAAGAATAAAAGTAAAAGCTTTAAATGAAAAAGGAGAAGAGGTGATTATTGAAGGGGAAGGACTTTTATGCAGAGCTTTATGCCATGAGATTGATCATCTTGATGGTGTATTATTTATAGATAAACTTATAGAAGGTGAAAAGTAAGATGAAGATTGTTTTTATGGGGACTCCGGAATTTGCAGTACCTTCATTAAAAAAGCTTATCGAACATCATGAGGTTCTTGCAGTATTTACACAGCCGGATAGACCAAAAGGACGAGGAAATAAATTAACTATGTCGGCTGTAAAAACAGAAGCTTTAAAAAATAATATTTCAGTATATCAGCCTGTTAAGATTAAAAATGACAATGAATCAATTGAATTATTAAAAAAATTAGAACCTGATTTTATTATAGTTGTTGCTTTTGGTCAGATACTTCCTAAGGCAATACTTGATATACCTAAGTATGGGTGTATAAATTTACATGCTTCTCTTTTACCTAAATACAGGGGAGCAGCACCAATAAATTGGGCAATAATCAATGGAGAAACTAAAACAGGAAATACCACAATGCTTATGGATGTTGGACTTGATACCGGCGATATGCTTTTGAAAAACGAAATTGAGATTTCAGGTAATCTAACTGCGGGTGAGCTTCATGATATGTTAATGTTGAGCGGTGCAGATTTGTTGATTAATACTATAGAAAAGCTGTCAAAAAATGAGATTATACCAACCAAACAAGATGATAGCTGCAGCTCATATGCTTCAATGCTTTCAAAGGATTTAGGAAGAATTAATTGGAAATTGGAAAGCAAGCAGATTAAAAATTTAGTCAGAGGGTTAAATCCTTGGCCAATAGCCTATACTGAATATAAAGGTAAAACTATGAAGATTTTTGATGCAGATATAATAAATTCAAAATCCAGCAGTTTACCTGGTTGCATAAATAATGTAACAAAGAATGGTATAGAAGTATCTACCGGAAACGGAGTGCTTCTTTTAAGAAAAATACAGTTTCCAGGTGGAAAACCTTTAAGTGTAGAGGAGTTTATTAAGGGTAACACTATAGAAACAGGAGTAATTCTTGGATAAAGCTAAGGATACAATTATTATGTAGTTTTATTATAAATTGATAGATCATTTAGACTGAAAGGAGGAATATTTGTGTTCTTTGACAGCAGTTTTATTATACTTGTACCTGCATTAGTAATATCTTTTTTTGCTCAACTTAAAATAAATTCTACTTTCGATAAATACTCAAAGATTAACAGTATCAATGGATACACAGGATCACAAGTTGCGCGAATGTTACTGGATTATAATGGACTTTATGACATACCGGTTGAAATAATTAGTGGTAAACTTTCAGATCATTATGATCCTGCGAATAAAGTGATGAGGCTTTCAGAAGATGTATTCTACGGTACTTCTGTTGCTTCAATAGGAGTAGCAGCTCACGAAACAGGCCATGCAATACAGCACAAAGAAAATTATGCTCCTTTGACTTTAAGAAATACTATTGTCCCGGTTGTTAACTTAAGTTCAAACTTATCCTGGATACTATTTATAATTGGAATATTCCTAGGATGGGCCGGACTTATAAGAATAGGAATAATATTGTTTACCGCAGTAGTTATATTTCAGCTCATTACCTTGCCTGTAGAATTTAATGCTTCTAAAAGAGCGTTAAATATATTAAAAAGCAAGTCGATTCTCTATGAAGATGAGATCGCCGGTGCAAGATCAGTTTTAAGTGCAGCAGCTATGACCTATGTTGCAGCAGCATTAATGGCGATTTCACAGCTTTTAAGGTTAATATTAATAAGCAACAGAAGTAGAGATTAAATTTAAATGAATTGAGGTTTAATGATGAACTATACAAGGAAGCTATCTGTGGATATTCTTGATAATATAATAAATAAAGGCGCATATTCAAATATAGCAATTAATACTGAACTTAATAAGGCAAAGCTTGACGATAGAGATAAAGGACTTTTAACTGAAATTGTCTATGGTACACTTAAATATAAGTACACCATAGACAATATATTAGCACTTTTTTTAAAAAACGGTATATCTAAGATTGATGGATACGTACTTAATATACTGAGGGTTTCTATATATCAAATCAAATATCTTAGTAAAGTACCAGATTTTGCTGTAGTCAATGAAGCAGTCGAAATAACTAAAAGATATAAATCAATTTCAGCATCTAAACTGGTAAATGGAGTTTTAAGGAATTATCTTAGAAATAAAGATAGTTTAAATGTTATTTTTAAAAGTAAAATTGATGAATTATGCTTCAATTATTCCTTTGAGCCATGGATGGTAAGCCTATTCATAAAACAATATGGTCTTGAAAATACAGAAAAAATCCTAATTGGATTAAATACCACACCGGATGTTACTATCAGAGTAAACTGCTTGAAAACCACCTATGAGGAGGCTTATGAAGTACTAAGTTCCGCAGGATATACTATAGAAGACGGCAATGTGTGCCCTGAAGCAATACGAATCATTAAAGGGAAAAACATTGAACAAAATCCGTTATTTAAAGAAGGAATGTCAACTGTTCAAGACGAAAGTGCAATGCTTGTAGCTCCATCTATGGATATAGAACCTGAATTAACCGTTTTAGATCTCTGCAGTGCTCCCGGTGGAAAGGCAACTCATATTTCTGAACTAATGAACAATACTGGTAAAGTATACGCCTTTGATGTTCATAAAGATAAGTTGTCATTAATTAAAAAAAATGCGGATAGATTAGGAATTAATAATATTGAATGCAGCGTTTTGGATGCAACCGTCTGTGAGGATAAGTTTGTTGATTTTGCTGATAGAGTTTTAATTGATGTTCCTTGCTCCGGTCTTGGTATTATAAGAAAAAAACCTGAGATAAAATGGACAAAAAATAAAGATCAGCTTAAAGATATAGTAAGTATACAAAAGAAGATTATGAGCAATGCTTCTAAATATATAAAACCTGGCGGAATACTAATGTATTCAACATGTACTTTAAATAAAGAAGAAAATGAAGAAAATGTTAAATGGTTTTTGAAAAAATTCAGTAATTTTATATTGGAACCTTTATACTTTGGTGGTGCTGATAATTTAGTGTATGATGAAATGGGAGTAACAATTTTACCTAACAGATCAATGGACGGCTTTTTTATTGCAAAATTCAGAAGATTACAGTAGGTGTTTTTATGGTAAATATTCTTGATTTAACTTTGGACGAATTAAAAGATTGGATGAAAAATAACGGCGAAAGCTCTTTTAGAGCAAAGCAAATTATGGATTGGTTATATAAGGGGATATGGAACTTTGACGATATGAAAAACATTCCCTCTACCCTTAGAGAAAAGTTAAAGGATGCTTTTTACTTGTCAATACCTGAAGTTTTAAATATGCTGGTGTCAGAAAAAGATGGAACAAGTAAGTTTTTGCTAAGATATAGTGATGGAAATATTATAGAAAGCGTTGTTATGAAATATAAACATGGAAACTCCATTTGTGTTTCTACTCAGGTAGGTTGTAAAATGGGATGCAAATTTTGCGCATCAACTCTGGAAGGTGTTGTTAGAAATTTAAGCTCTGGAGAAATTTTATCTCAAATTTTAGTTTGCCAAAACTGTGTTGGCGAAAGAATTTCAAATGTTGTCCTTATGGGAAGTGGTGAACCGTTAGACAACTATGAAAATGTTATAAAATTTATTAAGCTTGCAAATGCGGATTATGGTTTAAATATTGGTCAAAGACATATTACACTGTCAACCTGCGGCTTGGTTCCTAAGATATATGAGCTGGCAGATTTGGATATGCAGATAACTCTTGCAATTTCTCTGCATGCTTCAAATGATGAACTAAGAAAGTCAACTATGCCTGTTGCTTACAAGTATTCAGTGAAAGAGCTTATTGATGCATGTAAATATTATACAAAAAAAACAAATAGAAGAGTAACTTTTGAATACGCTTTAATTAATAATACAAATGATAGTATTGATAATGCTAGAGAACTTGCTGAGTTAGTAAAAAATATTTTATGTCATGTTAATTTAATACCTATAAATGAAATTACTGAAAAGTCTTATAAAAAATCCTCTTTAAGAAATGTTGAAAACTTTTATAATACCTTAGTTAACTATGGAATAGAGACAACGATAAGAAAAGAGATGGGGTCAGATATAAATGCAGCCTGTGGACAATTAAGAAGAAGTTTTATTAATAAAACAAAAAATAAAGATGAGGTGTAGGTAATGGTGGGGTTGATGTCAGACATTGGCAACATAAGAAAGCTCAACGAAGATAGCATGGGGTATCATGAGGATAGTATTAAGAAGGTATATATAGTGGCTGATGGCATGGGAGGGCATAATGCTGGAGAAATAGCAAGTAAAATTGCTGTAGAAAAAGTAATAGAATATTTAAATTCTTTACAAAGCATTGAAGATGCGCAAGAAGCCATAAAGAGTGCAATTGAATTTTCAAATAAGCAAATATATGAGTTCTCGCAAAGTAATGCTGTTCTTAATGGTATGGGAACTACTATAACAGCTTGCCTTCTCGTTGAGAATAAAATGGTTGTAGCAAATGTAGGCGATAGTAGATGTTATATTATCAGCAAGGATAGGCTTGTCCAAGTTACAAAAGATCATTCTCTTGTTCAGCAGCTTGTGGATAATGGTTCTATAACTGCTGAGGAAGCAGCAGCTCATCCTAATAAGAATATTATAACTCGTTCTTTGGGTACGGCTCCTGTAGTAGATGTAGATACTTATGTACTTGATCTACAGCATATTAATAAGGTGCTTTTATGTACCGATGGGTTATCTAATTCTTTGACTGAAGATGAAATCTATAATATTGTTATCGAAAATACAAATCAGGATGCTTGCAATAAATTAATAGAAATAAGCAAGCAAAATGGCGGAAGAGATAACATAACGGTTATTATATTCGAAGGAGAGTGTAAGAATGATAGGAACTTTATTAGGTAATAGATATGAAATTATTGAGAAGATTGGCGAAGGCGGCATGTCAGTTGTATATAAAGCTAAATGCCATCTTTTAAATAGATTTGTAGCAGTTAAAGTATTGAAAGATGAGTATTCAAGGGATAAGGAATTTGTCGATAAGTTTAAAGCTGAAGCTGCTGCTGCAGGCAGTATTACTCATAGTAATATAGTTAACATCTACGATGTAGGATCACAGGATGGCGTAAACTATATTGTTATGGAATATGTACACGGAAAAACTCTTAAAGAGGTTATTATACAAAATGGCAGACTAGATTATAATCGGACTTTGGATATTTCTATACAAATAGCAAAAGCTATTGAATGCGCTCATAAGAATAATATAATACATAGAGACATTAAGCCACAGAATATTCTCGTTACTGATGAAGGAGTAGTAAAAGTAACAGACTTTGGTATTGCAAAAGCAGCAAACTCTGTTACTATTACAAACACAAATAAAGTAATGGGCTCTGCTCACTATTTTTCTCCCGAACAGGCAAAAGGTTCTTTTGTTGATTCAAGAACAGATATATATTCCTTAGGAGTAGTTCTTTATGAAATGCTTACCGGAAGAGTACCCTATGATGCTGAAAGCCCGGTTTCAGTAGCTTTAAAGCATCTTCAGGAGCCTGTAGTTCCTCCTAAGCAGCTTAACAGTAACATACCTGATGGACTAAATAATCTTATAATAAAATCTATGGAAAAGGATCCTATTGCTAGGTACCAGAATATTAAGGATTTACTGCTTGATCTGCAAAGAATTAAGAATGACTCGAACTATAAAGTAGAGTTAGGTAATTCTTTCGATGATTATACAAGAGTAATGAGTCCTATTACAAACTACGATGCAGAGGATAGTGAGCCTAAAAAGCCTTCTAAAATGAATACAAAAAAACTCATTCTTATAATGATACCTCTTGCAATACTGGTTATTGCTGTTGGTTCTTTTGCAGGATGGTATTATATGGATAAAAAATTTAATCCTAATAAGACTTCTGTATCTAAAAATGAAGTTTCTGTTCCTGCAATAAAAGGATTAAGTGAGAATGATGCCAGAAAAGCAGTTGAAGATAAAGGATTAAAGCTTGTAGTTGTTGATAAACAGAAAAGTGATAGTCCTGAAGGTACGGTAATAACTGTTTCTCCGGAAGAAGGAACTACTGTTAAAACTAACTCTGAAGTAAGAGTATATTTGAGTGCAGGTACTGGAACTACAGCTATTCCAAGCGTGAAAGAAATGGATATAGCAGCAGCAATTAAGCTGATAGAAAGTAGCGGCTTTACAGTTGGAAATAAGACATATGAACCTAGCGATACCATCCCTAAGGATTCTATAATAAGTCAAAATCCGGAAGGTGATACTCAGGCAAATCCTAAATCAAAAGTGGATTTGGTTATAAGCCAAGGGAAAAAAATTAATTATACAACTGTGCCTGATTTATCTGGAAGAACTTTAACAGAGGCTGAAGGGCTTCTATCTAGTTACAAACTTAAATTGGGAAATAAAACAAAGATAGATACTAATGATCCAAACGAAAATGGAAAGATTGTAAATCAAACTCCAAATGCTGATACTAAAGATGTTAAAGAAGGCAGTACGGTAGATGTAACATATAAAGTGTATAAGGAACCAGAAAAAGTAACTGTGCCTGATTTTACAAAATCTACTGTAGCAAATGCAAAAGCTAATTCTGCAGGCTTTAATTTAATTATTAATGGTGCTGCTGATACTGATGTTGTAGTAGGCCAAAGTATTGCACCTAATACACAGGCTCCAAAGGGTTCAAGTATAACATTAACTACATCAAAGCCTGATGCTCAGGGACAGGGTACACCAACAACAAAACCTTAATCTCAGCATTTAAACTATAGGAGGACATATGCAGGGAACTATTATAAAGGGAATCGGCGGATTTTACTATGTTAAAACTAGTGACGATATAATTGAATGCAAAGCAAGGGGTAAGTTCAGATTGGATGAACTTACCCCCATGGTCGGAGATAAAGTAGATATATGTGTAAAGAATAATAAAGGCGTGATAGAGAAGATACATAAAAGAACAAGTGAACTCATTAGACCTGCTGTATCTAATGTGACACAAGCCTTTGTAATATTTACATTCAAGAATCCGGATTTAAACTTAGATTTGCTGAACAAATTTTTAATGTTATGTGAATATCATAATTTAAAAGTAGTTGTCTGCTTCAATAAAATAGATTTAATTGATATCAACGAACATATGAAAACTATAAATATGCTTAGAAATGCCGGATATGAGGTCATGCTTCTTAATGCTAAATTAGGAAATGGTATTGATGCTTTAAATAACTATTTAGATGATAATATTACTGTTTTTTGTGGGCCTTCCGGGGTAGGAAAATCTACAATTTTAAACCATATAATTGGTAAAGTTGTTATGAAAACTGGTGATATTAGTGCTAAGCTTAAAAGAGGTAAACATACAACAAGACATAGTGAATTAGTTGAGTTCAATGATGGATATATTGTGGATACTCCTGGATTCACTTCTCTTGATACATTATTTATTCCTAAGGATGAAATACAATTTTGCTTTCCTGAATTTCAGGACTTTATTGGAGAATGCAAGTTTACCGGATGTATGCACTATAAGGAGCCTAATTGTGCAATAAAAAATGCTGTAGAAAAAAATATAATAGACAAGCAACGATATGATTTTTATATAAAATCTATTGAAGAAGCAACAGGTGGGAGGAATAAACGATGATTAAAATAGCACCTTCAGTATTATCAGCTGATTTTTCTAAGTTAGGCAGTCAGATTGAAACTTTAGAAGCTAGCGGAGCTGATATTATCCATTTAGATGTTATGGATGGAAAATTTGTTCCAAATATAACTTTTGGAGCACCAATTGTAAAAAGTGTAAGGAATTTTACTAAACTTCCTTTTGATGTTCATCTTATGATAGAGGACCCCTCTAGATATGTAGAGGATTTTGTAAAAGCAGGCGCTGATATAATAACAATTCATTATGAAGCAGACAGACATGTTGATAGGACAATTAATTATATAAAAAGCTTTGGAGTTAAAGCCGCAGTTGCATTAAATCCTGGAACTCCGGTATCCAATATAAAGAATCTTATACCTAGTCTGGATATGGTACTGATAATGTCAGTTAATCCGGGATTCGGTGGGCAGAAATATATTGAGTATTCGTCAAGTAAAATAAAAGAGGTTAAAGATTTAAGTTTAAACTGCAATAAAGAACTTCTTATCGAAGTTGATGGCGGGATAGATGTTCATAATATTAATCAAGTTGTAAGCTGTGGTGCGAATGTCATTGTGGCAGGCTCAGCTGTATTTAAAAATAATAATATAAAACAGAATATAAGTGAATTAAGAAGAGGACTATAGTATGAAGTCAATTATAGTTGCTGGTGGTACGCCTCCTGCCAAATCATTAATTGAGAAAGAAACATCTGAAGACTCCATCGTTATAGCGGTTGACAGGGGGGCAGATTGCCTTTATAAATATAATATTAATCCTGATTACCTTATAGGTGATTTTGATTCAATTAGTAAACAAACACTTGAATACTTTTGCACGCAAGGCTGTAAGGTTGAAAAATACAATAGTGAGAAGGATGAAAGTGATACTGAGCTTGCTATTATAAAATCTAAAGAGCTAAATGCGGATAAAATAGTTTTCTTAGGTTGTACAGGTACGAGATTAGATCATACACTTGTAAACATAAATCTGCTATATAAATGTCTTGAAAATAAAATAAATGCTTATATTATGGATAATAATAATACTTTATTTTTAACTGATAAACCGATAGTGATTTATGGGGATAAAGGACAATACTTCTCAGTTCTTCCGTATAATTCTGATATTAAAGAATTAACAATAAAAGGTGCTAAATACTGCCTAAATAATTATAATCTCAGTGTAGGAACTTCCTTAACCTTATCAAACCAGTTTAAGGAAACCTCTGTTGAAATTAATTTTACAAGCGGTGTTTTGTTAATATTAAAAAGTTTTGATTAGGATGATATCATCCTAATTTTTTTGTAACTAAAATGAAATTTGCAACATATAATAATAATAAAGCAGTACTAGTGAGGGAAGTATTTTGACTAAAAAGAGTTTTTTTAAGAAATCAAATTTAGGATGGATTGTTGCTTCCATTGGAGTTGGTATAATCATAACATTTATAATACCTATTTGGGGTTGGATGATTGCTGTAGGCGGTGGTCTGATTTATGCAGGGTGGTATATAATAGAACATTCTCATCATTAAAGGGGGGATATATATGAAAATTGTTGCAATTAAACTTCCTAAATTCCTATCTGCCATTATAAAAGTTTTCAGAAGGAAAAAATAAAAACATAAAAATAAAAAATGCAATTGTTTAACAACTGCATTTTTTATTTTTATATAGCACGTTGAACTTTTCCAGAACGTAAGCATCTAGTGCAAACGTGTATTGTACTTGGGGTTCCATTAACTATAGCTTTAACTCTCTTCAGGTTTGGCGCCCACTTTCTCTTTGTGTGTATAACTGAGTGGCTTACCTGGGAGCCTGATATAACACCCTTATTACATATTTCACATCTTCTTGACACGGAAAACACCTCCTTAGAAATTGTGAAGAATACTCTTCTCAATCCAAACATTTATTATTTTATCATACAATGTATATTTTTTGCAAGAGTATTATAAAATTATTATTGAAAAGATATTAATATACAATTAAATTTATTGAATAAATCCTATATTTAATATAAAATAGTCTATAAGGTGTTTTTTAACAAGGAGGGTTATTATGATAGGCAATATTCAAAATGAAAATGGATATATTAATTATTCTGAAGAGGTTATTGCTAATATAGTAGGCGTATCAACTATGGAATGTTATGGTGTAGTAGGTATGGCTTCAAAAAATGCAAAGGATGGACTTTGGGAACTTATAAAAGGTGAAAACTTAAGCAAAGGTGTAAAGATTCACTCAAAAGAAAATCAAATTTCTATAGAGTTATATATTATAGTAGAATATGGAACAAAGATTTCAGTAATAGCTAATAATATAATTCAAAAAATAAAATACAACGTGGAAAATTATACTGGGCTTAAATTATCAAGTATAACTGTTAACGTGCAAGGTGTTAGAGTCTAAGGGGGTACTTTTTTGATGGAATACTTAAAAATTAATGGAACTCATTTTTATAACATGGTAGTTAATGCTTCAAATAAACTGGAAGAACAAAAAGTCTTTGTAAATTCTTTAAATGTATTCCCTGTTCCTGATGGAGACACTGGAACAAATATGTCAATGACATTTAGAGCTGCTGTAACTGAAATTGAAGGTATGACTAGTACTTCAATTGGTGAAATATCAAAAAAACTGGCTAAAGGGGCATTAATGGGTGCTAGGGGGAATTCTGGCGTTATATTGTCTCAAGTATTTAGAGGAATAGCCAAAGGTTTAGAAAATAAGGAAGATGTTACTGCATTAGAATTTGCCAACAGTCTCTTAGAAGGTTCAAAATCTGCATATAAGGCTGTAATGAGACCAACAGAAGGAACAATACTAACAATAGTTAGAACTGCTGGAGAAAGCGCTGTTAAAAGCAAACATAATGATGTGACTGCACTCATGGAAGAAGTATGTTTACATAGTGAAAATATGCTTAATAAAACTCCAGAAATGCTGCCTGTATTAAAAAAGGCTAAAGTTGTTGATGCTGGCGGTATGGGACTTCTAATAATATTAAAAGGCATGTATGAAGCTTTAAGGAACGATATTAAAGCTGAAATTATTAATGCTCAATCAAATTCAACAGAATCATTCACACCTGCATCTTCAATAGAAGAAGCAGATATTAAATTTGGATATTGTACTGAATTTTTTGTACTGGGAAATAATATCAATGTCGAAAGTTTCAGAGATGATCTTGAACCTCATGGCGATTCAATGATAGTTGTTGGAATAGAGGATGCTGTTAAAGTTCATATTCATACCAATGATCCAGGACTTGTATTATCTAAAGCAGTAAAATTAGGTGAATTATCCAAAGTAAAAATAGATAATATGAGAGAACAGCATAGACATATATTGCATGATGAAGCTCAAATTAACGAAAATGAAGCTGCTCAAACAAAAGAAGAAAATAGCGAAGAGAAAAAGAAATATGGCTTTATTTCTGTTGCTATGGGTGAGGGAATAAAAAATATATTTGAGGACTTTGGTGTTGACTATGTTATTGAAGGCGGTCAAACAATGAATCCTAGTACACAAGATATACTTGATTCAATAAATAAAATAAATGCTGAAAATATATTTGTACTTCCTAATAATAAAAACATTATTATGGCTGCAAATCAAGCTTCAGAGCTTACTGATAAAAATATAATTGTAATACCAACAAAGACCATTCCTCAGGGGATAACTTGTGTTACTATCTTTGATGCTGAAGCTGATGTTGATGATAATATCAAGGAAATGAAACAAGCTATTGAAAATGTTGCAACAGGCCAAGTAACTTATGCAGTAAGAGATACAGAAATGGATGGTAAAACTATTAATGAGGGAGATATTCTTGGAATTGTCGAAGGAAAAATAAATCAGGTTGGAAACAGTATTTACGATGTTTGTGAATCGATAATCACAAATATGTGTAATGAGGATAGTGAACTGATTACTATTTTTTACGGCGAAGGCGCTGAGGAAGAAAAAGTTAAATTACTAGTAGAAACTCTTGAAGAAAAGTATCCTGATAAAGATATTCAAAGTTATAATGGCAAGCAGCCTTTATACTATTTCATAGTATCTGTAGAATAAAAAAAGCCTAAGGGCTTTTTTTATTCTTTAAAGTTTGGAGTGGTAAGTTATGAAACTGCAAGATGATATCGGCAGTATTAAAGGTGTAGGTCCAAAAACAAAGGGTATGCTAAATAGTTGTGGGATATACTCTGCTTTAGACTTGCTTCTTTATTTTCCTAGAAATTATGAAAAAGTGTATATACAAAATGAAAGTTTAAATGCTAATACTGGTATGACTATACTAAATTGCTCAGTATTAAAAATAGATAGAGATATAAGAACAAAAAATAACAAAGTTATTACAACAGTTATATTTAAGTGCGGTAATAATATATTAAAAGGCAAGTGGTTTAATCAACCTTATATGAAGGATAAATTCATGTTAGATTGTAGCTATACTATAACTGGTAAACTACAAGACTATAGAGAAGAAAAAATAATTGTAAATCCTGTCATAATAAATAATTCTGCTATCGAAAATGCTGTTGATACTACAAAAGATGGCAGCTACAAAATTGTTCCCAAGTATTCTCTAAAGGAAGGTCTTACTAATAATTTTTTTATTAAGATAATCAATTATTTACTAAAGCAGATAATAATAAGTGAAAACTTGCCAGATTGGATAATAAAAAGATATAATTTTTGTTCACTGCAAAAATCAATAAATAACATCCACTTTCCGGTTGATGAAGATTCTTTGCTTGAGGCTCAAAGAAGACTAAAGTTTCAGGAATTATTCACATATTCTTTAAAGCTTCTCGTACTTAAAGATTACATCAATAGAAATAATAAGGGAATAAAATTTAGTATATCACCAGAGTTAAAAGTACTTAAAGAAAAGCTCCCTTATTCATTAACAAATGCTCAAAGTAGAGTAGTAAGAGAAATATTGTTAGACCAAAAGAAAAACAAGCAAATGAATCGTCTAGTTCAAGGTGATGTTGGCAGCGGAAAAACAATTGTAGCTATAATAAGTATGTTTAATGTTGTAATGAATGGTTATCAAGCAGCAATAATTGCTCCAACTGAAATATTATCTAATCAACACTATAATGAGCTTAAATTTATTTTAAAAGATTTTAATGTAAATATAGAGCTGCTTAATGGGAGCGTAACTCAAAAACAAAAAGATAAAATTAAACAAGATCTTAAAGAAGGAAATATAGATATAATTGTAGGTACTCATGCACTTTTACAAGAAAATGTAAACTTTAAAAACTTAGGAATGGTAGTAACTGATGAACAGCATAGATTTGGTGTAATGCAAAGAAGCAATTTGTTTAATAAGGGAAATGGTATTGACATGCTGGTAATGACTGCAACGCCAATTCCAAGAACATTGGCTTTGTATTTATACAGTGATTTAGAGGTTTCGATAATTGATGAGTTACCCCCAGGGAGGAAGAAGATCACTACATATTTTATTGATCAAAGAAAAAAAGAAAAGGCATATGAATTTGCATTAAAGGAAATAAATGAAGGGAGACAGGTCTACATTGTTTGTCCACTCATTGAAGATAATGAAGAATTGAATATAAATTCAGTGGAAAAATTATATATGTGGCTAAAAAATAGTCATTTTAAAAATGTTTCTTGCTCAATACTGCATGGCAAAATGCCTAATAAAGAAAAAGATGAAATAATGAATAAATTTAAAAATGGTGAAATAAAGGTATTGATATCAACAACAGTTATTGAAGTGGGAATAAATGTTCCTAATGCTTCATTAATGATTATAGAAAACGCTGAGAGATTTGGGTTAGCTCAGCTTCACCAATTAAGAGGAAGAGTTGGCAGAGGTCAAGCAAAGTCTTATTGTATTTTAATTGGTAATATTAAAAGTGATGTAACCAAAAAAAGGCTTGAAATAATACAAAATAATACTGATGGATTTAAGATTGCTGAGGAAGATTTGAAAATAAGAGGCAGCGGTGAGTTATTCGGAGTAAGACAGCATGGAGATAACAATCTTATTCTTGCTGATTTATATAGGGACTCAGACCTATTAATAATAGCGAATCAAGAGGCAAAAAGATTAATTAACAGCACAGAGAAAAACGATACTCAGATAAAAATAGAGATACTTGAAAGTATAGAAACTACTTCGAAATTTATATGTTTCAACTGAACTTTATTCGTAATTTGTATAATTTTACATTGTTAAAGGTCTTTATATATTAAATTTTCTTGAATTATGATGAATTTTGTATTAATCTATGTATATATGTTCAGTTCTTCTATAAAAAAGGAGGATATTGTATGAGAATTATTTCTGGCATAGCTAAAGGAAGAAAACTGCTGTCTCCTGAAGGGATGGGTACAAGACCTACTCTCGACAGAATAAAAGAATCAATTTTTAACATTATACAAAATAGAACTGCTGGAGCAAGAGTCTTAGATGTATTTGCCGGCACAGGAAGTCTAGGCCTTGAAGCTGTTAGTAGGGGAGCAAAAGAATGTTTCCTTATTGATAAAGGTGATACTACATATAAATTACTTACACAAAATGTTGATAATTTAAATTTTAACGATAAGTGCAGATGCTTTCATAAGAATTCTTATGATGCATTGAAGGAATTTGGTATTAAAAATTTAGTTTTTGATATTATTTTTATAGATCCGCCTTATGCTAAAGAGATGATACCTCCATCGGTAGATATTATTTCTGAATATAATCTATTAGAAAAAGATGGATTGGTAGTAACCAAAATAGACACTTCTGAAGAAATATACGAAGGTAATGGCAAGATTGTTTTAATTGATCACAGAAAGTACGGAAACACAACAGTATGTTTTTATTCTTTTAATGAATCTACCTTATAAGGAGGATATAATGAAAAGGGCAGTATACCCGGGAAGTTTTGACCCAATAACAAACGGACATTTAGATATTATTGAGAGATCCTCCAAGGTTTTTGATGAGGTTATAGTAGCTGTATTAATTAATCCAGATAAAAAAGGATTATTTGATATTGATGAAAGGGTTAATCTTATAAAAAGGTGTGTAAAAAACTTTGAAAATATAAGAGTTGAAAGTTTTAGCGGATTATTGATAAATTTTATGAAGGAAACTCATTCAAGTGTAATTGTAAAAGGACTTCGTGCAGTTTCAGACTTTGAATATGAATTTCAAATGGCTTTAATGAACAATAAATTAGATCCTAATATAGAAACAGTTTTTATGATGACAAATGCAAAGTATTCTTATCTAAGTTCATCTTCAGTAAAACAAGTAGCTCAATTTGGAGGGTGCATAAAAGATTTAGTTCCAAACAATATTATTGAAGATATTACAACCAAAATAAATAGCATGGGGGAAAAGGGTTATGGAAGTTATAAAATTACTGGAGTATCTCCAAGAGATATTTGAAACATCTTCGAAAGTTCCAGTAACTGGCAAAATCCTTGTGGATAAAAAGGAAGTATTGAGTGTATTAGATCAAATTATAAATTATCTGCCTGATGAATTTAAGAAAGCTCAATGGATTGTTGAAGAAAAGGAAAGGATTCTTGGTGAAGTCTTAGAAGAAGCAACAACGTTAAAAAAAGAAAGCATAGATATGCTGAAAAAACAAATAGAAAATCATGATATAACTAAGGAAGCAAAAGTTAGAGCTGAAGAAATAATAGCTTCAGCTCAAAGGGATGCAAAAGCAATGCGTTTAGGTGCCAGGGACTATGCTGACGAAATACTTTGTCAACTTGAAAAAGAAATAAACGATAAAGGCCAAAGCATGATTTTAGGTATAAAAAAGCAGATGGAAGAATTTATGGTTTCTTTGAATAATGAAGTAAGCAGTGATTTAGACACAATTCGTGAAAATATTAAAGAACTAAGAGGTATGAAATAATTTATTAAATCTTCTAAATATATAAGGTATTAATAATAGGATTATAATGAAAATTAAATGTATCGTATAGTTATTATTATGTTTTATGCTAAAAGTCTGAACTGAAAAATTAAATATTGGGTTCTTATATATAACTATTGATATTACAGAGCCTATGAATCCCTGTACTATTTTTCTAAGTATATATTTTTTCATTGATAAGTTATATTTGTATGTAAATGAATAAACCTGGGATATGATAGAAAGCCCGCTAAATGATAATAAGAAACTTATTGATATTACTTTAATATACAAGTCTATAGACGCTATAGAAATTAAATAACATCCATTAGTCATTTCTATCAAACCCAACAAAGTTCCTGATATTAAGTCGATATTTACACTTGTAAGCAAGTTAATATTTTTAACAGCAATATCAAATAAGATATTGCTTTTTATTATGCTTGTAATGACGCTGAATAATATAACAAAGCCTCCAATAGATAAACAAGTAGTGATAGAATTATCAATACTTGTTTTTACTATATTTCCAATGTTTTTCCTATTATTTGTTAATATGTTATGTACTACTTTTTGGTTTACTGCTTTTCCAGGAAGTATTATTCCCATGACTAAGCATGAAAGATAATTAGAAATCAGTAATATGTACCCAATATGACTGCTACCTAACATTGATGTTCCTACAGAACCAATTATAAATAAAGGACTGGCATTTGATGCAATATTTATTAACCTTTGGCAGGTTTTCAAATCTATTAATTTTTGTTCATATAAATCACAGGCATATTTTGCTCCAAGTGGATATCCGCACAGAATGCTAACTATTATTACAAATGTACATTGAAGTGGGAGCTTTAGTGGCTTGCAAATTAATCTTCCAAACATCTTAGAATATATTTCGATTCCATCATAATTCATCATAATACTTGATACTACTAAAAATGGAAACAGAGATGGAAAAACTTTTTCTATAAACAGCTTTACTCCAGTAACAGCCGAACTTATGCAGAGCTTTGGCGCAAGTATTATCTGTAATATTAGCAGAGTGCATATGCAGGTTACTAAAATACTTTTACTAATTGTCTTAAGCAATTTATAAACTAAAATGAAAATGAATAAAAAAATTATATACAATAAAAATCTCAATGCTTAATCTCCTAATGTAATTAATGCTTTTAATAGTATATTTATTGCATTTAATTAAATTTTATTACACAGCTTGATTGGATTAGTCAAGTAATCGCTAAAAGGAGATACAAACTTATTTAATAAACTATAAGAATTAGTAGCTTGAATATCTAATTTTAGACACTCGTCAAGCTTTTTAGGAAGCTTAGTGTATACAGGGATTGATGAATTACCTTTAATATATTTAAGCATTTTAATTCCTGTATCGTTGAAACCTAAAACTCTTGCATATGGGCAGGGGTTATTCCTAAGTTCTTTGGTGTTAAATAATTCAAACCCAATAAAGTATTGGCTAAGTATTCTGCTTATACGAGTATATGTGTATCTTTTGCTTTTAATATTTGAAATTAAATCAGTATAATTTTCTGCAGTGTTTATGACTTTAAATATCTTGTTATAAATACCTTCTGAAGCATCCGGAATATTTTTAATATTATTTTCACTGGTAAGGCACTTATATTTTATATAAGGAAACATATATTCTTCATAAACAAGATTTCTTCCGGATTCAATATATTTCTTTAATACTTCAGCTGTTGGCTCAGGAATATGGTTGTATAATTCACAAATATTATGATTTTCTTTTAAAAATTTTCTGATTGAAGTAGCGCTTGAAAACACCTCATTAAGTTCAATACTGTTATATGAGCCTCCTTCTCTTCTTATTGTTAAAGGCTTTATGCTGCTATTAAGCTTTAGAAGGCTCTTACAGTATTCAATGGCTAAAATATTATTTGATGAACTTAGTATTTCTTCTGTATCATCTCTATATATTTTACTATTATTTAAATAATCAATTAGAGCCTTGCTTCTAGAATATGGGTAAGTATATCCTTTGTCTAAGTAATTTCGTAATTTATCGATATAATCCTTCGGTTCTTCTAAGATTATTTTTGACACTTCATTAATAAAATCAATTTTACCAAGCTCGCTTCCAAAACTTAATGTATCTACAACTCCTAAGCTGTTTATTAAACTTACCGCACCAAATGCAAAAAACTCCGCAGAAGATAAGCTGTATACTACAGGCAGCTCTATTACCAAATCAACTCCAGATTCCAAAGCTGCTTTAGTCCTGCTCCATTTATCAACTATAGATGGTCCACCTCTTTGTACATAATTACCACTCATTATGCAGATAATACCTTCTGAATTAGATATTTCCTTAGTCTTATTTATATGATATATATGTCCTTTGTGCATAGGATTGTATTCAGCAATTATTGAAGAAATATTCATCAGAACACTACCTTTCGATATAACTTATAAATTATTTTATACACTATATTTTTATTAAATACAAATACTATTATATATGTTTGACTTTTTACGTGGAAATATTTTATATTTTTATTGAAATATACATTATATATGAGTTATTATTATATATGGTGTATATGTATTGTATAATACAGAAGGGAGAAATGGTTATGGAACTTATGAAAGAGTTTTGGGAAAAGGCAAAATCTGACGTAAAGAAGATTGTGCTTCCTGAAGGAGAAGAGGACAGAACTATTTTAGCTAGTGCTATGATAAAAAAAGAAGGACTGGCAGATTTAATATTATTAGGTAACGTAGAAAAAATTAAAGATAAAGCTAAAAATTTGGACGTTGATATCGATGGCATAAAATTAATGGACCCTCAGTCCTCTGAAAGCCGACAATTATATATTAACGAGTTTTACGAGCTTAGAAAAAGCAAAGGTGTAACTATAGAAAAAGCTGAGAAAACAATTAATGATCCGATGTATTTTGGTACAATGATGGTAAAGCTTGGTGATGCTGATGGCCTAGTATCAGGAGCAGTACATACAACTGGAGATTTATTAAGACCAGGGCTTCAAATAATAAAAACTGCGCCTGGAATATCAACTGTTTCAAGTTTCTTTATTATGCTTGTACCAAACTGTGAATATGGAAACAATGGAATGTTTATTTTTTCTGATTGTGCAGTAAATCCTAATCCTACAGCTGAGCAGTTAGCTGCTATTGCGATTTCAACTGCTGAAACTGCTAAGAATTTATGCAATATGGAGCCAAAGGTTGCTATGTTATCTTTCTCCACTAAAGGAAGTGCAGAGCATGAGTTGGTTGATAAGGTAAGAAAAGCTACTGAAATAGCAAAACAGTTAAGACCTGATTTACAAATTGATGGCGAATTACAGTTAGATGCTGCTTTAGTTAAAAAGGTAGCTGACCAAAAAGCACCTGGAAGTACAGTAGCAGGTCAAGCTAACGTTTTGATATTCCCTGACTTACAAGCAGGTAATATTGGATATAAATTAGTTCAAAGACTAGCGAATGCTGAGGCAATTGGACCAGTTTGTCAAGGATTTGCAAAACCAGTTAATGATCTATCAAGAGGATGCAGTGCAGAAGATATAGTTAACGTAGTGGCTGTTACTGCTGTTCAAGCACAAAAGAATGCATAATTTAAGGAGGAATTAGAAGTGAATGTACTTGTTGTAAATTGCGGCAGTTCATCCCTAAAATATCAGTTAATTGATATGAATGGAGAGGTTGTACTCGCAAAAGGACTTGTTGAGAGAATTGGTATTGAAGGTTCTATATTAACCCAAAAAGTTGAAGGAAGAGAAAAGTATATAATCAAACAACCAATGGCTAATCATAAAGAAGCTATAAAATTAGTACTTGAAGCTTTAGTTGATAGTACTAATGGTGTTATAAAAGATATGTCAGAAATTTCTGCTGTTGGTCATAGAGTTGTACACGGTGGAGAAAAGTATTCAAACTCAGTTTTAATTGATGACGAAGTTATGAAAGCCTTAGATGAATGTTCTAAGTTGGCTCCATTACATAATCCACCAAACATTACAGGTATTAATGCGTGCAAAGAGCTTATGCCAAGCACTCCTATGGTAGCTGTGTTCGATACTGCTTTCCATCAGACTATACCTGAATATGCATTTATTTATCCTCTGCCATATGAGTTATACACCGAACACGGAATAAGAAAATATGGTTTCCATGGTACATCTCATAGATATGTATCTTCAAAAGTAGCAGAATTAATGAATGATGACTTAGAAAACTTAAAGGTTATTACTTGCCATCTTGGAAATGGTGCTAGTATTGCAGCTATTAAAGATGGAAAGTCAATTGAAACAAGTATGGGATTTACTCCTCTTGAAGGCATAGCTATGGGAACTAGATCTGGAAGTATTGATCCAGCTATAGTTACTTTCCTTATGAAGGAATTAAATTACTCAATAGATGAAGTAAATGATATTATTAATAAAAAGTCAGGTGTTTACGGTATATCAGGTGTAAGCAGTGACTTTAGAGACATAGAAGATGCTGCATGGAAAGAAGATAATAAGAGAGCTAAGCTTGCTTTAGATGTATTCCATTATAAAGTTAAGAAGTTTATAGGTTCTTATGCTGCTGTTATGAACGGTGTTGACTGTGTTGTGTTTACTGCTGGACTTGGTGAAAATTCACCAGAGACTAGAGAAGCTATCTGTGACGGTTTAGACTATCTAGGAATAAAGCTTGATAAAGAAAAAAATAAAGTTAGAGGTAAAGCAGTAGAAATAAGTGTTGAAGGATCAAAGGTGAAAGTATTTGTAATTCCTACTGATGAAGAACTAATGATTGCTAGGGATGTAAAAGAATTAGTTAAATAGTTTTGACAAATTTATACTTATACTTTAATTTCAGCTTGACTTTTAATATGGATGTTTATATAATAAATTGTGGCTAATGCATTGAGGTGAGACTATGATATTTGATGTAGCAGATTTAATTAGAAAAAAGGTTTCAAAAAAGAAAGTGCATTTAGTTTATGATGAAGAAGACTTTTATGATGATGGAGAAAAAATTGAGTTTCTAAAGCCTATAACTTTAGAGGGTGAATTACATTTAACTGGAGATATTATAACATTAGATGGTAAAATTATTACAGAAATAAGCTTGCCATGCTCTAGATGCTTAGTTAATTTTAGCCACAATATTGATATCCAAATTCACGAAGAGTTTTCAACAAATTTAGATAATAAAGATGATGAAATCATTTTTATTGATAGTGATACTATTGATATCACAAATATAGTTAGAAGCAATATCATTTTATCCTTACCGATTAAAAAATTATGCGATGAAGATTGTAAGGGACTATGCCAGAATTGCGGTGTAAACCTAAATGAAACATCTTGTAGTTGTCAAAAAGATGATATTGACCCTAGATTCGCTAAGTTGAAAGATTTGTTTTCTGCTGATTAAGGAGGTGTTGACAGTGGGAAATCCTGCAAGAAGATTTTCTAAATCTAGAAGAGATTCAAGAAGAGCACAAACGTTTAAATTAAGCCTTCCAGGAATAGTTGAGTGTCCTCAGTGCCATGAGATGAAACTTGCTCATAGAGTATGCAAAAACTGTGGATATTACAAAGGTAAAGAAGTAGTTGCATCAGAGAAATAATTAGAAGAGAAAGTCATATGACTTTCTCTTGTTTTTTAAGTATTTATATTGATAATTGAATTTTTGTATAATATACTTCTTATTAAACAATACTATGCATATTATCAGGAAAGGATGTGAAGTTCCTGTTTTGATTACAGGCTAATGTTATGAGGATTGCTGTTGATGGTATGGGGGGAGATTTTGCTCCTGATTCAATTATTCAGGGGTGTGTTGATGCTGTAGAGGCATTCAATGTTGAAGTTATTATAACTGGTCCAGAGGATTTAATATCGCAAAAGTTAAATACATATGAATATCCAAAGGACAAAATTAGTATAGTTGATGCTAGTGAGGTTATTTCTCCTAATGAAGAGCCGGTAAAAGCTTTAAAAAAGAAAAAGGATTCAAGCTTAGTTAAAGCCCTTTATTTGGTTAAATCAGGTGAGGCTGATGCGGTTTTATCAGCTGGAAGTACCGGTGCGCTTATGGCTGGCGCTACGCTTATTATTGGAAGAATAAAAGGTATAAAGCGAGTAGCCCTCGCGCCAATAATGCCCGGAAGGAAAGCACCTTTTATGGTTGTAGATGCTGGTGCAAATGTAGACTGTAAGCCTTTATATCTTGTTCAATTTGCGCTTATGGGTAAAATTTATTTTGAAAGTATTTTAAATACCGTAAATCCATCCGTTGGACTGGTAAATATCGGTGCTGAAGAAGAAAAGGGAAATGAACTTGCAAAAGAAACTCATAAGTTATTAAAGAACACTGATTTCAATTTTGTTGGCAATGTTGAACCTAGAGACATACCTTCTGGTGAAACAAATATTGTAGTTTGTGATGGATTTGTCGGCAATACTATTTTGAAAACATATGAAGGAGTAGCTTCAAATATTTTTGGCATGCTTAAGGATGAAATAATGACTTCATTTAAAAATAAGCTTGGAGGATTATTATTAAAATCTGTCTTTAATAAATTTAAAAAGGATTTTGATTATACTGAGTATGGAGGATCTGCTTTTTTAGGGGCTCAAGGTATAGTTATAAAAGCTCATGGAAGCTCAGATGCAAAAGCTATTAAAAACGCAATTAAGCAGGCTACTATTTGTTATGATAATAAAATAATTGATAAGATTAGTTCTGAAATTGAGAAACTTAATATTGATAGTAATAGTGAAAATTTATAGTTTTTATTTATGTATTAATATTGACGGTAGTTATGTTATGTAATATTATCTAAGTATAGCTTAAGTTTTGGGAGGTGAAATTGTGATATTCGAAAAAGTTAGAGATATAATATCCGATCAGTTAGGAATAGATGCTGACGAAATTTCTATGGAATCTTCTTTTATTGATGATTTAGGTGCTGATTCTCTTGATATAGTTGAATTAATTATGGCTTTAGAAAGTGAATTCGATATGGAGATTCCAGATGAAGATGCTGAAAAAATAAGCGTTGTAAGTGATGTAGTAGATTACATAAAGTCACATATTGAAGAGTAATTATAGGTCCCGTGTTTACTACGGGACTTAAATTTTTATATTATTAAGCAGTGCATTCTTGAATTTGTTAAATAGCAACTTGAAGAATACACTTCTTTTTTAGGTAGGTGTTACAACAATGAAAAATGAAGCGTTTGATATAAAAAATTTAGAAAAAAGACTTAATATAGTTTTTAACAATATTTCATTACTAAATGAGGCACTAACGCATAGTTC
This sequence comes from Clostridiales bacterium oral taxon 876 str. F0540, assembly GCA_000466585.1. Lineage (GTDB taxonomy): Bacteria > Bacillota > Clostridia > Clostridiales > Clostridiaceae > Clostridium_AT. The sequence goes on from KE993482.1 coordinate 41,680, forward strand.
ATATATTAACCAACACAAAGAAAAAAAACATAATGAAAGATTGGAATTTCTAGGTGATTCAGTGCTGCAAATTTGTATATCGGAATATTTATATAAGAATTTTCCTGATAAATCGGAAGGTGAGCTTACAAGGTTGAGATCACTAATAGTATGCGAAAATTCCTTATATGAAATTTCTATTATTCTTGGTCTTGGTAAATATTTAAGAATGAGTAAAGGCGAAGAATTAACTGGTGGAAGAGACAGAATATCAATTTTAGCGGATAGTGTTGAAGCTGTAATTGCAGCAATTTATTTAGATAGAGGAATCCAAGAAGCTAAGAAGTTTATTATGCATAACTTTAGTAATATAATTGATAGAGCCATAAATAATGATATAATATTGGACTACAAGACTCGTCTCCAGGAAGTCCTTCAGCAAAAGGGCGAAACTTTAATATCGTATAATTTGTTAAAATTTGAAGGCCCACCTCATAGAAGGAAGTTTTATACTGAGGTAATTATTGATAAAACTGTATATGGCACTGGTTCAGGATATAGTAAGAAAGAATCGGAACAAAATGCTGCTAAAGCTGCCCTTTGTAATATGGAGGTAATCTATGAATAAAGCACATTATATAATTCCAATATTTGTTCCGCACGAAGGCTGTCCTCATGATTGTGTATTCTGTAATCAAAATAGTATAACCGGCAGCTCAACAAAAGTAACTGCCCAATTTGTTATTAATACAGTTGAAGAATACATTAAAACAATACCAAAAACAAACAGGACACTTGAAATTTCTTTCTTTGGCGGAACCTTTACAGCAATAAACATAGAAAAGCAAAATGAGTTGCTAAAAATTGCAAAGCATTATAAGGATTTAAATATTATTGATTATATTAGATTGTCCACAAGACCAGACTATATAAACGATGATATACTATTAAATTTGAATAAATTCTCTGTAGATATTATAGAGTTAGGAGTACAGTCGCTAGATAATGAAGTTTTACATAAATCTGCCAGAGGCCATTCTGTTGAGGATGTCATTAAAGCATCTAAATTAATAAAAAAATATGGCTTTATATTAGGTCACCAAATAATGCTTGGCCTTCCCGGAGATAATTTTGAAAAAGATATAAAAACCACTCAAGAAATAATTAAGTTATCCCCTGATATTTGCAGAATCTATCCTTCTTTAGTAATAAAAGATACTCCAATGGAAGTAATGTATAAACAGGGAACTTATACTCCCTACACTCTAGAGGAGGCTGTTAAAATTTCAAAAATAATTTATGGGATGCTTATAGTAAATAATATAAATGTAATTAGATTAGGTTTGCAGCCAACCGAGGAGATTAATGAAGGAGGAGATATTGTAACAGGACCATTTCATCCGGCGTTTAGGGAATTAGTAGAAGGAAGCATAATAAATGATATTATCAGGGATGAAGTGCCATCATCTTATAGCGGAATACTAAAAATATATATTAATCCAAAAGATATCTCAAAGCTTTATGCGTCAAAAAAGAAATTTTTTAATGACACTTTAAAACAACTTAAGACAATAAACGTTATTGTTAATCAGTTAGATTCTGTTAACAGAGGTGAACTGATGCTGAGTTATAACGATAATTGTATAACTATGTCGATATATGATTATTTCGCAAGCAAGTACAAAGAAGGATATTCACACATTTTATAGAATATATTCTCTGTGAAATTTGTTTAACAGATTTTGTAGGGAGGAATTTATAATGGAAGTATTAAAAGTATCAGCGCAATCTCAGCCAAAATCAGTAGCAGGAGCTTTAGCAGCAGTACTTAGAGAAAACAGTGCTGCAGAAGTTCAAGCAGTAGGAGCAGGTGCAGTTAACCAGGCAGTAAAGGCTATAGCGATTACAAGAGGATTTGTAGCTCCAAATGGAATAGATTTAGTTGTTGTCCCTGCTTTTTCAGAAATAACTATAGAGGGAGAAGAAAGAACAGCTATTAAATTTATTGTAGAACCTAGATAAGCAAGTAAAACCGTGCAGGTCACGGTTTTTTTTATTTGTAGATTGATATTTTTTTTGTTATACTATAAACTTATGTAGTATAGTAAAGCTGTGTGCGAGGAGTGTATATATATGAATAAAAAGCAACGTGAAAAATATACTAAGTTATTAGTTTACTTTATGATTGTTGTATTTATATTAGGATTGCTGCCTATGCTTTTTAGATAAGGAGTGTATGTATGTTCTTAAAATCAATTGAAATTAGAGGCTTCAAATCATTTGCGGACAAAACAGAACTTTCTTTTATAAAAGGAGTTACAGCAGTGGTAGGCCCTAATGGCAGTGGAAAAAGTAATATTTCCGACGCAGTAAGATGGGTGTTAGGTGAACAGAGCATTAAAAGTCTAAGAGGAGGAAGGATGGAGGACGTCATTTTTGCAGGTACTCAATTCAGAAAGCCTGTTGGACTTGCTCAAGTATCTTTAACTTTAGATAATAGTGATGGAGCCTTACCAATTGACTATTCAGATGTGACTATCTCAAGAAGACTTTATCGGTCAGGTGAAAGTGAATACTATATTAATAATACCCATTGTCGATTAAAGGATATTCAAGAACTTTTTATGGATACTGGAATTGGAAAAGAAGGATATTCTATAATTGGACAAGGTAAGATTGATGCTATTTTGAGCGGAAAACCAGAGGAAAGAAGAGGTCTGTTAGAGGAAGCCGCTGGTATTGTTAAGTTTAAAACTAGAAAAGAGGAAGCCGAAAAAAAGTTATATAATACAGAGCAAAATTTAATCAGAATTAAAGATATAATAAAAACCTATGAGGATAGAATAGAACCATTAAAAGCTGAGAGTGAAAAAGCAAAAGCTTTTTTAAATCTCTCTCAGGATCTTAAGGAAAAAGAGATAAATATAATTATATATTCCTTAGAAGAAATAAAAGAAAAAGATAATCATATTAGGCAAGAAATGGAAAATACTAAAGAATATATAAGTAATCTTACTACAAAAAGAGATGAATATAAAAACAAGTCAAATATGTTAGAAAATGAATTAGAGGAGCATGAATTATCTATTCAAAGCAATCAGCATAAATTTTATGAACTTAAATCTGACTTTCAAAATATTAATTCTGAAACAGCTCTTATTGAAGAAAGAATAAAAAACTTACAAATATCAATAGATAAAAATATTAATGATATCAAAGAGATTCAGAATAAGATTAATAGCATAATTGAAACTAAAGATACTCAAGAAGAATTTTTAAAGCAATATCAAGAGGAACAAGCAAGTATTAATAGTCACATAGAGGTTTATGAGAAACAAATTATAGATATAAACAGTATAGTCAATAATACAGAAGCTCTGATAAGCCAATACAAGAATGATAGTTTTAATCTATCGAATCTGATATCAAGTAATAAAAACGATATTTCTATTCTTCATAGTGAACAAAAAAGAATAGAAAAAAAGATAGATGATCTTAAATCCTTATGTGAAGATAATATTAATTCTATTACAATTAACTCTACAACAATAACTATGCTAGAAAATAATATAACAGAAATAAATAATAAAGTAATAGAAAATGAAAACATAATTAAAAATAATAAATATGAGATATCTAAACTAAACTCAGTGATTAGCAGCGATGAAAAGAGGCTAAAAGAACATAATATATCAGCTAACAAACTTGAAGCTAATTATCAGATGCTTGTTAATCTGGATAAGCAGTATGAGGGATATGCTAAATCAGTAAAAACATTAATGCAGCATATTGATAATGGTAAAATTCAGTATGCAGCTTCAAAATGCTTTGTGCTTGGAGAAATTATTAATGTTAATAAAGATTTAGAAACAGCAATTGAGATTGCATTAGGAGGGGCTATTTCCGATATTATAACCGATAGTGAAGAAACAGCTAAAAATCTTATTTCATACTTGAGGAATAATAATATCGGTAGAGCCACATTCCTGCCACTAAGTATCATTAGAGGTAAAAGAATAGCTAATATTGATAATTTAAAGAACACTGTTGGCTTTATTGGTATAGCTAGCGATCTTATTGAATATGATAAAAAATTTACTAATGCTATCGATTTTGTTTTAGGCAGAACTATCATTGCTTCTAATATGGATTATGCTCTATCAATAGCTAAAAAGACAGATTATAGCTATAAAATAGTTACTCAAACCGGTGAGACTATAAATCCAGGTGGTTCACTAACTGGTGGAAGCATATTTCATAAGGCAACTAGTATAATAAGCAGAAAAAGAGAGATAGATGATCTTTTTATAAAACTTAAGGAAGAAAATAATTCAATTAACAATTTATCATTATCATTGGAAGCAAACAAAAAAACGGTAAGGACTTTAGATGAACAATGTTTAAATTTGAGAGATAAAGTATATAATGATAACATTGAAATAACAAAGATAAAAGGGAAAATTACAGCCATACGAGCTGAAAATGATAGATTGACTCAAATGATTGAGTCATCTAGAACTGAAGTTCAATTATTAAGAAAAGACTATGATTCTAATCAAGACAATATTAATAATAAAGAATTATTAATTAATGAACTGGTAGAAAAGCAAACTGATAATAATAATAAACTATCAGAGTTTGAAGTAAAATTATCAGATAAATCCAATCATATAAAAGATATAAAAGAAAAGCATACAAGTTTAAAAATTAAAAAAGCCCAAACCGATGAGATTGTATTAAATAAGATTAGAGAACTTGAAAGATTATCAAATGAACTAGAGGAACATAGTAAGAAGAAATTTTCTCTCGAAGAAGAAGTGGGAAAATATCAAAGTTCAATAAATGAAGGATATATAAAAATTGAAGAAAATAATAAAAAAGTTAGTACTATAAAGACCTTTATGGGAAACTATGAGGAGATATTTAACAAAGGCGAAATAAAGAAAATAAAAATCAAGGAAGACATAAAGATTAATAATAATGTGTTGGAAGAAAATAACCTTTTGTTATCAAAAAAAGAAGATGAATACCATAAACAACAGGTTGCATTAGCTAAACTCGAAACAGAAATTGAGTCATTATATTTAAAACTTAATGAAGAAATAGGATTAACTTATGCGGAAGCTCTACAGTATAAAACAGATATAAAGAATATTGAATCTTTAAAGAGAAGCATAACTGAATTGAAGCATCAAGTCTCAAATTTAGGTGTAGTTAATGTAGGATCAATAGAAGAGTATAAAGAAGTTATTGAAAAATATACATTTATGAATTCACAGAAGGAAGATTTGATACAAGCCAAATCTGAGCTTATTGAAATGATTAATGAGATGACTGATAAAATGAAATCAGTCTTTAGCGAAAACTTGGCTAAATTAAAGGTTATTTTTAATGAAACTTTTAAAGAACTATTTAAGGGTGGCAGTGCCGATTTGATTTTATCTGAAGGTGATGAGTTAACTGCAAATATAGAAATTAATGTAGAACCTCCAGGTAAGAAACTTCAAAATATAAATCTTATGTCAGGTGGAGAAAAAGTATTATCAGCAATTGCACTTCTATTCTCAATATTAAAAATGAAGCCAACTCCATTTTGTATACTTGATGAGATAGAAGCGGCACTAGACGATGCAAACGTATTGCGTTATGCAGAATTTCTGAAAAAGTTTTCTAATAATGTTCAATTTATTGTAATAACTCACAGAAAGGGAACAATGGGGGTAAGCGATGTTCTATATGGTGTTACTATGGAAGAGAAGGGAGTTTCCAAAGTAGTATCTGTGGATTTTAATAAACGTTCATATACTGCATAATTTATTTATAAATATATAATCATAATTACGGAGGAAAACGATGTTTAATGCTTTTTTTGAAAAACTAAAAAACGGCCTTGCTAAAACTAAAGATGGATTTACTGATAAAATTGGACAAATGCTTAATCTATATGTAACTATAGATGATGAGCTTTATGAAGAACTTGAAGAAATATTAATTACTTCCGATATAGGAGTAGAAACAGCATTAGAAATAATTGAAAGAGTTAAGATTAAAGTTAAGGAAAATAGGATTAAACAGCCAAGCGAAGTTAATAATTGCCTTAAACAAGTCTTAATAGAAATGATGGATGCAGATGAAGAAAATGATTTGATCTCAGAGACTCCTTCTATTCTTCTTATTGTTGGAGTTAATGGAGTTGGTAAAACGACATCAATAGGAAAAATTGCTGCAAAATTAAAAAATGATAACAAAAAGGTTCTTCTGGCTGCAGCAGACACATTTAGAGCTGCGGCAATAGACCAACTTGAAGTTTGGAGTAATAGGGCCTCAGTTGATATAGTAAGGCATCAAGAAGGTTCAGACCCTGCTGCTGTAGTATTTGATGCAATACAGGCTGCAAAGTCAAGGAAAGTTGATGTTCTAATATGTGATACTGCAGGACGTCTTCATAATAAGAAAAATCTAATGGATGAATTAGGAAAGATAAATAGGATTATTGAGAGGGAGTTTTCAGAGGCAAATAAGCAGACCCTACTAGTACTAGATGCCACAACAGGCCAAAATGCAGTCCAGCAGGCAAAACAATTTATGGATGTATGCAAGGTAGATGGAATAATTCTTACAAAATTAGATGGTACAGCAAAAGGTGGAGTAGTTATAAGTATAAAGCATCAGCTTAATATACCTGTTAAGTTAATAGGTGTTGGCGAAGGAATTGATGATTTGCAGGAATTTAAGGCTAGAGATTTTGTTGAAGCTCTTTTTGAATAAATAAAAAAGCTGTTAAGTAAAAATACTTGACAGCTTTTTTATTCTCTGGTATTATAATTGCTGTGGGTAAGGTGGTTATATGGAAGAAAGATTTGAGATTTCTATTCTTTTAGATTTCTATGGAAATCTTTTAACTGAAAAACAACTTGATATAATGAATATGTATTATAATGAGGATTTATCCCTCGCTGAGATTGCTGAACTAAATAATACAAGCAGACAGGCAATCCATGATATATTAAAGAGATGTCAAAAATCTCTAGTTGAATACGAATGTAAATTAGAACTTATGAAGAATAGCGAAGATATAAAATTTCTAAAAAAGTCCTTGCTAAAAAAAATTGAGATACTAAAATCTAAAGTTAGTGATAATGGTTTAAAGCCATTTGTAGATGATATTGAAAGAGATATAATGGAGAATTTATAGGAGGATTATCATGGCTTTTGAAGGATTAGCTTCTAAACTTCAAGATACTATAAAAAAGCTTAAGGGAAAAGGCAAGCTAAATGAAAAAGATATAAAAGAAGCTATGAGAGAGGTTAAGCTTGCATTATTAGAGGCAGACGTTAATTATAAAGTGGTTAAAGATTTTATAAATAATGTGAGCGAAAAATGTACTGGAAAAGAAGTACTGGAAAGTTTGACTCCCGGACAGCAAGTTATAAAAATTGTAAATGAGGAACTAACTTCCCTTATGGGAAATAGCGAAAGTACTATAAATTATGTTAATAATGGTATTACTGTTATTATGCTTGTAGGACTTCAAGGCGCAGGTAAGACTACGATGGCTGGTAAACTAGCACTTCAGTTAAGAAAGAAAAACAAAAAGCCTCTTTTAGTTGCATGTGATATTTATAGACCAGCTGCAATTAAGCAACTACAAGTAGTTGGAAAGCAAATTGATGTTCCAGTTTTCAGTATGGGTGATAAGGTAAACCCTGTTGATATATCAAAGGCTTCAATAGAGTATGCTAAAAATAATAATTTTAATGTTGTGATTGTAGATACAGCTGGAAGGCTTCACATCGATGAAGAGTTAATGAATGAACTTAGAAATATAAAAGATTCTGTTAGCCCATCTGAAATTATGCTTGTTGTTGATTCCATGACTGGTCAAGACGCTGTTAATGTGTCTCAAAGCTTTAATGAACAGCTTGATATCTCAGGAGTTATATTAACAAAACTCGATGGAGATACCAGAGGTGGAGCTGCATTATCAATAAAAGCAATTAGTGGTAAGCCTATAAAGTTTATCGGTGTTGGAGAAAAGATGAATGATCTTGAGGTATTTTATCCTGATAGAATGGCCTCAAGGATATTAGGTATGGGTGATGTGCTTTCTTTAATTGAAAAAGCGCAGTCTGCCATTGATGAAAAGCAAGCCAAAGAATTAGGCGCAAAAATGATGAGTCAGGAATTTAATTTAGATGATTATTTATCCTTGATGAATCAGATGAAAAAACTTGGACCTCTTAATAAGATAATTGAGATGATGCCTGGTGTTAATTCTAAAGAGCTTCAGGGTGTTGATTTTACTCAAGGTGAAAAAGAGTTGAAAAGACGTGAGGCTATAATAAACTCAATGACTAAGAAAGAAAGAGTAAACCCAAGTTTAGTAAGCAGCTCTCCATCTAGAAAAAAGAGAATTGCTCTTGGTTCTGGAAGTAACATACAAGAAATTAACAAATTTCTTAAAGAATTTGATATGATGAAAAAATTAATGAAACAAACTAAAAATATGCAAAAGGGTATGAAAAAGGGCTTATTGGGCAAGTTGCCATTTATGAGCTAATTGTACTTTAGAAGGAGGTGAAATTAATGGCTGTAAAGATAAGATTAAGAAGAATGGGTGCTAAAAAAGCTCCATTTTATAGAGTTGTTGTTGCTGATTCAAGATCTCCAAGAGATGGAAGATTTATTGAAGAAATAGGTTATTACAATCCAACTACAGAACCTGCTCTTATAAAAATTGATGAAGAAAAGGCTGTAAAATGGGTAAAAAATGGTGCACAACCATCCGACATAGTTAAAAAACTTTTTAACAGAGCTGGACTTAACGAAAAGCTTTCAAAGTAATCACTGGGGGTGTATTCTGTGAAAGAATTAGTTGAAATTATAGCTAAATCATTAGTTGATAACCCAGAAGCTGTTCAAGTTAATGAAGTTTTAGGAGAACAATCTATTATACTTGAACTTAAAGTTGCACCTGAAGATATGGGAAAAGTAATAGGCAAGCAGGGAAGAATAGCAAAGGCTATTAGAACTGTAGTTAAAGCAGCAGCTATTAAAGATAATAAAAGAGTTGTTGTAGAAATAATATAGGGTTTAGGTGCTACCTAAACCCTTATTTCATTTTAAATATAATTATATAAGAAGGTGAAGGGTAATGAAAGAATTTATGACTGTAGGTCAAATTATTAATACCCACGGAGTACATGGAGAACTTAAGGTATATCCCCTAACAGATGATATTAGAAGATTTAGAAAGCTGAAAAAGATATTTATAGATGGTATTGAAAATTCAATTGCATGGTGCAAATTACAAAATGATAAAGTCATAATTAAAGTTGAAGGTATCGATAGTATAGAAATGGCACAAAAATACAAAAATAAATATATTGAGATACCAAGGACCGAAGCAGTTCCGTTAAATGAGGGTGAGTATTTTATAGCTGATTTAATAGGCTGCAAGGTTTTAGATGAAAATGGCAAAGAATTAGGAAGCGTATACGATGTGATTCAAACACCAAGCAACGATGTCTATTGGGTAAAAGGAAACACCGAAATTCTTGTTCCGGCACTTAAGACAATTGTCTCCAGCATCGATGTTATAAGAGCCGAAATAGTTATTAAACCCGTAGAGGTATGGCAATGAAAATACATATTTTAACATTGTTTCCTGAAATGTTTGATGTTTTTAACTATAGTATTATCGGAAGAGCTCAAGAAAAAAATTTAATCAGCATTAATACTGTGAATATAAGAGACTTTTCTAAAAATAAGCACAAAAAGGTGGATGACTATCCATATGGCGGTGGTGCAGGTATGGTAATGTCTGCTCAGCCAATTGTTGACTCGATCCACGCAGTTAAAAAAATTAACCAGGGTAAAGTTATATTTTTAGGTCCTAAAGGTAAAGCCTTTAATCAGAATATAGCAAAAGAATTATCAACAGAAAATGAACTTATATTTTTGTGCGGTCATTATGAAGGAATAGATGAAAGAGTATATTCTTATACTGATGATGAAATTTCATTAGGGGATTTCGTATTAACAGGTGGTGAAATGGCCTGCATTCCTATTATAGATAGTTTATGCAGACTAGTTCCTGGAGTTTTATCTAGCTCAGAAAGTTTTACCGATGAATCTTTTTATTCCGGTCTTTTGGAATATCCGCAGTATACAAGACCAGAATGTTTTGAAGGTGTTTCAGTTCCTGAAGTACTCTTATCTGGACATCATGAGAATATTAGAAAGTGGAGAAGATTACAATCTCTTAGCATTACTAGAGAAAGAAGACCTGATTTATTTAAAAAGATACAATTAACTAAAGAAGATAAAAAACTATTGAAATAATTATTATATTGCATAAAGATATAATATATGTTAAAATACATTTTGTGCTAGTACGGGCGTTCCTCTGATACAAAAGCGATCAAGAACGTCAAATAAATATTAGGAGGGAATGCACATGTTAGAAATTATAAAAGCTATAGAAGCTGAACAAATTAGAACTGACTTACCTAAATTTAACGTTGGAGATACTGTTAAGGTTCACGTTAAAGTAAAAGAAGGTAATAGAGAAAGAATACAAATTTTCGAGGGCATCGTTCTAAAGAGACAGAATGGTGGAATCAGAGAAACATTTACTGTAAGAAGAATATCTTATGGTGTAGGTGTTGAAAGAACATTCCCTGTAAATTCTCCTATTATTGATAAAATTGATGTTGTTAGAAGAGGTAAAGTTAGAAGAGCTAAACTATTCTATTTAAGAGATAGAGTTGGTAAGGCAGCAAAAGTTAAAGAGTTAATATAAGAAGGGGTCTGTTTAGACCCTTTTTTATATATAAGGAAGGTGTTAGTATGCTGAAGAACTTAATTGAATTAGCAAAATCTGTTATAATAGCTATAGTTGCTGCAGTACTTATAATAACTTTTGTTTTTGAAACAGTCAGCGTTGATGGTTTATCTATGTTTCCGACATTAGATAATAAGGATAGATTGATAGTTGAAAAGGTTTCCTACTATTTTCGAAATCCAAAAGTAGATGACATTGTAGTATTAAAGTACCCTGCTGATATAAGAGAAAAATTTATAAAAAGAGTTGTGGCTATATCTGGTGATAAAGTAAAAATTGAAGATAATAGATTATACATAAATGGTGTTGAAAAGAAAGAACCCTATCTAAATGAGAAATTTATTAATGGTACTTTTAATGAAGTTACTGTACCCGAAAATACTGTTTTCGTTTTAGGGGATAATAGAAATAATAGCAGGGACAGCAGATTCCCAGATGTAGGATTTGTGAATAAAAAACTTATAGTAGGTAGAGCTGTCTTGAGGTTATACCCATTTAACAAGATAGGAAGGATTAGATAATATGGCGATTAATTGGTTTCCAGGGCATATGGCAAAAACAAGAAGAGAACTGAAGGAAAATATGAAGCTTGTAGATGCTGTTATAGAAATAAGAGATGCTAGAATAGTTAAAAGTAGTAGGAATCCGGAAATTGATGATATATGCGGAGATAAACCTAGAGTAATATTGTTAAATAAAAGTGATTTAAGTGAGGAAAATGTAACAAATCAGTGGATTAAGTTTCTCTCAACAAATAATGTTGCGTCTATAGCAGTGAATAGCATAACTGGTGCAGGATTAAATTCAATTAAACCTACTTTAGATAAGATTTTAAAGGAAAAACATGACAGACTGAAAGCTAAGGGGCTCTTAAATATTACTACTCGTGTTATGGTTGTAGGAATACCAAATGTAGGTAAGTCATCATTTATTAATAGGCTTGCTAAAAATAATATAGCAAAAACAGGAGACAGACCTGGTGTTACAAAAAGCAAACAATGGATAAAGACCAAAATAGGTATAGAGCTTATGGACACCCCAGGTATACTATGGCCTAAATTTGAGGATGAAGATGTTGCACTCAACTTGGCTTTCACTGGTGCAATAAAGGATGAAGTAATGGATATTGAAGAACTTGCTCTTAAACTCATAGAAAGACTTTCTTTTGAATATCCAAACAAATTGATAGAAAGATATAAATTGGATAAATTAAGCGATAATACACTAGAGAATATGGATAATATAGCTTTAAAAAGAGGAAATATATCATCAGGCGGTATTGTTGATTATAATCGTGTTTCAGTAATGATTTTAGACGAATTTAGAGGGGGAAAGTTAGGGAAAATTTCTTTAGAAAAACCTTAACTCAGAAAGATATTTATGAACAAAGCAAATGAGTTAATTGTTGATTTTGAAAAAATGAGTTATAACATGATAAAAAAATATACAGATGATATTAAGGATGATTACATAAATTTTAATATAAATAAAGATGTAGTTACCCAGATGATTAATTGTCTTAATACCGATAGCAGAAAAAATGTGCAATCATTGTCTGTAAAAATCTCTAAGCAAATAGAAGCTTTTGATAAAGAAGTTTATAGAGTAAAAAAAATGTATGATTTTGATAAAAATTATTTAGCTGAAGGCTATATTGCTGGAGTTGATGAAGTAGGACGTGGACCTTTAGCAGGACCTATAGTAGCTGCTTCTGTTATTTTAGATTTAAGCTCTATGCATAATTCAGATTTAATTATTGGTATAAAAGATTCCAAGAAGCTTTCCAGCAAAGCGCGTGAAGAGCTTTCAGCAGAAATTATACATAAAGCTGCAAGCTATTCTTTTGCAGTAATAAATAATTACGAAATTGATTCAAAGGGAATAGCTTGGTGCAATAATGAAGTGTTTAGGGAGGCTGTTTCTAAACTTAGCATCCAGCCTGAATTAGTTTTATCAGATGGATATCCAATAAAACGTTTTAACCTTAAGAATAACTATGTTATAAAAGGTGATGAAAAAAGTGCAAGTATTGCATGCGCTTCTATTATAGCAAAGGTATATAGAGATAAAATTATGAGAGAATATTCAAAAATATACCCTAAATATTTTTTTGAGGAAAATGCAGGCTATGGAACGAAAGATCACATAGAAGCATTGAAAAAATATGGACCTTGTAAAATACATAGAATGTACTTTCTAAGAAACATACTTTAAATAAAACCAAGTGCGAAGGATATAACCGCACTTGGTTTTATATTTGAAAGGCATTTTTTATAAGATTAACTTTATATTCATTGCTGCTTCTATTTAATAACACTTCAATAACATCAAATCGAAAATATGATTTTTCAATTTTGTTTTTTAATATATAATATTGAGCAGTCTTATAAATTTTATACTGTTTTCCTTTAGTCACTGCCTCACAAGGATAGCCATACTTCCTATCATATCTTGTCTTAACTTCAATAAAAACAATATATTTCCCATCCCTTGCTACCATATCAATTTCACCAATATTACAGCGGAAGTTTCTACTTATTATATTATATCCTATAGATTTTAAATAAGATTCAGCTGTTTCTTCTCCATAGAATCCAATAGGTTTATTTTGATTCTTCATAGCATTTTCTCCAAACAAAAATTTAAGTATAGTACCTATTAATATTGACCGTTATTTTAATACTAAACAAATATTAAATAATATTTGTTTTAAATTTAGTTATATAAATGTATATACATGTCAATAATTTATGGCTAGAGGTGATAATATGTCTGTAAAAATAAATACTGCAACCTTTAGTGGAATTGATGGCATCAATATAACAGTAGAAATAGATATTTCTACCGGGTTACCTTGCTTTAATATTGTAGGCTTAGCAGATACTTCGGTAAAAGAGTCTAAGGAGAGAGTTAGGGCTGCCATTATAAATTCTGGTTTTGAGTTCCCGATAAGCAGAATAACAGTTAATCTTGCACCGGCAGATATAAAAAAAGACGGATCACAGTTCGATTTGCCGATTGCTATAGGTATCTTAGCAGCCTCAAATCAAATATACTGTGAAAATATACATAAGTATTTATTTATAGGCGAGCTTTCGTTATCAGGTGAAATACGAAAAATTAGAGGCGCACTTCCAATAATAATAGGAGGTTTAAATAATAGTATTAAAAATTTCGTAATACCAAATGAGAATAGTAATGAATGCTCAATTGTAAAAAATGCATTAATATATCCATTTGGTGATTTAAGACAGGTTGTGAATTTTCTAGAAAATGAAGATATGCTTCCTATAACATTTGATTATAAAAACGAAAAGAAAAATGGTAATTTCACATTTGATTTTGAAGATGTTATCGGTCAGGATAGCAGCAAAAGGGCAATTGAAGTTGCAGCTGCCGGAGGACATAATATATTGCTTTGGGGGCCTCCGGGTTCAGGTAAAAGCATGCTTGCCTCAAGAATACCGAGTATTTTACCTGAACTTGATTACGAAGAAGCTTTAGAAGTTACAAAAATTTATAGTGTTTCAGGAAACATAAAAGATGAAGGTCTTGCAAAATGCAGACCATTTAGGAGCCCCCACCATACAAGTTCAAATATATCATTAATAGGAGGCGGACGAAATCTTGCACCAGGCGAAATATCTTTGTCGCATAACGGAGTCTTATTTCTAGATGAAATGCTGGAATTTAAAAAAAGCGTTTTAGAAGTACTAAGACAGCCTCTAGAGGATAAATTAGTTAAAATATCGCGTGCTAATGGCAACATAAGCTATCCAGCTAATTTTATGCTTGTTGGTGCTACAAATCCTTGTCCGTGTGGTTTTTACGCAAGTGGCACTAAAAAATGTACATGTACAGAACATGAAAAGAAAGTATATTTAAACAAGCTTTCAGGTCCTCTTCTTGATAGGATAGATATATTTACTTTTGTAGCTTCGTTAAAGTATGAAGAATATAATAAAATAAATAAAAACGAACCCTCTAAAGTTATAAGAAAAAGAATTATAAAAGCTAGACAACTTCAGAAAACAAGATATAAAAATGAAGGAATAAGCTGTAACTCACAAATGACAACAAAATTAATTAATAAATACTGCAAATTAGATAGTAAGAGTAATATGTTGTTAAAGAATGTGTACACAAAATATAATTTAAGCAATAGAGCATATAATCGATTGCTTAAGTTGTCAAGAACTATAGCTGATTTAAATGGAAGAGAAAATATAGAAAATAGTGATGTAATTGAAGCAGTGCAATATAGAAAATTTATTAATGATAATATAGTCTGATAAAAATATTTAATCAGTATATTATTGGTAATTATTTTAATGTTATAATTAGGAGTATATTACTATGATTGAACATGATATTTGGTTTTCAACACTTAAATTATCAAATAAAATCAAAAATAACCTTATTAAATATTATAAAAGTTCTTTCAATTTATGGAATGAATATTCTCAAGGAAATTTAGTTTCAAAAGAATTAAAAAACGTTCTATTTAACAGTTGGGATGATAAAAAGATAAGTATTATTAAAAATGTAATTTTGGAAAACAATATTAAAATAATAACTTGCGATAATGAGAACTTTCCTAATAAACTAAGGCTATATGATGATTCTCCATGTATCTTATATTATTATGGAAGTATAGAAAAGCTAAATTCAAGTATTAATGTTTCTATAGTAGGTTCCAGAAAAAATTCGAATTACGGCACAAATGTTACAAAACTTATTTCTAAAGAATTGTCTTTCAATAATATAAATATTGTTAGTGGATTGGCTAGGGGAATAGATGCACATGCTCATTCTACATGTATTGAAAATGGCGGCTTTACTTGTGCCGTTCTTGGTTGCGGTATAGACATTGTTTACCCAAAGGAAAATAAATTCTTATTTGAAGAAATAAAAAAAAGAGGCGTAATTTTATCTGAATTCCCTCCAGGAACGCAACCAATGCCATATAATTTTCCAATAAGAAACAGAATTATTAGTCAGCTTAGCGACTTGATTATAATTGTTGAGGCTGGGATAAAAAGTGGTTCACTGATTACTGCAAACTTAGCTTTAGAACAAGGCATAGATGTCATGGCAGTTCCGGGTTCTATATTTTCAGAAGAAAGTAAAGGTTGTAACAAAATTATTAAAGATGGAGCTTATCCATTAACTTCTATAGAAGATGTGTTTGAGCTGCTTAAAATAAGCTATATGAATAGTGATATTAAATGTTGTAAATTAAGTTCAATTGAGATGAAAATTAATGAACTAATTAGCGATAGTCCTATACATATTGATGATATTATTAAAATCACTAATATTGACATTAATCAATTATATGAGGTATTATTTGAGTTGCAGCTAAAAAATGAAATAATGTGCTTGGCTGGTAATTATTACGTAAAAAATTATAAAGCTATATAGTTATACATATAAATTTTTATTAATTTGTATATTAACTAATAAATTACAAATAATTTAATTTGAAAGTACTATATTATGAGGGGGTGAATCACCTGGTTAATAATTTTGTTAGCTAGGTATATATATGGGTCAAAAGTTAGTAATTGTTGAGTCTCCTGCTAAAGCTAAAACTATTGGAAAATATCTTGGAAAAGATTTCATAGTAGAAGCTTCAATGGGACATATTAGAGATCTTCCTAAAAGTCAATTAGGTGTAGATATAGATAATAATTATACACCTAAATATATAACAATAAGAGGCAAAGGAGAGTTGCTTGAAAAGTTAAAAAAAGCAGCGAAAAAGAGTGAAAAAATTTATTTAGCGACAGACCCTGATAGAGAAGGTGAAGCAATTTCCTGGCACTTATCAAAGATACTGAATATAAATGATACTGAAAAATGCAGAATAGAGTTTAATGAGATTACAAAAAATGCTGTGAAAAATGCTATAAAGAAACCCAGAACTTTAAATATAAATTTAGTCGATGCTCAGCAGGCAAGAAGGGTATTAGATAGACTCGTTGGTTACGAAATAAGTCCAATTCTATGGAGAAAAATAAGATGGGGGCTTAGTGCGGGAAGGGTTCAATCAGTTGCACTAAAGATGATATGTGATAGAGAAAATGAAATAAACTCTTTTTCTCCTAAAGAATATTGGTCAATTGAAAGTAAATTACTTTCGTCAAATAGCAAAAAACCATTTACCGTAAAACTATGGTCAAAAAATAACAAAAAAATTGAAATAAATACTGAATTAGAGAGTACAAAAATAATCGAAGAATTAAAGTCACATGATTTTATTGTCGACAAAGTTAAAAGATCGCAAAAAAATAAAAATCCATTGCCGCCGTTTACTACCAGTACGTTACAACAAGATGCCTATAAGAAATTAAATTTTGCAACAAGGCGGACTATGTCTATAGCTCAACAGCTTTATGAAGGCATAGATATGAAAAATCATGGGACTTTAGGACTTATAACATATATGAGAACAGATTCAGTAAGAATTTCAGAAGAAGCTCAAAAATCTGCCGCAGAATTTATTGAAAAAAATTTTGGAAAAGAATATAATCCTGAATCACCAAGGACATTCAAAAGCAAAAAAAATATTCAAGATGCTCACGAGGCAATACGACCTACTTATATCGATTTAACGCCAGATAAAATAAAAGATAGCTTAAAAGATGAACAATATAAACTTTATTCATTAATTTGGAAAAGATTCGTTGCTAGTCAAATGTCATCAAGTATACTTAATACAATTATAGTAGAAGTGACTAATGGCCATTATCAGCTAAGAGCAAGTGGATCTTCAGTAAAGTTTGACGGATTTATGAAAATCTATGAATATTCAACTGACGAAGAAGAAGAAGCAACTTATCTTCCTGAATTATTAGAAGGAGATACACTGAATACTAAATCTATAGAAGGAAAACAACATTTCACTCAACCACCTGCAAAATATTCAGAAGCTTCTTTAGTTAAAACTTTAGAAGAATATGGTATAGGCAGACCTAGTACGTATGCTCCAATTATTTCTACTTTGTTAGATAGAAAATATATTGAAAGAGATAAGAAAACTTTAATTCCAACAGAATTAGGTATAATAGTAAATAGCATACTAAGTGATTATTTTAAAGAAATAGTTGATGTTGAATTTACTGCAGATATCGAGGAAAAATTAGATCGTGTTGAGGAAGGAAAAGATAATTGGAACAAAGTTGTAGATGACTTTTTTAAGCCAATTAAAGAATCTATTGATGTAGCTGAAAAAGAAATATCAAAAATTACAATAGAAGACAAAATAAGCGAAGAAAAATGTGATAAATGTGGCCGAAACATGGTAATAAAGCATGGGCGTTTTGGAGATTTCCTAGCTTGCCCCGGATACCCTGAATGTAAAAACACAAAACCTATAGTTGAAAAGTTAGATGTTAAATGTCCTAAATGTGGTGAGAATATTCTTATTAAGAGAAGCAAAAAAGGCAAGAAATTTTTTGGATGCAGCAATTATCCTAATTGTGATTATGTTAGCTGGTTCGAGCCAACAAATGAGAAATGCGATTTATGCAATGAATTAATGTTTAAAAAATATTCTAAATCAAAAGGTAGCTTTTTAGAATGTAGTAATGAAAACTGCAAAAATAGAAAATATAATGAAGATAAGCAATCATAATGCAAAATTATGTCGAACAAAATAAAAAATATGTTGAATTATAAGAAACCTTATGATATTATTATTTAGGAAAAAGACAACAATTCATAATTTTTCAAAAAGTCTTAATTAAGAAAGTTTTCAATAAAATTATTTCTTTTAATACTGAATTAACATTAATTAGGATAAAAAATGAGTATAAAAAATAGGAGGAATGAAAATGGCATCGTTATTAAATAAAACTCGTATGCTGAATAGAATTTTACAAAAGTCGGGAACAGAACCTGTTGTTTTTGATGATATATGCACCTTGTTAAGTGATGTGCTGGCATGTAATGTTTATATAATAAGTAGAAAAGGTAAAATATTAGGATATAATTTATCGGCAGATTTTGAATGTGATGTCGTAAAAAGCAAGATAATCTCCGAAATGAGATTTCCTGAGAGTTATAATAATAAACTATTAAATGTACATGAAACTTTAGCAAACGTAGAAAATGATGGAATATGCACATTTGAACAAGAAATGGAATGTAAAATCCAAAGCAAACTTTCAACTATAGTTCCTATAAATGGAAATAGAGAACGTTTAGGTACACTTCTACTAGCTAGATTTGACAAGGAGTTTACTGATGATGATTTAGTTCTTGCTGAATATAGCGCTACTATAATTGGACTTGAAATATTAAGATCAAAAAATGAGGAAATAGAAGATGAGGCAAGAAAGAAAGCTGTTGTCCAATTAGCAATCGGAACTCTTTCGTATTCTGAATTAGAAGCTGTAGAACATATCTTCAATGAACTTGATGGAAATGAAGGGCTTCTTGTTGCTTCCAAAATAGCTGATAAAGTTGGCATCACTAGATCAGTTATAGTTAATGCTTTAAGAAAATTTGAGAGCGCAGGAGTTATAGAATCAAGATCATTGGGTATGAAGGGAACTCATATAAAAATACTTAATGATAAACTTCTTGACGAATTAAAAAAAATAAAATAAAATATTGAACAGCATAAAAGCTTATGTTATACTACATAAGTAGAAAATACACACATTATCCAACTTATGAATAGGTGCCTTTGGGTAATTCATAAGTATGACGATAGTGGAGGAAAAACCTAGGAGGTAGAAATATGTCAGTTATATCAATGAAACAATTATTAGAGGCAGGTGTTCATTTTGGACACCAAACAAGAAGATGGAACCCTAAAATGGCTCCATACATCTTTACAGAAAGAAATGGGATTTATATTATAGATCTTCAGAAAACTGTAAAGAAAATTGAAGATGCATATGAATTTGTTAAGAATGTATCTGCTGAAGGAAAAGATGTTTTATTTGTTGGTACAAAGAAGCAAGCACAGGAAGCTATTCAAGAAGAGGCTGTTAGAAGTGGAATGCACTTTGTAAACAATAGATGGTTAGGCGGAATGCTAACAAACTTTAGAACAATTAAAGCAAGAATTAGAAGATTAGAAGAATTAAACAAAATGGAAGAAGATGGAACTTTTGAAGTTCTTCCTAAAAAAGAAGTTATCAAGCTAAAGGCTGAAAGAGAAAAGCTAGAGAAAAACCTTGGCGGAATTAGAAATATGGACAGTAATAACATTGGAGCTTTATTTGTTGTTGATCCTAGAAAAGAAAAGAATGCTATTTCAGAAGCTAAGATACTTGGTATACCGGTAGTTTCAATTGTTGATACTAACTGCGATCCAGATGAAGTTGATTATGTAATACCTGGTAATGATGATGCGATAAGAGCAGTTAAACTTATAACTGCAAAAATAGCAGATGCAATAATTGAAGGAAGACAAGGCGAGCAATTAGCTGAGTAATTTTATTATATGCATAAAAAGGTAGGTGAAAAGTTAATTTCATTTACCTTTTAAACTAACTTTTGATAGGAGGAATTATAAATGATTACAGCACAGATGGTTAAAGAATTAAGAGAAAGAACTGGCGCCGGCATGATGGAATGCAAAAAGGCATTAAATGAATCAAATGGAGATCTAGATAAAGCAATAGAAATTCTAAGAGAAAGAGGATTAGCTGCTGCTGCAAAAAAAGCTGGCAGAGTTGCTTCAGAAGGATTAGTTGAAACTTATATTAGTGATGACAAAAAATCCGGTTCCATAGTTGAAATAAATTGTGAAACTGATTTCGTTTCTGCTAATGAAGAATTTGCTGCTTTAAGTAAAAATATAGCAAAGCAGGTAGCTTCTACAAATGCTAAAACTGTGGATGAATTAGTGGAAGAAAAGTACATAGCTGATAATAATATTTCTATAAAGGATGCTGTTACTGCTTTAATTGCTAAACTAGGCGAAAACATGGCAGTAAGAAGATTTAATAGATTCACAATCGACAAAGGGGTTGTACATAGTTATATCCACGGCGGCGGAAGAATTGGAGTATTAGTTGAAGTAGCTTGCGAAAAAGATAGTGAAGAAGTATTGAATGTTGCTAAAGATGTTGCTATGCAAGTTGCAGCTGCAAATCCATTATTCTTAAGCAGAGATCAAGTTGATACTGACACTCTTTCTAAAGAAAGAGAAATATATAAAGTTCAAGCTATGAATGAAGGAAAACCTGAAAATATTGCAGAAAAAATGGTTGAAGGAAGAATTCAGAAATATTACAAAGAAAATTGCTTGCTTGAACAAGTATGGATCAGAAACTCTGACCTAACAATAACTAAGTATTTACAAGAAAAATCTAAAGAAGTTGGTGCACCTATAACTGTTACAAGATTTGTAAGATTTGAAAAAGGCGAAGGTATTGAAAAGAAAGAAGAAAACTTTGCTGAAGAAGTTCGTAAACAAATGCAACAGGGATAATTACTGAAAGAGAACACCTTGTGTTCTCTTTTTTTAAGATAATTATAAAATTTACATTTTTCTATTATACTATGTAATTATTGCTAAAATGGAGGTATAATATATATGGAATCAGCAAAGTACAAAAGAATTATGCTTAAGTTATCTGGTGAGGCTCTTGCCGGGCCAAATGGGTTTGGCATTGATTTTAATGTAGCTCAAAGAATTGCAGAAGAAATTAAAGAAATATCTGATATGGGTATCGAGATAGGTGCTGTAGTAGGTGGAGGAAATATTTGGAGAGGCAGATCAGGCGAAGGAATGGATAGGACTACTGCTGACTATATGGGAATGCTTGCAACATGTATTAATGCTCTTGCTTTGCAGGATTCTTTAGAGAATATAGGTGTTAATACGAGAGTTCAAACAGCAATAGAGATGCGTGAAGTTGCAGAGCCTTTTATCAGAAGAAGAGCAATGCGACATCTTGAAAAAGGTAGAGTTGTAATTTTTGCAGCTGGTACTGGCAACCCATACTTTTCAACAGATACAACTGCGGCCTTAAGAGCTGCTGAAATTGAAGCTGATGCTATACTACTTGCTAAAAAAGTAGATGGAGTTTACGATAAGGATCCTAATAAATATTCTGATGCAAAGAAATATGATAAGCTTACATATATACAAGTTTTAGAGCAAGGCTTGCAAGTTATGGATTCAACAGCTACTTCTCTTTGCATGGATAATAATATCCCTATAATAGTATTTGGCCTAGATGCACCAGGAAATATTAAAAGGGTTGTATTAGGTGATGAAATCGGAACCTTAGTTTCAAAATAGGAGGAGGTAATTCTATGATCAATGACATAATTCAAAATGCCAATGAAAAAATGAATAAGACTGTTTCTGTTTTAAAAAAGGAATTGGCTTCTATGAAGGCTGGTAGAGCTAATCCTACCATGTTAGATAGAATAGAAGTTGAGTATTACGGAAGTATGGCACCCATTAATCAGGTAGCTAATGTATCAGCACCAGAGCCAAGAATAATACTAATTCAGCCCTGGGAAAAGAGTACAATTAAAGCTATTGAAAAGGCTATACTAAAATCTGATTTAGGATTAAATCCATCAAACGATGGTTCTGTAATTAGACTTATAGTTCCTGAGCTTACTGAAGAAACTAGAAAAAATTTAGTTAAGACGGTTAAAAAATCCGGAGAAGAAGCAAAAGTTGCTGTTAGATCAATAAGAAGAGATAGTAATGATAAAATAAAGGCACTAAAGAAAAACAACGAAATTTCAGAAGATGATGTAAAAAAATCAGAAGAAGAAATTCAAAAAATAACAGATAACTTTGTAAAAGAAATAGATAAAATAATAGACGCAAAAGAGAAAGAAATTATGTCTGTATAAATAGGGCCTGCGTTATCGCAGGTTTTATTTATACTTAAATAAATAAAACTGTCTATAAATAGGCAAATTTATAGAAACGGGGAGATTTGTTGTGTTTAAATTGTTTAAATCAACAAAAAAAGTTCATGATTCATATATCAATGATATTAATATGAGCAATATACCTAGACATATTGCAATTATAATGGATGGAAATGGAAGATGGGCAAAAGAAAGGAATCTTCCAAGGACTATGGGTCATAGAGCTGGTGTAGAAACCATACGTGATATTGTGAAAGAATGCAGCAATCTTGGCGTAAAATATCTAACTTTATATGCTTTTTCTACAGAAAACTGGGTAAGACCTTCTGATGAAGTATCTACATTAATGAAACTTTTAGTTGAATATTTAAGAGGTGAATTTGAAGAACTTAATTCAAATAACGTAGTAATAAATTCAATAGGTGATATATCAAGGCTCCCTCAAATATGTCAAGCAGAATTAAAATCCGCCTATGAAAAGACAAAATTAAATACTGGTCTAGTTTTAAATTTAGCTCTCAACTATGGTGGAAGAGATGAGATAACTAATGCTTTTAAAAAAATATATAAAGAAATAAAATTTGGCAGGTTAAAAGAGGAAGATATAACTCAGGATACTATATCAGATTACTTATATACTAAAGGTATGCCAGATCCTGATATTATCATAAGACCAAGCGGTGAACAAAGAATAAGCAATTTCTTATTATGGCAATGCGCCTATTCCGAATTTTGGACATCTGATATAAAATGGCCGGATTTTAAAAAAGAACACCTACATAAAGCTATTTTAGATTTTCAGAAAAGGGATAGAAGGTTTGGTGGAGTAAAGTAGAGGTGTAATATGAATAAAAGATATTTAGGTGCATTATTAATATCACCTTTTTTAATTTTTCTATTTTTAGGTGGTATTTATTTAAAATACATAGTTATGCTAATGTCTTTGGCAGGTATGTATGAATATTTTAAGGTTTCTAAACAAAAGAATATCAATCCAATGGAATATATAGCATATTTATTTTGTATAATATATTTCATGTTAATAAATAAAGATTTAAATTTTCAAAATATATTTTTATTAATTATTTTTTCTGTTTTTATGGTGTTATGTATTCCTGTAATAAATACAAAGTATAATTTTATGGACGCTGCAGTTACAGCCTTGGGTTTAGTCTATGTTTCGTTTTTTTTCGGTTTCATAGTACTAGTTAATATGATGCAATATGGTAAATATTTAATTTGGATAATATTCGTGTCTTCCTGGTTATGCGATACTACAGCTTATTATGTGGGAAGGCATTTTGGTAAAAACAAACTATGTCCAAAGGTTAGTCCGAAAAAAACAATTGAAGGCTCAATTGGCGGAGTTCTTGGAAGCTCAATTGGTTGCTTAATCTTTGGATATGTACTTAATAGATATGGAGTAAATATACCACTTTATCACTTTATATTGATAGGTATTTTATGTGGTATATTTGGTCAATTTGGTGACTTAGTAGCATCCTCTATTAAAAGATCAGCAGGAGTGAAAGATTATAGTAACTTAATTCCTGGTCATGGCGGCATATTAGACAGATTTGATAGTATATTATTTTCTGCTGTTATAGTATACTACTATTTAACTATATTTTTAAAGTTATAGTATTTATTGGTTTACATCATATACTTTGAGCAGTTCATATTTATCATTTAAGTGGTAAGTATAACTGCTTAATTTATTTTAATTATATTTTATCATTAAATATTTATATGCTATGGTATTTTGTATATAATAAAGTATATGTTTTACCGATAAATCAATAATTATTAGGAGGAAAAAAATTGAGATATATAAGTATTTTAGGTGCCACTGGATCTATAGGCACACAGACCCTAGAAGTCCTAAGAAACTCAAATAATAATTTTAAATTGTTAGGTTTTTCTGCAAATAAAAATTACAATGAAGTCATAAATATAATTAATGAATTTAATCCTGATTATGCAGCTATTACTGATGAAACTACATATAAAAAGGTTAAGGATTTTTGCTGTAGAAATAATATTTCTATAGATATTTCTTATGGTATAGACGGTCTCAATAAAGTAGCTACACTCGCATCCGTTGATATTGTGGTTACTTCAGTTGTGGGAATGATTGGTCTTGTTCCAACAATTAATGCTATTAAGGCAGGCAAAAATATAGCTTTAGCTAATAAAGAAACTTTGGTGGTAGGAGGAAAAATAGTTAAAACCGAAGCTAAAAAACATAATGTTGAAATTCTGCCTGTAGATTCAGAACATGGAGCAATATTTCAGTGTCTTCAAGGAAACAAACATTCAGAGCTCAGAAAGATAATACTTACAGCATCTGGAGGGCCATTTAGAGGCAAGACATTAGAAGAACTGAAATCTGTATCGCTTAAAGATGCATTAGCTCATCCCAAGTGGAATATGGGTAAAAAAATAACTATTGATTCAGCCACACTGATGAATAAAGGTTTGGAGGTGATTGAAGCTCATTGGCTTTTTAATATAGATTATTCGGATATTGAAGTAGTTGTACACCCTCAAAGTGTAATTCATTCTATGGTTGAGTACATAGATGGTAGTGTTTTAGCGCAAATGGCTACAACTGATATGAAGCTACCTATTCAATATGCAATAAATTATCCAAATAGGAAAAGAAGTGTTGTGGAATATTTAGACTTTTATAAAATAAAGTCATTAACCTTTGAACAACCTGACATATCAACCTTCAAATGCTTAAAACTAGCGTATGAAGCTGGAAAAATCGGTGGAACTATGCCCACCATTTTAAATGGAGCTAATGAGGTTGCTGTTGATTTATTTATAAATAATAAAGTAAGTTTTCTTAAAATTGGAGATATTATTGAAGAGTGTATGAATATATTTTCTTATTCTGATAACTTCACAATTGATGATATATTAGAAACTGACAATAAAGTTAGGAAGTATGTCTATAATAAATATGGGGATTAAGGAGGAATTTTTATGATCATTGTTTATTTATTAGGTGGTCTATTAGCATTTAGTACGCTAATTATAATTCATGAATTGGGTCATTTTATTTTTGCTAAACTTAATGGAGTTAAGGTTGAGGAGTTCTCTATAGGCATGGGGCCAAAACTTTTTGGCATTAAAGGAAAAGAGACTGAGTACTTAATAAAAGCTCTTCCTATTGGTGGTTATGTCAAGATGTTAGGAGAGGAAGAGAGCGTATTAGATTCAAGATCATTTTCCTCTAAAACTGCACCTCAAAGATTAAGTATAATTGCAGCAGGTCCAATAATGAATTTTATATTAGCAATTTTACTTTTTACAATTATAGGTTCTATAAGGGGATTTCAGATTCCTGTAGTAGATAAAGTTGAAAATAATTTGCCCGCATATGAAGCAGGCATTCAAAAGGGTGATACAATTACTAGTGTTAACAATAGTAAAATTAGGACCTGGGATGATTTCTTTACTCAGGTATACATGGCAAATGGCAGTAATTTAAGTATTACTCTAACGAGAAATGGAGAGACAAAAACGCTGAATGTTACTCCTGTAAAGGATACAGTAGAAAACAGGTATATTATTGGAATTTATCCAGTTATACTCGAAAATCCAGGCTTCTCAAAATCCTTGTCCTATGGATTTACTCAGACTAATACTATTATAAAACAAACCTTCGATGTATTGAAAACTTTGGTTAAAGGTAAAGTTTCTTCAAGTGATATAGGCGGACCTATAACTATTATTAAAGTTTCTACAAAGGCAGCCGAACAAGGAATAGTTCCACTTATGGCTTTTGCAGCTTACTTAAGCGTACAACTTGCTATATTTAATATAATTCCTTTTCCAGCACTTGATGGAGGATGGATTTTTCTATTACTCTTTGAAATAATCACCAGGAAAAAAATTGATGACAGCAAAATTGGAATAGTTAATTATATAGGATTTGCAATCCTTATGACATTAATGGTAATTGTAATAATAAAGGATATTTTATATCCAATAAAACTTTAATATGTTTGGGAGATAATACGATGGATAGACGTAATACTAAAAAAATAAAAGTTGGTAATATATACGTTGGTGGAGATTCTCCAATAACTGTTCAGTCTATGACTAATACAGATACAAGAAACATAGAAGCAACTGTTTCGCAAATTATTAAACTCGAGGAGGCCGGATGCGATATAGTTCGATGTGCTGTTCCTGACATTGAAGCTAGCGAAGCTTTGGAAAAAATTATAAAACACGTACATATCCCAGTTGTAGCTGATATTCATTTTGACTATCGATTGGCGTTGTGCGCTATAAAAAGTGGTGTATCAGCATTAAGAATAAATCCTGGAAATATAGGAACTAAAGAAAGAGTAAAAGTTGTGGCAGAAGCTGCGAAGGAAAAAAATATTCCTATAAGAATTGGTGTGAACTCAGGATCTGTTGAAAAAGATGTACTTAGTAAATATAGTAAGATATGCCCTGAAGCATTGGTAGAAAGTGCTTTAAAACACGTGGATATATTAGAATCATTAAATTTCTTTGATATAGCTATATCAATAAAATCATCTAATGTCATACAAATGCTAGATAGTTATAGACTAATTTCTAAAAAGGTTGAATACCCTTTGCACGTGGGAGTTACCGAATCGGGTACTATTTGGAGAGGTACAATCAAATCTAGCATAGGAATTGGAACATTACTATGTGAAGGCATAGGTGATACTATCAGAGTTTCTCTTACTGGAGACCCCGTCGAAGAAGTTAAGGTAGGAAGGGAAATTTTAAAATCAATTGGGCTTATAGATTCAGGTATAGAATTTATATCCTGCCCCACATGTGGAAGAACTCAAATTGATCTTATAAGAATTGCAAAGGAAGTAGAAGAAAAAGTATCTAAATTGAATAAAAAAATAAAAATAGCTGTTATGGGATGTGCTGTAAACGGACCTGGTGAGGCTAAAGAAGCAGATATCGGAATAGCAGGAGGAAATGGTGAGGGGTTAATATTTAAAAAAGGGGAAATCATTAAAAAAGTTAAAGAAGAAAATTTAGTTGAGGAATTATTAAGAGAGATTAATAATTTATAGAACAACTACTTATTTTACTTAAATTAAGTTAAATAATGAAGTTTTCCTTGAATTTAGCTTTTTGTTATGTTAAACTATTTATAGTTATTTATTACCGATAAATTTTTGACAAAGGAGTGGGCTGTAAAAGCCCGCTTTTTCTATTTTTAAAACGCAACATCTGTTGCGTTTTATTATAGATGATTTTAAATTTAAATCCATAATAGTAAACTTAAGTTAAAAATCATTATATGCGTAATATACTTTTATAGTTTTGTAAAACATATAAGTAAGGAGGGAGTATAAAATGAATAATGACAATTTAATAAAAAAGCTTTATGAAATAATAGAACCAAATGTTATAGAAGAAGGATACGAACTTTATTATTTAGAATATGTAAAAGAAAGCGGTGAAAACTTTCTAAGGATATATATCGATAGTCCTTCTGGAATTGGACTAAATGACTGTGAGAAAGTAAGCAGACGTATTAGTGATATGCTAGATAATGAAGACCCTATCTCAGAATCTTATTACCTTGAAGTATCATCTCCAGGTATAGACAGAATTTTATATAATGATACACATTTAGAAAAAAATATAGATAAGCTAGTTATTATAAAACTTAATAAATTGTATAATGGTAAAAAATTATATGAGGGGAATTTAATTTCATTTAATTCAAGTGAAATTACTATCAGTACAGATAACGTTGATACAAGTATTCCAAGACAACTTATAAAAGTCATTAATTTAAAAGGGGATTTTTAAGGAGGTTACAAAAATGAATGAAGAATTTATAGAAGCACTAAAAGAAATAGTTAAGGAAAAAGGTATTAGTGAGGATTTACTTTTCACTACAATTGAAGACGCTTTAGTAGCCGCCTATAAAAAAAATTACACTACTGGAAGTACTCAAAATGTCAAAGTAACCATGAACAGAGAAAATGGTGAAATTCATGTATACGCTCAAAAGAACGTAGTTTCTGATGTTGAGAATGATGTGGAAGAAATTTCTTTAGAAGAAGCTAAAGAAATTAACCCAAGATATCAACTAGAAGATATTGTAGATATTGAAGTTACTCCTAAGAAATTCGGAAGAGTTGCTGCTCAAGCCGCTAAACAGGTAGTAATACAAAGAATTAAAGAGGCTGAAAGAAGTATTATTTACAACGAGTTTATAACAAAAGAGTATGATATTATTACAGGTACTATAATTAGAAAAGATAAGGGTAATGTCTTTGTTGATTTAGGAAGAATAGAAGCTGTTCTTGGACCAAATGAACAAATGGCAGGAGAGATATACAACTTTAATGATAAACTAAAATTATACATAGTAGAAGTAAAAAACACTACTAAAGGCGCTCAAGTAGTAGTATCCAGAACGCACCCTGGTCTTGTAAAGAGATTATTTGAACTTGAAGTTCCAGAAATATTTGATGGAGTTGTAGAGATTAAGAGTATAGCAAGGGAAGCAGGATCAAGAACAAAAATAGCTGTTCATTCAAATGATGAAAATGTGGATGCCATGGGTTCATGTGTTGGCCCTAAAGGAAGCAGAGTTCAAAATATAGTAAATGAACTGAAGAATGAAAAAATAGACATTATAAAATGGAGTAAGCTTCCAGAACAATATATATCCAATTCTTTAAGTCCAGCAAAAGTTTTAGATGTAACTTTAGATGAAGAAAACAAGTCTGCTAAAGTTATAGTTGATGATAATCAATTGTCATTAGCTATAGGAAAAGAAGGCCAAAATGTACGACTTGCAGCAAAGCTTACCGGTTGGAAAATAGATATAAAGAGCAAATCTCAATCTGAAAGTTTAAACAACCAAAATGAGTAGGTGAAGTTATGAAGCCAAAAAAAATACCACAAAGAATGTGCACTGGATGTATGGAGATGAAACCCAAAAAGGAATTAATACGAATAGTTAAGTCCTGTGAGGGGGATTTATCTGTTGATTTAACCGGAAAAAAGCCCGGGAGAGGCGCTTATATCTGCAAGAATGAAGAATGCTTGGAAAAGGCTATAAAGACAAAGCGTCTAGAAAAAAATTTGGAAACAAAGTTTGATGACTCAATATATAGTAAACTGAAAGAAGAGATAATTGATGGAAAATAAATTTCTTCAGTTTTTAGGCCTAACAAAGAAATCTGGTAATCTAATTGAAGGTTACAATAAGTGTGAAGATATATTAAAAAAAAATAAGATATTTCTTGTAATACTATCTTCAGATTGTTCAAAAAATACTGTTGAAAAATTTATAAGGTACTGTGACACTTATAAAGTTCCTTATATTCAAGGTTATACTAAGAAGGAGTTAGCAGTACCTTTAGGAAGAACGGAAATTAATATATTAGGTATCACAAGCCAACAAATGAGTTCAAAGTTATTAAAGTTATGGAACGAGCAAAAAATTCGGGGGTGAATATATGTCAAAAATAAGAGTATATGAATTAGCAAAAGAATTAGATATATCAAGTAAGGATTTAATCAATTTACTATCTGAGGAGTTTAATATAAATGTTAAAAACCATATGAGTGTAATAGAGGAAGAGGATAGTGAATTAATTAAAGAATTAATTCAAGAAAGCAATAAATCACAAGAAAAGGCAGACGCGTCGCGTACTGAAGAGGAAAACATTATAGAAAAGTATGAAGAACTAGCTGAAGAAAAAATTAAAGTAAAGAAGAACAAGAAGAGAAATAAAAATGAATTTTCTTATTTAGAAAATTCAAAAGAAGATGATGATACAGAAAGTAAATCTGATAATTTAGTTATAGAAATAGGCGATACTATTACCGTAAAAGAGTTGTCAGAAAAATTAAACAAACCTACTACTGAAGTCATCAGACAGTTGATATTTATGGGTGTAATGGCTGCAATAAATCAAGAAATAGACTTTAATATAGCTGAAAAAGTTGCAGAGAAATTTGAAGTATTAGTTACTAAAAAAGAAGATCAACTTGTAAAGGTTGAAGAAGAGTTAGATGTAGAGGAAGATCTAGGAAGCGAAAAACGTCCTCCTATAGTAACTATAATGGGACACGTTGACCATGGTAAAACTTCTTTACTTGATGCAATAAAAAAATCTAAAGTAACAGAAACTGAAGCCGGCGGAATAACTCAACATATCGGGGCTTATACAGTAACAATAAACGATGAAAAAATCACGTTTCTTGACACCCCAGGACACGAAGCTTTTACTGCTATGAGGGCTCGTGGTGCTCAAATTACAGATATAGTAGTTTTAGTAGTTGCAGCGGATGATGGAGTTATGCCTCAAACTATAGAAGCTATTAATCACTGTAAAGCTGCAAATGTTCCTATGATAGTTGCTATCAACAAAATGGATAGAGCAAGTGCTAATCCTGACAGAGTAAAACAAGAACTGACTGAGTATGGGCTGGTTTCAGAAGACTGGGGCGGAGATACTGTTTGTGTTCCTGTTTCTGCTCATACTAAAGAAGGAATAGATAATCTTTTAGAAATGATTATATTAACTTCTGAAATTCAAGAATTAAAAGGAAATCCTAACAGAAATGCAAAAGGTACTGTTGTTGAGGCAAAATTAGATAAGGGCAGAGGTCCTGTAGCTACTTTATTAGTTCAAAATGGTACGCTGCATGTTGGAGACTCAATACTTGTAGGAACTACCTATGGTCGTATAAGGGCAATGTTTGATGACAAAGGTAAAAAAATTAAGCATGCAGGTCCTTCTATACCTGTTGAAGTTTTAGGACTTTCAGAAGTACCTGCTGCTGGAGATAAATTTAATGTAACTAAAGATGAGAAAACTGCAAGAGACATGGCTGAAAAGAGAAAAGAAAAGCTTAGAGCGGAACATATGCAATCAACAAACAAAGTTTCTCTTGAAGATTTATATAGTCAGATTCAAGAGGGAAAAGTTAAAGAATTAGGTATTATAGTAAAAGCAGATGTTCAAGGTTCTGTTGAGGCTGTAAAGCAGTCTTTTGAGAAGTTGTCTACTGATAATGTTAAAGTTAGAATAATACATGGTGCGGTAGGTGCTATCACTGAGACTGACGTTATCCTTGCAACTGCATCGAATGCTATAATTATTGGTTTTAATGTAAGACCTGATACTAATGCAACAGCTCTTGCAGAAAAAGAAAAGGTTGATATAAAGACTTACAGAATTATATATGATGCAATTGAAGATATAAAATCAGCAATGATAGGAATGCTTGAACCTGAGTATAAAGAAGTTGTATTAGGTAAAGCTGAAGTTAGAATGACCTACAAAATTTCTAATGTTGGAACAATAGCTGGGTGCTATGTATTAAATGGAAAGATTACGAGAAGCAGCAGTATAAGAGTCATAAGGGATGGTATAGTAATCTTCGAGTCCACTTTAGCTTCGTTAAAAAGATTTAAAGACGATGTAAAAGAAGCTGCTGCTGGATATGAATGTGGCCTTAGCATTGAAAAGTTTAATGATATAAAAGAAGGCGATATCATAGAAGCCTATACAATGGAAGAAATTAAACCTAAACAATTATAATGCTTTAAAGGAGATGATTGTATGGCTAAATACCGAAGTGGGCGTATTAATGAAGAGATAAAAAGAGAAGTCAGCGATATAATTCATAATGAAATTAGAGATCCAAGATTAACAGCTATGGTAAGTGTTACGAGAGTTGATGTAACAAAAGATCTTAGATACGCAAAGGTATTTGTAAGCATATTTGGCAAGGATGAAGAAAAGAATAATACGCTTAGTGCGCTTAAAAGTTCTTCAGGATTTTTAAGGCGCGAAGTAGGTCATAGAGTCAATCTGAGATATACTCCTGAAATATTGATAGAACTTGATAATACTATTGAACATGGAATGCATATTAATTCATTAATCGAGGGCTTAAAGGAGAACGCTAAGCATGATAAATAATGTTACTGAAATGCTTATAAAGAGTACTTCTATAGGAATTACTTTTCATGTTTCTCCAGATGGAGACTCTTTGGGTAGTGCTTTAGCTCTCATGCTTTCACTAAAAAAGCTAGGAAAAGAGGCTTATATAGTTTCAGACGATAAGATTCCTGAAACATATAGCTTCTTACCTTGTTTACATTCTATTGTTGATGAATTTAATTTTAATCAAAACTTGTGCGACTGTATAATAGTATTAGATTGTGGAAACTATGAAAGGATATCTGCTAAAATAGACTCTAGAGAAAAAAAATACACGTTACTTAATATAGATCATCATATTTCTAATGATCTATATGGTGATATTAATTATGTAGATACTAAAGCCTCATCTGTAGGCGAGATAATTTATGAAATTATTAAAATGCTTAATATTGAACTTGACGAAGAAATAGCAACATGCATATATACGTCAATAGTATCTGATACTGGTGCATTTAAGCATTCAAATACAACCAGTAAGACTCATATAATTGTAAGTGACTTATTAAGTTATGGTGTTAAATTTAATGATATACATAGATTAATTTTTGAAAACAAAAAATTTGAGCATGTTAAACTTATTGGAAAAGTTATTGATAGCGCTTATCTAACCTTTAATAATAAAGTTTGTATAATGAGACTTACAAAAAAAATGCTTGAGGATCTAAATATGGAACTAGCTGATACATCTGATATAGTAAATTTAGGCATGGGTATTGATATTGTTGAAGCAGTTGTTTTAATTAAAGAATCTGATGACTACACTAAAGTTAGTCTTAGGTCAAAGTCTTCGCTTGATGTAAGAAAAGTTGCAGAAAGTTTTGGCGGCGGGGGCCATGTGAGAGCTGCAGGCGCTACCTTAAAAATGTGCCTCGAAGATGCTGAAAAAGCTATACTAAAAGTTGTTGAAAAAGAGTTGATATTATAATGGATGGAGTTTTAAATATTTATAAACCCTCTGGTATTAGTTCATTCGATGTAGTTAGGAAGATAATGAAGGTATGTAACACAAAAAAAGTAGGTCATACAGGTACTCTAGATCCATTAGCCTCTGGAGTATTACCCGTGTGTGTAGGTAAAGCAACTAAAATTGTTGACTATTTAATGAGTGAAACAAAGACATATATAGCACAATTAAGGTTAGGAATCACCACTGATACCTATGATAGAGAAGGGAATATCATTTCCGAAAGCATAGTTGATGTTACTAGTCAAGAAATAGTTGACACTTTCAAAAAATTTGTAGGAGAGATTAGTCAGGAGCCGCCAATGTACTCAGCTCTGAAGGTTAATGGTAAAAGATTATATGAACTTGCAAGACAGGGTATAGTAATAGAAAGAAATAAAAGAAATATAAATATTTACAGCATAGATATCATAGACATTTCTTTACCTATTATTACTTTTAGTGTAGCATGTTCGAAGGGTACTTACATAAGAAGCCTATGTCATGACATAGGAAATGCTTTAGGTACAGGCGGAGTCATGTGGAGCTTAGAGCGTACTCAAACAGGTTTTTTTAAAAAAAAAGATTCCATTGATTTTGAATCATTAAATGAAAATATTATTTTAAGCAATATGTTATCGATAGAAAGCGCGCTAAACATATTTGATAAAGTTTCATTTAATGCTAAATATGAAAACTTATTACTAAACGGTGTTAAAATAGAAAATCCATATATAATTGGATTTGTACCTGAAGATGAAATTTTAAGAATTTATATAGATAATAATAGATTTATTGGCTTAGGTAGAAGAGACAAAGAAGGATTTAAAATAATTAAATTATTAGTTTAGGAGCAGTAATTATGATAGTTTTACAAGATAATTTTGATAGTAAACTTAATTTTAAGACTTATATAGCGCTAGGAAGCTTTGATGGTTTGCATATTGGTCATATGAGCCTAATTAATAAAGCGCTAGAGCTATCTAAAAAAAATGAAATTAGGAGCATGGTATATACTTTCAATAATCATCCACTTAGTATTATAAATAAAGAAAAAGTTCCTAAATTATTAATAGATAACGAATCTAAGATTAATATATTTGATAAGATTGGTATTGATATTGTCAATTTAGTAGAATTTAATGTAGACTATATGAAAATTACACCGGAACATTTTGTTAAGAATATGCTGGAATATTATAATGCCGCTGGTATGATTGTTGGTTTTAATTATAGATTCGGATACAAGAATGCTGGTGATGTATCTTTTCTTAAAGAAATCAGTAAAAGGCTTGATTTTGAATTGTATGTTATGGATTCTGTTATGTATGATAATGAAGTTGTAAGCAGTTCAAGGATTAGAAATTTAATATCTTCTGGAAATATTGTTGAAGCAAATAAGATGCTGTTTCAGCCTTTTATGCTTAAAGGAAAAGTGGTAAAAGGAAAGCAACTTGGCAGAAAATTAGGTTTTCCTACTGTAAATTTGCAATATAACGATGAATTTACTATTCCATTAACAGGAGTTTACTATACAACAGTTGAATATAATGGATTATTTTATAAAGGTATTACTAGTGTAGGTTACAACCCTACTATAGAACCTATAAGTAATAGAATTACAATAGAAACTTATATACTAAATTTTGACAAAGATATATATGATGAAGATATTAAAGTTTATTTTATTGAAAGAATGAGAAATGAAATAAAGTTTAATAATTTAAGTGATCTTATTGGTCAGCTTGAAAAGGATAGACTTTTTGCTGAAAACCAAGTTTTACAAAAAATTGATTAAAAAAATAAAAAGTAATTTACAATATGTTTTATATTTGTTATAATTACTTGCGTGAACCATATGCTAAGAACAACGAATTGCCAACGTAATTCTTGGGATATAGGCGATAATTTTTGGAGGTGTTACAATGGAAAAGGCAAAAAAACAAGAGATAATGGAGCAATTTAAGAGACATGAAGGAGACACAGGTTCTCCGGAAGTTCAAATAGCTCTACTAACAGAAAGAATTAATCACTTAACAGATCACTTAAAAAGCCATAAAAAGGATCACCATTCAAGAAGAGGTCTTCTTATGATGGTTGGTAAAAGAAGAGGTCTTCTAAACTATTTAGCTAAAGAAGATATTCAAAGGTATCGTGATATTGTTGAAAAACTTGGATTAAGAAGATAATCAAGAGCGGGTCAACACCGCTCTATTATTTTAAAATTATTTACTACATCATAATAATTTTTATAATAAATAATTTTTAGTAGATAATACTATTAGTGTACATTGAAGGGAGGTAAATGTATGAGTAACATATTAGAAACCACCATTGCAGGTAGAAAACTTAAAATCGAATATGGTAAAATTGGAATGTTATCAAATTGCGCTTTATTAGTGAGCTATGGAGATACTGTAGTTCTTACTAATGTGAATGCTTCAGAAAAACCAAGAGAGGGGATTGATTTCTTTCCTCTTAGTGTAGAATACGAAGAAAGGTTATATTCAGTAGGAAAAATTCCTGGTGGGTTTATAAAAAGGGAAGGAAAGCCTTCTGAGAAGGCAATTTTAAATGGAAGAGCAATCGACAGACCTCTTAGACCATTATTCCCAAAAGGATATAGAAATGATGTTCAGGTTGTTTGTACTGTTATGTCAGTTGAACCAGACAATCTTCCAGAGATTTTAGCTATTAATGCTGCTTCTACTGCATTATGTATTTCAAGTATTCCTTTTTCTGAGCCTGTTGGTGCTGTTTCTGTTGGATTAATTGATGGTGATTTTATTTTAAATCCTACATCCAAAGAAAGAGAACAAAGTATACTAAACCTTACAGTTTGTGCCACAAAGGATAGGGTAATTATGATTGAAGCTGGTGGCGACGAAATAGCAGATAATGTAATGTATGATGCTATTATGTTTGGTTTTGAAGAATGTAAGAACATAGTAAGATTC
This sequence comes from Clostridiales bacterium oral taxon 876 str. F0540, assembly GCA_000466585.1. GTDB lineage: Bacteria > Bacillota > Clostridia > Clostridiales > Clostridiaceae > Clostridium_AT. Next base: position 78,263 of record KE993482.1, read on the forward strand.
CAAGAAGAAGCTATGGCTAAGATAGGGAAAGAGAAGGTAGTTCCTGTACTTTATGAAGTTCCTGAGGAACTTGAAAATGAGGTAAGAGAATTTTCCTTTGCTTTAATTAAAGAAGCAATGTACATAACTGATAAAGATAAGAGAAATGCGGCAATGGATTTAGCAAAAACTAAAATTAATGAAGCTTTTGCTGAAAAATATACAGATGATGCTTCTGATATTTCTGATGTAGTTTATAGAATACAAAAAGAAATAGTTAGAGATATGATATTAAACGAAAAAAGAAGACCTGATGGGAGATCTTTTGATCAAATAAGACCTATAAGTTGTGAGGTAGCTTTATTACCTAGAACTCATGGAACAGGGTTATTTACAAGAGGATTAACTCAGGTCATGACAGTTGCTACAATTGGTGCTTTAGGTGACGTTCAAATACTTGATGGCCTTGGCGAAGAGGAATTTAAAAGGTATATGCATCACTATAATTTCCCAGCTTACAGTGTAGGAGAGGTAAAACCACTAAGAGGACCTGGAAGAAGAGAAATAGGTCATGGAGCTTTAGCAGAAAAGGCACTTGAACCTCTTATTCCATCTGAAGAGGAATTTCCTTATACTATCAGATTAGTTTCAGAAGTTTTGAGTTCAAATGGCTCTACATCTCAAGCCAGTGTTTGCGGAAGCACACTTGCTCTACTTGATGCTGGAGTACCTATTAAAAGACCAGCTGCTGGAATCGCGATGGGATTAGTTACAAGTGAAGATTTATCAAAAGAAGAAATTCTAACAGATATTCAGGGAATTGAAGACTTCTTTGGTGACATGGATTTTAAAGTAGCAGGTACTGAAAAGGGAATAACTGCAATACAAGTTGATACTAAAATTAAAGGTCTTTCTAATGAGTGTATAAAAAAGTCAATTGAAGATGCTCGTAAAGCAAGACTATATATCTTGGATAAAATTAACGAATGCATTCCTGAACCTAGAAAGGAACTTTCTAAATATGCTCCAAGAGCATACACAATAACAATTGATCCTGAGAAAATAAGAGATGTTATAGGCACCGGTGGTAAAACTATCAATAGAATTATCGCTGAAACTGGAGTAAAAATCGATATAAAAGACGATGGAAAAGTTTTTGTTATGTCCAATGATAGTGTTGGTGCAGAAAGAGCGCTAAAAATTATCGATGACTTAACAAGAGATGTAAAAGTTGGAGAGATTTATCTTGGTAAAGTAACCAAAATTGCAAACTTTGGTGCGTTTGTTGAAATACTACCAGGTAAAGAGGGGTTAGTACATATATCAAAGTTGGATTTTGCAAGGGTAAATAAAGTCGAAGACATTGTTTCAGTTGGAGATGAAATTTTAGTTAAGGTTACAGAAATCGATAATCAAGGTAGAATTAATCTTTCAAGGAAAGATGCTATTAAAGATTCCGAATCAGAAAATGATGAAAAAGAAACCGAAAAATAGAAGGGCATCACTGCCTTTTTATTTTTTATAAAAACAAACAAAATACTGTACGTTTCTTATATTAGGAGGAAAAAATGTATAATATTTTTACGCTTAGCAATGGTTTAAGGGTAGTTGTAGAAAGTATAGATTATGTTAATTCTGTTAGTGTAGGATTGTGGGTAGAAAACGGGTCTAGAAATGAAAATAAATCAAATAACGGTATTTCTCATTTTATTGAACATATGCTTTTTAAAGGAACAACAAGTAGAACTTCTAAACAAATTGCCGAATCTATAGAAGATGTGGGTGGGCAAATAAATGCCTTTACAGGCAAAGAAGCAACATGTTTTTATATCAAAGCTTTAGATTCACATTTAGATTTATCGTTGGAAATATTATCAGATATGCTATTTAATAGCAAATTTTCTGATGAAGATATAGAAAAAGAAAAAAGTGTAATTATCGAAGAAATAAATATGAGTGAAGATCAGCCAGAGGATGTATTAAGTGATTTGCATAGTATAGCAATATGGGGTAATGACAGCATATCTATGCCTATACTTGGAAGTATAGATACTGTTAAGTCCTTTAACAGAGAACAACTGCTTAAATATATTTCTAAATATTATATACCGGAAAACTCAGTTATTTCAATAGCAGGAAATATAAATCTGAATATAATAGAAAGTATAGTTAGTAAATATTTTGGACATTGGAACAGTGAAAATAAAGTAATTACAAACTATTCTTCACCTAAAATATTAACAAATCATCTGTTTAAACAAAAAGATATAGAACAACTTCATCTAAATTTAGGATTAATTGGAGTTGAAACCGGGAATGATGATATATATGCTATGTTGTTAATAAACAATATGTTTGGTGGTGGTGCTTCGTCTATTCTATTTCAAAAAATACGTGAAGACTTAGGTCTATGTTACACAATATATTCTTATATTTCATCTTTTAACAATACAGGTATTCTTAGTATTTATACAGGGTTAAATTCCAAGTATTCAACAGAAGTCGTTAGTATTATAAAGGATGAGATTATTAAATTTTCTAAGCTTGATATATCTAACGAAAAGTTGATTAAACTAAAAGAACAATTAAAAGGAAATTATATTTTAGGATTAGAAAGTACTAGCAGTCGTATGTTTAGCAATGGAAAATCAGTTCTATTTCTAAATAAAGTTAAGAGTCCTTTAGATATTATAACTAAGATTGATGGTGTTACAAAAGAGGACTTAAGAAACGTTATGAGCAAGACTTTCTCAAAAGGAATTCAAAATTCAGCTTTTGTAGGCAGCAATATAGATTTGGATTCGCTAATTAACATAATGGAGGATGATAATATTGCTTTTGAAAATAAAAAAAGTAACCGGGTTTGAAGATTTACCTACTCCTAAGTATATGACTAATGGTGCAGCAGGTATGGATTTATATGCAGCTATAAATAAAGATATTATTATTAAACCGTTTGAAAGAATAAAAATACCTGTTGGAATTTGCATTGATCTCCCAAAAGGGTATGAAGCGCAAATAAGGCCAAGAAGCGGCTTAGCTGCTAACTACGGTATAACACTATTAAATTCTCCAGGCACTATTGATTGGGATTACAGAGGAGAAATAAATGTAATAGTAATAAACTTTAGCAATGAAGATTTTGTGCTTAAAAAGGGTGATAGAATAGCTCAAATGGTAATAAATAAGATAGAAACACCTATTATAGAAATTGTTGAAGAGATAAGTTCCTCAGAAAGAGGAATAGGTGGATTTGGCTCTACAGGAGTTTAGTACTAAAAACTTAATCTCTTTCATAGTATTATATTAAATAAATCTACATTTTATGATGCCAAACACTATGAAAGAGATTAAGGGGGAATTAACATGAGCGAAAATATAAAGTATTATAGTGAAATGGAAAGATATGAAATTATAAATATTAATGACGGAGAAAAGTATAACTATTTATCTAATAATGATATTGTAATAAGTGATGATGGAAGTTTAAAGTTTTTGATTTTAAATGATACAAAGACTAGATTTAGTTTCTTTGGAGGTAACGAATTTATTGAAGTACCTTGGGATTATATAAAAAAGATAGGATCAAGAACTATAATAATAGATGCTGAGGATAGTGTTCTAAAAAAAACTCGGGTATGATGGAGGTTCAAAATGAGACTATTAGTTCAGAAATTTGGAGGTACATCTGTATCCTCTCATGAAAGACGACTATTAGTTATAGATAAGATTATTCATGCTATAAAGGAAGGATTTAGTCCGATTGTTGTGGTTTCTGCAATGGGAAGGATGAATGATCCCTATGCTACAGATACTCTGCTTTCCTTGATTAGCAATGATTTTAAAACGAAAAATTCTTTAGCCGCAGATTTAATAATGAGTTGCGGTGAGATTATAAGCACTGTTGTAATGACTGAGGAGTTAAGTAAATTTGGAATAGAAGCAATACCGTTGACCGGTGGTCAAGCAGGAATAATTACTGATTCAAATTTTAACAATGCTCAAGTATTGAATATCAATACGGATACCTTATTAAAATTAACCCAAGGTGGCAAAGTTCCTATAGTTGCAGGATTTCAGGGGCAGACTAAGGATGGTTTTACCACTACTCTTGGACGCGGCGGCAGTGATGTTACTGCTTCATTACTAGGTGTAGCAGTAAATGCTGAGAAAATATATATTTATACTGATGTTGACGGAATTATGACAGCTGATCCAAGAATAGTTTCTGAAGCTTCCCTGATTAAGGAAATAAGTTACAATGAAGTTTTCCAGTTTGCTCATCAAGGTGCTAAGGTTATTCATCCTAGAGCTGTTGAAATAGCTATGAAAGGCAATATTCCACTTGTTATAAAAAATACATTAAATAATTGCGATGGTACAGTAATAAATAATACTGGAAGTTTTGACGCTGAAAGCGTTATGACTGGAATAACTCATATGAGCAATAGAATTCAGGTAAGAGTTAATCTTAATGATAATAAAAATAATGAAAATTACGGCTTACTGCTTGATGTGCTTGCCCAGAATATGATTAGTATTGATCTTATTAATGTATTTCCGAAAGAAAGTATTTTTACAATCGATTCTAAGGATTTAGCAAAGTTTGATGAAATAATGAATGTTCTTGAACTAAAATATACAGATATTAAAGATTGTAGCAAGATAGCTCTGATTGGTAGTAGAATTAGAGGAGTGCCTGGAATAATGGCTAGGGTTCTTAAAGCTCTTTCAAAAGCAAATATTGAAGTTTTGCAAACTGCGGACTCTCATACCACTATATGGTGTCTTGTTGAATCAAAATTTACTGATCATGCAATTAATGCACTTCATAAGGAGTTTAATTTAGGATAAATAATTTAATGAATATATATTTCTCGTATTGCAAAAACTAGTTTATGCTAGGAGGAATGTATATGTCAGAAGAAAACACAAAAAAAGATTTAGATAATATAAAGGAACTGGGTATATCAAATATCCCTAAGCAGGACGAAAGAATTCAAATTCTTCCAATTATAGGTCAGGTTGAAGGTCATATGATGCTTCCTCCACAGACTAAGGCTACTAAGTATGAACATGTTATACCTCAACTTATATCTATTGAAACTAATGAAAGAGTTGAAGGTGTGCTTATAATACTAAATACTGTAGGTGGGGATGTGGAGGCAGGTTTGGCAATAGCAGAAATGATAAGAAGTTTAAGTAAGCCAACTGTATCATTGGTTATTGGAGGAGGCCATTCTATAGGCGTTCCTTTGGCAACATCGGCAGATTACTCCTTTATTTCACCATCTGCTACAATGATAATCCATCCAATCCGGATGAATGGCCTAATAATAGGTGTGCCGCAAACCTTTGAGTATTTTAATAAGATGCAGGATAGAATTATTGAATTTATTACAAGAACAAGTAATATCGATAGAGAAACTTTAAAAAAACTTATGCTCCAAAGTGATGAACTTCTAAATGATATGGGAACAATTCTAATAGGTCGTCAAGCAGTAGAATACGGATTAATCGACGATGTAGGTGGCATAAGTGAAGCATTAAAAAAACTTGATTCATTAATAAATATCAATGGCAATAATAGACCATAGGAGCTTTCCTATGGTTAGTTTTTGTATGCACAACATTTATACAGATATGTAAAGGAAATTTATAAATTATGTAGAATAATAACTAAGGAGGTGACTATTTTGGTAAAGAAGAAATCAAGTGCTAATTATGACATTATCGGATTGATATCCATAACCTTTGGAATTCTTTCTATATTTAGTATATTTTCAACTTCTTCATCCGGTATTGTAGGTAGAGTAATTAAAAAAATATTAATAGCGGTCTTTGGATTTGGTGCATATATACTTCCCTTTTTCATTGTTTTTATGGGGTTCTGCTATATCCTTAAGAAAGGAAAGATTAATTTTAGTAAAAAGTTTTACGGTATTTTATTGTTTTTTATAACTGCATTACTATTTGTACAAATGATTAATATGCCCTACTATTATTCACAAGACAGTTTAACGCTAGGAATATCTCAAATTTATAATACTTCTAACATCGCACACGGAGGAATTATTAGTTTTGTTATTGATGTTCCCTTATATAAATTATTTGGGACAATAGGATGTTACATTATTTTTTTCTTTTTATTTATTATGTCAACTATTATGACTTGGCAAATTTCCCTTTATGATATTATTATTAAGGTAAAACCCACTATTAAGATAAAGAAGAAAATTAATAGCAATGTACCAAGCGAAAATACTAAAAATACAGAGAGTGAAAGTTTAGTTGCATATGATAGTGATAAAGAACACTTTATTAACAAAGTAAATAATAAATTAAAAATTATTGATTTTATGAAATCTAATGATAATCATTTAGAACCTGCGATTGCCGACATTAATTCTGATATTGATTCAAAAGAATCCATTAATAAAGAACTCGAAGCACAAATAAGCAAGGTCTCTGGCGAAGAAATTCTAGATTATACATATCCGCCTACTGAATTTTTAAATTCAAATAATTTATCAAAATTGAATAAAGAAGATAAAAAAGAATTGATTAGTAATGCAAGCAAGCTTGAAGAAACTTTAAGTAGTTTTGGAGTTGAAGCAAAAGTTGTCCAAGTTACAAAAGGTCCATCAGTAACAAGATTTGAGATTCAGCCTAATGCCGGAGTTAAGGTAAGCAAAATTGTTAATCTTTCTGATGATATAGCCTTAAGCCTTGCCGCATCTGGAGTAAGAATAGAAGCTCCAATACCTGGTAAGTCCGTAGTTGGTATTGAAGTTCCTAATAGAGATTTAACTCCTGTTTTCTTAAGAGAAGTTGTAGAATCACAGGAATTTACAACTAACAGTAAGAATCTCTCATTTTGTTTAGGAAAAGATATTGCTGGTAACTGTGTTGTTTCCGATTTAAGCAAAATGCCTCACTTACTCATTGCTGGAGCTACTGGTTCAGGTAAAAGTGTATGTATTAATACATTAATTATAAGCTTGCTATATAAATATTCTCCTGAAGATGTTAAGCTTCTTATGATTGATCCAAAAGTAGTTGAGTTAAGTGTTTATAATGGAATTCCACATCTATTAATACCAGTTGTTACAGACCCAAAGAAAGCGGCTGCAGCATTAAATTGGGCTGTAAATGAAATGACTAGAAGATATAAATTATTTGCAGATAATAATGTAAGAAATATTGAAAGTTACAATGAGCTGGTTAACAAAGGAAAATTGCTTGATAAACTGCCTTGGATAGTTGTTATAGTAGATGAATTGGCAGATTTAATGATGGTTTGTCCTAATGATATAGAAGACTATATCGGAAGACTTGCCCAAATGGCAAGAGCAGCAGGGATGCATTTAGTTATTGCGACACAAAGGCCATCTGTTGATGTAATAACTGGTGTTATAAAAGCTAACATACCATCGCGTATATCATTTGCAGTATCAAGTCAAATTGACTCAAGAACGATTCTTGATTCCTCCGGTGCAGAAAAGCTGTTAGGTAAAGGCGATATGCTGTTTTATCCGGTGGGTGAATCTAAGCCATTAAGAATTCAAGGTGCATTTATTTCGGAAGAGGAAGTAGAAAAAGTAGTTTCATTTATCAAAAATCAAAAATCTGAACTAGAATATAGTACTGAAATACTTGAAGAATTAGATAATAAGACAGAATCATCTTCAGACGAAGTTGACGAGCTTATGAGGGAGGCAGTTAAAATAGTAGTTGATGCGGGACAAGCTTCAACATCTTTGTTGCAAAGAAGGCTTAGAATAGGTTATAATAGAGCGGCAAGAATTATTGAACAAATGGAAGAACTAAGAATAATTTCAGGTAAAGATGGCAGCAAACCAAGGCAAATATTAATAGATAAGGAATCAGCCGCAACAGAATCTTATCTTCATAATAATTAAAGTTTATTAATAATTTTATATAGTACTTGTGAATTTGCTAAATGAGATTTAAAATTATCTATGTATCATATTAACATTAGGAGGAAGCCTTGTGGACAGACTAAAGTTTGGTATTATAAGTTTAGGTTGTGACAAAAATAGAATTGACTCTGAAATAGCTATTGGAAAGTTGAATAAAAAATATGAGTTAGTCAATAATCCGAAAGAAGCAGATATTATCTTAGTAAATACTTGTGGCTTTATAGAATCATCAAAGCAAGAATCTATAGATACAATACTAGAGATGGCAAAATATAAAAAGTTATATAATTGTAAAGTACTTGTAGTTTCTGGATGCTTGAGTCAAAGGTATAAAGAAGAACTTTTAGATTTAATGCCAGAAATCGATATTATGTTAGGTGTCAATAACTATGATAAATTAATAGAAAGTATAGAAGATTTTTTAGAAAAAAATAGTAAAGTGTATCATCTTGAATATAGTGACAGCCTTCTTCAAGAAGGAGAGAGAATTTTAACTACAGGAAAAACAACTGCTTTTATAAGAATAAGCGAAGGCTGCAATAACTTTTGTACATATTGTGTAATACCTAAGATCAGGGGAAAGTACAGAAGTAGAAAGATAGAAGACATAATAAACGAGGCAAAAGCACTAGCAAAAACTGGTGTATCAGAACTTATCTTAGTTGCACAAGATACAACTATGTATGGAATTGATATTTACGGGAAAAAGAATCTTAATTATCTGTTGAATAAACTTTCAGAAATTGAAGGGATTCATTGGTTAAGGTTACTATATTGTTATCCAGAAGAAATTACAGATGAGTTAGTTGAAGAGATCGCTAGTAACCCAAAAGTTTGCAAATATATAGATATGCCAATTCAGCATATATGTAATAATGTACTAAAAAGAATGAATAGAAGAGGTCGCAAAGAAGAAATTATTGAAAATATTAATAAAATGCGAAAAGCTATACCAAATCTTGTTTTGAGAACTTCAATAATTGTAGGATTCCCTGATGAAACAGATGAGGAATTTAATGAACTAAAAGAATTTATCCTAAGTACAAAATTTGATAAGTTAGGAGTATTTAAATATTCTCAAGAAGAAGATACCCCTGCTTCATTAATGAGAGGTCAGATATCTGATAAAGTTAAGGAGTTACGTGAAAATGAACTAATGTTTTTACAACAGCAGATTTCTTCAGAAATAAATAAGAGTAAGATCGGTAGGGTTTATGAAGTATTAGTAGAGAACTTTAAAGATGGACTATATTCAGGAAGAAGTTATGAAATGGCTCCTGAAATTGATGGTGAAATATACTTTAAGAGCGATATCGATTTAACGTTAGGACAATTTACTAATGTAAAAATAACTGAGTCGTTAGAATATGATTTAATAGGAGTTGTTTATAATGAATCTTGCTAATAAACTTACAGTTATTCGAATTTTTTTAATACCTATTTTTTTGGTATTTGTAGCAGTTAAAGGAATACCCTATGGCAAAGAAATAGCTACATGTGTTTTCATAATTGCTGCATTGACAGATAAACTTGATGGATATATTGCACGAAGCAGAAATCAAATTACTCGCTTTGGCAAATTTATGGATCCTTTAGCTGATAAGCTTTTGGTAACAGCGGCTCTTATTTCTCTGGTTGAGTTCCAAATTATCCCGACATGGATTGCTATGGTAATCATCGCTAGAGAATTTGCTGTGACTGGTTTAAGATCTCTTGCTGCTGCAGAAGGAGTTGTTATTGCAGCAAGCTGGTGGGGCAAGATAAAAACTGTAGTACAAATTATCGCAATTATTTTAGCATTAGTAAACTTAACATATACTAATCACAATTTTCTTATAATAGCTAAGGCAAGCATGATACTTGCTGTCATTATAACCATTCTATCAGGAATAGATTACTTTATCAAAAATAAGGATGTTATAAGAACTGATAAATGATTAATAATTCTAAAAGTGGATATAAATATAAAAAGTTCCTAGAAATCCTTGGGAACTTTTTATATTTACTGTTGACCAAATTAATATTATATTATATAATTAAATAGAACTTATGTTCGTTACTTAGAAAGGATGTGAACCCTTAAGGGATAATTATGGATAATGAAAAATTAAAAGCAATTGAAGCAGCTATGGGACAAATAGAAAAACAATTTGGTAAAGGTTCGATTATGAAGCTTGGTGAACACAGTGTTTTAAATTTAGATTCTGTTTCAACAGGCTGTTTAGATTTAGATATTGCTCTTGGTATAGGCGGAGTACCTAAAGGTAGAATAGTTGAAATATTTGGGCCTGAATCTTCTGGTAAGACAACAGTTGCTCTTCATATTGTAGCTGAAGCTCAAAAAAAAGGTGGTGCTGCAGCATACGTTGATGCAGAGCATGCATTAGATCCTACCTATGCTAAAGCTCTTGGAGTAGACATAGATAACCTTGTTATATCACAGCCTGATACTGGTGAACAGGCTTTGGAAATTGCTGAAGCTTTAATCAGGTCAAATGCTATAGATGTTATAGTTGTTGATTCTGTTGCGGCATTAGTACCTAGAGCTGAAATAGAAGGGGAGATGGGAGATTCGCATGTAGGGCTACAAGCTAGATTAATGTCTCAAGCATTAAGAAAACTAGCTGGTTCTATAAATAAATCTAAATGCGTAGCTATATTTATAAATCAGCTAAGAGAAAAAGTTGGTATTATGTTCGGTAATCCTGAAACAACTCCTGGTGGTAGAGCTCTTAAGTTTTATTCATCTGTAAGACTTGATATCAGAAAAATAGATTCAATAAAGCAGGGTGATGAAGTTTTAGGAAGCAGAACAAGAGTTAAAGTAATAAAAAATAAGGTAGCCCCTCCATTTAAGCAAGCGGAATTCGATATAATGTACGGTGAAGGTATATCGAGACAAGGTAATGTGTTGGATGTAGGTGTAAGAGAAGAGATTGTACAAAAGAGCGGCGCTTGGTTCTCTTATAATGAAACACGACTTGGACAAGGAAGGGAAAATGCTAAGCAGTTTTTAAAAGAGAATACAGATGTACTTTTAGAGATCGAGAATAAAATTAGAGAAAAATATGATCTTCCTTTAGCAGTAAATTCCACTACAAATACTGATTCTAACGAGGATTCAAAATAAGTAGCTTAAAGTTATTTTTAATATACATAGCGTTTGATGCATTTTGCCAAACGCTATGTATATTAACTTGACATATAGTTAATTATAATATAAAATAGTATACAAATACTGGTTTAGCATATTCAATTTTTGCCAATTAAATAAATATAACACCTTTTATAAGCTTATATCTTGATAAATTAAACTATGCAAAGGAAGCAAGGAGGTGTTAGATTTGCCTACAACAATTACAATTATTGGCATCATAATAATCACTTTTGCAGCAATTATATGTGCTGCAGTTTATGTAAGAAAAAATATATCACAAGCTAATATTTCAAAAGCTGAGGAAAAGTCTAAACAAATTATTGATGAAGCGTCTAAAGAGGCAGAATCACTAAAAAAGGAAGCGGTGCTTGAGGCTAAGGAAGAAGTACATAGACTCAGAACCGATTTTGAAAAAGAGTCTCGAGATAGAAGAAATGAAATTCAAAGACTTGAAAGAAGGCTAATACAGCGTGAAGAACTGTTAGATAAAAAAAGTGATATGCTTGAAAAAAGAGATGAAAGTCTCAACAAGAAACAATCTGAAATTCAATCATTAGAAGAACAAATTCAAATTCTTTATCAAAAGCAAAGAGAAGAACTAGAAAGACTTTCTGGTCTAAGTTCTGAAGATGCAAAACAATTATTATTAGATGAAATTAGAAAAGAAATTAAACATGATGCTGCGGTTTTAATAAAGGAAGTAGAAACTAAAGCGAAGGAAGAAGCAGATAAGAGAGCTCGCGAGGTTATTACTTGTGCAATACAAAGATGCGCGGCTGATCATGTGGCTGAAACAACAGTCCATGTTGTAGCACTTCCTAATGATGAGATGAAAGGAAGAATAATAGGTAGAGAAGGTAGAAACATAAGAACCCTCGAAACACTTACAGGGATTGATTTAATAATTGATGATACTCCTGAAGCAGTTATTCTTTCTGGTTTTGACCCAATTAGGAGAGAAGTTGCTAGAATTGCTCTTGAAAAATTGATTGTAGATGGTAGAATTCATCCAGCTAGAATCGAGGAAATGGTTGAAAAAGCGAAGAAAGAAGTTGACAACCATATTAAAGAGGAAGGCGAACAGGCTACTTTTGAAACTGGCATACATGGTTTACATTCTGAACTGATTAGATTGCTCGGAAGATTAAAATACAGAACAAGTTATGGTCAAAATGTTTTGAAACATTCTATTGAAGTATCTTACTTAGCAGGATTAATGGCTGCTGAATTAGGATTAGATGTGGCAGTAGCTAAAAGAGCAGGTTTGTTACATGATATCGGTAAAGCTGTAGATCATGAAATTGAAGGACCACATGCTTTGATTGGAGCTGATTTAGCAAAAAAATATCACGAATCTCCAATTGTAGTAAATGCTATAGGTGCTCACCACGGAGATGTTGAGTTTCAATCTTTAGAAGCAATATTAGTTCAGGCAGCAGATGCTATTTCTGCAGCAAGACCTGGCGCGAGAAGAGAAACTTTAGAAGCATATATAAAGCGACTCGAGAAACTTGAAGAAATAGCTAATCTTTATGAAGGTGTTGAAAAATCTTTTGCTATTCAAGCTGGAAGAGAGATTAGAATTTTAGTTAAACCTGAAGAAGTAGATGATGCAGGTGCAACTGAATTAGCTAGAAATATTGTTAAGAAGATAGAAAGTGAGCTTGAATATCCAGGTCAAATTAAGGTTAATGTTATTAGAGAAACTCGCTCAATCGAATACGCAAAGTAATTATGAAACTGCTGATATATTCAGCAGTTTTTATTCTTTCTTCTAGTAGCCTTAGATTCTTAAATTATATACTATTACAATAAAAATCATAAAAATTTGTAATCTTTTGAAAAATGCTTTTTCATGAAAGGATTTTATTACTAAGACGTAGAAATAGAATATTGTAAATATGGAATTTATCAAGTATTTGTAGGAGGGTTACTATAATGGAAGTATTAAAAGTTTCAGCAAAATCCAATCCAAATTCTGTAGCAGGTGCTTTAGCTGGAGTATTAAGAGAAAATAGTACTGCAGAAATTCAAGCAATAGGTGCTGGGGCGCTTAATCAAGCGGTAAAAGCTATTGCAATTGCAAGGGGGTTTGTTGCTCCTACCGGTATTGACTTAGTTTGTATACCGGCATTTACAGATGTTGAAATTGATGGAGATGAAAGAACTGCTATTAAGCTTATAGTTCAGCATAGATAAACTGTTATAAAAAAACTTGAAGAAAAAAATTCTTCAAGTTTTTATTATTATATATAAAAATGTTTACAATAGGAATACTAAATGATATATTATTAATATAAAATGAATGTAATCCTTCATTTTTTTGTAAAAAGGTGTATAATATGCAGTTTTCAGATTTACATATTCATTCGGTGTATTCAGATGGTTTGATGTGGCCAAGCGAAATTGCTGAAACAGCAAGTAAAAGTGGTATCAAATATATTTCTATAACTGATCATGATACAATTGATTCGCAATATAATTTGATCGAATTAAGTAACAGATATAATATTAGTATTATACCGGGAATAGAGTTTAGTACAATATACAACGATATTGAAATACATATACTTGGATATTTTATTGACATATATAATCAAGAATTGCAGCAGATGCTTAGTATAATAAAAAATAGTAGAGAAAAAAGAATCAAAGATATTATTGACAAATTAAACGATTTAGATATAGACATTTCATACAGCGATATACTTCACGAGGGCTCTTCTTTAGGAAGGCCACATATTGCTAAGATATTGGTGAGTAAAGGTTATGCAGGAAATACAAAAGAGGCATTTACGCAATATTTAATAAAAGGAAAGCCAGCATATGTAGATAGATATAAAGTCCATTATAAGGACGTTTTGAAACTTATTAGAAATTGCAACGGTGTTTCTGTTTTAGCACATCCTGGAGAAATATATAAAGGAATACATTTAGAAAAGACTATTAAGGAATTAAAAGTTTATGGTTTAAATGGTATTGAAGTATTTCACCCAGCTCATTCTTCTAAACAAATTAGCGATTATTACAACCTATCCAAAAAATATTCTTTAGTTATAAGCGGAGGTAGTGATTATCATGGAGGCTTCAGCAATAATTTTTCTACCATTAGTATTGGTTCCTATGGTTTAGACGAAAACTTGACAAACAAGTTCTTAAAATTAAATTTATTAAATAGATAGGAGATTTATTATGATTTATTCTATTAAAGCACAGGGAATAGCACCATCTATAACATTATCTATAGATGCAAAAGCCAAGAAGATGAAACAGGAAGGAATTGATGTAATTGGATTCGGAGCTGGAGAGCCTGACTTCAATACACCTGAAAATATTCAGAATGCTGCTATAGAGGCTATTAAGAGAGGTTTTACTAAATATACAGCTGCATCTGGAATAAAAGAGCTAAAGGAGGCTATTGCCCAAAAATTTAAAAATGATAATAGTTTAAGCTATACTCATTCGCAAATTGTAGTTTCAACTGGAGCAAAACAGTCTTTAGCGAATGTATTTCAAGCAATTCTTAATCCTGGAGATGAAGTAATTATACCTATTCCATTCTGGGTTAGTTATCCTGAACTGGTAAAGCTATCTGATGGTGTTCCGAAATTTATTGAAACAACTGAAGAAAATAATTTTAAATATAGCATAAGTTCCTTAGAAAAAGTAGTTACTAATAAAACAAAAGCTATAATTGTCAATAGCCCAAACAATCCAACAGGTACAGTATATAATAGAGAAGACTTAATATCTATTGCTGATTTTGCAAAAAAACATGACTTAGTTATTATTTCTGATGAGATATATGAAAAACTAATATATTCCGAGAACAAGCATGTTAGTATCGCAAGCCTTTCAAAGGATGCATATGATAGAACAGTTGTAATAAATGGCGTATCTAAATCGTATGCTATGACAGGATGGAGAATTGGATATGCTGCCTGCGGAGATGAAAAAATTGCAAAATTAATGTCTAATATACAAAGCCATGTTACTTCTAACCCTAACTCAATCGCTCAATATGCTTCCGTGGAAGCATTGAATGGTGAACAAGAAACCATTATGCATATGCTTAACGAATTTAATAACCGAAGAAAGTATATGGTAAACAGAATAAATAAAATTAAATATATCTCATGCAATGAACCAGAAGGTGCTTTTTATATAATGGTAAATATATCAAATATAATAGGAAAGAGTATAAATGGAATTTGCATAAAGGACTCTTTGACATTTTCAGATGTATTACTAGAAGAAGAAAAAGTTGCAGTTATACCGGGAAGTGCATTCGGTGTAGACAATTATATCAGATTATCTTACGCAACATCACTAGAAAATATAGAAAATGGTCTAAATAGAATTGAAAATTTCTTAAACAAATTTTAATGGGAGATATTTTATGAAAGATACCATAAAGCTTATAATGCCTGTTGATGGAGAAGTTATACCATTATCAGAGGTAACTGATTATCTGTTCAATAAAAAGATAATAGGTGAAGGATTGGCAATAAATCCTAAGGATAATTTTATTGTTTCTCCAGTTGATGGCGAAATTACACTTGTTTATGAAGGCAAACATGCAATTGCTCTAAAAACCAAAGAGGGTCTTCAAATTCTTATACACGTAGGAATTGGATCTGTAAGGCTTGAAGGTAGGGGTATTGCAAACTACGTGAAAGTAGGAGATAAAGTAACTAAGGGCGATAAGCTTATGTTCTTTGATAAAGACTTCTTAGAGAAAAAGGTTTCACCTATCACACCTGTGTTAATAACAAACCCAGAGCTTATTAAGTCATTAGATATTAATTATAAAGCTTGTAGATCTGGAGAAACATTACTTATTATTGAATTAAAATAAACTGTTTCCGTTGTAATCTTTTTAAAAAATGCTATAATATAAATGTTAGTTATAATTATATAATAGAGGTGATAAGAAGTGGTAACTAAAGAAGTAGTTGTTAAGAACGCAACTGGCCTGCATGCTAGACCTGCGACTTTATTAGTGAAAAAAGCATCCTCCTTTAAATCAGACGTAAGTATAGAATTTAATGGAAGAAAGGCTAATGTAAAGAGCCTTATAGGTGTTTTATCATTAGGTGTTACAAAAAATTCAACCGTTAAGGTTATTGCATCCGGCGATGATGAAAGCTTAGCTGTTGAAGAAATAGTAAAGTTAATTGACTCATTAGAAGAATAAAAAATAAAAGGCTTGAATCAGCCTTTTATTTTTTTCTTTCAATATCATGCTTTTCTTGTTTTTAGTATGAAAATAAGCATATCAACGCCGGCTATTCCTAGTAATATATAAATAATTCTTGATACAATCTGTAAATTGAATCCTAATAACAAATGCACTATATCAAAATTAAATAATCCATATAGTCCCCAATTAATTCCACCAATAATAACTAATATAAAAGAAATTTTATCAAGTACACTTACCTTATACATTTTTACCTCCATTTTTATTAATTATATATAGAGTATATTACGCATTGAAAGAAATCATAACATTTAATAAATAGTATATGAAGCATTGAAGAGAAAACTTGAACTTCAGTCAAGTTTCTCAGAACAGATACTGTATATACGTATTTAAAACGCTTTGTGATGTTATATGCAAGCTATAAAGACTTTTCATCCCTTCTACTCATGTTTTGGGAAATATTCGCTCTAGGGGCTTATATGGAGTATGAATTCAGATTTTACTTAAGCTATAATCTATTTATCTATTAGAAGATTTAATGTAAAATATAGTTTAATAATTAGTATAAGTTTTAATATTTAAAACTTAAGTTATATATTATATACGGAGCAAGGGAAGTACATTTTTATTGCGTAATTTCGTATTTTTCAATTTCGCTAAATGTAAATTTATTAGAATCGCCTTTACAAACGAAGTCCCTTTCTATATAATTGAGAAAGGGGGGTAATTTATGAAGAATAATAGATACGAACTCATTACATATAATGATAAAGAAAAAAAGATATTGTCTAACACTAGATTAACTGAAGAAGAAAAAGAACTGATAGATAGCCTTAAAAGCATTTTCAAAAACAAAATATTTTATTCTATAATTGAAGATTTATATAAGTTTTGCAAAAACGATTATTCTACTTCCCAATTAGCTCAAATATATAAAGTTGGCGTTAGACAAATTCAAAACATTTTAAAAGAATTAAATTTAAATAATTATAAACCCAAGAAACAAGCTAATATTAATAACGTTGAAAATGAAGTAAAGCTAAAAAGAACATATTCTTATAGCAAGTATGTTGATTTACCAGATAGATTAGTAGAGTTTTTAAATTATCTTTCTGTAATTAAAGGCAAATCCAATAATACTATTGACGGGTATAAAATAGAACTATCTCTGCTATTTAGATTTCTTAAACTTTCAAAAAATGATAAAAATAAAAAATTAGATTTCGAACAAATTTCTATAAATGATATTGATGATAATTTTATAAAAAGCATTAAACTATCAGACTTTTATGCGTTTCTATCATTTGCAGAAAGCGAAAGGAATAACAGTTCCTACGCAAGAGCAAGGAAAGTAGCTGCAATTAAATCCTTTTTTAAATATCTTTATACAAAAACTAAAATTCTAAAGGAAAATCCAGCTTTAGAGTTAGAAACTCCTAAAATAAGCAAAAGAAACCCTATTTATTTAACTTTAGATGAAAGCAGAAACTTATTGGATACTACTATCAATAATGATTCAAAACATTCAAGCCGCGATTTCTGTATCATAACATTATTTTTAAACTGTGGATTGCGTTTATCTGAACTTTGCAGTATAGATATTTCAAAAATAAAAGGTGATACTCTGACCATTGTTGGTAAAGGAAATAAAGAAAGAACTGTATACTTAAACGAAGCTTGTATAAGTGCTATTTCAGAATATATGAAGGAAAGAATGCTTATAGATATACCTCTCGAACAAAAAGATGCACTTTTTATTAGTGAAAGAAAGCGTCGTATAAATAAGCGTACTGTGGAACTAATAGTAAAAAAATATATTAGTCTTTCCGGCCTTACGAATTTAAAATATACTCCCCATAAATTAAGGCATACGGCAGCAACCTTGATGTACAAGTATGGGAATGTAGATATTAGAAGTCTTCAGATGATTCTAGGTCACGAAAATATATCTACCACTCAAATCTATACGCATGTTGATGATGAGAGATTAAGAAATGCTGTAAAATCAAATCCGTTAAATACAAAGTAAAAACAGGAAAGGTTTTAGTTCCCCTCCTGTTTTTACTTTGAAAGAATATTATTATGTATTTTTGTAAATTAAAAGTCCCGGATACTGCTCAACAAGCTTGCCTTGCATTTCTTCTCCAGATTCAACCAAGTCTTTTAATTCTGAAATATCATCTATGTAATCCCAAAATTCATCGTCATAACTTAAGATTTCATTAGCTTGCTCATGAATGTTGTTTATCTGTTCATTTTCATTCATATCTTGATCGTTTTCAAATACTTCATCAATCTTTACAGCTCGGATATCATAACCTTCCATTTCTAAACACTTACCGCAGTTATCACATTTCTTACTCGGATTTAAATCACATACATCACATTCATTGCAATCATTACACTTCTTATTTTTATCGAAAATACAAAGATCATTTTTAATCATCTGCATGCAGCTCCTTAAACATTATAATAAGAATTATATCAAAATAATTTTCTTTAATCAACTTAAATTAGAACACTTGTTTGATATTTCATAATTTATATGCTATAATTTAATTAAAGATTGAGAGGTGTTAATTCTTGTTAGAAAAAAAACGTGACAAGCAAACTGAAATATACGAATTTATGAAGTCCTTTGTACTTTCTAAAGGATATCCTCCTTCAGTTAGAGAAATATGCGAGGCTGTTGGTCTTAGATCTACTTCTACAGTGCATGGTCACTTAGAAAGATTGGAAAGAAAAGGTCTTATAAGAAGAGATCCAACCAAACCAAGAGCTATTGAATTAATTAAAGATAATGTAACCAAAAGAGAAATAATCGATATACCAGTTGTGGGTAAAGTTACAGCCGGCCTCCCTATTTTAGCAGTTGAAAACATCGAAGATACTTTTTCAATACCATTTAACTACATAAGAAGTAATAAAGAACTGTTTATTCTTCGTATTTCCGGAGAAAGCATGATCGATGCCGGTATTATGGATGGTGATTTAGCTATCATAGAAAAAGACAGTGTAGCTTCAAATGGAGATATTGTTGTGGCGTTGATCGACAATGAAGCCACAATAAAAAGATTTTTCAAAGAAAAAAATTATATCAGACTCCAACCCGAAAATCAAACTATGTCTCCTATCATTGTTGATGACTGTAAAATACTAGGTAAACTAGTTGGTTTATATAGAACTTATTAAAATAAAAAAGAGAAGATATCTTCTCTTTTTTATTTTAATATTTTTGATAATGAAATCAAAATACCTATTTTTGCATGATCAAAGGTAAGTCCACCTTGAAGATATGCTATATATGGTTCTCTGATTGGTGCATCAGCTGAAAGTTCAATTGATGATCCTTGTATAAAAGCACCCGCCGCCATAATTACCTGATCATTGTAGCCCGGCATATCCCATGGTTCACATTGAACAAAGGAATCTATTGGAGATCCTGCTTGAATCCCTTTGCAAAAGTTTATCAATTTTTCTTTATCATTGAATTTTACAGCTTGTATAATATCGCTTCTTTTATCATTAAACTTTGGCAGGACTTCAAAACCAGCAAGTTCCATTATTCTTGAGCAGAATACTGCACTCTTTACAGCTTCTATGGCAATATGTGGTGCAAGAAATAAGCCTTGATATAAAAGTCTCATTACGCCAAATGTCGAACCGCATTCACCGCCTATTCCAGGAACAGTAAGCCTGTATGCGGCTTGATCAACATATTTTTGTTTACCAGCAATATATCCTCCAGTAGGAGCAATACCACCGCCAATATTTTTAATTAATGAACCGGCTATCAAATCTGCTCCCACATCTGTAGGCTCATACTTATCAATTAGTTCACCATAACAATTATCTACAAAGCATATAACATTAGAATTTATTTCTTTAATAAACTTAATTACTTCCTCAATCTCTGATATTGTTAAGGACTTTCTCCAACCGTAACCGGTTGAACGCTGAATGTGAACTATTTTTATAGTCCTATCCTCTTCTAAATTTTTCTTAACTGATTCAAAGTCTATTTCACCATTCTTAGTTAAGTTTATCTGCTTATATTTAACTCCATATTCAATTAAAGAACCAATATTCTCGTTGCCACTTATCCCTATAATATTATGAAGTGTGTCGTATGGGGTTCCGCATATCGACATCATAGTATCGTTTGGTCTTAAATTACCAAATAATGCAGCTCCTATAGCATGTGTTCCATTTACAAAATGAGGTCTAACTAAAGCACATTCACAGTTAAAAACTCTGGCATAGACCTTATCCAAACTATCTCTTCCTATGTCACCATAGCCATAACCAGTAGAATTAGTAAAATGAGAATCACTTATTCTCTCCTGCTGAAAAGCATTTAATACTTTTAACTGATTATATTCTCTTATTTCATCATAGTACTTAAACTCCTCTTCAACATCTTTAATCGCTTTGTTGTATAAATCTATAACTTCATCATTTATTTTATATTGCTCTTTTAAAAGCATAGTAGTATTCTTAAGCATAAAATAATTACCTCCTGCATTAAATCAACCTATTTCACTGTAAATTGACAATATTCACGTAAAGCACTAAATAATATTAACACATAAAAAAAGAATAGGCAATTAATGGCCTATCTTTTTATATAATCCTATTAAACTAATTCATCTTCACCAGATTGATTATTGAATAATATTGGTTTTAACGGAGTTATTGTTGATACTGCATGCTTATAAATAAGCATTTGTTTGCCATCGCAGTCAAGCACAACTGTAAAACTATCAAAACCCTTAACATTACCCCTTATTTGGAACCCATTAGTTAAATATATAGTTACAGGTATTTTACTCTTTCTTGCTCCATTTAAGAAAATATCTTGCAAATTATTTGCTGTTTTGTTCATTTAGTTCCCCTCCAAATAAAAATTTATTTTAAATATTTATTCTATAAATATTATAAAACTCCTTTAATTTTTATAAATTCTTTGACTTATTTATATTTTGCATTATGTATTCTACTATGTCTGCTTCATTATTAAAATCATCTTTATTTATCCATAAAGCTCTGTTATCTTTTCTGAACCAGGTTAGCTGCCTTTTAGCATAATTCCTGCTTCCTTTTTTTATCATTTCAATGCTTTCTTCAAGTGTCAGCTTTCCTTCTAAGTAAAATAGTATTTCTTTATACCCTATTCCCTTCATTGACTGCATATCTGAATTATATCCCATATTCTTAAGTTTAATAACTTCTTCTATAAGACCTTCCTCAAGCATCTTATCAACTCTTTGGTTTATTCTTTCATACAATTTTGCTCTATCCATTGTTAACACAAAATAATATATATTATAGGGAATATTATATATATCCTCTTCCTTGATAAACTCGCTTATGGTTCTCCCGGTAGATTTATATACCTCTAAGGCCCTCATAACCCTTTTTGTGTCATTTGGGAACAGTCTACTATATGATTCAATATCAATATCCTTAAGCATATAATGCAGATAGTCTTTGCCTTTTTCCTCCAATATTAGTTCGAGTTGTTTCCTATACTCTTCATCTTTTGAGGCGTTTGTAAATCCATAATTATAAATAATTGAATTTATATATAACCCAGTTCCTCCTACAAGCATAGCAAATTTATTTCTGCAAATAATATCGTTTATTGCCTCTTCGGCACATTCTTTAAATCTAGCTACACTAAACTCTTCATTCGGCTCAACTACATCAATTAGATGATGTGGTATCCCCTTCATTTCTTCAGTTTTTATCTTTGCTGACCCAATGTTCATGTGCCTATAGATCTGCATAGAGTCTGCTGATATTATTTCGCCATTTATCTTTTTTGCTAGTTCAACAGATATAGAAGTTTTACCAATCCCTGTTGGTCCTGCAAGTATAAACAAATCTTTCATTTTGTCCTCCCCCTACTTTTAAAAGGCTTATTACTGTATCCTTTTAAATCTTTTTTCTAATTCATTTAAAGTTATTTTAATAATGGTAGGCCTTCCATGAGGACAAGTAAATGGATTATCAATAAATCTAAGTTCACTGATTAATGAATTCATCTCTAATATAGATAATTTATCATTAGCTTTTACAGCCGATTTACATGCCATGGTAGCTATTCTATCATACTTTACTTCGACAGTCTCCCCAGAACCCATGGACTTAAGATTATCTATTATGCTTAAGAACAGATTTTTCACCTCTATGTTACCTAATATTATAGGAACTTCTCTTATACTTATAGTATTCTCTCCAAAAATATCAATGTTAAAACCTGTTTTATTAAATATTTCTTTATTTTCTAGATAAATCAAAAAGTCATCACCGCTCATTTCAAGCACCAAAGGTAAAGAAAGCATTTGGGATACTACCTGACTTTCTCTTACTTTCTTTAAAAACTTTTCAAACATTATTTTTTCATGAGCAGCATGCTGGTCAATAATATATAACTCCTCTCCTCCTTGAGCAAGGATATAGGTATTATTGAATTGTCCGATAACTGTTAACTCATGAAACTTTGCTTCCCTTACATTCAAATTTGGTGATTCTTTTAGTGTAGTCAAATTGCTTTCACTAATAGTATTATTATAGGTAATATTATTTGAAGGCATATTACCATATATATTTTCATTATAAATTCTTTCTCTATCCGTTTTAACCTCATATACAGATAAATTACTATTTATATCTATTGGCATTTGAACAATAGTTTTTTCAATAGGCTCCGTGTTAAAACTAAAACTTTCAAACTCACTGTTTTGAATGCTGAAAGAATCCTTTAAACTCTTCCTTAATGTTTCATGTACCGAATCAAAAACAAGTTTAAATATAAACCTCTCATCTTTGAACTTTATTTCTGATTTTGTAGGATGAACATTAATATCAATTAACTCAGGAAAAATATCAAGGAAAACTACAAAAAAAGGATACTTATTAATAGTTAGAAAAGACTTAAAAGCACTTTCTACTGCAGTAGTGATTAATCTATTTTTTACATAACGCTTATTAACAAATACACTTTGGTTATTTCTGCTTCCTCTGCTTATTTCTGAATTGCCTATATATCCATATACTGAAGCAACATCAGTGTGTTTTTCTATCTCAGTAATATTATCGCTTATGTTCTTACCGTAAATAGCCCTTATTGTATCACTTACTTTGCTGGTTGGGATAGTAAACAATGTTCTATTATTATTACTGAAAGACTTAAAAGATACATTGGCATTAACCAGTGCCAATCTTTGAATGATATCACTAATAAGAGCTGATTCTCTTTGCGGTGATTTCATAAACTTTAATCTTGCAGGGACATTGTAAAACAAATCATTAACCTCAATAGTAGTTCCTATATTGCAACCTGCATCTTTAAAATAATTTATGCTCCCACCTGATATTGATATTTCCTTTCCATATTCAAATTCAGAGGTTCTGCTTCTTAATATAACATTAGATACTGCAGCTATACTAGCAAGGGCTTCTCCCCTAAAGCCAAAAGTATTGATTTTATAAATATCATCGATGATGTTAATTTTACTTGTTGCATGAGGCAAAAAAGCCTTTTGCATATCATCAGGATGAATACCTTCACCATCATCGATAATCTTTATAGATTTCTGACCGCCTTCTTGTATTTCTATAGTAATATTTTTACTACCTGCATCAAGGCTATTTTCTATTAATTCTTTTACAACGGAATATGGTCTCTCAACCACTTCCCCGGCTGCTATTTTATTAGAAGTATTTATATCTAATATATTAATTCTTTTCAAAATATCACCTTCATGTCTTACAAAGACTTAACCTTTTTAATTAAATCATATAGTTTATTAAAGCCTTCCATGGGAGTTAAATTTAATATATCTATTTTCTTAATTTCTTCAATTATACTATCTTTTTCAATATCAGAAAAACTTAATTGTACTATATTATTAATATTTGCATCAACAGCTGTTTCTCTTACTGAAATATCTTCATTTTTTAAATGTTCTTCTTCTAACGAATTTAAAATTTCTTTAGCTCTTACTATAACACTTTCAGGTAACCCTGCAAGCTTTGCAACCTCAACTCCATAAGACTGATCTGCTCCGCCTCTGATTATTTTTCTCAGAAAAATTATCTCGTTTTCTACTTCTTTTACTGCTACAGAATAATTTTTAACCCCTTTTATTTTTCCTTCAAGCTTGGTAAGCTCATGGTAATGAGTCGCAAACAAAGTTTTACATCTTATGTCCTTAGTTTTGCAAATATATTCTATAACAGCCCAGGCGATGCTAAGACCATCATAGGTACTAGTCCCTCTCCCTACCTCATCTAGAAGCACCAGGCTTCTATTAGTTGCATTTTTAAGTATATTTGATACTTCCCACATCTCAACCATGAAAGTACTTTTACCAGAAGTCAAATCATCCGATGCGCCTATTCTTGTGAATATTCTATCACATATGGAAATAGAAGCGCTTGAAGCTGGCACAAAACTCCCTATCTGGGCCATCAAAGTTATAAGTGCTACTTGCCTCATATAGGTGGATTTTCCGGCCATATTTGGTCCTGTGATTATAAGAAGCATATCTTCTTTATTATTTATGAGTGTATCATTAAATACAAAAGTCCCTGTAGGTATAACTTTTTCTACAACCGGGTGTCTTCCTTCTTTAATCGTTATAACTCCATTTTCAGTAATATCCGGCCTACAGTAATTATTTTCAACTGCTAAATTTGCCAGAGCTGTTAAGCAGTCTAACTCTGCTATAAACTTTGCAGTTTTTTTCATTCTATCAATCTGTTTTTCAACTTCATCCCTTATTTTTATGAAAATCTCGTACTCGATACTCATTAGCTTATCTTCAGCACCCAAGATTTTATCTTCCATTTCCTTTAATTCTTGAGTAATATATCTTTCTGCATTAGCCAATGTTTGTTTTCTTATATATCTTCCATCAGGTATCAATCCTTTATTAGCATTTGTTATCTCTATATAATAGCCAAACACTTTATTATAACTTACTTTTAAAGATTTTATACCCGTAAATTCTCTCTCCTGCTGTTCTAATTGAGCTATCCACTCTTTACCATGAGCTTTGGCTGATCTTAGGTTATCAACCTCTTCGCTGAATAAATCCTTAATGATGCTTCCTTCTTTGACAGATAATGCAGGATTATCCATAATTGCCTTATCTAAAAGACTATATATATCCTGAAGATCGTCAATATCATTAAACATATTTTTTATCATCGCTGAACTACACTGACCTATAATATTCTTGACCTTTGGTATCTTTTCTAAAGAGTTTTTTAAGGCCGTGAGTTCTTTAGCATTAACACTCTTGGAAGCTATCTTTCCAATGATTCTCTCAATGTCATATATTTCAGCTAATGAATCCTTTAAATCGTTGCGTAATGCTATATTGCTGATCAATTCATCGACAGCATCAAGTCTTAAGTCGATTTTCTTTTTACTGATAAGCGGCTGTTCTATCCATCTTCTTAGCTCTCTAGCCCCCATTGATGTACAGGTTTTATCCATTATCCACAGCAATGATCCCTTTTTACTCTTGTCTCTCTGAGATTCTGTAAGTTCTAAATTTCTCCTTGTATTTATATCAATATTTAAATATTCTTCAACGCTATAATAGTGAAGTATATTTATATTGCGCAAACTATGCTTCTGCGTTTCAAAAATATAATTTATCATTCCGTTTGCTGCATTTATTGTACAAGAGTTATATATATCCTCATTAAAGTCGCTAAACTGCTCTCTTAAATTATTAATAGCATTACTTTCAAAAAACTCCTTATCTCTATTTGTTATCAAAACATCATATCTTTCATTTATAATATTTAGCAGGTCCTTGTCACATTCATTTAATAATATTATCTCCGAAGGACGATACTTTGATATTTCATTCAATATAACATTTGCATTATATTTAGTGTTTGTACAGTAAAAATCACCAGTAGATATATCTGTAAAACAAATTCCCATATTTTTTAATAAAATATCTATATATAAGCTCATGATATAGTTATTCTTATTTTCGTCTAGAAAGGACGAATCCGTGTAAGTTCCAGGTGTAATAATCTTTATTATGTCTCTTTTAACAATCCCTTTTGCTACACTTGGATCTTCGAGCTGCTCGCATATTGCGATTTTATATCCTTTCCCAACAAGTCTTGCTATGTAAGAATTTGCAGCATGATATGGTATGCCACACATTGGCGCTCTATTTTCGAGTCCACAATCTCTTCCAGTAAGTACTAATTCAAGTTCTCTGGATGCTACCTCTGCATCTTCAAAAAACATTTCATAAAAATCACCAAGTCTAAAAAAAAGAATACTGTCTTTACATTTTTCCTTAACTTGCAAATATTGCTGCATCATTGGAGTTATGGCCACAATTATACCTCCTTTTACCCATTAATGAATTTTAAAAAAGCTCTTTATATAAAGAGCTTTTTTATTATAACTGTTCCCCGTTTAATGAGAATGAAAGTGCTTCGGTTATCTTTACCTTTACAACTTTTCCGATTGAACTTTCATCACCTTTAAAGTTAACAAGTTTTCCAGTAGTAGTTCTTCCCATTAACTTATCAGGATTGTTCTTACTTGTACCTTCAACGAGTACATCTACTTCTTTTCCAAAATACTCCTTGTTCTTTTTAGCGCTAATATTATTTATTGCTTCTACAAGCCTATTAAATCTATCGTGCTTTACCTTATCATCAATTTGCTCAACCATATCATCAGCTGGTGTTCCTTTGCGCTTTGAGTATATAAAGGTGAAGGCTGAATCGTATTCTACCTCTTTTACTAGAGTTAATGTTTCCTCAAAATCTTCTTCACTTTCTCCTGGGAACCCTACTATAATATCAGTAGTTAAAGCTACATTTGGAACTGCATTTTTGATTCTTTGAACAAGATTTAAATATTGTTCTCTATCATATTGTCTATTCATTTTCTTTAATATAATCGATGAGCCTGATTGAACCGGAAGATGTATATGGTTGCAAACCTTGTCACAATCAGCAATTGCATCTATTAACTCTTGAGATAAATCCTTAGGGTGAGAAGTCATAAATCTAATTCTCTCAAGTCCTTCAATATTATTAATTCTTCTTAATAACTTTGCAAAATTCATATCATCAGATAAGCCTTTTCCATAAGAATTTACATTTTGACCGAGTAAAGTAATTTCCTTATAACCTTTTGAAACTAACTCTTTAATCTCTTTTTCAATATCTTCAGGTTCTCTGCTTCTCTCTCTACCTCTAACATATGGTACGATACAGTAAGTACAGAAATTATTACATCCATACATTATAGTTACAAAAGCTTTTATATCACTTTCTCTATCCACAGGAATACCTTCAACAATTCCTTCTTCCTTATTAATAATTTCAATTATTGACTTTCCTTCTTGCTTAACCCTATTTAAGTACTCCGGAAATTTATAGGCATTATGTGTTCCAAATATTATATCTACAAAGGGATATTTTTTAATTATATTTTCAGCCATTCCTTCCTGCTGCATCATACATCCACACACTGCTATAATAAGATTAGGATTCTTTTGTTTTAAACTTTTTAATGCTCCAAGATTTCCATAAACCTTAAGCTCAGCATTTTCTCTAACACAACAGGTATTAAATATAATAATAGAAGCCTCTTCTTTAACTTCCGTTCTAACATATCCTTGTGATTTTAACATACCTGAAAGTTTTTCAGAGTCTTCCTCGTTCATTTGGCAACCCCAGGTCTCTATAAAGTATTTTTTGGCTATTTCTTTATTCATTACAACTCTCCTTTTGATGCTGCATAAAATTATAAAAATATAACAATATTTATCTTGCATAATTATATTAATCAAATTATATTATATATAATTTATAATAAATTTTAAAGACTTTCTCTTATTAATTATTATCTTCTTTAAGTATTCTCACTTTTATCTTTTGTAGCAAATACCTTATCTAACATCATAACTATTTTATAAATAAATTCTAACTTCAATATATATATTACAGTTATAGTTAAATCTTATAAGAGGGCTATTATTTTAATAATAGTTAAAAAATAGTCAATTATTTGCTAAATGAAATTTGTATAACATTTTATTTTAATATTGAAATAATTGCTTCATTTTTGATATAATAGTTATAAGGGGACTAAGATAATATTTTCAATAAAAATATGGGGGTGTTCTTATGAACATACGTTATTCTGAAAGAACTTCAAAAATTAAAGCTTCCGAAATCAGAGAATTATTAAAATTAACTGAGATGCCTGATATCATTTCATTTGCAGGCGGTCTTCCAGCTCCGGAGTTATTCCCAATAGATAAAATGGAAAGAATCTCTTCAAAAGTTCTTAGAGAAGATGGTAAAGCTGCATTACAATATAGTACCACCGAAGGCTATGTTCCTCTTAGAGATATAATTGCAAAACAAAGAATGAGCATCGCCGGTGTTAAAGCTTCAATAGATAATATTATGATTACCAGTGGGTCTCAGCAAGGGCTAGAATTTTCTGCAAAAATTTTTATCGATAAAGGAGACATTATAATTTGCGAAAGCCCAAGCTATTTGGGAGCTATAAATGCATTTAAGGCTTATCAGCCAACTTTTATAGAAATCCCTATGGACGACGACGGCATGAAGGTTGATGAACTTGAAGCAGCTCTTATAAAGTATCCTGAAGCAAAAATGATATATACAATTCCTGATTTCCAAAATCCTAGCGGTAAAACTATGTCAATAGAAAGACGAAAAAAGGTTGCTCAGCTTGCTAAACAATACAGCATTCCTGTATTAGAGGATGGTCCATACAGCGAACTTGCTTTTGAAGGAAATGTTAATCCTTCTATTAAGAGTTTTGATAAAGATGGTTATGTAATATATCTTGGAACATTTTCAAAAACGTTCTGCCCTGGACTAAGAATAGGTTGGGTATGTGCAGACCCAGAGATACTCCAAAAATATATAATCGTAAAACAAGGTGCCGACCTCCAATGCAGCACAATTTCTCAGAGAGAAATAGCCTTATTTATGCAGGAATATGATTTGAATGAACATATCAGTAATATAAAAGAGATTTATAAGAAAAGAAGAGACATAATGCTGGACTCTATTGAAAAGTATTTTCCTAGCGAAGTAAAGTACACTCATCCAAAAGGCGGACTATTTACTTGGGTTCAAATAAATGAAAACTTGGATGCAGCAAAAATTTTAGAAGAAGCCTTGAAATATAAAGTAGCTTTTGTTCCAGGAGGTTCTTTCTTCCCTAATGGAGGAAACTTAAACCATTTTAGACTAAATTATTCCAATATGAATGAAGAATTAATTGTTGAAGGTATTAAAAGATTGGGTAATGTATTGCAAAAATGCTGCTAACCTTTTATTATATATAGTGGGCTTACATGAATTACTTAATGTCCATAAACAAGGAGGATAAAAATGAATATTTCTAAAAGAATTTCAAACATGCAGTTTTCCCCGATAAGAAAATTAACACCTTATGCAGAAGGTGCTAAAAAAAGAGGAGTAAAGGTTTATCATTTAAATATAGGACAGCCTGATATTGTAACTCCAGATACTTTCTTTGAAGCAATTAGCAGCTTTAATGAAACCGTTTTAAAATATGCAAATTCACAAGGTGTTGATGCTCTTGTAGATAGCTTTATAAAATACTATAAAGAATGGGATATAAATTTTGATAAAGATGAAATTATGATAACCAACGGTGGAAGTGAAGCTATTCAATTTGCATTGATGGCAATTTGCGATGTTGGAGATGAAATAATAATTCCGGAGCCTTTTTACACTAACTACAATGGCTTCTCTGAAGCTGCAGGTGTAAATGTAGTTCCGTTTATAACCAAAGCAGAGGATGGTTTCCACCTTCCTGCTAAAGAAGTAATTGTAAGCAAAATTACACCTAAAACAAGAGCTTTACTAGTATCAAATCCAGGTAATCCTACAGGTGTTGTTTATACTTATGAAGAAATGAGAATGCTTGCTGATATAGCTAAAGAATATAATTTATATATCATAGCCGATGAAGTATATAGAGAATTTGTTTACGATAATCTAAAATTTACATCTGCACTTTATATGAATGATATTTTAGATAGAGTTATACTAATCGATAGTATATCAAAGCGTTACAGCGCATGTGGAGCTAGAATAGGACTTGTAGCTTCCAAAAATAAAGAGATTATCAATCAAATATTAAAGCTTTGTCAATCAAGACTTTGCTGCCCTACAATAGAACAGATGGCCGCAGCAAACTTAATTAATACACCAAAAAGTTATTTTGACGAAGTAAAGAAAGAATATGAAAACAGAAGAAACATAATGTTCGAAGGTTTATCTGCTATCCCTGGTGTAATTTGCAAAAAACCTACTGGTGCATTTTATATAATGGCTAAACTTCCAATTAATGATGCGGATGATTTTGCTAAGTGGATGCTTACAGACTTTAGCTTTGAAAATAAAACTGTAATGTTTGCACCAGCTGAAGGTTTCTATGCTTCTGAAGGTCTTGGAAAAGATGAAATCAGGTTATCCTATTGTCTGAATTGCGATGATTTAAAAGATGCAATGAAGATACTTGCTATAGCATTAGAGGAATATATAAAATTAAAAAGATAACAATTAAAAACTCGGGACTATCCCGAGTTTTATTTTTTCAGTTCCCATATACATGTTTCATTGTATATTTTAAAACCTAAGCTTTTATAAAGGTTCAAAGCTGTTGAGTTGTTAGCAGAAACTTTTAAGACAGCTCTTTTAAAGCCATTGTCAATCATTATTCTTATAAGGGCTTCCATCAACATCCTTCCATACCCATTACCTCTATAAGCTTGGATAACCCCAACATTTACTATAGTTGGTACATCCCCATCCATTATTATTTGGCCGTAACCAACATATTCTTTGTCTTTTTTTAAGAAAATTGAACCTTCATTATAATAATATTCTTGCGTTTCATCATAATAAATATCCTCAACACTTAGAGGTATCCTCGAATCATTTTTAAAAACCTCATTTTGAATATTACACCTTATCTTCTCATGTAAGCCTTTCTTAAAGGGTTCAATATATATACCGTCACTACTACTTATGCTATTAAAAGTGCTGATATTAAGCGACATTATATAGGTACTTTCTCGTTTATAGAAACCAAGCTCCTCCAACACAGAAAAATTAATACCTTTTCTTTCGCAGTGATATGCATAAAAAGCTCTTGGCTTTAGTTCATCTATTAGCCTAACAAGTCCTTCTATCAAATCCTCATCGTTTTCGTCAATATACATAGAATTAATAACATAATGTCTATCATCATACTTTGAAAACCAAATATATCCTGTCATATCATCATTTTTGTTTAAAAGCTTTACATATCTGTATAAAAGAAATTGCTTTGTAAAGCCTAAAGTATTATAATATTGGAAAAAATCCTCATTTAATTCATTAAATAATTTTCTTTTATCATTAAGTATTGATAGATTTTTCAGCCTCTTTCTACTGAGATTGATACAGCTATACATACAACAAACCTCTTATACCTTATAAAGTCTGGTTTTAGATAAACACATTGAGGATTTTACCTAAATATTTTACAATCATATAATTTTAGTTTCTCTGCTTGTTAAATAAATCACTTAATGCATTATCTATATTAAATTATATTACATCCTTAATTATATATTACTTTTATATCAATTTAAACATTTAATGTTTTAAAAAAAATATCACCGATTAAGGTGATATTTTAATTCTAAACTTCTTCAACTTCTTTGATGCTTAAGCTTATTCTCTTAGCTTCACTGTTAACTTCAAGAATTTTAGCTTTAACCATTTGATCAATACTAAGCACTTCACTAGGATTAGTTATTCTTTTATTGCTTATCTGAGAAATATGAACTAATCCGTCTACACCAGGTTCTAATTCAACAAACGCACCAAATGCGGCAAACCTTACTACTTTTCCTAAAACTACGCTGTCAACAGGATATTTTTCTTCTATTCCTATCCAAGGATTTTCAGTTAATGCTTTAATACTTAGAGATAGTTTCTTATTTTCTTTATCTAAACTTATTATTATTGCATCAATCTTGTCTCCAACTTTTAAAACATCGCTTGGTTTGTTTACTTTTCCCCATGAAATTTCTGAAACATGAAGAAGTCCGTCTACACCATTAACATCAACAAAAGCTCCAAAGCTTGTTAATCTTTTAATTTCTCCTGTAATCCTATCCCCTTCATTAAGTGAACCCCATGCTATTTCTTCCTGCTTATCCTTTTCTACCTTTAGAAGTTCACGCCTTGATCCTACAATTCTAGTGCCCCTTCTATCTTGCTTATACTCTATAATTTTTATTGTAATATCTCTACCTATATACTGTTCCATATTATTCACATGAAATAGTTCGATATGAGATGCAGGAATGAAAATCCTGACACCTTTATAGCCGGCAACTAATCCACCGTTTACTGCTTCTTTTACAGCAACTGTCAAAGCTTCATTATCTTCATAAACAGATTTAATTTGCTTTAAGGCTTCATCTCTTTCGATTTCAATTCTTGAAAGAACAACATAACCATCTTGGTTGTTTCTATTTATTACCTTTACCTCAATTTCATCTCCAACTTTTAAAACATCAGATAATTTTACATTATCATCTTTAATAACTTCCTCCTTAGGAAGGTACCCATCTGATTTATACCCTATATTAATATAAGCCTCTTTTTCATTTAGCGATATAACAGTACCTCTTATTATTTTACCAACTGATACTGAAGAAAGGTTTTCATTCATAAATGCTAATTGTTCATTAAATTCTTCTGTTTTAAATTCGTTCATTTGTTATTTCCTCCTTTATAATCAATTAAGTTTAAAAAGCTCATCGAAGGCTTAAATCTTAATTTTTTTCTTTAAGATAGCGTTTTACATAACAGCTCATTTTTTCTATAACTTCATTGATTGTCATCTCAGAACAATCTATTTCTATTGCATCCTCTGCTTTAGTTAAAGGATTAACTTCTCGATGGGAGTCAATGTAGTCTCTTTTGATGATATCGCTTAAGATTTCTTCATAATTTACATTAATACCTTTCCCCGAAAGTTCGTCATATCTTCGTTTTGCCCTTGTCTCAGGACTTGCTGTTAAATAAAACTTGATAGGTGCATTACTCAACACTACGGTGCCAATATCTCTGCCATCCATAACAACATTATATTTATCTGACATATTTCTTTGAAGGTTAACTAGTTTTTCTCTTACTTCAGAAATAGCAGCGTAGTTCGAAACGTTATTACTTATTAATGGCATACATATCTCATCATTGATATTTTCATTATTAAGGTATAAATCGTCATTTTCAAACCGCATTTCCATGGTGTCTATAAGCTGTAAAAGTTCTTCTATATTATCATGAGAAATATTTTTTTCCATGGCCTTTAAAGTCACAGCCCTGTACATTGCGCCAGTATTTATGTACATTAGGTTAAATTCTTTTGCTAATATTTTAGCGATAGTACTTTTTCCCGCACCTGCAGGCCCATCAATGGCAATAGATAACTTCAATTCCATTCCGCCCTTCTATGTTATTGTAACCTTATTATAATTCTATATAAATAATAAAAATCCTCTATTTTTAAGTTATATCCATCAAATCTTTTCTTAATTCCCTAGCTTTGTTAAGATAAACAAATTTAATTTCTTTATTATCCACGTGCTCACATAATAAGGAAATCCTTATGCAAAGCTTAAGTGAATTTTCCACCTTCATTTCATTAAAATGCATTATTGCCTTATCTTTAATATCAAAGTGTTCTCTTAGAAACTTTCCCGGATAATCCTTTGTTATATCATCAGTACAGGAAAATAGTATCATAACAATGTCTTCTAGTTCTAAATTATTATTTTCAATTATTTTTTCAAACAGTTCTATAGAAGCATTCCTTATATTATCAGAACTATTACTTTCTATTGTGGTCGCTCCTCTTATAGCTATCAATTATCTTCACCAGCCTTTACTCCTGCCAGATAGCCTGTTGACAAAGCTATTTGAATATTGTAGCCACCCGTAAATGCATCAATATCTATTACTTCACCTGCAAATGCAAGATTGTTTATTATTTTAGAACGCATAGTTGAAGGATCTATTTCCTTTGTATCTACGCCTCCTGCTGTTACTATAGCTTCTTCAACCGGTCTTAATCCCTTAATATTAAGAGTAAAGGAATTAAGCAAGGAAACCAGTTTTTTTCTTTCTTCTCTGGTAATCAAATTAACTTTTTTATTCTCATCTATACCAGAAAGAGCAATAATAGTTTTAATTAGTTTTTGCGGAAGAAGATCATCAAGTGAATTTTTAAAATCCTTATTAGAATACTTTGCAAAGTCGCTTTGTATTCTTTTATCAAGTTCTTCAGCTGTTAAAGCAGGTTTTAAATTAATAACCGCTTTAAGTTTTGTTTTATCCTTAATTACTGAGCTTGAACTTAGTACAATTGGGCCGGATATTCCAAAATGAGTAAAAATCATTTCACCAAAATCTTTATACAAAGTTTTATTATTTTCTACAATTCTAAGTTCTACATTTTTGAGCGAAAGCCCCTGCAGATCTTTAATCCATTCTTCTTCGATTATAACCGGAACTAAGGAAGGTCTTACCCTAATTATTTTATGCCCCAATTTTTTTGCAAAACTCATGCCCTCTCCTGTAGAACCTGTTCTCGGGTAGGAAACTCCTCCTGTACAAATTATAAAGTAGTCTCCATCTATTACTGTATTATCTTGAAGAATTACCGCCTTAACCTTATTATTTTCACTTATCACTTCTTTTACACTAGAGTTAAGCCTTATATTTACTCCTTTTCTTAAAAGTTCATCTGTAAAGGCATTAATAATATCTGAAGATTTATCTGAAGCGGGAAAAACTCTATCCCCTCTTTCTACTTTTAATTTAACACCAAGACTTTTAAAAAAATTCATTGTATCTTCATTAGTAAAACTATAAAGCGGACTGTACAAAAAATACGGGTTACCGGGTATATAGTTAAAAAACTCAGAAATATCTTTTGCGTTGGTAATATTACATCTCCCTTTTCCCGTAATAAAGAGCTTTTTACCAAGTTTCTCATTTTTCTCAAGAAGCAGAACATCATGTTTATCAGATGCAGCAATTGCTGCCATCATACCCGCAGGTCCTCCGCCAATAACAATAACCTTAGCCATTTAATCACCACCATTTTTATTCACTATTATAATTTAATATATTGCGTCATATTATTCAACAATAAAATACAACATAAAAAAAGAGAACCTGATTGAGGTTCTCTTTTTATGCTGATTAATAATTTCCTTGTGCGTGCATTGCTTCTGCAACTTTTACAAATCCAGCTATATTAGCACCAGCAACTAAATTGTAGCCATAACCATAATCTTCTGATGCTTTCTTGCAGTTATTATATATATTAACCATAATTTGATGAAGCTTTTGGTCAACTTCTTCAGCAGTCCATGCCATTCTCATACTGTTTTGAGCCATTTCTAAAGCTGATGTAGCAACTCCACCAGCATTTGCTGCTTTAGCTGGTCCTACTATTACATTATTCTTTTGGAAGTATTCAATTGCTTCATTAGTACATGGCATATTAGCAGCTTCGCAAACAAACTTAACTCCATTTGCTACTATTTGCTTAGCGTGTTCTAACTGAATATCGTTTTGAACTGCACATGGCATAACGATGTCAACCTTTACATTCCATGGCTTCTCACCTGGGAAGAATTGTACGCCATATTTATCAGCATAATCCTTTATTCTTGCACCTTTATTTTCATTAAGCATTTGAACCATGTAATCAATTTTTTCACCAGTAACTCCATCTGGATCATATATATATCCGTCTGGTCCTGATAGTGTTACAACTTTACCGCCTAATTGACTAACTTTTAAGCATGCTCCCCAAGCAACATTACCAAAGCCTGAAACAGCAACTGTTTTACCATTGAAGTCTAATCCTTCATGTCTAAGCATTTCTTGGCAGAAATAAGTTACTCCAAAACCTGTAGCTTCTGGTCTTATTAAGCTTCCGCCATAAGTTAAGCCTTTTCCAGTAAGAACTCCATTTTCGAAGGATGCCTTTATTCTTCTATATTGTCCGAATAAGTAACCGATTTCTCTTCCTCCAACACCTATATCGCCAGCTGGAACGTCTACATTTGGTCCTATGTGTCTATATAATTCAGTCATAAAGCTTTGACAGAATCTCATAATTTCTGCGTCTGACTTTCCTCTTGGATCAAAGTCGGAACCACCTTTTCCTCCTCCAATTGGAAGACCTGTTAATGAGTTCTTTAGTATTTGTTCAAAACCTAAGAATTTAACTATTCCTATATATACTGATGGATGGAATCTAAGTCCGCCTTTGTAAGGTCCTATAGCTCCGTTAAACTGTACTCTGTATCCTCTATTAACTTGAACTTTTCCTTGATCATCAACCCATGGAACTCTGAACATTATTTGTCTTTCAGGTTCACAGAATCTTTCAAGTAAGTTTTCTTCAATATACTCTGGGTGTTTTTCAAGAACTGGAGCTAGAGAATTCATAACCTCTTCTACAGCTTGAAGAAATTCTGGTTCATGAGCATTTCTTTTCTTAACGTTTTCAACAACTTGCTCAATATAGGTTTTAGGATCCATTTTTACATTTGACATAATATTTACCTCCTAAAATGAATGTTTAATTTCATTCATAATAATTATTGAATGTTAACTTGCTTACAGTATATATTATTCTATATAAAATGCAATATTCCTTCTTTTTTTTAAAATATTTTAATATTTTTTATTTAAATTTTTATATAGAATTTTTCAAGTGTAT
>KE993483.1:0-10252 GCA_000466585.1 Clostridiales bacterium oral taxon 876 str. F0540
TTGCTGTCGTTTCACAGCTTTTATAGTTTATCATTTTACAGTCTTATTGTCAACAACTTTTTTTCTGGTAATTTTACTCATTACTCAGATTAGCTGTTCAATTATAAGATAGTTATGTGATAATGTAAATGTCCATCGCTTCAAGCGACGCTATTTATATTATCACATTTATTCATATATACCATACGAAAACTTCTTATAATCCCAATTTAAATTTGTATTGCTTTAAATTCCTTCTATATATTTAAATTCTCTCTACATGATACACCAGGAAAAGATGATGTTACATATTTATTATTTTTATAAAACCTTACACAAAAAGTCTTTTGTTCTCGCATTTACCGGATTAGTAAATATAGCTTCAGGAACTCCCTCTTCAATAATAGTTCCAGTGTCCATAAATATAACTCTATCTGCAACTTCTCTTGCAAATCCCATTTCATGTGTCACTACAACCATAGTCATTCCATCAACAGCTAAACTCTTCATAACCTGAAGTACTTCACCAACCATTTCCGGATCTAGGGCCGAAGTAGGCTCATCAAACAGCATTATTTCGGGCTCCATGGCAAGTGCTCTTGCTATAGCTACTCTCTGCTTCTGTCCTCCTGATAACTTATCAGGATATACTAAAGCTTTCTCTCTAAGCCCAACTTGTTCAAGAAGCGTCATTGCTTTTTCTTCAGATGATTTTACATTTGCTTTTTTCACAGTTAATGGCGCCAGAGTTATATTATTTATAACATTTAAATTAGGAAACAAATTAAACGCTTGAAATACCATGCCTAGCTTTTCTCTCAGCTTATTGTCATTTGTACTTTTATCATATAAACTTTGTCCATCTATACTTATAAGCCCTTCATCAATTTCTTCCAATCTATTTAAACATCTTAGCAGCGTACTTTTACCAGATCCCGACGGGCCAATCAAACACACAACCTCACCCTTATTTACAGTCAAATCAATTCCTTTCAAAACCTCATTCCCTGCAAAGCTTTTTCTCACACCTTTAACTTCTATCAAACTCATATTGTAAGTCTCCTTTCTAAAAATCTTGAAAAATAGCTTAACAACATAATAAGAACAAAGTATAAGAGTCCAACCATAGTCCAAGTCTCTAAAGCTCTATAATTTGAAGCAATTATTATTTCTCCGCTTTGAGTTAACTCTCTTATTCCAATAACTGATAAAAGTGAAGTATCTTTTAATGATATAATAAATTGATTAATAAATGCAGGAATCATCTTTCTTACTGCTTGTGGAAGTATAACCTTTTGCATAGCCTGACTGTATGATAGCCCCAAGCTTCTGGCAGCCTCCATTTGCCCTTTATCAACAGCCATAATTCCGGCTCTAAATATCTCCACCAAATAAGCCCCTGCATTTATGCTTATAGTTATAATACCTGCAGTTACAGCATGCATTTTAATATCAAAGGCACTAGATATTCCAAAGTATATAAAAAAAGCTTGAACAATCAAAGGTGTACCTCTTATAATATCTACATATATTATAGAAAGAGCTTTTAAAGCTTTAGATTTGCCTATAGCCATTAGTCCAAATATTAAACCTAAAATAACCGCTATAGCAAGTGAAATTGAAGCAACTCTTAAAGTAACAATTAATCCGGAAATCAAACTCGGCAAACTTTCCTTAAATAAACTTATGATGTCCCACATCCCTTTCAGCCTCCTAAGCCATACAGATTTCAAAGTAAATCGACTATTTATTCTGACCAGAAGACTCGAATAAACATCAAGGCTTTTGCCTGCAAAAATAGCGATTTACTATAGAAACTATTCAGTCACTAATTATTTTTTAATATATTTGCTTATAATTTTGTCATATTCCCCATTTGCTTTGATTTTTTTCAGTCCATCATTAAACATATCCAAAAGTTCTTTGTTGTTGCCTTTTTTAACAGCAAATCCATAATCAGCTTTCGTTATCTTATCACCAATGATAGCAAGTCCACTATTTTGATCCACTGATATCATATATGCTATTACCGGATAATCTTCAAAAGTAACATCCGCATTGCTATTCTTAACTTCTTGGAACATAGACGGCGTATCATTAAAGTATTTTATTTCTGCAGATAACTTTTCTTTATTTTCTTCTGCATACTTTGCACCGGCAGTACCTTTCTTAACAGCAAACACCTTATTATTCAGATCATTTAAGGATTTAATTTTATCGTTGCCTTTTTTAATAACAGCTGATAGTCCTGATTCATAATACCCCTCTGAGAAATCAAGAACTTTCTTTCTATCATCTGTTATATTTATACCAGCAATAGCTCCATCTATCTGATTAGATTGAAGTGCAGGAATTATACCTTTAAAATCCATAGGACTTAATTCATATTGAAAACCTTCAAGCTTAGCTATTGAATCCAAAATATCTAAGTCTATTCCTACATATTTGTTATCTTTTTGCAACTCGAAAGGCGCATATGTTGCATCTGTCGCAATTACATATTTCTTATTAGACTTATTATTATCTTTGGAACTCTCAGCATTAGCCTGCTTTGAGCACCCACTTAGCAAACCAACCAAAACCATTGAAACAACCATACCAGCTAATACTTTTTTCATTCTTAATCTCTCCTTTTTAATAAATTTTCTATCAACATACTAACAAACATTTTTGCAAGTTGTCAATTAAATATTATTCATTTTTTAAAATATTGAATCTCGGTTTTTGTCGAATTTCATAAGGAAAGCGTTTTCATCTCTTTCTAGTTAAATTTTTATCTGTTTTTAGCCCTCATATATGAGTTGTTACAACTCCATTTTGCTGATATTATCTAATAAACACTTAAAAAAGGAGGCGTCAACAATGAAAAACAATATCTTCAGATTAAAACCTATAAGGGATTTATTGCAAGATGGAAGCGAAGGAAAATCATTAAACAAAGTATTAGGTGCATTTGAATTAACCATGCTTGGTGTAGGAGCGATAATCGGCACCGGTATATTTGTATTGACAGGCGTAGCGGCAGCTAATTATTCAGGACCCGCACTTATATTATCTTTTATTATTTCAGGTCTTGCTTGTGCCTTTACCGGTCTATGTTACGCCGAATTTGCCGCAATGGTTCCGGTGGCAGGAAGCGCTTATACTTATGGTTACGCGGCGCTCGGAGAAATATGGGCATGGATTATAGGATGGGACTTAATTCTTGAGTATGCAGTAGCAATAGCTGCAGTAGCTATTGGATGGTCCGGATATATAGTTAATCTTTTAGAAGCTGTCGGAATTCATCTTCCTAAAGCACTACTAAACGCTCCGGGGATAAACGGCGGAGTAGTTAATCTCCCTGCTATGCTCATAATAGGTGTAATAACTTCTTTATTAATAATAGGAGTTAAAGAAAGTACAAAAGTAAATAACATTATGGTAGGAGTGAAACTTCTCGTAGTAGTATTATTTATCATATTAGGGGTAAGCCATGTAAAACCTTCTAACTGGACACCTTTTATGCCCTATGGCTGGAAGGGGGTATTCCAAGGTGCTTCAATAATTTTCTTCGCTTACATTGGTTTTGATGCCGTGTCAACAGCAGCAGAAGAAGTTAAAAATCCTCAAAAAGATTTGCCTAGAGGAATAATTTGGTCCTTAGTTATTTGTACAGTTTTATATATTGTAGTATCAGCAATACTAACAGGAATGGTCCCTTATCTTCAATTTAAAGAAACTTCAGCACCCGTTGCCTTTGCACTTCAGCAAATAGGAGTAAACTGGGGATCTGCATTAGTTTCTGTAGGTGCAGTTTGCGGAATAACTTCGGTATTATTAGTTATGATGTTTGGACAAACAAGAGTTTTCTTTGCAATGTCTAGAGACGGCCTTCTACCAAAAGTATTTGGCGAAGTTCATCCTAAATTTAAAACTCCTGTAAAAAGCACTATATTAGTAGGAGTCGTAACAGCTTTAATGGCAGGTTTCACACCTATAGGAATTGTTGCAGAGTTAACTAACATCGGAACCTTAGCTGCATTTATCATAGTTGCTGCAGCTGTCATAGTTCTTCGCAAAAAACAGCCTGATATCCATAGAAGCTTTAAATGTCCATTTGTACCAGTAGTTCCTTCACTTGCTATTGTCTTCTGCGGGTATTTAATATACTCTCTACCACGTATAACACAATATAGATTTTTAGTATGGTTAGCTATTGGTTTAGTTGTTTATTTTATATATGGAATAAACAATAGCACACTAAATGAAAATGAAGAAAAACTCCAAGAGGAGTTTGTTAGTTAATTATCAATAAGGTAAAAAGAGTATCCTATCTTTCTATAGGATACTCTTTTGCTTTAATACTATTTTAATTCATTTACTATTTCCTTGAATTTATTGCCTCTAACTTCAAAGTTAACAAACATATCAAAACTTGCACAAGCCGGAGCAAGTATAACAACATCTCCTTTTTCAGAGGCATTTGTTGATTTTATCACAGCATCTTCAAGAGTATCTGCTGTAATTATTGGCAAGTTTAAATTTTTCTCATCAATTATTTTCTCAAAAGATGCTCTTATCTTCTCTTTAGTAGCACCTAGTAAAACCAATTTTTTAATATAAGGATAGCCTTCCTCAGCCAAAGGTTCAAAAGGAATCTTCTTATCATATCCGCCTGCAATTAAAATAACTGGTTTTCCGAAAACCTTAATATCCGCCAATGTTCTCGATGGACTTGAAGCGATGGAACTATTGTAATACCTGACTCCTTCTAATTCTCTGACAAACTCAATTCTATGTTCTACACCGCTAAAGGTAGTTGCAACCTTCTTCATGCTTTCAATACTTGCATCTTCACTTAACGCACAAAAAGCAGCAAGATAATTTTCTACATTATGCATTCCTACAATAACTATATCTTCAGCTTTGCAAACTTCCTTTCCTAAAAGATACAAATTTCCATCCTTGTAATAAGCTCCATTTTCTATAGTTTCTTTAATGCTAAACTGAAGCACCCTGCCTCTTGCCTCATTTACCATTGAATTAGTTATTTCATTATCTCTATTTAAAACTAAAACCCCATTATTATCTTGATATTTATATATATTTTTCTTGGAATCAACATACTCTTCCATATCCTTATGCATATCAAGATGATTAGGACTTAAGTTTGTAACCACAGAAACCTCAGGAGATACTTTCATTGTCATAAGCTGAAAACTTGAGAGCTCAAGAACAACCCTATCAGTTTCCTTTATTTCTTCAATTTGGGCAAATAGAGGAGTTCCTATATTACCTCCAACCCATGTCTTATATCCTTCTTCCTTCAATATATTATAAATCAGACTGGTAGTTGTAGTTTTTCCGTCGCTTCCGGTTACCCCAAAGATCTTAGCAGGGCAATACTTCACAAACTCTTCCATCTCAGAAGTAATATACGCCCCTTCTTCCTTTGCTTTAACTAAAAAAGGACTATCTATTCTCATAGAAGGTGTTTTAAATATAACCTCATAACCGGTCAACTTATCTAAGTAATTATCTCCAAGAACAAGTTTAACTCCTTTACTTTTGAATTCCTCTGACACTTCTCCTAGCTGTTCTTCATTTTTTTTATCAAAAGCACTAACTTTGGCTCCAAGTTCAATCAAAAATCTAATTAAAGGTATATTACTAACCCCTATTCCGACTACTGCGGTATTTTTTCCCTTTATAAACTCTTTAAATTCTTTAAAATCTCTTTTCATGAAAAAATCTCCTTTAGAATATCATCCTTAAATATCTTCTATAATTATACCACCTTTACAGTAATTTCTACAAACTTAAAGCATATAAATAAAAAGAATCAATTATAGGTGTGGTGAATATGGCTTTAATAACATTAGCTTCAAGTTCCCTGCTTGTGCTAATCCCATTTATAAGAAAGCATGAAAAGGAAGAATTCTTTTTACTAAAACTTTTAGGAATTTGGCTTCTGTGTCAAATATACATAACCATAAACGACAATTTTCGCATGCCATTGGGTATTATTTGCGCTATACCAATAATCTATAAAAGCAAAATCAACAGAAACTCAAGGTTTATAGTTTTTGTAATTGGTATAATAAGCCTAATCTGTAGTTCACTAGCATATCTAATTTCCGTGAATTAACCTGAATACTGTCGAAATTGTGCGAATTTATTTAATATAAAAACTTTTAATTTTAGTATTGTAAAGCACAAATATATTGTGCTATACTACTCTTGTGCCGTAAGGAAAACATTAATATAATTCCCCATATTTTAATAAGATATAATATATCCCCATGATAAACCCCATTTTATTACCGAACACCCCCATGTTCGGTAATTTTTTTATCTAAAATTATTCATTTTAATAATATCAATTTATCCTATTTAATAAAATCAACTAAAACAATTCTCAAGAGAAAATTTTGTCGAATTCGACCTCTATACAAATTCGTTCTGATTAAAATACAATAATTCCCATATTTTAAGATTTTATAAATATTAATCTATCAATTATAACAGTTTCAATTGCATTGTATGCACAAAATAAAAGGCTGTATACTAATTTTTGTTAATATACAGCCTTTAAAATTAAAACTCTAACTTTTCTTCGATGAACTTTTCTAATTCATCTATATTTAATCTAACCTGCTGCATAGTGTCTCTATCTCTAACTGTAACTGTGTTATTTTCCAAAGTATCAAAATCTATAGTTATGCAGTAAGGTGTTCCAATTTCGTCTTGTCTTCTATATCTCTTACCTATACTTCCCGCTTCGTCATAATCTACATTGAATTTCTTTCTTAATTTATCATAAACCTCAGTAGATTTTTCAGAAAGCTTCTTGCTAAGAGGAAGTATTGCAGCCTTAAACGGAGCAAGTGCAGGATGGAAATGAAGTACATTTCTAACATCGCCATCTTCAAGAGTTTCCTCATCATAAGCATCACATAATAATGCAAGTGTAACTCTGTCTGCACCAAGAGAAGGCTCTATGCAGTAAGGAACATATTTCTCATTTGTTGTAGGATCAAGATAGCTCATATCTTCTCCTGAATGTTCAGCATGCTTCTTAAGGTCATAGTCTGTTCTGTCAGCTATACCCCATAGCTCACCCCATCCAAATGGGAATAAGAATTCTATGTCAGAAGTAGCATTGCTGTAGAAGGACAATTCCTCTTTAGCATGATCTCTCATTCTTAGGTTATCCTTATTAACTCCAAGGCTTAAAAGGAAGTTCCAGCAGTAGCTTCTCCAATAATCAAACCATTCCAAATCTGTTCCCGGCTTGCAGAAAAATTCAAGCTCCATCTGCTCAAACTCTCTTGTTCTAAATATAAAGTTTCCAGGAGTTATTTCATTTCTGAAGGACTTTCCTATTTGAGCTATACCAAAAGGAACCTTCTTTCTTGAAGTTCTTTGCACGTTTTTAAAATTAACAAATATACCTTGTGCTGTTTCAGGTCTTAGATACACCTCTGACTTTGAGTCTTCAGTAATACCCATAAAAGTTTTAAACATAAGATTGAACTTTCTTATATCTGTAAAATTCTTCTTTCCGCATTTAGGACAAACTATATTGTGCTCTTCAATATATCCTTTAAGTTGTTCATTACTCCAACCATCAGCACTTGCAACCTCTGCTCCCTGTTCAGTCATATGATCTTCAACCAACTTATCTGCTCTAAATCTAGACTTACAATCCTTGCAGTCCATTAATGGATCCGAAAAACCTCCAACGTGTCCCGAAGCAACCCAAACCTGGCTGTTCATAAGTATAGCTGTATCAA
Organism: Clostridiales bacterium oral taxon 876 str. F0540; assembly: GCA_000466585.1. GTDB lineage: Bacteria > Bacillota > Clostridia > Clostridiales > Clostridiaceae > Clostridium_AT. The sequence continues at coordinate 7,758 of KE993483.1, forward strand.
CTCCTACGTTGTACGGACTTTCCTGAACAAACTTTCTCCACCAAGCTTTTTTGACATTATTCTTAAACTCAACTCCAAGAGGACCAAAATCCCACGCATTTGCAAGTCCGCCGTATATCTCCGATCCCGCAAATACAAAACCTCTGTTTTTAGCAAGTGCTACTATCTTATCCATAGTTTTTTCAACTGCCATTTTACCTACCTCCAATATTTAATTTTTTGTAATAAAAAAAGACTCTTTACCATAAGGGACGAAATTTAATAAATTCCGCGGTTCCACCCTTGTTGGCAAAAGCCCTGCTTTAACAACTTATACACTCAAAAGCTCCCTTCATAATGCTCACCTAACTGTTTACACCAACCACAGTCTCTCTTTAAAGCTACTATTACTACTCTTCTTTTTTCATCGCGCAATATTTATTTGTTATATATTATTCTAACATATTAGAAAGTGTTGTCAATAATATCATATTATTAGCAGTAATATTAATTTTATACTATGCCTCCAGTAAAACTAATATAACCTGTCACAAAATCATATTGTATCGAATATCCTATAACCATAGCATTTTTCAAGATAGGAGACTTATTATGCATATTTTATCATCATTTTTATTTGCGCTTTCTGCAAACATTGATAATCTTGCCGTAGGCATTGCTTACGGGATTAAAAATCTTAAAATAAACATACTAAAATCAGCTATTGTAGCCTTTATGTCCTGTTTAGGCACCTTTGGAGCTATGATGTTCGGAAAGGCCATCTACCACTTTGTTCCAAAACATCTTACCAATTCACTTGGAAGCCTAGTGCTTATTTGCTTAGGTCTTTGGAGTCTATATGAAGCCTTTAAAACTAATAATAAGAATTCTTATGAACAAATTATGGATGATCCGGAAAAGTTTGATAAAGACAACTCAGGAATAATTGATACAAAAGAGGCTCTTGTTTTAGGCCTTGCATTAGCAGTAAATAATATAGGGATGGGTATCGGAGCAAGTATTACCGGTATAAACATATGGATAACTTCATTACTGACATTTATATTTAGTTTTGTTTTTATACCGCTAGGAATATTTTTAGGTCAAAAATATTTTTCAAGCCTTATAGGCAAATTTGCCTCTATATTGTCAGGCATTATAATAATCTGCCTAGCAATTTATGAATTATTTATATAAAACCAAAGGGGCTGTATCAAAATAGCTAAATATATCGTGGTATTTAAATATGTAGAAACATTTGAGCAAGCAGCAAAAAACTTTAATTAAAAAATTTATAAAGCCGTTAAGAATCCTATATTGTCTGAACGAAGAGAGTTTATGGGATTTAGGATTTATAATTTTTTTAATTATTAGTCTTATCTGCGAAGCGAACGTTTCCTAAGATTTAAATACCACGCCATAGGATTAAGCTATTTTGAGCCGGCCCCTTAAGATAGTTATCTAAACATTATATTTCCTTTAATAATACCTCTTCCATACTTAATCTTGGTCTTTGTTTCGGATTTTGATCAGGGTATCCAACCGGTAATAGTGCAACAACATCATATCTTTCATCTAAGTTTAACAGACTTTTTACTTTTTCTTTATCAAACATCATAACCCAGCAGCTTCCAAGTCCTAAATCTACTGCTCTTAATGTTATATGATCAATAGCTATAGCTGCATTTAAATTCAGGTATGCTCTTAAAGTAGCCTCATCCATTGATTTTCTTCTTTTATTATAAGCAGCTGCATCTTCATTCTTAGCGTTATTAAGCGGTGTATCTGCAAATGCATTAGCTTCCATAAGTTCTCTTGATCTTATCTCAGTTGTAGCTACTACACCTGCATCTGTACATACTGCAATTACAGCCGGTGCTTGTGCTACAAAAGGAAGGGGTGTACATTCTTTTAGTTTTTCTCTAGCATCTTCAGATTTTATTACCACATAACGTGTAGGTTGAAGATTTGATCCTGATGGTGCTATTCTTCCTGCTTCTAATAATTCATTAATATAATTTTCAGGAATAGGTTCTGACTTAAACTTTCTTATACTTCTTCTTGATTCAATTGCTTGTAATAATTCCATAAAACATTCTCCTTTGTCAGTTAGCATAATAAGATACACAACTTACTAAACATACCTTACTATATTTTATTTAGGTTATGTTAATAGTTTATCACAATTATATTATATTCACTATGTAGTGATTAAACAAAAATAATTGCTTCAATAGTGCATTATATACAATTAAGGTTTGGTATTCATATTCTTTTAATTTATATCCGATATTAGTCATCAGAAGTATTTAAGACGGTTATGCGAGAAGCTAAATAGCTATCTATATAAGAAGTTATCTAGTTAAGAAGTTATCTAGTTAAGAAGTTAAAACAGGGATACTCTACATAGAGCGTCCCTGTTTTAACTCAAAAATAAAAAAAGCGCTTTCGCACTAATCATTTGCCATATAATTGAGTAAATTGGCTCCGTGGAGAGGACTCGAACCTCCAACCCT
>KE993483.1:10352-30310 GCA_000466585.1 Clostridiales bacterium oral taxon 876 str. F0540
AGCCGAATGCTCCGCCATTGAGCTACCACGGAATGTTTACTACATTTGTTATTATAGCATAGAATAAAAATAATGCAATAGTTTTTTATAAACTTTTTTTAAGAATATATTTGACACTTTTGATATAATGGATATATATACTACAATAAAGTTCTTACATAAATTTATTAGGGCTTTTAAATTGTATATAAAATATTTTTTAAAGCAAGGTGATTATTATGATATTTGACAGTCATTTACATACTAAGTTCTCTACTGATTCTAAGATGGACATAGAAGATGCTCTTAGGAAAGCAGAGAGCCTAAACATAGGTCTTATAATAACTGAACATATGGATTTAAAGTATCCGGTTAAGGACAATTTTCTCTTTAACCCTGAAGAGTACTTTAACGAATATAATAAATATAGAAACAGCAATACTCTCTTAGGAATTGAACTAGGTATGAGAAGCGATTGTGTAGAAGAGAACAGACAGATTATTGAAAATTTTCCCTTTGATTATGTCATTGGATCAATACACTTAGTAGACACTATTGATATATTCAGAGAAGATTTTTATGAAGGCAGAAGTAAAAAAGAAACTTATGAACAGTATTTTGCCTGCATGCTTGAATGTCTTAAGTCTCATAAGTTTATAGACAGTTTAGGTCATATAGACTATATTTCAAGATATGCTCGCTATGAGGATAAAGAGATTTATTATGAAGACTTCTCAGAGCATATCGATGAAATATTAAAAACTGCTGTTACTTCCAATATTCCCTTAGAAATAAATAGTAGAAGATTAAGAGATAAAGTTTCAGCTGATAATCTAATAAAAATTTACAAAAGATTTTATGAGCTTGGCGGAAGACAGGTAACTATTGGCTCCGATGCACACAATGCTGCTGCCATAGGAAATAATATTAATATAGCACTAGAAATCGCTGACAGATGTAATTTAAAGCCTGTGTATTTTAAGGAAAGAAAAATGGAATATATGAAATAAAATAGAGCTGTCTCAAAACAACTAAACTTAGCGTGTTATTTGAATACGTAGAAGCATTTGAGTAAGCAGTAATAAGACTTTAATTAAAAAATTTATAAAACCGTTAAAAATCCTATATTGTTTGAACGAAGAGAGTTTATAGGATTTAGGATTTATAAATTTTTTAATTATTAGTCTTATCTGCGAAGCGAAAGTTTCATAGAATTCAAATAACACGTAGTAAGTTTAAGTTGTTTTGAGACAGCCACACTTTTATAAAAACTTATTTAGTATTTACTATCTCTTTAGAGAACACCCAAGTCTTATTATTAAAGTCCCTGCCCTTTATATAAACCTTATTGTCTATAACTTCAACATATATCCCATAATTATCATCAGTTCTCTCCCTTGCACCATTGCTCGAAGCCTTTAAAGTATAATGAACCGCGCCGGTATGAACCATTGTAAAAGGCTGATTCAAAGTTACATTAGTAGTCTCAAGTGATGCATGTGTATGCGATGTAAATAATATAGCCTCCGGATACTGCGATAAAATTTTTCTTATATCTTCAGCCTGATCAGTTCCAACCCAGCCTTTACTAGCATTTGAATTTAAATTTTGATGTAGAAATACAAATATAGATTTTCCTTTTTCGTAATCCTTTGCTATAGTTTGTTTAAACCACGCAAGCTGTTCCTTTGATATATAAGCCTTTACTGAATTAAAATCCTTTGTATTTCCATTTTCAGATCCTAAAGATATAAAATGAAATCCCTTAATCCATTTATCATGATAAACCTTCTCTTCTCCAGAAAACTGAAGGTATCTTCCTATAAAGTTCTTAACATCCTCAGCTGTATTATATTCTTTTTTATAATCAAAAAACTCATGATTTCCTATATTTTTTATTATCGTTTTTGGGAGTATTGAGCTGTTTTTACTCAAAACTTTTTTCATTGAATCATATTGGCTTTGAAGCCCTTGATCTACGGCATCTCCATTTAAAACAAGTGCATCCATATCCGGTCTAGTCTTATATAAATCATAAATAGCTGTTTGAAATTTTTCCGAGTCTTCATGAATATCTCCAAGTACAGAAAAGGAAATATCTACTTTAGGAAGGGCTGAAGCACTTACAGTTTCGCTTACTAAAAAATTTGAGCTTCTGGTAAATATTAAAACAGGTATAGACAAGGCTATAATTGCTGCTGCTAAAAATTTTATTTTTGTTTTCATAATTTATTTGAAACCCCTATATATAATTGTTAAAATGATTATACCATACAACAAGTCAATACTTGAATTCATATTTTTAAAAATTTTCTTAAAATATAAAATTAAGTATTGACCATACATATCCAAAACTCTATAATTAATACAATAATATATTATTTGTAAATACTTTGAAGAGGAATAGTAAAGAAATTATATAATTACAGAGAGCCGATGCTGGTGGAAATTCGGTGTTTGCATTTCTTGAAAGAAGCCTTGGAGTATGGGATTGAAAATAATTAAGTAAGTCCTACGGTTACCTTGACGTTATTCAAGGAGTGATCTGAAATATCTTATGCGCAGAGATAAATTCACGTCATCAGAGTGGATGTATTATCAATTTAGGTGGTACCGCGGAAGCAAGTCTTTCGTCCTATTAGGGACGGAGGACTTTTTTTATTTTAACGACCAGATTTCTTATAATAACAAGCATAGCAAACTGCTGGTACCTTAAATTGAAAGATTAGGAGGTAAAAGTGCTAAATGCACTTTTACGAGCAGGCTTAAACTGCCCCGTGTTCCGACAAAAAGGAGGAGAACTAATATGAATGAAAATAAACTAATTGCAGATTTACTTTTGCCAGATATAAATACTAGTCCTGATTATTATGAAAATATTTATCCTAAAAGAGTCTTGCCAGAGGGAGCTATGGTTACCAGGTTTGCACCTAGTCCTACAGGCTTTCTTCATTTAGGAAGTCTTTTTGCAGCATTTATTTATGAAAGGCTTGCACATCAAAGCGGCGGCACCTTCTATTTAAGAATAGAGGATACGGATAAAAAGAGAGAAGTTCAAGGCAGCACTTCTGAAATAATCCGAGGACTAAAGACTTATAATATCTCTTTTGATGAAGATGCTAGCTATGGGCCTCATATACAAAGTCAAAGAGAAAATATTTATAAAGCATATGTAAAATTACTTCTTGAAAAAGGTCTTGCCTACCCATGCTTCTGCACTCCCCAAGAATTAGAGGCGTTAAGAAAACTTCAAGAAGATAAAAAAGTTAATACAGGTTACTATGGGGCTTGGGCAAAGCATAGAAATATAGCTCTAAAGGAAATTAATCAAAATTTAAAGGAAGGCAAAAACTATGTAATACGCTTAAAGTCGCCTGGAAGTCCGGATAAAAGAATAATCTTTAACGACCTAATTAAAGGTAAAATTGAAATGCCTGAAAATGTTCAGGATATTGTAATCTTAAAAACAGATGGTCTTCCTACTTATCATTTCGCACATGCTGTAGATGATCATCTTATGCGAACTACACATGTAGTAAGGGGTGAAGAGTGGCTTTCTTCTACCCCAATTCATCTTCAGCTGTTTGACGTACTGGGCTTTGAGAGGCCTGAATATGCTCACATACCTACTCTTATGAAGATGGATGGAACTTCAAAAAGAAAACTAAGCAAAAGAAAAGATCCTGAATTAGCCTTTAGTTATTACGAAGAGCAAGGTTATCTTCCAAGGGCAGTTATAGAATATCTGCTTCATATTATAAATTCAAATTATGAAGATTGGAGAAAAGAAAATCCTTTAAGACCCTACACTGACTTCAAAATAGATATCAACAAAATAAGCGCTTCGGGTGCTATATTCGATCTAAATAAACTTACAGCAATAAGCAAGGATATAATAGCTTTAATGAAGTCCTCAGATATATATGAGCTGTATTTGAAATGGTGTGAATGGTATGATACAGAAATGGCTGCTTTTCTGAAAGCTAATCCTAACTACTGCATGCAAATTTTTAATATAGAAAGAAACTCTGAAAAACCAAGAAAGGATATAGGTAAATGGTCTGACGTGCGTGAGGATATTTTCTTCTTTTTTGATGATCTGTATTATTCAAAGGATGGAGACTATAACTTTCCGAAAGCTTTAAGCAAATATGATATTCAAGAAATCTTAAGCGGCTATATAAATGTATACTGCGAAAGCGACAGTAAAGAAATGTGGTTTAATAAACTTAAGGCTTTCGGAGAAACTCTAGGATATTCCACTAGTGTTAAAAACTTTAAGAAAAATCCATCTGCCTATAAAGGACACATTGGAGATGTCGCAATGGTATTGAGGATAGCACTGACTAAAAAATCAGCTACTCCTGATTTATACGAAATGATTAAAGTGTTGGGTACCGAAAGATTAACGGAAAGATTAGGCTTTGCCAGCAGGCTTATATAAGTAATTATTAAACAGTTAGTTTTTATACATGCGTATAAAATCATTTCTTGGCTATATCATTAGTTCTGTTGTGTCATATGACTTAAAGAATTCCGCCTCTAGACTTTTTAGCCTTTAGGCGGAATCTTTTTACTAAAGTATTATTTTAATAATATTAGGTTTTAGCTTCTTCTAATTTTTCTTTTTAATAGTAAGCTTAATCCAACTATTGTGGAAATTAGGCCTACCGCTACCAATACATTAAAATCTACAAAGTTACCTGTTTTAGGAAGGCTTTGTTTAGGCTGAAGATCTTTATCTACTACAAAATAATCACTGTTGTGATCAATGGAGAAAGTTATATATCCATTTGCATCCACAGTCAGCTTTTCTGCGACTGCTTCAATAGCTTTTGTTTGTGGATTGTAGTAATAAACATAAATATTCTTCAAGTCTTTTCCTGACAGCCATGCGTCTGATAGCTTTACTTTTACTGTAGCTTTTCCTGGTAAAACACCATTCTCTGCAAAGGAAAGAATTAATGCATCAGCTCCATTTATTTTTTCCTTAATAGCTTCTCTATTAGGTGTTGTTGATTGATTAATATCAGCAATATTTACAGAAAGATCTAAATCCTTTGTGCTCCCTTTCATATCCTTTCCATCAAATATCCAGGATATAGTATCATTTGTAAATGTCACCGACTTGTCCTTTCCCTGAATTGCATCTAATATTGATTTTTTAACTTTACTGTTTTCGGCAATGCTTATTTCTGTATTAGATTTATCCGGAGCATTTGTTATTTTATCTATAGTTTCTTTAATATTTGCATCATGCTTAAGCTCTGTTATCTTTGCTTCACAAGCGGTCAATTTGCTTAAGTTAGTTATATTGACATCATTATTTGCTGCAGTTACCAATACTCTTGCTGCTTTAACAGCTGCTTCATCTATTAAAGTAATACCCTCCGGTGCTGAAAGAGCTGTTATTGCATCTATTGCTGCTTTTTCCTTTGCAAGCTGTGCCTGTATTGCTGACTCTGCCGCCGCTTTCAACTCAACTATTTTTGTTTCGCAGGCAGTAAGTTTGCTTAGATTAGTTATATTGGCATCATTATTTGCTGCTGTTACAAATGCTCTTGCTGCTTTAACAGCTGCTTCATCTGTTAAAGTTATCTTTTCCGGTGCCGGAAGTGCTGTTATTGCATCTATTGCTGTTTTTTCCTTTGCAAGCTGTGCCTGTATTGCTGACTCTGCCGCCGCTTTCAACTCAACTATTTTTGTTTCGCAGGCAGTAAGTTTGCTTAGATTAGTTATATTGGCATCATTATTTGCTGCTGTTACAAATGCTCTTGCTGCTTTAACAGCTGCTTCATCTGTTAAAGTTATCTTTTCCGGTGCCGGAAGCGCTGCTATGGCATCTATTGCTGCTTTTTCTTTTCTATATTGTTCATCTACAGTGTAAGTTTCTGATAAGATTTCAGACTTATTTCCTGCACCATCAACAGCTATAAATTTTATGGTTGTAGTTTCAGTCAGAGTTATAGGTGAAGAATATTCTGTACTTGCAGTAGTCGGATTGTTTCCATCTGTTGTATAATAGATTTTTGCAGTATTATCATTTGATGAAAGTGCAACCTTAACATTATCTTTAAGCATAGAACCCTTAATGCTTGCTGCAGCACTTGGATTTCCATATACCGCTCTAATGTCATCAATATAAATAGAACCTGTTTTAGCAAGATTCGTTACATCAGAAGCCATTATTCTTATTGCTCCATTAGGATGAAGTTTATATGGAGGCTTATTGAGAACTGAAGGACTTGCTTCAACATACTTCCATCCAGTCCAGTTAATAGCATCAGTAAAAGTTAAATAATCTGCTGTCTGACCAGCAATTCCAAAATTATAATAGAGCATCATTCTAAGGGCATATCCCTGAGCCTCTGGAGTTGCATACACCCACATTCCAATCTTGGTTAGATTGTCATTTATAACAGGAGTGTTACTACCAGGACCTTCATAGACCGCGGCTGAAGTTTTTAGTGTTGCTTTACTAAAGTCAAAATTAATTTTTAATGAGTTATTACCAAACATCTTCTGAGCTGTATCTATAGCTTGGGTACCTGACACTGTTCCTGAGCCAACAGTAAAATGCCAATCTCCAAGTCCACTTTCAAAGCTTTCTATCACTTGCGGAGCTTTAGCTAATTTTAAAGCAGCTATCTTTGCTTCGCACTCAATTAGCTTATTATAGTTTGTTATCTTACTATCTGCATTTGCCTTAGTTACAAGCTCTCTTGCTTGTATTACTGCTTTCTCATCGGACAAAGTAATACTAGTTGGTACTGGAAGTGCTTCTATTGCATCAATAGCCGCTTTTTCCTTATCTGCCTGGCTTACTCCACCTTGTCCTTTTAACTGAGCGATCTTATTCTCACAGTCTACTAATTTATTAAGATTAGTTATGTTAGCATTATTGTTTGCTGCCGTTACCAATGCTCTTGCTGCTACAACTGCACCCTCATCTGCTAAGGTAATACTTTCAGCTTCTGGCAAAGCAGCTATAGCATCTATTGCAGCCTTTTCTTTCTTAAGCTGAGCAATTTTATCTTCACAGTCTGTTAATGTACTTAAGTTTGTAATATTATTTCCAGTATCATTAGCAGCTGTTACCAGCGCCCTTGCTGCTGTTACTGCTGGCTCATCAGCTAATGTTATACTGCTTGCTGCCGGCAGCGTCTTTATTGCTGCTATTGCTTTTCTGATTGCTGTTATCTTTGACTCGCAATCTACAAGCTTTTGCAAGTTAGTTATTTTTGCATTATCATTTACCTTTGTAACCAAACTTCTTGCAGTCACTATATTGGGCTGATCACTCAGCTTAAGACTATTTGCTACCGGCAATGCTGAAATAGCGTCATTTGCAGTTTTTTCTTTATTTAATTGAATTAATCTTTGTTCACAGCTTATCAATTTTACTAGGTTAGTTATGTCCTTATCGCTATTTGCTGCAGTGACAAGCTTTCTTGCAGCCAAAACAGCTTGTTTATCTGCTAAAGCCATTGTATCTACTGATGGCAGATTATTTATTGCAGCTATAGCGCTTTGAGCTTTTATTACTTTAAGGACAGCTTCACAATCCAGCAGTTTCTGTAAGTTTGTGATTTTACTATCATCCTTTACTACTGTTACCAATGCTCTTGCACTAGAAATAGTGGTTTCAGAGGATAGTGTTACACTGCTGGAATCAGGAAGCGAAGCAATGGCATCTACTGCTGCCTTAACCTTTAATGTCTTAATAGCATTCTCGCAGGTTGTCAATTTATTTAAATTTGTAATACTAGCATCATCATTTGCCTTTATAACTAACGCTCTTGCTGCTGAAACGGCAGGTTCATCAGCTAAAGTAACATTGTCAGGTAAAGCACTAATAGCAGTTACAGCTGCTTGAACAGCTGCTGTTTTTGCAGCTTGAGTGGTACATGCTTTACTCTCATTATTAAGTCTGTTTAATGCAGTTACAGCATAGGTATAGCTTTGTCCAGAACTTGCAGTTGTATCGGTGTAAGTCATACTTGTCTGACCTTGTGTTCTTCTTACTTCACCTATTATATTTTGCGGATCCTCGAAATCTCCTAATTCATTACCATTGAATCTATATACTACATAATAAGCTGAGTCATTATTTTCTGTATCATTCCAGCTGATTGTATTACCTGATACAGCTACATTGTCCGGGCTGTTAGGTGCATTTGTTCCAAGCCAAGGCATACTTGGAACTAGTGCCTTTGTATTAAAATATTGATTTTTAATTATGTCTGTAACTTTTAGACTGTTCTTATTTAAATCTGCCAGACTGAAGAATGTATCTCCTTTAATTTCCGGATACATTGAATTAAATTTTAATTGATTTGGTATTTCTTGATCATTCTGCCATGCTCCACCTGAACCAATTTTATAATTAGCATGTCCAATATAAAGCTGGCAATTTGTACCCTTAACTACATCAGCCCACCATGCTGCTAATTCTCCATAAGGTGCTGCTGGAATCTGAGCAAAATACCAATAAATCTGTGGAGTAATATAGTCAATCCATCCATTTTTTGCCCATTTTCTAGTATCAGCATATATGTCATCATAACTTGATGAGGATGTTAGAGCTGTATCTGAACCTGCACCCTCTGCACTTCCCTCAGGATGATTACCTAAATGTGCCCAAATTCCAAAAGGACTTATACCAAATTTGACATAGGACTTTGAGCTCTTTATTGCCTTAGAAATATTTTGTATTAAGGTGTCTATATTATTTCTTCTCCAAGCGTCTATATCAGTAAACCCTCTTGGATATTTCTTAAAAGTTTCAAAATCATTAGTGTTGTCTCCATAAGTGTAAGAATTATCTCCAAAGGCAGATGAAATAGTTTGACCTGTTATAGGGTCTGTTCTGCCAACCTTATATGGATAGAAGTAATCATCAAAATGTACAGCATCTATATCATATTTATTTACAACTTCCATAATACTATCCTGTACAAATTTCTGAACCTCTGGTATACCAGGATTTAAAATTAATCTACTGTCAAACTTTAATAAATATTCAGGGTGCTTTTTAGCAAAATTATCGTCAGACAGTTTTGCTGCTGCTATTGCATCAGCTACAGTACTTGTTTGTAATACATCCCAACCTTGAGCTACCCTATAAGGGTTAAACCATGCATGAAATTCCATGTTTCTCTTGTGAGTTTCTTCAATCATCCATGAAAGTGGATCCCAGCCTGGGTCCTTTCCTTGAATGCCAGAAAAATAAGCTGACCAAGGATTTAAATTTGATTTGTAGAAGGCATCATTCATAGGTCTTACTTGAAAAGTAACCGCATTCATATTTAAGTCTTGAAATTGCTGCAGAATCTTAAGCCATGCAGTTTTGAATTGTTCTTCGGTTGAACACTGCGGAATGTCAATGTTATCTACCGTGGCTATCCACGCGCTCCTAAACTGCCTTTTTTCATGAGGCGGATCCTTAGGAATAGAAATTGGATTCCCCCTTAGTAAAATAGGATTACCGCTTGTATCTGTAAGCGGTACAAGAGTGCTGTCGGCTTTAATTGTAGTACCTACGCAGTAAGTTGAAATAATTGAGGCCGCCAATGATAAAGCTAGAGTTCTCAAGAATTTCCTTTTCATTACTATATCCTTCCCCCTTAAAATTATTTCTACGCAAAATATTCAGAAGAAGCTTTTGCATATTTAAACGTTTTCAATAAATATAATAGTGATTCTTTTACTTATTTTATACAAGATTTAGTCTAAAAACTTAACTTATTTATGTTATAATATATAGATTTTCAAGCCTTTATAATTCACAAATAAGTTAATAATGGGACTTAAACCCCTATAAGATAAATTTAATCTATCTATCATTATTACATTAATTGAATTTAGTTCCATTATAAGGTATATAAAATAAACTTTCAATAATTTTGTGAATATTTGTAATATATTTTTATAAAATTGTTAAATTTATAATTTTAACAATTTTTCATTAAAAAATTAAGAAGTTATTATTCAATTGGAGGATTATTATTGTCCTGATTTTATTACAGAGCTTACGCATACAAATAAAACTCTGCTAAAATAGGTTACTTAGGCACTTAATCTTTCCAAGATGATTGTTACTACATGGATTGAGACAGTATTTAACTCTTTACATTTAGCATCTTCATATGATAAATTAATGATATAAATGATAATGTTATTATTGTTGTTTGAAATATTGGAAAGTAGGCGAGTTAAAGCGTCATGTGAAACCCAAAAAAGCCTGATGGGGTAAAGATTATAAGAAGCATTGATACTACTCGTATTTAAAATTCTGCATAAGTTCTGTTAACAAAGATATCTAGGAAAGGATGATATTAATGAAGAAATCAAAAAAGACTTTAAGTAAAAATCTAGGCTTTAAGATTGACATGAATGAATTAGCATTAAATCAGCGAAAGTTTGAAACTAGTGAAATTGGACGTGGAGTTGGAATTCATAAAAACAAAAAAGGCAAAGGCTCATATACCCGTAAGAATATCAAGTTTGGTGATAGTTCTTGCGGGTATATTTTTGTTTTATATAATATATTTAATTTCTTTGTTACTAAATAGTTGCTCTATATCTTTTCTAAAAAACTCTTTTATGTCTTCCATGCTTTCTTTAGGGTAAACATATTTGCCATAACCAAACTGACCAAACTTAAACTTACGTTCTTCATCCGTCATAGGAAGCTTAGTATCCGGAAAGATTTCAAGAATTCTATTTTTAGCTACCGTAGTATATCGGTGTGATATTACTTCAAAGGTTATCGGAAACATTAAATCATTTGGAAGCTTTCTTTTCAATTCAAGCAACAAATCATGATATTCTTCCTTCCAATTAGGATATATAAATACAGGTGCAATTAAAAATCCCGTTAAATACCCTGCTTCTGCAACCTTCATGCTGGCTTCAATTCTTTTATCTCTTGAAGCTGTTATATGTTCATATTTGTCAATGATAGATGATGTATTAATGCTAAATCTTATTTCTGTATGTCCATTATGTTCTATATTTAAGAGTGAATCTACATCATTATATTTTGTTACAAATCTAAATCTACCCTTTTCACTATTACCAAAAAACTCTATAGTTTTTCGCAATGAATGTGTATAAGGTTCTAAGGGTATCGGATCTGAAGTTGCTGAGCCTTCAAATATAGTAATATCAGGAAGCCTTTCATTAATGTACTTTTCAGTCTTATCAAGAATATCATCTATATTAACGTGAACTCGTACAAAAGGCTTATCCCCAAGTTGTGTATTCAAATAGCAGTATTCGCACTGCCCCATGCATCCTGATACCAATGGCAGCTGATAGTGCGCTGAGGGCTTACACGCTTGAAATTTTAAACTTTTCTTAGTTCCTACAACTAAAGTTCTCTTTCCTTCCCTATATTGTGAAAATAAATCACTTCCCGGAATATGCTCTTTATACTTATTAGAATTTAAATTTATAATTTCTATGTTTGTATTATCCTTAAATTTATTAAGAATCTCCTGTGCCATCTCATACTTCAACGAATCTTTTTCAAATATAATTCTCTTAGGTATAAACATATCACTAATTTGATTCTCCTTTTTATAATTTGTCATGATTATTATTTGCTAAACTCCATAAGTACTATACTAAGCATTTATTTAAATAAATTTTCAAGTAAGAATAATATTAAAAATGCACTTGACACTCTGCCAGTATATGTAATATATTATAAGTGTACTATATAAACTAATACACATAATACATTATTATTTTATTTGAAAGGAGCTGATGGCTTGTTCAATATCGATGCTCGAAGCAGCACTCCAATATACGAACAGATTATAAATGCTGTAAAAGAAAGTATTATAAAAGGAATACTCATGCCTGGAGATAAGCTTCCGTCAGTAAGAGAGCTTGCTTCCATGCTTACAACAAATCCAAATACAGTCAGCAAAGCTTACAGTGAATTAGAACGAATGAAGATAATAGAAACCTTAAGGGGCAAAGGAACTTTCGTAGCTATAGATTATAAACCCAAATTGGAGGAGGATAAAATGGCTAAGTTGAAAGAAGACTTGAAGAAGCTTTTAATGGATGCACATTATATGGGAATCAAAAAGGGAGATATTAAAAAGATTATGGATGAGCTTTATGGGGAGCTTTTAGGAGATAGTGAAGGGGGAGATAATAATGAATAAGTATTTTAATAAAGCCCTATTTTATACTGAAAAAAAGAATATACTTGCCTCTATGTCTGCTTACGGAATATGCTATGCTATTGCATTGTTTCAGTTCTCAGGAAACTTTTTTGCTCTAAAGAGAATATCTAAGCTTTCAAATATTACTGATTATACAACTCCAGCCTACACACTAAACTTTATGTACTTTTTCTTCTTTGCCTTTTGCATAACTACCGTAGTTTATTCCTATATGGAGAAGGATAAAAAGTACTATTTTATGTTTACTCAGCCTTACTCCAGAGCCTCCATAATTGTCACCAAAACTATAAGCTTTATAATAAGTATTATTGTTCCAGCTGTTATCTATGGAGTAATTTCTTTCTTAATATTAGCTTTTAATAAGAGCTATCTAGGCTCCAATTTTGGAAAATTATCAATTGAACTATTTTTAAAGCTTTTTTGCATAATAGGGATTTTAACTTTACTCTCAACACTGCTTCAATTGTTTCAAATGATATTTGGAAAAATGATAGCCGGAGTTATATTTCCAGTTATATATGTTTGTATGGTTTTTCTTAGTCTTAGTCTTATGAAAAACTTTGTAAGCAAAAAAATTAGTGTTTTAAGAACTGCCATAGAATATATTAACATCTTTCTATTCTCACCTGGAAAGTTCTCTATCGGTGAAAAAGGATTTAGTACTCTTAGTTTTTCAATAATTAATTATATGGATAAATGCTACTTTTTAACTTCTATCATACTTTTATTAATATCTGCTGTAATTGTATATGGCACATTAAAATTAAACTCAAGAATCAAAGCTGAAAACACCTCTGATATATTTATGTTTAAATTCAGTGAAGTTATTTTTAAAGTCATTTTTTCCTTAATCTTTACCCTTATTGGAAGCTTATTTATATCTGGATTATTTTATTACCTATATTCAGCTGTAATAGGAATGAATTATTCAACCTATCTTATGAACACTTATGGTATTCCAGGCAAGGAAAGTATTGAACATACTATATATTTAGTTCTCGATATTTTATGGATACCTATATTTATTCTTGTATATAAGCTGTTCAGCAAGATAATGAATGGAAGGAGGATTCAGTAATGCTTCAAATAATTAATGTTTCTAAGAGTTTTCCCGGTAAAGAAGCTATAAAAAATATAAACTTAGAAGTTAGAAAAGGAACTATAATGGGACTTGTTGGTCCAAATGGTTCAGGCAAATCTACCCTTCTTCGGACTATAGTTGATATTTACACTCCAGACAGCGGAGAGGTACAGGTCAATGGTTGTAATGTAAAGGATAATTTTAAGTTGAAACAGACTATTGGTTACGTGGCAGATAGAAATGACTTTTTTAACTCATATAAAATAAATGATATAATAAAATATTACAAGCTTGCTTACGATAATTTTGATATAGATAAATTTTACGAACTAAATGCGGTCTTTGAAATACCTATTAATAAAAAGCTTTCAAAGCTATCTAAAGGAAATGCTTCCAGAGTAGCTTTCATGTTCGCTATGAGTTCAAAACCAGAACTCTTAATACTCGATGAACCTACTTCCGGGCTTGATCCCATTGTAAAGAGAAAATTCTTACAGCTGTTGGTAGAAGACGTATCTGAAAGAGGCTCAACAGTCGTAATCTCCTCTCATAATCTAAGTGATCTTGAAAGCATATGTGATCAGGTAGTTTTCTTAAACAATGGTGAAATATTAAAAGACAATACTCTGGACAATTTAAAAACTTCCATGAAAAAGCTTCAAATAATATTTAAAGATACTGCTCCTTCCGGCTTTGAAAGCTGGCCTGAATTTATAAATGTAACTAAACTTGGCAGAAGCTATAATATAATTACTGATAATTACAACGAGGAACTTCTTGCTAAACTCAAAGTTAACGGTGCTTTATTTATAGAAGAGCTGAATTTATCTCTGGAAGATATGCTGATTTTTTCTGTTGACAAATAAACTAACCCTTCAAAGGTAAGATATACACCTTTGAAGGGTTAGTTTATTTAATCTCTGGCCCGGACCAAAGACTTTTTTTTAAATTGATTGTTCCGTCTCTTTTAAATATTACACCTTCTGATTGTAAAATTTCCTTTTGAAGTTCCCTTGAACCAAAGACATAACCCGGAGACATTTCTCCAAGTCTGTTTACAACTCTGTGGCAAGGAAGTTTTAAATCAGAAGGAACCGCTCTCATGGCCCACCCAACTACTCTTGCGTTTGATTTTTCACCTAGTATTTCAGCAATCTGCCCATAGGTAGCTACTTTTCCTTGCGGTATTTGAGCTACTATTTCATAAACCCTTAAGAAAAAATCCTTCATCCTGTATTCTCCTGTACTTAATACAACTATATAAAAAATAGTAGGCCCAAAATTAGATTGGAGTCTACTATTTTTTATTATATTATATCAAATTTTATAGGCGATAAACATACTTATTTTTAATCTATACTTCTTATCTTCCATGTAATACTTTGATAATCACCCTGCAGTTCTGGAATACTTATTCCTGCGTACATTAACTGCTCTCCACTATAAGTTTTATTGATGTCTGTAATATCATACATTTTATAAGGATCTAGTCCCCTTAACTTTACCCTTGAAATTGGCCCATTAGGTACCGAAAGTACTCTAAAGTAAGCTGCAAAAGCTTCTGTTTTGTCCTCTGATACAATAATCCAGGCAGTTTCATTTCCTTCAAAAGGACTCATTAGTCTGTACAAATTTCCAAACTGTATCAGTTCTCTCAATTCTTTATACTGCTCTATCTGCAATCTGACTGCTTTCTTTTCCTCATCAGTAAACTTTGTAAGATCAAGTTCATATCCTAAATTTCCGGACATAGCAACGTCCCCTCTCATCTTTAGAGAAGTATTTCTATGAACCTGATGGTTAGGCACCGCGGACACATGAGCCCCCATTGTACTTAAAGGATAAACTATACTTGTCCCGTATTGTATTTTTAATCTCTCTACTGCATCAGTGTCATCACTGGTCCAGGTTTGAGGCATATAATAAAGCATTCCCGGATCAAAACGGCCACCGCCTCCGGAGCAGCTCTCAAATAATACATTTGGAAAGTTTTTAGTTATGTTATCTAGTATTTTATAAAGACCTAATATATATCTATGAGCAGTTTCTCTCTGTCTTTCCGCTGTCAAACAAGCTGAACCTATTTCAGTCATATTTCTGTTCATATCCCATTTCACATAACTTATGGGAACAGTTCTTAAAATATTTGACACAGCTTCAATAATATAATTGCATACATCCTCTCTTGTTAAGTCAAGAATAAGCTGATTTCTTCCCTCTGAGCGCCTCCTATTTGGCACATGAATACACCAGTCCGGATGAGCTCTATATAAATCACTGTCAGGTGATATCATTTCAGGCTCAAACCATAGGCCAAATTTTAGTCCAATATTATTGACACGCTTTGCTAAATCCTCAAGACCTTCAGGAAGTTTTCTTGCATCTGCCACCCAATCTCCTAATGAACTGTTATCGTTATCCCTTTTGCCAAACCAGCCGTCATCCAATACAAAAAGCTCAATTCCAAGCTCTTTTCCTGACTTAGCTATATTCTCTATTTTTTCAGCATTAAAATTAAAGTATGTTGCTTCCCAATTATTTACCAAAACAGGTCTTACTTTATCTCTGAACTGCCCTCTGCATAGTCTTGTACGATAAATCTTATGGTAGGCTCTTGACATGCCGCCCAAGCCTTCATTTGAATAAACCATTACTGCTTCAGGTGTCTGAAAGCTATCTGAAGACTCTAAAACCCATGTAAAATCAAATGGATTTATTCCAATAGATACTCTTGTTGTACTATACTGATCTACTTCAGCCTGAGCTAGAAAATTGCCGCTGTAAACTAGGCTAAATCCATATACATCCCCCTGCTCTTCTGAAGCGTCCTTGCTTAATAATGCAATAAAAGGATTGTGATTATGGCTGCTTGAGCCTCTTCTGCTCTCTATTGATTGGTTTCCTTTTATTAGGGGTCTCCTTTCAATATGCCTTTCTCTTGCCCAGGATCCATATAGGTGCATAAAGTCGTAGTTATCGTTACTAAAATCTATGCTCATACTCAAAGCGCGAAGAATTCTCAGCCTGCTTTTCCCGTCATTTTTAAACCTAACATTTCTTGTAATAACATTGTGATTTTCGTATGCTGTATAGGATAATACAACTCTAAGCTCAATTAATTCATCAAACAATTCAATTTCTAAAGTCTCAGCTTCTTCATCTTTTTCAACGTAGGTAGAAGGTAATCCCTCAAGTGCTTGCTTTCCTTTTATTATTCTGTAATTTTTGTATTTTAAATCTGTTACTGTTGAACCATTTTCAAGCTGTATTAAATAAGCAGGAGTACGATAATCTGTATCTCCATAGGCTGGATATTCCTGCGGCAAGGTGTCTAGAGATAACGCTTTATTTTCCGGATTTGGATTTGCAGAAAAAGAGCATCTTTCAGTAAGAACTAGTAAATCCTCATAATTTACATTTCTTATTCTTCTTCCCCAATATAAGTGTGCTAAATAACCCTCTTTTAAAACCTGCATTATATAACTTGTATTTCCTGCCTGCAGATGAAAAATCTTTTTTTCGCTATTATAAGTAATACCCATATAATGTTCTTCCCTTTCTTATATGTTCAAAGAACTGCGGACAAAATAAGCTTGTCTGCAGTTCTAAAAGTTAACATCTTGTTCTAGTTAGTTAGACTTCTTATATTCCCATTATAAACTCAAAGTGCATATCTTTAGAAGAGTCAATAAGATATTCTTTATGCACAGGAGCACCCCAGCTGTCATCGCCTCCCACACCCATCTGTTTTCCTGCTATAGTTACTACTGTATAGTGCACCTCAGGAAGTTCATAATGATGAATGGCATTCTGAAGTTCAAAAGCTGTATAAGGTGATACTCCTAATTCAAATGGGCTGTTCGAAGCAGTGAACTTAAGCACAAAACCATCTTTATTTTTTATCTTAGCCCATCGTACTCCTGTATGGTTTCCGCTCTCTTGCGGTTTTGCATATTTTGAAACATTTTCAGTTGCTGACTTTTCAAAGATACCTAAATATGCACCATGCTTTCTATCACTGTAGTTTTCATCCGGACCCATTCCATACCATTCAAAGCTGTCAAAGTCAGCAGACAGCTTAAGTGCAAGACCAAATATAGGAAGCTCCGGTAGACCTTCTACTCCCTTGTAATCGCAGCTTACTTTAATTTCTCCATTTCCATAAGCAGTATAGGCAGCACTTACTTGTGTTTGAGGTATTGTAGGCAAAGTATAAGTATATTTTATAGTAACGCTGCAGTCATCTTCTGTTATCTCAAAATTTGTGCAGCGCTGGAACATACTTGCCTGAAGCCACTGACCACATCTAAAGCCCTGTCCGTTACCTTTATCATTATCTGTCATTGCTCTCCAATATATCGGCATTGGAGCACGTGTAATAATCTCTTTACCGCCATATCTTAAAGATACAATTCCACCTTCCTGTTTTGAGAATAAAACACTGTAGTCTCTGGTCTTAATACCTATATTTATATCTCCATATATAATCTCAGGTTTTTTAGGTTTTTCTAAAACCTTGGTTTCTTCCACCTTATACACAAATTGACCAAAAGCAACCGTAAAACCACTATCTGCCCAAACCTCAGTTTCTTGAAGCTTAAAGTAGACATTAAGGGAATACTCTCCTGCTTTAAGGGCTTCAGGTAAACTGAATTTAACATCTTGTTTTTCACCAGCTTTAATATTAATCTCACAAATATCCTTGAAAATTTCTCTTCCTTCAAATTCAAGAGTATATTCTAGGTAATATCCCGAGGTATCCACAAATAAATTTTGGTTATCAACAATAACACCATTTTTATACACATTAAGCTTTAGATTCTGGTAAAGAGCCTTTACTTCCTGTGCCTTTGGTGAAATTGTTCTATCAGCATATACTATCCCATTGCCGCAGAAGTTATAATCTGTAGGCCTGTCATCAAAGTCCCCGCCATATGCTAAAAACTCTTTACCATATCTATCTTTCTTAACCACAAACTGATCAATATAATCCCAGATAAAGCCTCCTTGATACATCTCATATTTATCTTCAAGCTCTACATACTTATGCATTGCTCCACAGGAATTCCCCATAGCATGCATATATTCACAGCTTATGTAAGGCTTTTCTGGATTTTCATTTAGATATTTTTCAATGTCAGCAACTTTCGCATACATTCTGCTTTCCATATCACTAGTATCATTAAACCTTCTATCATTAAATATACCCTCATAATGAACCAGCCTTGAAGGATCCTTGGTCCTAAAATATTCAGACATTATAAAAATGTTTTCTCCTCCAAAAGATTCATTTCCACAGGACCATATCAAAATTGAAGGATGGTTTTTGTCTCTCTCAAGCATAGAAGCAGCTCTATCTAAAACAATATCGCGCCACTCTATCCTGCTGTCCGGAATAACCCACTCCGGCTTAACAGCGCCCATCTTTTGCCATGAACCATGAGTTTCTAAATTTGTTTCATCTATTAAGTATATGCCATATTCATCGCAAAGCTCATACCAATAACTTTGATTTGGATAATGACTAGTCCTCACTGCGTTTATATTGTGCTGTTTAAGGAACTTAATATCCCAAATCATATCCTCCTTGGTTATAGCTCTTCCTTTTCTACAATTAAATTCATGTCTGTTTATTCCTTTAAAAATTATCCTCTTTCCATTTAAGTACATAACCTTATTGAGCATCTCAAACTTTCTAAAACCAATCTTTTGCGGAATTATCTCTACAATATTTCCAGTAGCATCTTTAACATAAATATAAAGATTATAAAGATAAGGTCTTTCAGCACTCCAAAGTTCAGCATTATCTACTCTTAATTGAAGTGTCATAAAATCCTTTGCAGCTCCAGAGGTTTCTGCCACTGTAATCCCATTTTTATCAATAAGCATTAAGTTAATATTAGCATCTAAGTTTCCAACCAATTTAAGTTCAAGCTCAAGTAAGGCATTCTTATATTCTTTGTCTAAGTCAGTCTTTACAAATATGTCCTGCACGTGTGTTTCAGGAACTGAATATAAATAAACGTCTCTGAAGATACCTGAGAATCTCCAAAAGTCCTGATCTTCAAGCCATGCTCCTGTAGACCTTTTATAAACCTCAACAGCCAACTTGTTCTCCCCTTCTTTAAAATATGGAGTTAAATCAAACTCAGAGGGTGTAAAGCTGTCCTCGCTATAGCCTACAAACTCTCCATTAAGCCAAACATAGAAAGCATTTTCAACTCCTTGAAAGGAAATATACAAAGGACTATTTCTAAGCTCATCCTTTAAGGTAAAATATTTCACATAGCTGCCTACTGGATTATATTCCTCGGATATATGAGGCGGCCTTAAAAAACTGTGACCATCCCAAGGGTACATAGTATTTATATACTGAGGTTTGTCATAACCCTGAAGTTGAATATGTCCCGGGACAATTATATCCTTCCAGCAGCTGCAGTCAAACTCTTGTTTATAAAAATCATTAACTCTTGAGTTCGGATTAATAGCAAAGCTAAACTTCCAGTTTCCGTTAAGACTTTGTCTTAACGTCATTTCTTCACTTTTTGCTTCATCTTCACTTAAATAGTACTTGTGGTCTGAATGAGGTTCTAATCTATTCACTTTAAAAACTGAAGGATTTGAAAGCCACTCAAGGCTTGGGTTTTTATAGTTCATTTTAATTCCTCCTTTTAGTCGGAAGCACTGAGCAATTA
>KE993484.1 GCA_000466585.1 Clostridiales bacterium oral taxon 876 str. F0540
GTCTAGGGTTCGAATCCCTATATCTCCACCAAAAGGACAGTTTATATAACTGTCTTTTTTATTTTGTGTTAATAATTGAGGCGGATATCCATAGATACCTGCCTTATTTTTTTTAGAGAAGCAGCTTTGATCGTGAATATATGTAAATAAAGGTTAACATTTATCTTTGCTTTTATTTAATATGATGCTTATCATATAACAGATATAAATTATGTCATTAACTATATAAAATAATGATGAATTGAAATATTTGTAATTTGTGTGTACAATTAAATTATACAATATTAGTAAGGAGTATTATATGGGATGGATTTTGTGGCCGTTTAAAGCAATTTTTAATTTAGTCACAAGCATAGTAAAACTAACCGGAAGGCTAATTTCTGTAATATTGGGGTTAGTAATATTAATACTGGGAGTTATTATTACTATGACAATAGTTGGCGCTATAGTAGGTGTTCCGTTATGTATATTTGGTGTCATGTTGATGATTCGTGGGTTTTTCTAATTGTTTGCCTATTTGGTTAGAGAGCAGAAGAACTGCTCTCTAATAGTTATACAGTTTAAAACTGTTCCTGGTGTATCATTTGGCGAAAATTGAAGAAACTTAAAGTATCAGCTAGAAATAGTAAATTATTTATTAATAAACAATATATATGATAATTTATTTTTGAATAAATATGATAAAATAAATTTCGTTGTCAGGCAAGATGTGAAATAAAAGATAAAAAACCTCTATTGACAGATTCAAACTTGCATGATAAGATATAAAAGCTGTGAAACGACAGCAA
>KE993485.1 GCA_000466585.1 Clostridiales bacterium oral taxon 876 str. F0540
CTTTAAATTACCCAGTGTTTTCGACTGAAAGGAGAAAAAAATGAAAAAAAGAACTAAAACCAAAAGAAAGAAAAGACTGAGTACTTATTTACTTTCTTTTCTAGGTATTTTTCTTGCATCAGTGATTCTAATATGTGGTTCTTTTTTATTTTACTTTAGAAACCAAATTCAAGCAGCGGATAAGGAGGCTTATGATAAGCTTTCGGGAATAAATGACAGCACTTTTAAGAGAGTTGGTCCTACTTTTATTTATGACAAGGGCGACAATCAAATTGCCAAGCTATCAGCTTTAGACTATATTTATACTAAATACAGTGATATCCCTGAACTGGCAAAATATGCTTTTATAGCTACAGAGGATAAAGACTTTCTAAAAAACAAGGGTATAAGTATAAAGGGGATGAGCAGGGCTTTAGTCTCTTATATTAAAAATAAGGGAAAGATAACACAAGGAGGAAGTACTATAACTCAGCAGCTGGTTAAAAATGTGCTGCTTACTCAGGACAAGACTTTGTCAAGAAAGCTTACTGAAATACTTATTTCATTGGAATTTGAAAAGAAATATACAAAAGAGCAAATACTTGAATACTATTTAAATAATATTAATTTCAGCAATGGGGCATATAGTATAGGTTCTGCAGCAAAGATATATTTTAATAAGCCTTTAAAGGAATTAAATTTAGCTGAAGTTACATTTTTATCTGCAATACCAAATAATCCAACATATTATAATCCGTTAAAGAACTATAATCATGTAATTGACAGGCAGCATTTAATGCTAGATAACTTAAAATCACAGAAATATATTACAGAGGAGCAGTATAAGGAAGCATTAAACACAAAGGTGGTACTTAACTATCAGGCGCCAAAGACTGAGGCTGAGAACTATATGACCTCCTACGCAATTGATTCAGCGATCAGAGCTTTGATGAAAAATGATAATTTTGGCTTTAAATATCAATTTACCACTGATAAAGAAAAGAATGAATATGAAAGCTTATATAATGACACCTATACAGAATATGAGAAGAAAATAAGAAGCGGAGGATATAATATTTACACAAGTTTTGATGTGGATAAGCAGAATATGCTTCAAGGTTCTCTAGATAGTGGACTTGCTAAATTTAAAGAGGCTGATCAGAAAACAGGATTATATAAAATGCAGGGAGCCGCTGTTTGTATTGACAACTCAACGGGTCAGGTAATTGCAGCTGTTGGAGGAAGAACGCAGAAAAACACAACTAATTACTTTAATAGGGCATTTCAAGCTGTCAGACAGCCCGGTTCTGCTATAAAGCCTGTACTTGTATATGCACCTGCTTTTGATTCAGGATATACACCTGACAGTACTATGGTTGATCAATATATCCCTAATGGACCTAAAAACGCCGAAAATACCTTTTTTGGACAAGTAACCTTAAGATATGCAACAGAGCTTTCCTTAAATACTATAGCCTATCAGCTTCTTGATAAAGAAACCGTAAAATATGCACTTCCATATCTATTTAAGATGAATTTTGCTCATATTGTACCCGAAGATAGCGGCCCAATACTTGGAGTTGGAGGTTTTACTTATGGAGTTACTCCGGTAGAGCTTGCGGGGGCCTATTCCACACTGGCAAGAGGCGGGGAGTTTATAGAACCTACTTGTATTAGAAAGATAGAAGGTGAAAACAAAGATATTATATATAATAATCCAAGGAGAAGGATACCAATATATAAAGAAGAGACCGCATACTATATGACTGATGTCTTAAAAGGTGTATTAACAAAAAATTGGGCAACAGGCTATGGACTTGGATTAAGCAATATGACAGCAGCCGGAAAAACAGGAACTACCAGTTCTTCTAAAGATGGGTGGTTTGCAGGTTATACTCCATATATAACTACAGTCGTATGGACTGGTTATGATACTCCAACTGCAATAGCGGATTTATATGGAGCAACATATCCGGGACATATTTGGCAGAGCTTTATGAATAAAGTAAGCGATGGATTGCAAAATAAGGATTTTGATATACCATCATCGATTAAGGAACAGCTAAAAGAAAAAGCTGAAAAAGAAGCTATAGCTGCGATTACTAATGCTGAAAAGGCTGTTACTGACTATGAAAATATTAATATTGCTTCAAAAAATGATTATTCATCTGCTGACTCTGCTCTTATAAATGCACAGAATGCAGTAAGTAAGGTTTCTGATAATCTAAAGAAGGGTTATCAGGATAGAATCAATGTAAAAACCGACCAATTAAATAAAGATAAGCAGGTTATTGAGGAAGCTTTGCAGAATCAAGCCAAGCAAGCTCAAACAAATAACAACCAAAATCAAATAAATAGTACTCCAAATAATACGAAAAATACAAATGCAGCAGGATCAAACACAGGAAATAATTCCGTTAATAGTGGTACAGGCAGCGGCGCTGCAGCAAATACTAACGATACTAAAAGTAACAAGGGGCCGGATGGATCTATACAAAATCCGTCTGTAAAGAATAACAGTACAGAAACTCAACAGAATAATTAATAAAAAGACATCCTAAATCAAGATATGCAGCATTCATTGAGGTAAGTAATTATCTCCATGAATGCTGCATAATTATAGATTTTGGGTGTCTTTTTGATTTAAATCGTTTATTAATACAAATACTAATACTGCAATTCAAATATGTAAATCAATAAAATAGTGAAAGGAAGAAGAGCAATGAGTAATTTTGCAGCATCAGTGGATGCAAGGAAGTATCCTCCAAGAGAAAAACATGCAGTTATTTTTGATACATATGGAAAACTAAAAAGCGGTGAGAAAATGGAACTTGTAAACGACCATGATCCAAAACCTCTTTACTATCAGCTGTCAGCAGAGGAGTCTGGAAAGTTTGAATGGGAGTACTTGGAGCAAGGACCTGAAGTTTGGAGAGTCTCAATAGGGAAAAAATAAGTACTTTATTATCTATAGGAGCTTGAGATGATTCTCAAGCTCACTCATTTTTTAGGTACCTTTATTCAACCTAAGAAATTTTGGTGGATTCTAAGCACTTCTATATATAAATATTTATAAAACATCTTAAAAAACAGTTGCAAAAATGAACAGTGTTCACTATAATAGAACTATAAATAATGATTATTAATTAGAAATGAATTTAGGAGTGGCGTTTTGATGAAAGAAAAGAAATCACCAATATTAACAATATTTTTTACCGTATTTTTAGATTTATTAGGTTTAGGTATTATCATTCCAATATTACCTGCTGTACTTCTAGATCCAAGAGGAGGGGTTCTTCCTTTTAGCTACAGCTTTTCGACAAGAACCATGTTATATGGATTTTTGATTGCTGCTTATCCTCTTGCACAGTTTTTTGGAGCACCTATACTAGGAACACTTGCAGATCAAAAGGGAAGAAAAAAACTTCTTATATTATCTCTTATAGGTACATTAGTAGGTTATATTATTTTTGCCATAGGAATAATACAGAAGGATATATATTTATTATTTGCAGGCAGAATTTTGGATGGCTTTACAGGCGGAAATATTTCTATTGCTCAATCAGCCATTGCTGATATAAGCGATGAAAATACAAAATCAAGAAACTTTGGACTAATCGGGATGGCTTTTGGGCTTGGATTCATAATAGGACCTTATATTGGAGGAAAACTTTCAGATGCTTCGGTAGTAAGCTGGTTTACTTATTCAACTCCATTCTGGCTTTCTGTAGTACTGACATCTATCAATATTGCCTTAGTTATATATAACTTTCCAGAGACATTGCCTAGCGGAAGACAAGTAAAAATAAGTGCTTTAACAGGAATAAAAAATATTGGAAAGGCTTTTAAGTACGAAAAGCTCAGAACCATGTTTTTAGTTGTATTTCTATTAACTGTCGGTTTTAATTTCTTTACACAGTTCTTTCAAGTATTTTTAATAGGTAAATTTACATTTACCCAATCTCAAATAGGTGACTTCTTTGCTTATATGGGACTTTGGATCGCAGTTGCACAAGGAGCTGTCTTAAGACCTTTATCTAAAAAATATAAGCCATCTGCAATTTTAAAATATTCCATAATTTTATTGGCAGCAACCTTCCCAATACTTTTATTGCCGGATAAGGCTAAATGGCTGTATTTTATTGTACCTTTTATATCAATATTCCAAGGCTTAACTCAGCCTAACAGTACAGCTATAATTTCAAATTTAAGCGATAAAGACAAACAGGGAGAAATACTTGGAATAAATCAGTCCATATTATCAGTGGCTCAGGCTATTCCACCGATAATTGCAGGCTTTGTAACCTCAGTAAGTTTAAATCTCCCAACACTATTTGCAGCAGGAGCAACTGTACTTGCCTGGATAATATTTGTATTTTTCTTTAAAAAACATAAAAGTTCAGAAGTAAAAGAAGAAAGCATAGCATAAAATAAAAAATGCAGGAGGAAATATGGTATTGTTCTTCCTGCATTTTTATTGTATTAATTCCAAAACCAAAAATCTACATCTGTTACAGTTTCAAAACGTATATCAAGGCTGCTTTGAAGTTTTAAAAGTTCTTGTGTTGGTCCTGTAATTTGAAGACCGTATATCTTTAAACCGTTTTTTACAACATAGCTTGCTTTTGTTTCAATACCATTATTTATAGAGTTGTTTTTCATGAGATCAGCATCATTTTTAATAAACTTCTTATTGCTGTCAAGCCATTTCATTTCTTCAAGAACCTTTTCTGAATAGTTCTCTATATCGTTTTTATTTAACTCTACGCTATGCATATCAGGCTCTCTAATAAATAATATACCTGGTACTCCCCATTGTATATATTGGTTCTGGGACATAGACATATTTTTTGGCTTTAAGCCTTCTTCACCGCATTCAACAGCCATCCAGGTTATCTTAACATCATTATTTTTAAGAAGCTTCTCTATATCCTGTAGCCCTATAATTTTATTTAGGGATATATTTATCTTAGCCACTGTGTTGTCACCATTTTTAGCTAGAATTTTTCGTGCTTTATCTGGAGAAGTCTCTTCTATAAAATGACTTTCAGGTAAAATGCTAGGGTGGATAAAGGAAGGACCTTTAAACTCTTTATAGATCATATTTCCGGTGATGAGATTTAGCTTTGCCTGCACATCGCTGTTGGGCTTTTTCTTAGTGCCTATCTCCTCGTAGGTAAAAGCTGATAAGGTAGTTGTATAAAGCTGAAGTCCTTTGAAGGAGTTTCCGTAACCTCCTACATTAACCGGCTGGGAAAATTGGGTTAAATCCACTAAAGCTCTGCTGTATTTGCTAAGATTGAACATTCTTGCTATATTTAATAATCCTGGTACAACTAAAAGTAATATGCAAGCTGCAGCAAGAATAACTCCTGTAGTTCTTATTGAAATTTTAGCTATAAGTTTTTTTCTGGCTTTGTTTAAAGCTTTTTCAGCTTCTCTATCACTGGAAACTAATACATTGTTTTTAAGATTAGTTTCATCTAAAGCAGTCATTTCCTTCATGCACTCTGAGCATCCGCTTAGGTGCTTTGATATTTCAGCTATTTCTTCTTTATTGCACTTTCCAGAAATATATTCGCTGAGTTTTTCTTTAACTTCACTACACTTCATTTTTATTTCTCCTTTCACTCCAAACACTGGGAATCTTAGAGTGCTCACTACCATTCGCAAGATTCCCGTTAAAGCTCATTTAGAGCTTTGCTCCGCCACGGGGCAGTCTAATCTCACTCGCTCACGCTCGTAGACTGCCCGTAAAAGTCCATTTAGGACTTTAACCTCCTTTCATATATTTTTTTGAAATTTTTTCGTGCTCTAAAAAGAGTAATTTTAACTTGTCCTATGCTCATATTCATAATCTTGGCAATTTCTTCGTAAGAAAGCTCTTTAAATTCTCTAAGGATTATAATATTTTTATAGATCTCCTTCATAGAGCTTAAGACAATCTTTATATCTTGTCTGTCAATAGCTTTCAAAAGTGTGGTATCAGAGAGTTCACTTGATTTATCAATAAGTTCTTCTATTTCATCAGAGGGCTCTTGACGATGCTGTCTCCTGACATAGTCGAAAAACAGATTTCTTCCTACTGTATAAAACCAAGCTTTGTTAAGCACTTCGTTTCCAAGAAGAATTTGCTCCATTGCTCTATAAAAGGTCTCTTGAACAACTTCTTCAGATACATCCTTTTCACCTGAAAGCTTATAGATGTATATATAAAGCTCCTTGCCTATTTCTTTATAAAGCTTTTCTATATCCAGCAACCTCTCACCACCTTTCAACTATATAACGGTAAAAAATACAAAAGGTTACACTCCTATTATAAATTAATTAGTAAAAGTATAGAAGTTTAATAAATTGGAGTATCTTGAACTAATTCAATAATTATTTATTGAAAAACAATAAACAATTATTGAATTAGTTACAAATCTGTAGTATTATAAAAATGAAATTAATATATTTTTTCCTAGGGAATTTCAAAAAAGGTTATAAGTTTGAGGAGGTTTTTAGATTGGAACAAAAAAATAGTTTAAATGCGATGTACTGCATAATAATTTCTTTAGCTCTCGGAATAATTTTTGATAAGTTCTTCTTTTATGGAAACATAGGGGTCTCGTATTCTGTCTATACAGCTTTATGTATAATATTTTTTCTATGGTCAGCAAAAAGTGAGATTAAATTAGAAAAAAATATAGGATGGTTTTTAATGATACCTATAGCGCTAATAGCTTTCAGCTATACTGTTTACACCAATGAGGTTTTTATGGTTCTGAACTTTCTGGTTGTACCAGGGCTTATGATTATAAGTTCAGTACTTATTTATAATCCTAAAATAAAGTGGGATAAAATCAATTTTGTTTTCTATCTAGTGAGAAAAGGAATAGTTGATGTATTAGAAGGAATAGGAAGTGCTTTTAATACTGCAGGAAAAGGCTTTAAAAGAGTAGGTAAGAAGGAGAAAAACTCAAATAGGAATCAAATAATCATAGGTTTAATAATTTCAATTCCTATAATCGCAGTAGTAGTTATGCTTTTAAGTTCTGCTGACATGATTTTTAATTATTATTTAAATAACATAACAAGAATTTTCGATTATATAGACTTATCCAATGCTGTACCGCACATCATAATTATTGGTATTATAACATTTTATCTTTTAGGTTATGTATGGAGTTTTAAGATTGAAAGAAAACAGCAGGAGGATAAAGATGAACTTGAGGCAGTTAATCTTGAAGCTTTGGTGTTTATAACAGTCTTAACTGTAATGAATGGGTTGTATTTAATTTTTATACTTATTCAGTTCTCCTATTTGTATGGGGGAGAGGGTATGGTGCTCCCATCAAACTTTACTTATGCAGAATATGCAAGAAGAGGTTTCTTTGAGCTTGTAGCAGTAACTATAATAAACTTTGTCATCATATTAGGCTGTCTCAAATATGCTAAGAAGGAAAATGAAGTACTGCTTAAAGTACTTAACATTTTGCTTACTGTTTTAATATTGTTTACTGTAAATATGCTGTACTCGGCTAACTTTAAGCTTTCCTTATATGAAAGTAGTTTTGGATATACTTATCTGAGAGTATTTGTGCATCTTTTTATGATACTTTTGTTTATTCTTTGCATTATAACCTTAGCAGGCATTTGGAACAGAAAAATACCTGTAATGAAGAGCATTATCATAACAACAGTTATTGCTTATACCATAGCTAATTATTTAAACATTGATGCTTTTATTGCAAAGAAAAACATAGAAAGGTACTATTCAACAGGAAAACTTGATGCTCCATATTTAAATTCTCTTTCTTATGAGGTTGTGCCACTAATATTAGACATGAAAAATATTAAAGATATTAGTATACAAGGTGTTATAAACGAAGGGTTGAAATATAGAAAAGAAGAGCTTCAAAAAAATAAAAGCCTAGGAGAATTTAATTTTAGCAGAAGAAAAGCACAAAAGCTGCTTGAAAATATGGGAGAGAAGAAATGAGAAGAAAGATTATAACTAATATAGTTTTTACAATAATAATTATTATTTTGTTATATGCAATTTTAAAGATATCCTACAAAAATAATTATTTTAAAAAGCTAATTGGAATCAATCTTCCTAAAGATTCAATTGTGTTAAAGAGCGAAGACACTCATGGAGGATTTCACGGTGACGGTGAATTATTTATTGAAGTTCAGTTAACAGATAAAGGTTCAGTAGAATTTGTTAATAATACAAAGAATACTGGAAAGTGGACTTCGCTTCCCTTGCCAAAAGACTTGACTGCAATGCTTTATGGGGGAGAATTTAACGGAATAATTCATGATGAAAATAACATGTTTAAAGCGGTGCCAAAGGATATAAATAAAGGAAGTTACTATTTTAGAGATAGATTTGCAGAGAGATATCCGGAGTCAAAGGATAAGAGCATATTTGACAGAGGATCATATAATTTTACTGGTGCTATTTTAGATTTAAATACAAATAAACTTTATATTTATGAACTGGATACTTAGCAAAGATCAGCCTAAATCATTGATATAGGCTGGTTCTTTTCTCTTTATTTAGTGTGCTTAGTAAACGCATATTATTTTCAAGATTTCAATATTATTACCACTTGTGATTTTGAATAAATATTTGGAAAAATGAGCCCAACATATTCCTAGATTTTTTATTGAGGTTCATTGATAAAAATGTAATAGAATTAATGCATTTGAGAGTCTCTTAAAGCCTAGTGGCTATTTTATTTGGTTTGTAGGAAAGTTTTTCCTCACCAAACTTACTTTCTACAATGTTTCTATCACAAATATCAATATACTCTTGTCTCATGTCTTAGTTAATATCTTTTCTAGAGCGACCTAAAGCCGATCCGATTATAGCGATATTGTTAGATTTACAATAGTTTAAATTTTTTCTATTTCCATAGATTTATCAACTAGAATTCTCTTTGAATTACACCTATATTTCTCTTATATCTTTCAACAATTGATTGAAAACTTTCTCCCTCATTAAAGGCATCCCAACCTAGTTTTTCTATTCCTACAAAACCATCTACAATGCTAATTTCAACTTTAGCACCAAATCAAGTTTAGCTTTTATTATTAATTCTTTTATATATCACAGTATACCTATCAATATAGCGTAATAATTGCTTTCATATAGCTTTTATAAGTTTTTTTGTGGTTCTTTTCTTTGATTTTGAAATAGTTAAAAGGTCTTTCCTTGTCTTCAGCCTATAATTTCTGTTTTTTTCGATTCTTCGGATTATGTATGTTATCTATAACTTTTTCAAAATGCTCTCTTGCTTGACCTAATAAGTTAAAATCTTGGTTCAATGTTATATTTGCCAGTATACATGTAACATCAATAACAACGTTCCGCTATGTAACGTATTATGATTATTTTTATTTTCATCCGAATTAGTATCTTTTGAATTTTTGCCTTTTACTATTATTTCCTTTATTTCAATTAGAAATTCATAATTCTGTTATACTTCTTTATTTTAATTTCAAGTCTTTCATTTCTACTCATATAACTCAGTTTCCTCTTTATAGTTTTAGTTTACCTTTACTACATCAAGCTATTTGTATAATTTTTGAATATTTTCTATATGTATTTTTGATAGAACTTATATATCAGAAAAAAATATTTTGTAAAAATGAAAAATCTTTATCTTAATGTTGTGGTACATTAAAACTTTTTATGTGCTCATAATTAATAACTTTTATGCTTCCTGGTCGTATGTCAAAGGTAATATTATCAGTTCCTACAGTGTTATGAGCGCCGATAAATGGAGAAACCTGAATTTTTACAATAAACTCAAAAGTTCTATACCCCCTTGGTCTCACTATATCCAGAATTTTTGTAGTTGATAAGTTTAATTGAACGGGCATTTTATAGTAATTTTCTATTTCATGTTGTATATAAGAAGATAGGGATGTAGTTAATACATCTGAATAAAGTTCGTCTAAAGACTTCGCTTCAGAATGATAATATGTATTTAAATCATTATTATTAAAACAATTTAATTGATTTGCCTGAATTTTGTTTGACCAAATTATTAGGCAGATTAACAAACTAAGGGCTATGAATAATCGTTTTTTCATAAGTATATTCTCCTTATTTATATAATATTATAGTAGACCTATCTGTTACAAAATATAGTACTGCACAAGCATTTATTATAATCACTAGTATATGCTAGATTTCTTTATTTTAATACTAATTTATTATTTACATGTAAGTAAAAATATGTTATCATACAGAATATACAGAATATACAGAATATACAGAATATTAATTATATTAGGAAAATATTATTATATGGAGGGTTAAATGAAAAAAAGTAAAGTTTTTTTTATATGTGCTTTGGTAATAGTATTAATGCCATTTATAAGAAATAAAATAGTTGCTTCTGAAAAACCATTAACGTTGATATCTGCTTATAAAACAGCATATCATAAAGCTATAAAACTAGATAAAAATGCTAAATTGATTACTATGACAAGTGGTGATAACCCTGAAGAAAGTACACATGATATAGGAGAAGATGGCAAAAGACGATTTTGGACTTTAGAGTTTGCTTTGCCTTCAAAAAATGAAGGTGTGATAATTACAATTAGAGACGCAAAAATAGAACTTGTTAAGGAATATAGGAAAGATAATATTAATATTAAAGAACTATTAGATAATAAGGAAATTAATTTCGACTCATCAGATGTCTTAAAAAAATCTAAGAAAACTTATAATCTGTTGCCAGGGAAAGGTTGGGCTATAGGATATCACTTTATACTACAGAAGGTTAATAATATGCCAACATTAAGTGTATTAGGTGTTGATTTATCAGGATATAAAACTAACATACAGTACAATTCCTTATCTGGAGAGGAAATAGTAGCCAAGCATAATATAACTGATGGTGGAAAATTATATTGTAACAATTTAGAGCTAAAGATCAAACCTAGCAAAATTATTTCAACATCATTGTTAAAAGTATCACCTAACTTTACTAGTGATAAAACAATAATCTCACTATATAATATAGATCCCTATACAATAAATATGAAATTATTTATAGGCATAAGTAAAGATGCTGGACAAACTTGGGTGGACTCATATTTAAGTAATGATATAACAAATATAGAGTTTTCTGACAATTACTCAAATGATGGTAGTATTTATGTAGTTACATCTCGTAAGCTGTTGAGAACTAATAATAAAATTTCATCTTATGAATGTTTATTAGATGATTTAAATGAGGATATTATTTTCTTTAATAATCGTAATGGAATTTTATATTTGCTAACTAGTACAACAGTATACATATCTTATAACAATGGCAAAGAATGGACTCAATTCAAGGCTCCAGATGGCGCTAAAAAAATATTTTCATTGTCAGATAATAAAGCAACTATTTTTTCTAGTGATTGTTTGTACATTCTTAATAACGAGCAATGGGATAAAATAGATTTTCCCCAAAAGATGAATAACATAATGATTTCTGAAACAAAAGATTTGTTACTTATATATGACTTTAACAATTTAATTGTTTTTAGTAAGCTTAATAGAGAATTTGAAAAAGTAGATACGCCTACTGCAATTAAAGCTGTTTATAATAATAAATATGACAACATCAATACATTCTTTTTATATACATATAATGGTGATCTATTACAATTTTCTAGAAAGGAGGATAAATTTAAACCATGGAATATAACTAAAAGAACCTTAACAGAAAATGATAATATTGGAACGGTTATTAATGATTCAGTAGGAAATTTATACTATTACACATGGGCCCAATCAAACTGGGTTCAAATAGGAGGTAAAAATGAAAAACAGTAAATTCAATATTAGTTGCTTTGTATTGATGTTTATATCATTTCTTATGCAAACGACTCAAGTATCCGCATATTCCAAAACAACACGACACGTTAATCAAGATATTACCGCATATGTTTCAGAAGCTGGGAAACCTACTGCTAGTGGATCGTTACCAGAGTCGTTAGATGTAGCAGTTCATCCTGAAAATTACTATGTAAATGACTGGAATCACCCTGTTCTTCCTTTTGGCACAGTTATTATAACTGATAAAAGTATATTAAAACCGAATAGCATATATAGCGATGTTTTCTATGTAAGAGATACAGGCCAGCTAAACAATCAAGATAATCTATCTAGATATTGGTTCGATATTTGGGCTGGATCTTATTCGGGAAATAAATATAATAGTACAAATTATTGGAACGCAGTTGGTTTTGGTAAGCAAGTTGTTAGTTATACTGCTTACTGGCCGTAAAATATAAATATTCTTGAACAGTAAGCGATAAATTAAACGCTTACTGTTTTTTAGTCTATCTATTAGAATTGTTGTAAGCGTTAAAAAGTCTTCTCATTTATTTTTAAATTATTCTTTTGTAAAATAAGTCTAGTAGCAAGAATTAAAGCCTTCTAATTGATTATATTGAATCTTTTTTACCATGGAAATTAAAAAAATTATTAATAGAACCATCTGCTTGAAAGTTCTAAAGCTTGGCAACAGCTTTTTACTGTATTCTAAGGCCTAACTTAAAGGGTTTTTGAAGCGCACTTGTTAATTCTATATCATCATACTTTATGAATTCCTCAATGATTGGTGTTGATTTTTTAAGTCTTATTTCTTATGTACTTTATAGTAATCATAATCACCTTCATATTGCTGTTTTAGCTCTTTTTAATTTTACAAGGCTATTAAGAAAAGTTAAACCATATAACTGTTTAGAAATTTGCAAGTGACTCACCTCGCCTTATATTTTTGAAATCATTCAAAACATTTTCTACAGAGTTATACTCTAGATAGCATCTGTTTAAAGTATAATATTAGCTACTTAAATATTTTATCAAATTAGTATATATACTAAACATAAATATAATTTTAGAGATAGATTTGCAGAGAGATATCCTGAGTCAAAGGATAAGAGCATATTTGACAGAGGAACATATAATTTTACTGGTGCTATTTTAGACTTAGATACAAATAAGCTTTATATTTATGAATTGGATACTTAGCAAAGATCAGCCTATATCAATGATTTAGGCTGATTTTTTCTTTTATTGAAAAGAATATTTTATTAAATACATTATTGCCATAATTTAATTGAAATATTTTGAACTTTATACTGAATTTAAAAGTTAATATAATTAAATTGTGAAAATGATTACAACGCTTTGAAACACAGAAGCGAATTCATTAAATAGGTAATGACAATAAAGGAGGATTAATATGAACATTAATGATTTGAAGATTAAAATATATGCTGACGGTGCAGACATTAAAGACATGCTGGAGATTAAGAAGAAGGATTTTATAAAAGGATTTACTACCAATCCCTCATTAATGAAAAAGGCAGGAATCAAGGATTATAAGAGCTTTTCAAAAGAAGTACTTAGCAAAATAACAGATATGCCTGTATCCTTCGAGGTGTTTTCAGATGACTTTGAAACAATGGAAAAAGAAGCTAGAGAAATTGCTTCCTGGGGGAAAAATGTTTATATAAAGATACCAGTAACTAATACAAAGGGAGAGTCCTCAGTAGAACTAATTAAAAAACTTTCAGCAGAAGGATTTCAACTAAATATAACTGCTATTTTTACTATAAGTCAAGTAAAAGCAGTAGTAGATGTATTAAAACCTGGAGTGAAAAATATAATCTCAGTTTTCGCAGGAAGGATAGCAGATACAGGAGCTGATCCAGTTGAGCTTATGAAAGAAGCTAAAGTAATATGCAGCTCAGTAGAGGGCGTAGAGTTATTGTGGGCAAGCTGTAGAGAATTCTATAATATAATACAAGCTGAGCAAAGTAATTGTGATATAATTACAGTTCAAAATGAGATTTTAAATAAAGTGAGTAACTATGGGAAAAATCTTGAAGAGTATTCTCTAGAAACTGTAAAAGGTTTTTATAAAGATGCTTTAGGTTTAGGTTACTCAATAATCTAGACAAAAGAGAGGCGGTATAAATATGCTTAAAGAACTACTTAATGAAGATACTATCGAAGCAAATGTAGAAGTGGAGAATTGGGAGCAGGCAGTGATTTATGGAGGTATGATTTTGGAAAAGTGTGGTGCTGCGCAAAGCTCCTATACTAATGCCATGGTTGATACAGTAAAAAACATTGGACCATATATAGTTATTGCTCCAGGTGTAGCTATGCCTCATGCAAGACCTGAAGCAGGGGTTAATAAGGTTGGTATGAGTTTAATAACTTTAAAAAAGCCTGTTGCATTTGGAAATGATGAATATGACCCTGTAAATATCGTTATATCTTTATGTGCATTCGATAATGATTCACATCTTAATATTCTATCAAATTTAATGAATCTTATTGAAGATGAAAAATTTATTGAACTAGCTAAGAAAGCAGAAAGTAAAGATGAACTAGTAAATTATATTAATAATATTGCATGAAAAGGAGGGATCAAATTATGAAGATAGTAACAGTTTGCGGAAATGGCATCGGAAGCAGCCTTATGCTAGCTATGAAAATAGAAGAACTTTGCCGTGAGAATGGCATAAAGGCTGATGTTGAGTCTTGCGATTTTAACTCAGCACATGGGAAAAATGCAGATTTAATTATTACGGTAAAAGAGCTAGCCGTACAGTTTGAAGGAAAGGAGGTTGGAATAGTAAGAAGTTATATTAATAAAAAGAAAATAGCTGAAGATGTTTTAGACATAATAAGTAAAAAATATGAACAAGTAAAATAGGGGGTAAGAATATGTTAGTAGGTATTTTACAAACTTTAAGGGACATTCTTAAACAGCCGGCATTATTAATGGGGATAATGGCATTTGTTGGCCTTGTGGCACTTAGAAAGCCTGCACATAAGGTTATGACAGGAACACTTAAGCCA
This sequence comes from Clostridiales bacterium oral taxon 876 str. F0540, assembly GCA_000466585.1. Classification (GTDB taxonomy): domain Bacteria; phylum Bacillota; class Clostridia; order Clostridiales; family Clostridiaceae; genus Clostridium_AT. The sequence continues at coordinate 14,855 of KE993485.1, forward strand.
ATTTTAGGTTATATAATGCTCGGTGCTGGAGCAGACTTTATCGTTGCAAATCTTGATCCGTTGGGTAAGATGATTCAAAAGGGTTTTCATATAACAGGAGTTGTTCCAAACAACGAAGCTATAGTTTCAGTAGCTCAAAAGCTATTAGGAGTAGAAACTATGTCAATTCTTGTTACAGGTCTTATAATTAACTTAATTATCGCACGTTTTACAAAATATAAATATGTTTTTCTAACTGGACATCATAGCTTTTTCATGGCATGTCTGCTTTCAGCAGTACTTGGAACCTCTGGAATGAAGGGAACTGAACTTATATTATTTGGAGGATTCATATTAGGAGCGTGGAGTGCAATATCACCAGCTATTGGACAAAAATATACTTTAAAAGTTACAGATGGTGATGAAATTGCTATGGGGCATTTTGGAAGTTTAGCATACTATATTTCAGCTTGGGTAGGTTCAAAGGTTGGAAAGCCTGAGGAAAGTACAGAAAAAATGCAAATTCCTGAACAATGGGGATTCTTAAGAGACAGTACAATTGCAACAGCAGTAACAATGATGATATTTTATGTAGTTGTAGCTTTAGTTGCCGGCCCAGCTTATGTTTCTACAATTTCTGATGGCACAGCTCCAATTCTGTTTGCATTAATGGCAGGACTAAAGTTTGCAGTAGGAGTAACTATTGTTTATAATGGTGTAAGAATGATACTTGGAGATTTAATTCCTGCATTTCAAGGTATTGCAACTAAAGTTATTCCAAATGCTATACCGGCTGTTGACTGCGCTGTATTCTTTACATATGCTCCAACAGCAGTAGTAATAGGATTTGTAAGCAGTTTTATAGGTGGAGTAATCGGAATGGTTGCACTGGGAGCATTAGGCGGAGTATTAATTATACCTGGTCTTGTTCCACACTTCTTCTGTGGAGCTACTGCCGGTATATTTGGTAATGCTACAGGAGGAAGAAAGGGTGCTATTGTTGGATCTTTCGTTAATGGGCTTTTAATAACATTTGCGCCAGCACTTCTTCTACCGGTATTGGGAACTTTAGGTTTCCAAAATACAACCTTTGGAGACTTTGACTTTGGAGTATTAGGAATCTTATTCGGAAAGGCGTCTAATATTGCAGGAAAAGGTGGAGTTATAGTGCTTGTAGCTTTACTGCTTGTGGCTTTAATTGTTCCTAGTTTTATAAAAACAAAATCAAATACCTTAAATAACAATATAGAAGCTTAAAACATTAGGGAACTGTTAAGTCAGTTCCCTATAATTTAATGTTATTTGTCTAAGCAGCAGCATGTTAATAAATATACATATTTCATTTATTAACATCAGGTATTAAGTTGTAAAGAAGGTGATTTAATGCTGAATAAAAGGTGTCTTAGTATATTAAGTACTCTCTTAAAATCAAATAAACCTGTAATTATAGATGAATTAGCAAAAACTTTTAACATAAGTAACAGAACTATAAGATATGATTTAGATAAAATTGATGACTACCTTAGAGAAAAAAAGCTTCCTTTACTATCTAGGAAACCTAATTTTGGTATTGAAATAGTACTTACAGAAGATCAGAAAAAAGAAATTATAGGCGATGAGGTAGGAATAGATGTGTATGTACTTTCTCAAGAGGAAAGAGTAAAAGTAATACTTTTTGATCTTATACAAGAAAGAGAATTTACAACAATCAATAATTTAGCAGACAAGCTTTATGTCAGCAGAGGAACTATTTTAAAGGATATACCCCATGTAAAAGAATGGCTTAATAAAAATAAGATAAAACTAATTGCTTATAAAAGCCGAGGAATAAAAGCAGTTGGAGAAGAAAAGTATTTTAGGAAAGCAGCAGCGCTTCTTATGACAGAAAATATAGATACATACAAAACGATAGATATAATAAAAGACAGAATCTACAAAAATGATGAAGTTAAGTTAAAGTATCAAGTTAATAGGTTATTTGAAGATATTGATATAGCATATATTGAACATTGCTTAAATATTGCGGAAGAACAGTTGGAAACATCGTTTTCTGACGATGCCTTTAATGCTTTAGTAATTCATATAGCAATTGCAATAAAGAGAATTCAGCTTAGAAAAGATATAGTTATGGACTTAAAGGAATTGAAAAGGCTAGAAAAATCAAAAGAATTTGTTATTGCTGCTTCCATAGCAAAACTTCTGGAAGATAAATTTAAAATAACTATTCCTAATGATGAAATAGGTTATATTACTATTCATTTATTAGGCAGCAATGTAACTTATACTGATGATATGGATAAAGATAATTGGATAAGACATAGTATAGTAACCACAGAGATAATAGAAAACATGGAAAGTCTTACTGGATTAAAGCTTTTAAATGATAGGCAGTTATTTGAAGGGCTTTTACAGCATATCAGACCCGCAATGTATAGGTTTAAACATGAACTTGATATAAAAAATCCTTTAATTGGTGAAATTAAATGCACTTATAATGAATTATTTAATCAGGTCAGAAAAAGCACAGCTTTTTTAGAAGATGAGTTACACATAAAAATAAGTGATGAAGAAATAGGATATATTGTTTTGCATTTTGGCGCTGCTTTAGAAAGAAATACTCCTAGAGAAATTAAAGTGTTAGATGTTCTTGTGGTATGTGCTACAGGTATAGGCACAGCTAGACTTGTTTCATCGAGACTAAACTCACTATTTGATGTAAATATTGTGGACAGTATATCCTACCATGGAGTAGATAAGGCATTGAAAAAACATAATGTAGACTTAATTGTTACTACAGTTCCTTTAAATATAAAAAATATTAAATGCGTTAAGGTTAGCCCATTTTTAACAGAGGAAAATATAACTGAGTTAAGCATTATTTTAAGTAAGGCAAAGAAAGTAAAAAATTATAAAAATCTTGATATAGATAAATTAATAAAAGTTATTGATGATAACTGTGATGTTAATGATTTTAATAAACTAAGAACTGAACTGTCAAAATATTTTGGTATACAAAGCCTAAAGGATAATTTAAATTATAAGCCAAGGCTTGTAGATTTTATCAATGATAAATTTGTTGAAGCTAATTCAGAAGCTGATAGCTGGGAGGAAGCAATACAAAAGAGCGGTGAAATATTGCTTAGAAATGGATGTATAACTAGCAGATATATATCATCTATGATAAATATAGTTAAAAATATAGGGCCTTATATTGTAATGGCTCCAGGTGTAGCAATTGCACATGCAAGACCAGAAGATGGCGTGTTTAGTGTAGGACTTAGTATTTTAACTATAAAAACTCCTATATGTTTTGGAAATGAAGATAATGACCCTGTTAAAGTTGTTGCCTGTATATGTTCCACGGATCACTCAAGCCATATGACTGTATTATCGGAGTTAGTTGAGATTATTGATAAAGAGGGTTTTATCGAACATATTTCAAAGGCGGAGAATAAACAAGGACTAATTGAACTTCTACTTGAAAAAGTTATATAAAGCTATTAAAAAGGATCCATAAGAAATGGGTCCTTTTGTTTGTAAAAATAAATTGTGAGAAAATTATAAAAATGTATTGACATACAGAGAGATAAGAGATAATATAATTACATAATATCAAGCTGATAATATCTAAATGAAACTAAGGTGGCGATAAATTGAATGAACATCTTATAAACAGTGAAAAAGAATTTTTAGAAAACTACGATGAGAATAAATATAAAAAACCAAGTGTTACAAATGACATAATCATATTTACAACCGCTGATATAGAAGAAGATAACCTTCGAAAGGTTCCTAAAAAAGGAATGCAGGTTATATTAATTAAAAGGGATGATTATCCATATATTAATAAATGGGCGCTTCCGGGAGGCTTTGTAGAGATAAGTGAAAGCCTTGAGGAAGGAGCAAAAAGAAAGCTTAAGGAAAAAACAGGTATAGATAATATATATATGGAGCAGCTTTATACCTTTGGTGATGTTGATAGAGACAAGAGAACAAGAGTAATCAGTGTAGGAAATATGGCACTTGTAGAAAAGAACAGTATAGAGCTTGACGATATAGAATCTAATAAAAGTGCATGGTTTTGGATAAATAAAACTCTTGTAAGTTCAATTAAGAATGAAAAAAACATAGAAAACAAGTATCTATTATCGCTGAAATCTGTTGATGAAGCTGTCATAATAAACTACAAAATAACAGAAAAAGTTGAAAGAGACATCTTTAGAAGTAAAAATACAGTCTACAAATTACTGGATGACTCTACTGATGAATTGGCTTTTGATCACTACAAGATACTAGACTATGGAATTGATAGATTAAGAAATAAGGTAGAGTACACTCCTATTGTTTTCAATCTTCTTCCAAGGCTTTTTACAGTAAAGGAACTCCAGAATGTGTATGAAGGAATTATGGGAAGAGAAATATTAAATTTCAGGAGAAAAATGGGAGATATGATTATAGAAACGAATGAAAAGATAGAGGGAAAACCCTTTAGGCCAGCTGCAGTATTCAAGTTTAATGAGAACTGGGAGCATAATTTTTAATTGTAAAGGAGGCTTAATGATGATTTATTTTAATGGTGAAAAAGTAGAGATTAAGAAGTTTCCAAATGGTGAAGCGTTGATGCAAAGCAAGACTCTAAATATTAAAGAAGAAAAAAATGAAATTAGAGTTAAGTTTGAAAGCGATGAAGATATAACACACTTAATATTTTTAAAATGTAATTTAGATGAACTAGGAGTAAAATGCAGTTTGGTACTCCCATATATGCCCTACAGCAGAATGGACAGAACAGAAGGGATAACAGTATTCACCTTAAAGCATCTATGTAAAGTAATTAACAACTTAAGCTTTGATAGCGTAACAATCTATGAGCCCCACTCAGATGTAACTGTTGCCTTGCTTGACAGAGTTAAGGTAATAGACATGTCTAAAACACTGGCAGAGGGGCTTTTGGAAAAACTAAATACTTCAGAAAAAGAGGTATATCTAGTATATCCTGATGCAGGTGCTGCAAAAAGGTATGGAAAACAAATAAACTATGACAAAATTCTGACTGCAAGCAAGGAGAGGGACTTTAAAACAGGACGTATAAAAAGTTTGGAGATTAATGGAGCTACAAATGGCAAAAGCTTTATAGCTATAATAGTTGATGATTTATGTTCTAAAGGAGGCACTTTTGCACTGACAGCCTCAAAGCTTAAGGCTATGGGAGCATCAGAAGTATATTTAGTTGTTACTCATTGTGAAGATACTATTTTTGAAGGTGAGTTATTGACTACAGATTTAATAAATGAGGTATATACAACTAACAGTATTTTAAGCAAAGAGCATGAAAAAATTAAAATATATGAAATTTAATGGAGGAAGCAATAATGAAAAAGTTATTAGTAGTTATAGATTATCAAAAGGATTTTGTGGATGGTGCCTTAGGGTTTCCTAAAGCTGTTACACTGGAACAAGGTATTTATGACAGAGTTAGTGAGTATTTAAAAAATGGCGATAAGGTACTATTTACCTATGATACTCATTTTGAAAATTATCTATCTACCAGAGAGGGTAGAAATCTACCTGTTATGCACTGCATCAAGGATTCTGAAGGGCATAAGCTTTTTGGAAAGCTTGTTGATTTTGAAAACGCAGAAAATACTCTTCATTATGAGAAAAAGGGCTTTGGAATTGCTCCTAAGGATATGCTAAAAATAGCAGATGAACTAGGAGAAGATATTGAAAAAATTGAACTTATTGGAGTTGTAACAAATATATGTGTAATAAGCAATTTGGTAATGTTTCAGTCACAATTTAGAAATGCAGATGTAGTAGTAGATGCAAGTCTATGTGCAAGCTTTGATGAATCACTGCATGAAAAGACACTGGATGTAGTAGAAGGGCTTCAAGGTAAAGTAATTAACAGAAAGTAATATTGCTATAGGGGGAATATACTATGCTTAATCCGCTTTTGCTTACTGATTTCTATAAAACAATTCACCATATGTGCTACGCGCCTGGTATGACAAAGCTTGTAAGCTACTGGACTCCAAGAATGTCTAGAAAAGAAGATATGAATAAGGTTGTAATGTTTGGGCTTCAACCTTTTATAAAGAAGTATTTAATAGAGTATTTTAATGAAAATTTCTTTAAAAGAGAAAAAGTTGAAGTAATTTCAGAATATAGTAGGCTTATATCCAAGACCTTAGGAGAAAGAGCAGCTGATACAAAGCATATAGAAGCACTTCATGATTTAGGTTATCTTCCTATACAAATAAAAGCCGTTGCTGAAGGTACAAGAGTAAATATAAAAACACCAATGATAGAAATTACCAATACTCATGAGGAGTTTGCATGGCTTGTAAATTACCTTGAAACCTTTATGAGCTGCAATATATGGCAGCCAATAACAAGTGCCACTATTGCTTATAGATATAGAGAAATAATTGAAAAATATTTTGGTCTTACTGTAGATAATGGAGATGTAAGAAGAGCCTGCGGAGATTTCAGCATGAGAGGCTTCAGTTCAGTGGAAAGCGCAGAGCTTAGCGGTGCTGCACATCTCTTATCCTTTGTAGGAACAGCAACCATACCCGCCATAAGCTATCTGGAAGAATACTATAACTGTAATGTAGAAGAAGAACTTGTTGGGCTTGGAACACCATCTACAGAGCATAGCGTAATGTGCAGCTATGGACAGGATGAACTTGCTTCCTATAAAAGATTGATAACGGAAGTATTCCCAAGCGGAGTATTAAGCATAGTTTCAGACACCTATGATTACTGGAATGTGATAACAAATATACTTCCTCAATTAAAGGAGGATATTCTAAATAGAGATGGAAAAATAGTTATAAGAGGAGACAGCGGAGACCCTGTGAAAATAATATGCGGAGATATAAATTCTCCTAAAGACAGCCCTGCTTATAAGGGAACTGTTGAGCTATTATGGGATATATTTGGAGGAGAAATTAATTCAAAAGGCTATAAGGTATTAAACAGCAAAATAGGTACGATCTATGGTGACAGCATAACTATAGAGCGCTGCGAGGAAATTTGTAGTGGGCTTATGAAAAAAGGCTTTGCAGCTAATAACTGTGTGTTCGGCATAGGCTCTTACACCTATCAGTACAATACAAGAGATACCTTTGGCTTTGCCCTTAAGGCTACCCATGCGGTTATCAATGGTGAGGAAAAGTTTATCTTCAAAGATCCAAAAACAGATGACGGAAACTTTAAAAAATCTCAAAAGGGAATGTGCTATGTTTATAAACATGGTGAGGATATTTCATATAAGGATGAATTAACAATAAGGGAACAGGAAGAGCTAAAGGATAACCTTCTAGAGCTTGTATTTAAAGATGGAAGTTTAATAAAAGATTATTCTCTATCAGAGATAAGAAATAGGCTCCATGGTGAATTTTAATTGTTGGAGGTTGAAAATATGAGGAAAACTTTCAATTCAGCAGAAGTAAGTAAAAATATAATAAATTGGATTAGAGATTATTTCAATAATCAGCCTAACGCAAAGGGTGCTGTTATAGGTATAAGCGGCGGAAAAGACAGCACTATAACAGCAAAGCTGTTAGTAGAAGCTTTAGGAAAAGAAAGAGTATTTGGAGTTCTAATGCCAAATGGTGAGCAAAAGGATATATCGGACAGCCTAAAGGTTGTGAATTTACTTGGAATTAACTATAAAATAGTTAATATAGAAAAGGCTTATAATGGTCTTTTAGAAGGTATTTCAGAGGACTTGTCAATTAATGCAAAGATAAATATTCCTCCAAGATTAAGAATGACAGTTTTGTATGCCTTAAGCGCTAATCTTCACTACAGAGTATGCGGTACGGGTAATAAGTCTGAAGGCTTTGTAGGCTACACTACAAAATGGGGAGACAATGCTTATGATTTTAATCCTATAGGAGATTTGACCACAGAAGAGGTTGTTGCTTTAGGCGATTTTCTCGGCCTGCCCTATGAATTAGTTCATAAAACCCCAAGCGATGGACTCACAGGACAGTCTGATGAGGAAAAACTAGGTTTTTCCTATGAGCAGATCAATGCTTATATAGAAAATGGTACTTGTGGAGATAAACAAATAGATGAAAAAATAAGATTAAAACACGAATATAATAAGCATAAAGGAATACTGCCTCCAAAGTATGTTCTAGAATAACAAGTTAAAATACGGTGGAAAACAGCACTAGTTTGGCGTCTGTTTTCCACCGCTTATTTTATAAACTATTAAACTTCCTTAGAATAAATTGCAGAAGGATTAGGAGTTATTATAACGAATGCGGACATATTCTTATCGCCTGTATTTTTCATGCTGAATACTTCTTCACCTTTGAGGTACAATACATCACCTTCAGAAACAGTTTGGTTTATACCGTCTACGGTGACTTCTCCATTTCCGGAAAGTATATGAAGAACTAAATCACTGCTTTCATGAGTATGAGGTGGAAGTGCCTGACCTGGCATCATGTTTAAAATAAAGTTAAGCACCTTATCTTCATTAAACACAACTCTTTTAGTAAAAGTCTTATCAGAATAAACAATTTTGGATGATAGATTTTCTATTTTCATAATTTCCTCCTTATTTCGTAACACCTTGCAGTTTAAGGCAATCACCAGCTTATAAATTACCTGATAAAGTTTATCTGGCACTATAGACTACCAAGCTGCCTTTGATTAGGTGTTCCATGTTTTAGTATAATATTATTATGCACTGTAATTCCTATAAAGTATGTGATTATAATCAAAATATAAAAGATGCTGATAAATACAGCATCTTAAAACTAGTTTATTTTATATTCTGATAGAAGTGTATTAATGTTTTCTGCCTGAGTAATAAAGTCTTTATTAATTTCTATTCTGAACATATTATCTTCCATACTGAAATAATTTTTCTTAAGCTTCTCTATCACAAATATTCTAGTACCTAATTTTTTCTTAAATTCAATCTTAACCTCATCATAATTTAAAGAGTGAATATAATTTTCATCAATGTCACCATCAGAGTTTTTTTCTAGTATAATAATTCTTTTATCAGTAATAGCAAAGATGCAATCTATGCTAATTGTATAAATGCTAGGCGGAAAATAATTAAAGAAAGGATAAGGGAGAAAGCTATAAAATATATCGAAAAAGAAATTTAACTTAAAGCCTCCGGGAACTCCGCTAATAAACTTTTCACTAAGTTTTCTATATTTCCTCAAGTCAAGAACAGGTGTGGCTTTAGTCATGTCACCAACTCCTTTCCTATTGTTAGTATATTATATGCTGGACAAGTAACATTACTATGAAAATTTATAAAAAAAGAATAAAATTTTATGATTAAGTGCTATAATGTTATTAAAAATGATTATTTAGAAACAAAAGTTTCAAGTGGATTTAAAGACGTCCTAAAGATACTCTTTAGATACCAATATTTTATTATAAGGAGAGGATTAATGTATGTTAAACATTCAATTCGGTGTAACAAAAGAAAATTTAGAGCTCTTAAATAACATAGTTAATGAAGCAGCTGATTATGGAATATGGTCTGTATTTTACGGTGAGCAGGAAATTGCTGCTGTAGAAAGCATAAAAACCAAGATAGGAGCTTTACGTGAGGAAGGCTTAGAAAAAGAAAAAGGAAATTCCTTATTACAGTTAAACTTCATTGAAGGTCAGACTCTAAAAAAAATAATAGTATTTTATCTTACTAATAATTTTAAAAATTTGAGAAGAAGAGAATTTGAAACTATAAGTGACTTTATACTTTTTGTTGATGACAGTCTTGCTTTTGAAATAGAAGAAAAAGAAATTTAAACATACTTTAATCTGTCATGACATCTCATAAATGTTTTTTATTCTGTTGATTACTACGCTAATGAACCTAAGGCGCAATACATTAATAAAATAAATGTGGTATATACTAAAGGAACAAAACATTCATCGAGAGACTATAATCAACGATTTATGCTGTATGTAAATTTTACTTGGATTCAATTTGGAAATGTTTAATTGAAAAATATTAAGAAGGGAGTGTGTGAATTATGAAGGAAATAGTTTTAGCAGCAGGATGCTTTTGGGGAGTTGAAGAATTCTTTGCAAGAATAAATGGAGTTATAGAAACCGATGTGGGATACGCTAACGGCAGAACTGAAAATCCTACCTACGAGCAGGTTTGCTATGAAAATACAGGCTTTGCAGAGGTAGTTCATATTAAATATGATGAAACTATTTTACCTCTTGAAAAACTTTTAGATAAGTATTGGAGCATAATTAACCCAACTACCTTAAACAGACAAGGAAATGATATAGGCAGTCAGTATAGAACAGGTATATATTACCTAAATGAAGAGGATTTGCGTACAATAGTAGAAAGCAAGGAAAGGATACAGCATAACTACGAAAAAAGAGTGATTACAGAAATAAAGCCTCTTGAAAACTATTATAAGGCAGAACAGTATCACCAAAGATATTTAAAGAAAAACCCAGGTGGTTATTGCCACATAAAACTGGATTAGAACAGAGAGATTATTGTAAAATATAAAGTTTTAATATATATTTTATATAGAGATAAAAACACAGTTCGGTTGGTAGTCCGGACCTGTATATGAATATAAAAATATTTACATATTTATATATAGCAGTAACCTTCCCTCCTGGGGTCGTCCGTTCTCTATGATTCATGAATTAATCAGGAGGAAAATAAAATGAAAACACAAATCAAATTAACGGTATTTTTTGAGGGTATTTTTTGGGTAGGAGTTTTTGAAAAAATTTCTGAGGAAAAGTATGAAGCAGCAAGAGTAGTTTTTGGTTCAGAGCCAAAGGATTATGAAGTTTATGACTTTATTCTTAAAAATTTCAATAGAATAAACTTCAGCAGTTCTAAGGAGCTTGCAGCTATTGTAGAAAAAAGAATTAATCCTAAAAGACTACAAAGAGAGGTTAAAAAAGAAGTTGAAAGCTCTGGGGTTTCAACAAAGGCTCAGCTTGCTGTAAAAGAACAATACGAACAGTTAAAGCTTCAGCGCAAAAGACTTTCAAAGGAAGAAAAGGAAGAACAGTTAAATAGAAAGTTTGATTTGAGACAACATAAGAAAAAAGAAAAGCACAGGGGACATTAAGCGATAGGCTAGACTGCTTAGTAAACAAGGATAAAAGACTTTGGTATTAGTTTTTATACTTTTGCTGAAGTCTTTTTGTTACAGTAAAATTCGACTGAAAATTAAGAATAATGATATAAAATTTCTAAATATAGCAGGAAATAACATAAGAATAAAGAATATATAAATAACAATATAATAAAGAAGGTGTGGGTATGGATTACGAGCTTAGAGAAAAGGAACTTGAAAATATTAAAAAATATGTAAACAAGATTTTCTTTAATCAAATGCTGATGGATGAAGACTTAGTAGATGATCTTATACAGGATTCAAACTTTTACAGAGAAGTTTTTAACGATTGTCTCATTGAGGGTCAATACGATGAAAACTATATAAAGCAAAGTCTTATCATGCAGCAAATTTGGTCTGTAACTGAAGGAAAACATACAGAGCTTTTCAAAACAATTAAAAACACACCAGCTAAAGTGCTTATAAATAAAATCAGCAGTATGCTTGATATTGCGGAGAAGGATCCCTATAATTATGATGCTGTATTAAATGCAGGTAAGATTACAGGTATTTTAGGGACTTCAATTTTATCTGAAATTTTACATAAATGCTATCCTAGCATATATCCTATAAAAAATAAAATAAGCTGTTTCTCAATGTCTTTCATATTGCATGAGGATTTATGCTACGATTTAATAGATAATTTGAGCTACAGTGAATTTGTACAATACTCAGAAGTAATATCAAGAGCTATACTTGAGTATTTGGAAGAAAACTATATTCATATCGATGATCGCTATGGATTTTGGTTTACATACAAGCTTTTCGAGGGAATCTATAATGAACCTGAGGTTTCAGAGAAGATAAAATTGCTTTCAAAAAAGAATTATAAATGGAATTGAAAAAATACGCCGAAAAGCTGCTACATTTAGCCGGGCTCTCCTCTGCAGGCTGTTAAAAAGATTTTACTTAATGAATAAATAAAATCCCTTTTTTGAGCTAGAATATATAATATTGCAATAAACTTTTATATGGAGGCTGTGCAAAATGAAAACAACAAAGGATAATGGAAAACTTAGAAGTTACTCCCAAAATGAAAGTTTTAATAGAATGTCACATCTAGATATTGAAACAACCTCAAGAGAAACTGCCGGCGGTGATAAAGAATTACTTATCAAAGACATAAATGATGAAGATTATAACAATAAAGGTAACACATAGGCAGCAGCCTATGTGTTTAAATTTTTCTTAGCACCTTTTTTTCCTTTTGAGGTATCTATCTCAGTAGTGCCAAGTCCCATCTGTTTGTTATTTGGTCTGGTACGTTTAGGTATTGATGTTGATGTTTCAGTATAATTGTTAATTAATTGTGATCTGTCAGCCATTATAGTCACCTCCATAGCTTTAGGATGTGTATTAAATGATAAATTATAATTGGATAACCTAAAAGTATTATGATAGATTTTCTTAATTTAACAAAAAGTTCTATAATCATATTTGATGTTATTTTATTTTATTGCTATCATATTTATAATGTAAAACTATAGGAAATTGGTCTAAAGTCTTAAATAAACTTCAACGGGAATCTTGCGAATACTAGTGAGTGCTCCAAGATTTATAGTTTTTCTAGTGAAAGAAAGTAAAAGCTCTAAATGAGCTTTTGCAAGTAATTTTCGAGGGGAGCGAGAGTTTTAAATTACTCAGTGTTTCGACTAAAAGGAGGTAAAAGCCCTAAATGGGCTTTTACGAGTAATTTTTGAGCGGAGCGAGAGTTTTAAATTACTCAGTGTTTCCGACTAAAAGGAGAAAAAAATGAATAAACCTAAAGTATACATAGCCAGCAGTATCCATGAGGAGGTACTGAATTATATAAGTAAATACTGTGATTATGAAATTTGGGATAAAGAAGGTAGTATATCAAGAGATGAATTAAAGCAAAAGCTTAAGGATAAAGCTGGTGTAATGCATACAGGTATAAAAATTGACGAAGATTTGCTTCAGCATGCGCCTAACTTAAAGGTAGTAAGCAACATAACAGTTGGTTATAATAATTTTGATATAGATGCTATGAAAAAAAGAAAGGTTATAGGCACAAACACTCCTTATGTATTAGATGATACTGTAGCAGATTTAATTTTCGGACTTATTTTATCTGCAGCGAGGAGGATTACAGAACTAGACAGATATGTTAAGGATGGAAATTGGAAGTCAAGCGATGATAAAAATCTTTACGGCACAGATGTTCATCATACAACCCTTGGTATCATAGGAATGGGAAGAATAGGTGAGGCAGTAGCTAAAAGAGCAAAACTCGGCTTTGACATGGACGTGATTTACTATAATAGAAAAAGAAAAGAAGAAACTGAGAAAAAGCTTGGAGTAAGATATTCAGATATGGATACTATACTCGGGAAATCTGATTTTATAGTACTTATGACTCCGCTTACTAAGGATACTTATCATATGTTAGATGCTGAGCAGTTTAATAAAATGAAAAACACTGCTATTTTCATAAATGCATCAAGAGGTCAGACTGTTAATGAGGAAGCTTTAACAGAAGCATTAATAAATAAAAAGATACTCGCTGCAGGGCTTGATGTATATGAAATAGAACCGGTGGATAAAGAGAACCCTCTTTTAAAAATGAAGAATGTAGTTGCGCTTCCTCATATAGGTTCAGCCACAGCAAGAACTCGTTTTGATATGGCTATGACTGCAGCTGAAAATTTGGTTAAGGGAGTGCTTGGAGAAGTTCCCAAGTACGTTGTACCGGAATTAAAGGATTTAATATAATAGGATAATAGACATTTATGGGCTTTTGCGAGTAGAGACGAGCAATCTTAAACTACCCAATGCTCCAGAAAGGTGAAAAAAATGAACGCAAAGATAAGTATTGCTCCAATGGTAGATAGAACAGATAGACACTTTAGATATTTTTCTAGAATAATGACAAAGGAAACTCTTTTATATACAGAAATGATAACAGCTCAAGCCATACTGAATGGCGATAGAAATAGACTTCTGGATTTCAATCCTATTGAAAAGCCTTTAGCTCTTCAGATAGCAGGCTGTAACCCAAGGGAAATTTACGAGGCTGTAAAAATAGCAGAGGCTTGGGATTATGATGAAATAAACCTTAATGCAGGCTGCCCTTCTGACAGAGTTGCAGGCAATGAAATGGGGGCAGTTTTAATGGCTTACCCACATTTGGTAGCTGAAATGGTTGAAGCTATGAGGAAGGCAACTAATAAGCCAGTTACTGTAAAAAACAGAATAGGAATAGAAGGAAAAAATGTGTTACCAAAAAGCTTTGAAAGAACTTTATTAGATAAATATGAGGACATGGATAACTTTATAGATATAGTATCAAAGGCCGGTGCGAATACCTTTATTATTCATGCCAGGATTGCAATACTTGAAGGGTTAAGCCCAAAGGAGAACAGAGAGATACCACCAATAAGATATGAAGATGTCTATAGATTTAAAAAGGAGCATCCTAATTTAAATATAGTAATAAATGGAGGCATAAGAACAAAAGAAGGCATTAAAAAACATCTTGAGCTTGTAGATGGGGTTATGATTGGACGCGAGGCTTACGAAAACCCATATTTTCTAACCTGCTTTGATGACTTCTTTCCTGGAAAAATCTCTGAAGGAATTACAAGAAGACAGATTTTAGAAAGATTTATCCCTTATGTTGAGGAAGAAGAGAAAAAAGGAAATTCTATTAATTCCCTTTTAAGGCATACTCTTAATCTCTTTTATGAGAAAAAAGGAAGCAGACTATTTAAGCAGCTTATAACACCTCCTTATGAAAAAGGAATGAATAGCGGCAAAATACTAAATAAGGCTCTGAAGCTGCTTCCACAAGAAATCCTTGATGAAGAACTATAAATTTAATAAAGAAAATCCCGTAAAGTACTAAAAACAAACCATTAGAGAGTATTGAAGAGCATACTTCAAGTGAAATACTTTAACCCTTGAAAATAAAGGAATTACGGCGATTTGGCACCAATTCACTTCGTTGAATATATATAGATGAGGTACTATAATTGTTATATTATATAGGTTTTGGTTTATTTTATCAGGGGGAATAATATATGGTTAGAGAATTAAAACAATTGCTCATTGGAGCACCTTTAAAGAATGTGGATTTAAAGGATGAAAAGTATAATGTACGCTGGGGACTTCCAATCCTTTCAAGTGACGCTATTTCATCCGTTGCCTACGCCGGTGAGGAAATGCTTCTTGTAATGATACCTGTTATTGGTCTTATGTCCTATAAGTACGTGTTTTATATATCATTGGCTATCATAGGCTTACTAACACTGCTTATGCTTTCATACAGGCAGACTATTGATAACTACCCAAACGGTGGTGGTGCTTATATTGTTGCAAAAGAAAATTTGGGAGTATTTGCTGGGGTTACAGCAGGAGCTGCACTTTCCATTGATTATATTATGACTGTGGCAGTAAGTGTCTCCTCAGGAGTTGCTCAGCTTGCTTCTGCCTTCGAAGCCTTAAGGCCCTATGTAGTACCAGTAAGCGTGATTCTTGTTATTTTACTTATGATAGGAAACCTTAGAGGTATTAGAGAATCTTCAAAAATGTTTGGACTGCCTGCTTACTTATTTATATTTGCAGTACTCAGCATGCTCGTAGTTGGATTTTATAAATATTTCACCGGGGTTCCAATAAGTGAACCAAAGGTTTCAAGCAGCTATTATGGAACAGCTACTTCAGTTTCACTTATATTAATTTTACGTGCTTTTTCAAACGGATGTACAGCATTAACAGGGGTTGAAGCTGTAAGCAACGCAGTTCCAAATTTTAAAGATCCCTCAACTAAAAACGCTAAAAAAGTTCTTTTGCTGTTATCTATTATTATATTTATATTATTTGGAGGTACATCAATACTTGCCAATATATATCATGCTACACCGGGAGCAGGTCATCAGACAGTGCTTGTTCAAATGGCTGATCAGATTTTTGGACGTGCTACCCTTTTAAACTCTGTAATGTTCTATTTTATTACTGCAATGCTGTTTCTAATATTAGTACTGGCTGCAAATACAGCTTTTTCAGGCTTTCCAATGCTTGTATCGGTAATGGCAAGCGAGGGCTTTGTTCCAAGGCAGCTTAAGATGCGAGGAGATAGGCTAAGTTATTCAAATGGAATAATAATACTTGCGGCTGCAGCAGCACTACTTATAATTATATTCGATGCCAAGGTTTCTTCACTTATGGGGCTTTATGCAGTAGGTGTATTTATTTCCTTTACACTGTCGCAGACAGGAATGCTTTTTAGATGGTTTAGAAATAAAGGAAAGCACTGGCATGTTAAAGCCTTAATTAATGGAGCCGGAGCATTAGTCACAGGTGTAGCTGTAATAATTATCGCCATAACTAAGTTTAATGAAGGTGCATGGATAGTAGTTATCGTTATTCCTATTTTGATGCTTCTTATGCTCAAGGTGAAAAAACATTATGTTGCACTTGCAAAGCAGCTTAAGATAAATCAAAATGAATACGAAACAATAGACATATCAAGAGACCATTATAGAAACAGGGTTATAGTGCCTATAGAAAGTATCAACAAATCAAGTATACGTGCTCTTAGATATGCCAAAACGATTTCAGATAATGTAACAGCCTTCAGCATAGCTATTGATGACGAAGCTGAACAAAAGTTAAAGGATAATTATGCAAAGATAAAAACAGACATACCACTTATAGTAAAGTATTCTCCTTTTAGAAAGGTTATCGAACCTCTACTTGAATTTATTAAATCGGAAGAATACGACTATAAGCCGGGTGATATTATAACAGTAATACTTCCGCAGTTTGCTGTGAAAAAGTGGTGGCACAAGCTTCTTCACAACGGAACAAGAATATTTATTGAGAGGGAGCTTATGAAGCATAAGCATATAGTTGTATCAACTATACCGCTTCAACTGAACGATGATGACGATATAATTAATTCGCCAAAGTATAATCCTACCCATGAAAAACCTTGGGAGATGTAATACTTAACTAAGGGGCAGAAATTATACAACTTAGTATAATTTCTGCCCTTTATTAATTAAAGCTCCGGTTTATACAGATTTCCTCTGATTTTTTAAGCTGCTGATTAGAAGATTAATTTCATGCATACTGTATTTTTTATCAGGAAGGGTTTCATTTTTAACCATATCCATAAGATATCTTGCATAGAATATCTGCTTTTGAGTAGCCGGTTTGTCCATGTAATTTCTTGAAGGCTTTACTTCAGAAACTTCTTCCTTTTCAGCAATATTATAAGCTTCCTTTAAAAAAATGTCCTCCATTGTAGAAAGCAAATCTTTATAAAGTTCCTCATCAATCAATAAAAAATCATAATATTTCTTTCCTTGATTAGTGCTTATATATCTGCTTTTCCAAATATTGAATGCAGTTGCATATTCTAAAACTTCCACCTTTTCAGGATTTAGCTTAATGAGCTTTTGAGCTATTCTTCTCATAGATGCTTTTATCTGGTTCTTTACCGAGGCTTCAAGTGATTTAAACTTCATATAAAGACCTCCTAAATATAATTTAGAACGTATGTTCTGATTATATTTTACAATATTTTTAGAAAATTGTCACAAGAAAATTAATGGAAAAAGCTTAGTAATTTAATGTATTTTTTCTGTATTTAAATAAAGTATAATAAATAATAAAATATAATTAGTGAGAAGCGCATAATATTTTAAATGCGTCATACTAAAAATATCAAGGCTGTTGATTGGAAGTGTTTAAATGAAAGAAGAATTAATTAAATTCAGCAATTCAATTAATATAGATCATATAGGAATAGCGCCGCCGGGACCATACTATGACTTTGAAGAAAAGTGGAGAAGACAAATTGAAAGGGGATATGTAACCGGCTTTGAAGAAAAGAATTTTAATAAAAGAATTTATCCGGACTTAACTTTTGAGGGTACAAAATCAGTTATAGTATGCTTGTTTCCGTACTATATAGGAAAGGTGGAAGAAGCAAACATATCTAAATATTGCTTTAGCAAGGATTATCATATTATTGCAAAACAAAAGCTTGAAGCTATAGGAAGCTTTCTAAAGGAAACTATAGAAGGCTTTGAT
Source organism: Clostridiales bacterium oral taxon 876 str. F0540 (assembly GCA_000466585.1). Classification (GTDB taxonomy): domain Bacteria; phylum Bacillota; class Clostridia; order Clostridiales; family Clostridiaceae; genus Clostridium_AT. The sequence goes on from KE993485.1 coordinate 33,046, forward strand.
TACAAAGCTTTTGTAGATACAGGTCCCTTAAGCGACAGATACATAGCTCACAAGGCAGGGCTTGGCTTTTGGGGAATAAATAATCATCTTATTACAGACAAGTATGGTTCTTATTTTTTTATAGGCTATATTTTAAATAATTATCCTTTTGAACCTGATAAACCACAGGAGAGAACCTGCTATCAGTGCTTTAATTGCGTCAGAAAATGTCCGGGACAGTGCATATTGGGAGATTTTACAATAAACCCCTTAAGATGCAAGTCATATATAACACAAAAGAAGGGTGAACTTTCTGAGAAGGATATAGAAACTTTAAAAAAGCATGAGCTTGTATGGGGCTGCGATGTTTGTCAGGATGTATGCCCGCATAACAGGAAGGTTGAAAAAACTCCCATAGAGGAATTTAAAAGAGACTTAAAGTATACTATTGACTATGAAGAAATAAAGCAAATTTCCAATAAGGAATTTTTAAGAAGATATAAAGACAGGGCCTTCAGCTGGAGGGGGAGGGCAGTTATAGTTAGAAATCATGAAGTTATCCACGAAATTGTCAAAAATAATAGCAAAGGTGAACTTTAATAATAGTTTTTTTAGCTTTGGAAAAACTATCATCGAAGGAGTGATAAAAGTGGAAATTGTACATGATTATAAAAGTATACCTCTTACTTCAGCGGAAATAGGTTATCTGTGGCTCACTTATCTTCTTAACTCAAAGGCAAAGCAGATTATTACTTATGCTGTAGAAACAAGCGAAGATGAAAATATAAAAGAAATAATGCAGGAATCAGTTAACTTATCAAACAAAAATACAGAGGTTTCAAAAGAAATTTTTCTAAGTGTTGCTCATCCAGTACCCTATGGTTTTTCCGAGTATGACATTAAATTGAAAAGTGGAAAATTATACAGTGATAAGCTAATGCTGCAAACCTTAAAACTATATTTAACTGTAGGTATTTCTCAATATGGGTTTGCTTTGGGCTTAGCAGCAAGAAAAGATGTTAAAGCTTTTTTTTATGAAAGCATGCAGGATAGTTTAAAGCTACTAAATAAAATTGACAATGTTGCTTTAAATAAGGGCATTTTTATGAGAACACCTAATATACCAGTTCCAAATCAAGTTGAATTCGCAGAAAATAAGAGCATAATGGGAAGATTTATAGGTCATAAAAGACCTATGACAGCATTGGAAGCAGCAAGTATGTTTAATACTTCTATATCAAACTATATAACAAAAGCAAATATTATGGGGCTAGCTCAAACTATGAAGGATGATAAAATCAGAGACTTTTATGAAAAGATAGTTAGAACCTTAAAAGAACATACAGAAGACCTTAATGTTAAGCTTCAAAATGAAAATCTTTTAACACCATCTAATTTAAACAGTGAAATACTAAACTCAACAGAATCCCCATTTTCGGACAGACTTTCAATGTACTATGCATATACATTAATGGGAGATTTACTGGGAACCTATGCCATATCAAAGATAAATGTAGTAAGAAAGGACTTGATGCTTGCACTTACGCATTTAAGCGGTGAAGTGCTATTACTTATTAAAGATGCATCAGACATAATGACAGAGAGAGGCTGGTACGAAGAAATGCCTAAAAATGTTGACAGATATGATATTATAGATAGTAATGAGAAAGAATAAAAGAGTAACTTTTATACGGGGGGAGACAGAAATGTACAGTTTTAAAAACGACTACAGTGAAGGAGCGCATCCAAGAATTTTAAAAGCTCTTACAGAAACAAATCTTGAACAGCAAGAAGGCTATGGTGAGGATGAGTATACTCTTGAAGCTATTAAGCTTCTAAAGGAAAAAATTGAAAGAGAGAATATAGATATTCATCTTTTTCCGGGCGGAACTCAGACAAATTTAACTGCTATTTCAGCTTTTTTAAAGCCCCATGAAGCAGCCATAGCTGCAAATACAGGACATATACTCGTACATGAAACCGGAGCTATTGAAGCTACAGGCCATAAGGTTATATCTGTTGAATCAGCTAATGGGAAGCTTACGACGGCTCAAATCAAAGCTGTTTTAGAGGCTCATACTGATGAGCATATGGTAAAGCCAAAGCTTGTGTACATATCAAACTCTACAGAAATTGGTTCTATTTATAAAAAAGAGGAGATTATAGAATTAAGTAAGTTTTGCAGAGAAAATAAGCTGTATCTATATATGGACGGTGCAAGACTTGGTTCTGCATTGTGTTCAGAGGAAAATGATCTTATGCTTTCTGATTTGGGAGGTCTCCTAGATGCTTTTTATATAGGGGGCACCAAAAACGGAGCACTTATAGGTGAAGCGCTTGTTATCTGCAACGATTCTTTAAAAGAAGATTTTCGCTTTCATATAAAGCAAAAGGGAGCTCTACTTGCAAAAGGAAGACTTCTAGGAATACAGTTTTTAGAGCTTTTCAGGGATAATTTATACTTTGAACTAGCAAAGCATGCTAACTCCATGGCTCAGCTTTTGAAACAAGGAATTAGCGAAGAAGGGTATTCATTTTTGCTTGATTCATCTTCAAATCAAATTTTCCCTATCCTGCCTAACGATATAATAGAAAAGCTTCAGGAAAAATATTTATTTATTATTTGGCAGAAAAATAATGATAATACTTCAGTTATAAGACTTGTAACTTCATGGGCAACAAAGGAAGAAAAGGTATTAGAGTTTATTAAAGATTTAAAATGTTAGTCATTAAAAAAGAAGCTAAGCTTGACGGCTCAAGTTAGCTTCTTTTTTTAATATGATTAAATTTTAAACTTATTTATCTGATCTTCAAGCTTGCTTGAAAGCTCTTTTAACTCAAGTGCGGAGTTGGTGAATTCGTTCATTGCAGCAGTAACCTCTTCTGCAGTTGCTGAAACTTCTTCTGCACTTGCGGAGGACTCTTCAGATACAGCAGAAATGTTCTGCATCCTTGAAACAATTTCCTGCTTTCCTTTATTAGTTTCAACAACAGAAGCTTGGATTTGATTAAATCCGTTTAATATATCAGTAACAGCTTCAAGTATCTTGTTAAATATGTCTTTTGTATCTGCAACAGCCTGGTTTTGAAGTAATACAATGCGATTTGCTTCTTCAATTGACTGTACAGCTTTAGTTGATTTAACCTTAATAGCTTCAATTAAACCTTGAATTTGGTTTGTAGCAGAAGTAGATTGTTCTGCAAGTTTTCTTATTTCATCTGCAACTACTGAAAAACCTTTACCGGCTTCACCGGCCCTAGCAGCCTCTATAGCAGCATTTAAAGCTAGTAAGTTAGTTTGAGATGCAATGCTGTTAATTGTATCTGTAATCATACCTATCTGGCCGGTAGTGTCATTCATTTCGCTTACAACTTCACCCACTTCCAAAGAAGCAGCATTGCTTTTTTCTGTTGTTTCAGTAAGCTTATTTACGATTCCTAAGCCTTCCCTGCCAAGATTATTTGACTTCTCAGATATATTTATCATATCTTCTGCAAGAGCATCTATAGTATCAATTTGTCCTGCTAAAACATTGACTGCATCAACTCCTGTTTGAATATCCTGAGAAGTTTCGGAAGCCCCTTGGGCAACCTGGTCAATAGTTAGAGCAACTTCATTAATAGCTTTGTTCGTTTCATTTGCCATATTGCTTATACTGCCGGAAGTAGAGGCAATAACTTCAGAAGATGCTTTTACATTAAGAATAAGCTCTCCAATCTTGCCCATCATCATGTTAAAGTGATTTCCTACTTCTTCAAACTCGTCTTTTGAATGAATACTAACTCCAACAGTTAAATCACCTTCAGCTGCTTTTTCAAAAGTATCCTTAAGATGCTTAAGCTTTGATGCCATTCCTGAGCTTACAATGATGGAAACAATAACTGCAGCAATAGCTACAACAGAAATTACTATTAGTGTAATTTTTAGTATGGCATTAGTTTTGGATGTAAGTTCAGTTACCGGGAGTGAACCCATTACTCTCCAGCCTGTTAACTTGTTTGTTGTATAATTAATAAATTTTTGTTCTCCCTTATACATAAAGGCTTGGTGTCCGCTTTCATTCTTTTGTGCATTGCTCCAGTATTCCAGTGTAGTAGCAACATTGCCTCCAAGAAGAGAGCCGTCTGGATGAGCTATCATAATACCCTTTGAATCAGATATAAAAACGTAGCCTTTTGAGCCTATGCTAACGCCTGAAAGAACCTTTGATACTTCATCAAGATTTACATCCATAGATAAAACTCCAACAAATTGACCATTATTTTCTACAGTTTTTGAAAGTGATATCATCATCTTTCCTGATGTAGCATCTTTATAAGGGTCTGTAAAAACAATTTTGCCTTTATTATTAAGAGCATTTTTATACCAATCTCTTGATGTAGGGTCATAATCAGCAGGAAAATTGGTAGCAGGGAAAATGGTGACCTGTTTATCAGGTGTAGCAATATAAATTGCAGCAATATCGGATCTAACTTCTTGTACATTTTTTAATGTGCTTATGGCATAAGGTCTGCGCTCAGCATTTGAGGATATTTCTTTAAAGTTAATATTGTTTGAGAGCATATTCATATAACCTTCAAGGCCAATGAAATAGTTATCAATACCCCTGTTTACCTCTCTTAGGGTTTCTGAGGTTGATCTGTGAAACTCGTTTGTTATTGAATTATTTGCTGCATTGTAAGCAAAAAAACCTAATATTCCCGCTGGTAACAAAGAAACAGTCACTAGTACGGATAATAACTTTACTCGAATACTTCTTAAATTAAATATTTTTTTCCTCAATATACGACACTCCTCACTGTTATTCGACATCGTTGTGATATATATATCGTACTTCTCTTGCTTTACTTTAGTGAATTTTTTCAAAAATATTATACACTTATGCACACTTTTCAATCATTGCTGATATAGCTTCATCCGTGCTCCAGAAAATATTTTCGTCACTGATGATATTTGAAGTATCTGTTCTTTTAAGCATTTCCGAAACCTTTGGATTAACTGCTGAAAATGCGATCTTAATTCCTTTGTTTGTAAGGTCAGTTAGACATTCATGAAGTACTATTGATCCGGATATATCAATCATTGGTGTTCCTCGCATTGATAAAATTACATATTCTATGCCATCGAGCTCAGAGAGTATGGCGGAGAGCTTTTCAGCTGTACCAAAGAATAAAGGACCGGTAAAATATATTACCTTTGTTTTTTCGAGCATAGACAAATCTAGGTTTCTTGATGATAGTTTTTCTGGATAAATATCGCTTACAACAATATCAACATCAGAAATTCTAACCATAAACAAAATAAGAGAAAATATAATTCCAACAATTATTGCAATAGTTAAGTCAAAAACAATGGTAGCAGTCATAGTAAGAATAAACTTCCATATGGCTCCTTTAAATCTTTTGCTGAAGATATTCTTAATGGCCTCCCATTCATTCATTCTCCAGGCAGTTACTATAAGCACTCCTGCAAGAGCGGAAAGAGGTATCTTTGACATAACAGGAGAAAGTACAAACATAGAGATAATAAGTCCAATAGAATGAATTACCGAAGTGAGTCTTGTTTTTGAGCCGGATTTTATAGCGACACTGGTTCTTGCAATAGCAGCAGTTGCCGGTACTCCACCAAAAAAAGGAATAAGCATATTTCCAATACCTTGAGCTACAAGTTCTCTGTCTGCATTAATTTTTTCGTTTTTCATTCTTCCTGCAGAAGAACCGCAAAGAAGAGTTTCAATAAGACCAAGTGCGGCAATACTTATTGCAGGCATAATAAAATCCTTTATGCTGCTCAATGAAAGATATGAAAAGCGCAGTCTTTCATCTAATATAAGCTTACGTGGTATATCACCAACAACAGCTACATTTAACTTAAATAATATAGATACTAGTACTGCGGCTATTATAGCTGCAAGTGAAGATGGGAACACCATATTAAGCTTTTTAGGCCAGGCTATCATAATAGCAATAACTAATAAGCCAATAGCAAGTGCAGTAAAATTAGGTTTAAAACCAAGATATGAATAAGATATAAGCTTATTAACAGCATTATCTCCTTTGCTTACTGTTCCAAATAAATTATCTATCTGACCAAGAGCAATTATAACAGCAATACCAGAAGTAAAACCTGTTATTACAGGAACAGGAATGTAATGTACAATATGACCGATTTTAAAAATTCCTGCAATTAATAAAATGACACCTGATAAAAAACCTGCGATGAAAATACCTTTTATTCCATATTTCATTGCAATAGGCACTAAAACCGCAGTCATAGCTCCGGTAGGGCCTGAAATCTGGTATGATGCACCACCTAAAAGCGCAATGACAATACCTGCAAAAATGGCTGTAATCATTCCGGAAGCGCCTGTTACACCGCTGCTTACGCCAAATGCTAAAGCTAAAGGTAGAGCAACAGCTGTAACTGTAAGACCGGAAAGCATGTCCTTAATTAAAGAAGAACTATTATAGCCTTTAAATTCTTTTTTTAAATCACAAACAAAATCCTTAATCAAAATAAATCCTTCTTTCGTCTAATTTTAACACAGAGAAACAACTGTGAAACTTAACTTGTTTCCCTATATAAGATTTGCCTTTAATATTTTAACATAAAATTCACAAGTTTTTGTGCTTTGTGTTAAAAAACTTCAAGATAAGAAATAAAATTGGTAATATATGATATAATATTTTTAGAAAGAGGGTAATAAAATGATAACTATAGTTTCTAAAAATATTGTAAAAGAAGGTAAAGCTGAAGAATTTAAAGCTCTTGCAAAGGAACTTATAGAGGAAAGCAGAAAAGAAACAGGCTGTATTTCCTATAATTTGAACCAGGATATAAGTAACAAGAACATATTAACTTTTATTGAGGAGTGGGAAGATAAAGCCGCAATAGATAAACATAATAAAAGTGCGCATTTTACCTCAATTGTACCTAAGCTTGGCGAACTTAGAGAAGAAAAAGATTTAAATTTATATATAAGAGTTTAAAAGCATTAAACCTAGGGGAATATGATATTATCCTCTAGGTTTATTTAAAATGAAAAGGAGTGATAATATGTCTAAAAGTTATAACAAGCCGAGTTTGCAGCAAATAAAGGAAAAGCTGAACGAACTTCAGTATAAAGTTACACAAGAAAATGCTACAGAGCCTCCCTTTAGAAATACTTATGACGAGCATTTTGAAAAGGGTATATATGTGGATATTGTTTCAGGTGAGCCGCTGTTTGCTTCAAGCAGCAAATATAATTCCGGCTGCGGATGGCCGGCTTTTACCAAGCCTATAAGCAGAGAATTTATAAAAGAAAAGGCAGACTTTAGCCATAATATGCATAGAGTTGAAGTTAGAAGTAAGTCTGGTGATTCTCATCTGGGACACGTTTTTAATGATGGACCTATTGAAGAGGGCGGGTTAAGATACTGTATTAATTCAGCTGCTTTAAGATTTGTACCTCTTGATAGGATGAAAGAGGAAGGTTACGACGAGTATATTTCTTTAGTTGAATAAATATATTGACACAAGAGGACTGCTTAGTAACAGTCCTCTTGGTTTTTTAATATATTACTAATAGCCATTTGCAGATTAATTTCATCATTGCTTTTTATCCAACCTTCAGGTATTGAAAAATAATTGCAGCTTTTTTGCTTGCTGTTTAAATATGAGTAAATTATTTGAGTTTCGTCTATCTCATTTTTACCGATTTCCCTAGAAGAATCATGGAAGTTGCCTTTCAATATTTTTATTATACTATTGCTCAGATAAGTTGTAAGCAGCATAGGTTCCCAGTCAGCAAGGTTGAATTTTTTCTTATAAACAATTGAAATGCCTCTTATAAGAAAAAACTTTATGCTATTGTTCTCAAGAAATTCAATTATGGCTATGTTCTCATTTTCTTCGGCAAACTCTATAATCTTTTCTCTGTTTAGCAAGCTGTTGACAGAAGTAATATAATCTCTATATTTTATAGCAGTATCAAATTCTAAGCTTTGAGCTGCAAAATTCATATTAAGCTCCATTTTATTAATTATATTAGTGTTAACGCCTAAAAGAAGCTCTGATATTTCTTTGATTATAGAAGGGTACTCAGCTCTGGCAGAAGTATCAAAACACATGCCTATGCACTTCCGAAGAGAATAATTAAGGCATGGTGAACCACTTTTAAAACCTCCGCTGCATTTAATTTTGCAGGTTTCTTTTATGCCTTCAAGAGCATTTTCAACACTGCCCCTGCTGCTATAGGGGCCGAAGTAGTAATTTTTTTCTGCATCTGTTTTTTCACTGCAAATTCCAATGTTTAAATAGTCTCTGCTGATTTCAATGTAGGTATAAGCTAAAGGATTTTTCATCATTCTATTATAAAAAGGCTTCAGGTCCTTAATCAATTTACATTCCAGTATAAATGCCTCAAGTTCTGTATCAGTAAGTATAAAGTCAAAATCCTTTAAATGCTTTGTAAGTTTGACAACCTTTGAGCTATGAGCCTTGGAACTGTGAAAATAAGAACTTACTCTGCTTTTTAAGTTCTTAGATTTTCCTACATAAAGTATGCTTCCGGAGGAGTCCTTCATCAAATAAACTCCAGGTGATTTGGGTAGAGTTTTAAGTTTTTCTTTTAGGTCCATAGGGAATCCTCCATTATTTTTGCTTTTTGTGTTATATATTATATACTATATATTATCACTAATTAAGGTAGTGTGGATGTGGAATTTTTAAACATCTTTGAAGAGTATGGTGCATATTATACTATCACACATTAATAGGGGAATGAGGGTTGATATGAAAAAGAAAATATTTAACAGCAAACTTCTGGTTATTATAGTATTTATTACTTTTGTAGTTTCAGCCATATATGTTACAGTTAAAATAGTATTATCGCCTGTAGCGCCACCGGATAATAATGTATCGGTGCGTGTAAAGGGAGATTATGTAATAATGCTGCTGCAGTGTATATTGGGTGCTGTTGCTCTATTTCTTCCAAGCATGCTGAAAAAACGCTGGCATCTTTATATACCATCAAAAATGGTGATAGTATACGCACTTTTTCTTTATGCAGCAATTTATTTAGGAGAAGTACATTCCTTCTATTATAGAGTTAAAAACTTCGATACAATACTTCATACCTGCAGCGGAGCAATGCTTGGAGCTCTGGGTTTCTCCTTTATAACTATATTAAATAAGGCAGATACGGTGCCTATGAATTTAAGTCCTGCTTTCGTAGCTCTATTTACCTTTTGCTTTGCAGTAACTCTGGGCACCATATGGGAGATATATGAGTTCTCTGTAGATTTTATTTTTAATACAAATATGCAAAAATATGCCCTTGAAAGCGGTAAAGCTCTCATTGGGAAGGCTGCTTTGCTGGATACAATGAAGGATCTTATCGTTGATACAATAGGATCGTTAACTATGTCAGTGATAGGATATATTTCTTTGAAAAACAAAAAAGGCTGGATTGAAACTTTTCAGTTAAGATTTATAAAATACAATAAAGAAAAAACGGAAGATAGATATTTTTAATAGCCGTTAAATAACGTGATGGGGTTAATGTACTGAATGTATATTGGGAAGCTGACAGCTCAATGCTTAACGTTAAAAGGAGGATTAAATTGAGTAACTTAAAGACAAATGCTATGAGAATTCTTGATAAATCGGGAGTCTCATATAATACATATAGCTATAACTTAGATGATGGATTGGTTGATGGAGTTTCAGTTGCAAGTAAAATAGGAAAATCTGCAGAGCAGGTTTATAAAACTCTTGTAACGCAAGGAACGAGTAAGGAGCACTATGTTTTTGTTATTCCCGTAGCTAAGGAACTGGATTTAAAGGCTGCTGCCAAAGCTGTAGGAGAAAAGGCAATAGAAATGATAAAGGTTTCAGATATAAATAAAATTACAGGATATATTAGAGGAGGCTGTTCTCCGATAGGGATGAAAAAAGATTATAAAACCGTTCTTGATAGTTCCTGTAAAGAACTAGATACTTTCATAATAAGCGCGGGGAAAATAGGACATCAGATTGAATTATCTCCGGAAGACTTAAAGAAGCTTATAGGCTGCAGTATAGAAGATGTTATTATTAAGCATTCTTAACAGGATACTATTAAAAAACTTTATCAAATGTAAATAGATATATTTGCATAAGTCCTTGCAATATCATGAGCTCATGGTATTTGCAAGGATTCTTTTGTTTAGAAATGAAAATGTTAAAAATATAGTTAGTAATATTGCCCGGGAAAGAAAATAGATAATATTATCATAGCTGAAAAAGTGTATAATAAATTTATATATTTAAACGGAGGAACATAATATGCCTTCTAAAATGAATCTTATGGAATTAAAATCTATAATGCTTAATACTGCTTCAAGTAATATGAAAAAAGAAGGAGAAAATGCATTTAAAAAGGGCCAGGTTACTTATTTTAAAGGTAAAAAAATAGATAATATATATCATGTATATGGGAGAGTAAAAGACGAAAGTTCTCTTAAGGAAGTTAATACTCATATTAAAATTAATCTTCAAAAGAAAAAGCTTGAAAGTGTTGAGTGCAGCTGTGACGAGTTTAAAGAATTTTCCTTAAACGGCTATACCTTTATGTGCAGTCATTTAACTGCCTCAGCCTATAAACTTTTAAGCCTGCTTTCAAAAGGCAAGAAGAAGATGGAAGAAACTGCTGAGAATAATCTCTCTAAGGAAGAAAAGAAAACAGAAAGTGTTGGAGTTTCAAGACTTATACGAAAAAAAGAAAAGGGCTCTGAGTATTATGAAGTGCTTGAGGGCTATGGAAGTGAGAAACGCATAATTCAGCCTTATGAGCTTAGAAGTTTTTTAGAAAACCTTAAAGCTGAAAAAATTAAATTTAAGTATGATTTTATAGAAATTATAGCTCCGATTTTTCATAAGGACCTTCCTATAACCTTTAATTTAAAGGAGGATAGCGGGCGTATAATTTTAACTACTCATAAGCAGCTTCCGGTTTCTCTAAATTCAAGCAATGATGTTTTTTATTATAAAAATGAGCTTTATCTTCCCTCGAAAAAGCAGATTGAAAGCTACGTCCCTTTATATGAAAAATTAAAGCGCAATGGAGCTATTGCATATAAAAAAGATATAGATAACTACAATAGACTCATTATTCTTTTAAACAGTATTACAAAAAATATCAATATTGCTGAGAGCCTACGAAATTTTGCAGCCAAGCTTTTAAATTTGGAATTTTTTCTATTTGAGGAAAAAGGTAATATTTATGCAGATGCATTTCTAAACTATGGCAGCAGAAGAATTAATATACTAGATGAAATAAAGGCATCGGATAGCTTTGTAAGAGATTATAGAAGAGAAGAAAGACTTCTTATGGAGATTGAAAAATGCAGCTTTATAATATGTAAAAAAAGGTTTATGTTTAAAGGTAATGATGAAGAGCTTCTTAACATTTTAACAGGTAGAAATTATAGCATACATTCACTAGGAAAAGTTGTTTTAGGTAAGGGGCTTAAAGAAAGACAGATATATGGATCATCATCGATTAAGGCAGACTTATACGAGGATGAGGATTTTTATAATTTTTTCTACAGCATAGGAAATCTTGAAAAAGACGAGCTTAAAAGTGCCCTTGAAAAATTTGAGGCAAAGGCAAAGTTTTATAAGACAAAAACCAATGACTTTATAGATTTTGAAGATGATGGTATAAGAAACTTTTTTAATATGCTGGAAATTTTAGATATAAATGAGGCTGCAGGCCAAGGAGAAGCAAGAATTGCAAGAAATAAAGCTTTGTATTTATTTGAAGCCCTACATAGTAGAGGACAAGAACTCATAAATGGATCTGAAGCTCTGGAGAAAATAGAAAAAATATTAAGTGACTTAAACAGCAAAGAAATAGATTTGCCTAAAAATTTTAATGGTACTCTCAGAGAGTATCAGATTAAAGGCTTTCAGTGGCTTAAGACCTTAAGTAAGTTAGGCTTTGGTGGTATACTTGCTGATGAGATGGGGCTTGGCAAAACAATTCAAACTATAGCTTTCATTTTATCTGAATTAGGCAAAAAGACACTTATTGTTTGCCCAACCTCACTTATATTCAATTGGAAAGAGGAGATAGAGAAATTTACTAAAGACCTGAAGGTTATGGTAATGCATGGTTCAGATAGAGAGAAATTAGAAGAAAAGATAAATGAATATGATGTAATTTTGACTACTTATGGAACTCTTAGAATGGATATAGATTCTTATAAGAAGTTTATCTTTGATTTTTGTATAATCGATGAGGCTCAAAATATAAAAAATGCTTCAGCACAAAATACACAGGTTGTAAAGGAGATCAAAGCAAAGACAAGATTTGCACTGACAGGAACTCCAATGGAAAATAACCTTACCGAGCTTTGGTCCATATTTGATTTTGTAATGCCAGGATATTTGTATTCAAAGCAAAGGTTTGAAGAGAAATTTATTTTAAAGTATCCGGACAATTTGGAAAGTCTCAAGCTTTTAATAAAGCCCTTAGTGTTAAGAAGGACTAAGAAAGAAGTAATTAAAGAGCTTCCGGACAAGATAGAAAAGAAGCTTTCAGTTGAAATGACAGCTGCTCAAAAGGCAGTTTACAGCACATACATTAAAAGTGTTAGAGAACTTGTTAAGAGTTCAGACAGCAAAATTGAGATATTCTCTTATTTAACCAAGCTTAGACAGCTTTGCCTTGATCCTTCACTAATAATAGAAGACTATGAAGGAGGAAGCGGGAAACTGGAGGTGGCTGTTGAGCTTATTAAGGACCATATAGAATCCAAGGAGAAGGTGCTTTTATTTTCTCAATTCACTTCAGTTTTAGATAAATTAGGTAAAAGCTTAAAGAAAGAAGATATTAAATACTTTTATATAGATGGAAAGACCAAACCTAAGGACAGAATTGAGAGGGTAAAGGATTTTAACAGCAGCAAAGATATTAATGTATTTTTAATTTCTTTAAAAGCAGGAGGTACCGGATTAAATTTAACGTCGGCAAATTTAGTAATTCATTTTGATCCATGGTGGAATCCTGCCGTAGAAGCTCAGGCATCAGATAGAGCTCACAGAATCGGACAAGAAAACCTTGTTGAGGTTATTAAGCTTGTTGCAAGAGGAACTATAGAAGAAAAAATAATAAAACTTCAGGAAGATAAAAAGGAGCTTATTGATAATATTCTAACAGGAGATCTTGAAAACAGCAATTTAATGAACAGTCTGACTAAAGAAAAATTGACACAGCTATTTATAAGAGACTAACTAGATTTAATTTGTAAATATATGTTAAAGAGTAAGCGCTTTTATATAGACAGGACTTATTTGTACTATAAAAATGTCTGCGCTGTAAAAAATTTAAAGTTTATATGAAATTATAGAGGAATTTTGCTATTATTATCGAAATATTTAGATAAATAGTTATACATATGAACTTACAGATAATATGAATTAGTAAAATTGATATTTTTATTGTATGTAAGTCAAATTGTTTTGATATTTGTCTGTAGTTATCATATTACTTTAAAGATGGTGATTTAATGCTTGGAAATGTACCATTAATTAAATTTAATTTTAAAGAAAATGAATTTGTGAAAATACCAATAGAGTACAAGGAGGAAATACAGCTTCAGCTTATTAAGAATAATTTGCAAAAGGAAGCTGTTCTTAGTTTTATTTTCTTACTTATTGGTATTTTTTTGCCTGGAATGCATATTGTTTCGAAGCTTTGTTATATCGATAGGAATGTTTACTGCTATTTTTTCTATATCCATGCAGCTATTTTGATAGTTCCTTCAGTTTTTTTTGTTGTGATTTTTTTTATGAGGAATTATTTAGCTTCAAGTATTAAACTTTCTATATGGATACACCGATTTATGAGCTTTTTCTTGCTATCCTTTTGTGCACTTATATCTATTCAAAATAGAGGCATGGGCGGAATGCCCATACCGTATCTAATAACCATATTCTATACTGCCTTTGTTGTTTTACTTGAAAAAAAAGAAAGATATGCTATTTATCTTATTTCTTATGTGATTTATGTAGTCGGCTGTATTGTAATTATGGATAATCCTTATAATCTTATTAAAAATATAGTAATCGTTTCTTTACTTTTTGTTGTGGCATTAAGGACTTCTGCTATAAATTACTCTTCTTTTATAATTGACTTTATAAATCGTAAATTAATATTAAATAGAAATAAGGAACTTGACGATTTATTGAAGCAGAGAACAAAAGAGTTAAATGATACCATGGAATATGAAAAGCTGAGGGCAGCCTTTTTTGCAAATATATCACATGAACTTAGGACGCCTCTTAATGTTATTTTTTCAGCTGAACAAATGATAGATTTGATATTAAATGAGCGAAGTCTCAATTACACTAAGAAAGATATAAAAAAATATTCAGAGCTTATAAAGCAAAACTCTTACAGACTTATAAGGCTGGTTGCAAACCTTATTGACATTACAAAAATAGATGCTGGTTATTTTCAGGTGAACTTAGAAAATTGTGACATTATTAAGGTGGTAGAAGATATAACCTTATCCGTCGTAACCTTTGTAGAGCAAAGAGGTTTAAGCTTAGTCTTTGATACTGAACTTGAAGAACTGGTTATTGCCTGTGATCCGGATAAAATAGAAAGAATAATGCTTAATTTATTATCTAATGCAGTGAAATTTACTCCTAAAGGCGGCAGTATTTATGTAAACATATATGATAACAAAGATAGCATAAGTATCGTTGTAAAGGATACCGGAATAGGAATACCTGAAGATATGATACAGTCCATATTTGAAAGATTTGTGCAGGTTGACAGGAGCATTTCGAGAAATCAAGAAGGCAGCGGCATAGGACTTTCTCTTGTTAAATCCTTGGTAGATTTGCATGAAGGTACTATAAGTCTTGAAAGCAAAGAAGGAAATGGAAGTAAATTTACTATCGTGCTTCCAAAGAGAATAGTAGACAGCAAGTCAGAAGCAGAAGGAGCATTTGTAGATGAAAAGCGAAACGTTGAAAAAATTAATATAGAGTTTTCTGATATTTATAACTAACAAGACCACCTCTCTTTCAAAATAAGGAGGTGGTCTTATTACTTCAATATTCCGTATAATATTATGCTGATAACTTTATTTATTGCTTCTTTCATAGCAAGGTTATTTTTGCTTAAAAACTCATAGCTTAGAAGGGTATTAGTTGTGTTTTCTAGAATTAAGCCGATAATATCAAGGTCTGCATCCTCTTTTATAAGGCCATCCTTAAGTGCTGTCTTTAAGGTTTCTTTAATCAAGTCTATCTTAAAGTCTTTAAGTCTTTGCAGTTCTTTCCACTCCTCAGGATAAAAATTGCAGGCCTCGTCATAAACTTTTACAGGCAGCTTATATTTATGATAAGAGTAAATCATAGCATTTATCTTATCTGTAAGAGATTCAGATATATTAAGAGCTTTCAGAGTGCTCTCTTTATCACTTTCTACTATTTCCAAAAAGTATTGATGAATAAGTTCATCTTTGCTTTTAAAATATTTATAAAGAGTCTTTTTGCTAATCTTGAGTTCCACAGCAATTTCATCCATTGTAAATTTTCGTAAACCATAGCTTTGAATCTTATCAGAAGCTACCTTCAATATAACATCTCTCAATTTAATTACCTCTATTCCTATTAATTTTGAATGTAATAGCACCTGCCGCAGCCATAAATATTATTAGGACAAGAATAAAACTGTCACCGTACTTCCATAAAGCTCCAGCAGCAACAGGCCCTAAAAAGGAACCTATATATTGAAAACTGTTAATTATGCCATTAGCGGTACCCCTGTAGCAGTTCTCTGCGATGTCATTAGCTACTGAAGGTATTACAGTACTAAGCACAATATATCCTGACATAAATAGTATACAGCCTATTAATATAAAGTAAAATGAAGATTTATTGAAAAAGAAGCATATACCAATAGCTGTAATAATAAAGGATAGTATAATAATTCTTATACTATATCCTTTTTCAACAAAGATTATTATTCTTCTCATACATATAATTGCAATAATTACAGAAGGCATAAAAACCTTCCACATACCTCTCATACCGGTAATTTTTTCGAGATATTGCGGCAAAATGTAAAATACACCTGTCATTATAAAGTTATTTATAAATCCTCCTAAATTAAGCCTTACAAAAAGGTTGTTTGAAAGAAGCACTCCAAAGCTTTTTCTCGTGCTAACTTTGCTTAAGTTTTTAGCTTCCTTAACAAATTTTTTATCTTCTTTTAAAAATATAAGAATAATAAGCCAAACAATAAAAATTAATACTGAACAAACAAGAAACATATCTTTAACAGGAAGTAAATTGTTAATTACTGAGCCTAAAGCAAAAGAACCAGCTGCTGCTGCCCCAATTATCATTCCTAAGATACTTAAGGCCCTGGGCCTTTTTTCGCTGCTTACAAAGCCTGTAGCCCAGGAATACCCTACAGCCAGTACAGCGCCACTGCCTTGTAGGGCTCTGGCAAATATCAGTAAATATATATTTTTAGCTATATAAGCGACAAATAATCCAATTACTACTTCCATAATACCAAAAAGCATAACGAGTCTATTTCCAGATTTATCGCTCCAGATTCCAAATGGAATCTGAAATACAGCTTGAGCTAGTCCAAAAATGCCCAGAGCAACTCCTGCTAAAAGAGGAGTACTACTGCTTAAGGTTTTACTGTAGACTGAAATAAAAGGCATAACCATAGTCATTGCCATCTGCCTTATTCCTAGAGCCAGACTTATTGTTAATAGAAATAAGAGTTCTTTCTTTGAAAATTTATTTGTATTCATAATAACCTCCCTCATAGGAAACTAAAGGTACTAATTTAGTTTCCTATGAGTAAAGAATACTACTCTCAATCTTATTCTGTCAAGCAATATATTAAATTTAATTCATTAGTTTTTATTGTTTTTTAGTTACTAAAAGACATTTGAAAAGCATAATAATAACTATGATTATTGGCGGGGGTAAAACATGGAAAAGAAATTGTACAGATCTAATTCCAACAGAATGATAGCAGGTGTATGTGGCGGACTTGCAGAATATCTTGACTTTGATGCTTCCATAATACGCGTGCTATGGGCTCTGTCTATTCTGCTTCTTGGAACAGGATTACTTATTTATATTGTATGTGCAATAATAATTCCTAATAAGCCTTATTAAAATCAATTAAGTCAAAAAACCAGGCTGTTTCAAACATCGTGGCATTAAAAGTGTTTGAAGACAGCCTGGTTCTATTTTTTTTGATGAAATTCAATTGAGCTTGACTTTATGGGAAGATAATGCTTGTTGTGAACTACAGGAAATTCAGAGCCCTCGTACATAGTTTCCTGAATAAGATAAAACTGATTTTCAGATGAAATAGGGGAAAACTTTGCTGATACGTTTCCTGCAGTAGAGTATTTTACTTCAAGCAATACATTATTGCATATTTCATAAATTTCTTTTTCTACAAATTTTAAGACTTTATCATGGTTGTTTAGATCCACGTTGTATTTTGATATTGTCTCAATAGGAAATATTGTAAAAGAGTAAGCCGCCGGGTTGTTATGAGAGGTATACCACCTATCTATAAGTACAACAGCAGCAGTTTTCCTTTCTAAAGTTTGATTAATATAGTCTGTAGATGGTTCTATACGCAGCTGCATCTTAACATCATCAATTGTGTCAGTTGAGCACTTGTATACAGGATGTCCGATTACCTCCAAACCAATAGGTTTGTCTGAATGAGATTTTATTATAAAATTACCTTTTCCTCTAATGTTTTTAACAAGCCCATCATCTTGAAGCAGTGCAAGTGCCTGTCTTAAAGTTGACCTGCTTACACCAAGGAGTTTTGACAGATCAGGTTCTGATGGCAGCCTGCTCCCTTCAGGAAAACTACCTTCCTTTATCATTTTAAAAAGCTGATTGTACACGGTTACAAATTTAAATTCCTTTTCAATAACACTAAACTTATCCATTAAAATAACACCTTTCTGCTATGTATGAATCTGTCTAGACAAGTATATCTAGCAAATGATTAATTTTCAATAATAATTTTACTAATATTTATTATAGCTGTAATTTTTAAGTTAGACAATAAAATACCGAAAACAGTTTCATTTTGCTCCTAAAAATGTCATATAAATTGTGATTCTATAAGGTCTTAATGACATTTATATATTCAAAAAATAGTTGTGATTTTTATGCAGCAAAAAGTGACTAAAACTGACATAAAAAAACTTGACATAGAAATATAGACATGATAAAATTTTTTCATACAATAAGACAAGTTAATGGACAAGTTAAAATGATGTCTATTTTTTATGATACATATGTAAACGTATAATAAAAACAAATTTAAATAAGAAATAGATGGAGGGAAAATTATGATTTATTCGCAAGGTTCAGGAAAACAGTATCACATTAATGTTGGAGAGGGAGAGGTAGGAAAGTATGTAATACTTCCCGGAGATCCAAAAAGATGCGAGAAGATAGCTGCGCATTTTGATGACGCAAAGTTAGTTGCAGACAGCAGAGAATATGTTACATACACCGGGTATTTAGATGGGGTTAAAGTAAGTGTTACTTCCACAGGAATTGGCGGACCGTCAGCTTCAATAGCCTTAGAAGAACTTGTTAATTGCGGAGCGGATACTTTCATCAGAGTAGGCACATGCGGCGGGATGGATATAGATGTTAAAGGCGGAGATGTGGTTGTAGCTACCGGCGCTATAAGAATGGAAGGTACGAGCAAGGAATATGCACCAATAGAATTCCCAGCAGTTGCAAACTTTGAAGTAGCAAATTCATTAGTAGATTCCTGCAAAGCTTTAAACAAAAATTATCATGTTGGTGTAGTTCAATGTAAAGATTCCTTTTACGGGCAGCACTCACCGGAAATAAAACCGGTAAGCTATGAACTAATGGATAAGTGGAATGCTTGGCTAAGATTAGGAACACTTGCTTCTGAAATGGAGTCAGCTGCTTTATTTGTGGTAGGAAGTTATTTGAAAGTGAGAGTTGGATCAGTATTTTTAGTAGTTGCTAATCAGGAACGTGAGAAGGCCGGACTAGAAAACATACAAGTTCATGATACTGAAACAGCAATAGAAGTTGCAGTTCAAGCAATTAGAAACTTGATAAAGTCAGATAGAAAATAAAGGGTTATTGATATAAAGGGAGAGTAAGTATGAAGAAATATAAAAGAATTTTTACAATAGTAATAGATTCCCTTGGAGTGGGAGAAATGACTGATTCAAAACAGTATGGAGATATAGGAGTAGATACTCTGGGACATATTTCTGAATCAGTAGAAAGCTTTAAGATTCCTAACCTCCAAAGATTAGGAATGGCAAATCTTCATAAGGTAAAGCATGTAGAGAAGGTAGAAAAGCCTTTAGCGCATTTTATGAAGATGAAAGAAGCAAGCGTAGGAAAGGATACAATGACAGGACACTGGGAAATGATGGGTTTAAAGATTGAAACTCCATTTCAAACCTTTACAGAAACAGGATTTCCTGATGAACTTTTGGAGGAACTAAAGAAGAGAACAGGACATGGCATAGTAGGAAACAAGAGTGCCAGCGGTACTGAAATTTTAGATGAATTCGGTGAACACCAAATGAAAACAGGAGATATGATTGTATATACTTCAGCAGATTCGGTGCTTCAGATCTGCGGTCATGAGGAAACTTTCGGCCTTGAAGAGCTTTATCGCTGCTGTGAGATCGCAAGGGAATTAACCTTCAAAGATGAGTGGAAGGTTGGAAGAGTAATTGCAAGACCATATGTAGGGGCTAAAAAAGGTGAGTTTAAGCGTACAAGCAACAGACATGATTATGCTCTAAAACCATATGGACAAACTGCTCTAACTGCATTAAAAGACAATGGGTTTGATGTGATATCCGTTGGAAAGATATGTGATATATATGATGGCGAAGGAATAACAGAAAGTCATAAATCAAAGAGTTCTGTTCATGGTATGGAACAAACTTTAGAATTAATGGATAAGGATTTTAAAGGACTATGCTTTGTTAATTTGGTTGACTTTGATGCACTATGGGGACATAGAAGAAACACTCAAGGTTATGCTGAAGAATTAGAAAAATTTGATGTTAATTTAGGAAAAGTACTTGAAAAGCTAAAGGACGATGATCTTCTTATAATTACTGCAGACCATGGTAATGATCCTACTTATACAGGTACTGATCACACAAGAGAACTTGTTCCTTTCTTGGCATATTCACCATCAATGAATGAATGCGGCTTAATGGAGACAAGCAATAGCTTTGCAGCCATCGGAGCAACTATAGCAGATAACTTTAATGTAAAAATGCCTGAAAATACAATTGGTGAATCAGTACTGGAAAAACTAGTTTAATAAAAGATAGGAAAGGTATAAGTATGGACAACACAATTAGTAAGTTTAAAAACAAATCCTATGAAACTCTACTAAGGAAGCTGCCCATAGCAATAGTCGGAGTTATACTGGTAGGTTTTGGACTGGCATTTAATTCTGCCGGAAGGTTAGGAAACGACCCTGTTGCTGTTTTGTATGATGGAGTTAGAAGCATTCTTGGCTTTCCAATAGAAAAGCTTGGATTTGTAACAAACATGGTAAACCTGTTTTTTCTTGCGTCAGTATTTATCTTTAATCGCAAATATATAAATATAGGTACATTTATTTACGCGCTGCCCCTTGGAAGCTTCATAAGCTTAGGCTTTAAGCTTCATGATGCACTTAATATTCCCGGTACAATGGGAGGAAGGGTATTAACCTCTTTTCTTGGATGCACAATGCTGTTTTTAGGTATTGGAATCTTTATAGCAATGAATATTGGGATGGATCCGGTTACAGGCGTAAATATGGTTGTAAGAGATAAAATAAAACGCGAATATAAAACAGCAAAAATAATGTGCGATGTAATATGTCTTGCAGTTGGTTTTTCCTTTGGAGGAAAGGCAGGGGTTGTTACAGTTATTGCAGCCTTTACAGCAGGGCCTATTATACAAAAGATAACAGAAGTTTTTGATAAAACAGTTCTTAAAAAAATGAATTTAAGCAAATTAGCTGCTTAACCATGGAATATGGCTGCATTAAAAGCAGCCTCATTCCATGATTAACATATAGACTTTGAAATATAGACTTTAGGAGGAATTCACAATGAGTACACCAACTCCACATATAGGAGCCAAAGCAGGAGAAATAGCAAAAACAGTATTAATGCCTGGAGACCCATTAAGAGCAAAATTTATTGCAGAAACTTTTTTAGAAGATGTGGTTCAGTTTAATTCAGTAAGAAACATGTTTGGATATACAGGAACGTACAAAGGAAAACGTATCTCTGTAATGGGAGGCGGCATGGGAATGCCATCCATCGGTATATATTCCTATGAATTATTCAATTTCTACGGTGTAGATAATATCATCCGTATAGGAACTGCGGGTAGCATGAATGAAAACGTTAAGGTTCGTGATGTTGTTGTAGCATTAGGAGCATCAACAAATTCAAACTATGCTGCTCAGTACTGCCTTCCCGGAACCTTTGCACCTATTGCAAGCTTTGATTTAGCAAGCGCCGCAGTACAGGTAGCAAAAGAGAAAAATATAAATGCAGTAGTAGGAAATATATTATCTTCAGATACTTTCTATTGTGCAGATCAAACTGCAACAGAAAAGTGGATAAGCATGGGAATCCTAGCAGTAGAAATGGAAGCAGCCGCACTTTACATGAATGCTGCACAAGCTAAGAAAAATGCATTATGCCTACTTACAATTTCAGACAGCCTTATAACTGGTGAATCACTTTCAGCAGAAGAAAGACAGCTAAGCTTTACAGATATGATGGAAATCGCACTTGAAATAGCAGAATAATTTATTAAAATAATTTATTAATCTAATCTACTAATTTAATTACTAATTTATTTAGGGGGAAACAATTATGAAAAAAGTTATTGCATTAGCAATGTCAGCAGCTGTTATGATGAGCACAATGGTTGGTTGTGCAAGCAGCAAAAGCACAAGTACAGGCGAAGAGAAAAAAGCAGCTAAAAACTATAATGTTGCAATGGTAACTGACACAGGCGGTGTAAGCGACCAATCCTTCAACCAATCTTCATGGGAAGGTCTTCAAGAACTTCAAAAGAAGACAGGTGCAAAGGTAAGCTATCTTGAATCAAAACAAGAAACAGACTATGTTACAAACTTAGACAAGCTTGTTGATTCAGATAACAAATTAATATGGGGTATTGGATTTGCAATGGCAGATGCAATACTAAATGCAGCAAAAACAAACAAAGATGTTAACTATGCTATAGTAGATAATTCCTACGGAGATAAAACTCCTGAGAATGTTACAGGTGTTACATTCAGTGCACAAGAGCCTTCATTCCTTGTAGGATATATAGCAGCAAAAACTACTAAAACAAACAGAGTAGGATTTATAGGTGGTATAAAGAGCCCGGTTATAGATCAATTCCAATATGGATATCAAGCTGGTGTACAATATGCAGCTAAAGAAATGGGAAAAACAATCAATGTAGATGTTCAATATGCTGAAAGCTTCTCAGATGCTTCAAAGGGTAAAGCAATCGCAAACAAAATGTACTCAGCAGGATGCGATATTATATTCCATGCAGCAGGTGGTACAGGGGTTGGTTTAATAGATGCGGCTAAAGAAGCAGGAAAATTTGCAATAGGTGTTGACCGTGACCAAGCTTACTTAGCTCCGGACAATGTTTTAACTTCAGCATTAAAGCTAGTTAATGTAGCTGTTGAAAAGGTTTCTGAAGAAGCTATGAACGGAAACAAAATCGGCGGAAAAACTTACACTTATGGATTAAAAGAAGGCGCTGTTGGTATTCCTAAGGATAACAAAAATGTAAAACCTGAAGTTTACGAAGCAGCAATAAAATTACAAGATAAGATTAAGGATGGATCAATAGTTGTTCCATATGATGAAAAAACTTATAAAGAATTCAACAAATAATAAGAAACTATAAATATAAAGTAAAAATATTGCCGGCAGTATTACTATGCTGCTGGCAATACTTATGACGAAATTAAATTGAAGCTTTGTTTAAAGACTGTATGGAGGTTAAAGTCCTAAATGGACTTTAACGGGTAATTTGCGAGCGAAGCGAGTACTTTAAATTACCCAGTGTTTTACGAGTGAAAGGAGGAAATGGTATGGAAATCAACGAGCAATATGCAGTTCAGATGCGTGGAATCACAAAAATGTTTGGTACTTTCTGTGCGTTAGACGATATCAGTTTAGATATTAAAAAAGGTACAATTCATGCACTGCTCGGAGAAAATGGGGCGGGAAAAAGTACATTAATGAATGTGCTTTATGGATTATATAAAGCAGAGAAGGGTGAAATTTATCTTAATGGTAAAAAGGTAAATATAAAGAATCCAGGTATAGCAATTGAAAATGGTATAGGAATGGTTCATCAGCACTTTATGCTGGTAGATAATTTTACAGTTACAGAGAACATTGTTTTAGGAAGCGAAATCACCAACAAGTTTGGTGTAACAAATATGAAAAAAGCACGCAAGGAAATACTTGAAATTGTTAAGAAGTATGGCTTGGAAGTAGATCCTGATGCTAAAATTGAAGATATTTCTGTTGGTATGCAGCAGCGTGTTGAAATATTAAAGGCATTATACCGTGGCGCAGATTTACTAATACTGGATGAGCCTACAGCAGTATTGACACCACAGGAAATACAAGACTTAATCGGAATTATGCATAATCTTATAAAAGCTGGAAAGACAATCATTATAATTACACATAAGCTAAAAGAAATTAAAGAATCCTCAGATGTTTGTACAATTATAAGAAGAGGAAAGTATATTGATACAGTAAATGTAAGTGAAGTTAGTAAAGAAGAGCTTGCAACAATGATGGTTGGTCACGAGGTTAACCTTGTGGTTGATAAAACTGCTGCAAAGCCAAGTGATGTAATCTTTGAAATAAATAACTTAACTGTAAAGGATGAAAGAAAATTAGATGCAGTTAAAAATTTATCATTAAAGGTTCGTAAAGGAGAAATCGTTGGTATTGCTGGTATAGATGGCAATGGACAAAAGGAATTGGTGGAAGCCATAACCTGTCTTACTAAAGCTGAAAGCGGTACTATTAAAATAAATGGCGAAGAAATACAAAATACAACTCCAGAAAATGTAATTAAACATAAGATTTCAACTATCCATGAAGACAGACAAAAACGTGGACTTGTGCTGGATTTTACTGTTGCTGAAAATATGGTAATTGAAAAATACAACAGCAAACCCTATTGCAACAATGGAATCTTAGATAAAAATAAAATTGTGGAGCATACAAAAAAACTTATTAAAGACTATGATGTAAGACCAGACAACTGTGAATTGCAGCTAGTAAGAGGACTTTCAGGAGGAAATCAGCAAAAGCTTATAATAGCCAGAGAAGTAGCAAATGATCCTGATCTTTTAATTGCTGTGCAACCTACTCGAGGTATGGACGTTGGAGCAATTGAATATGTTCATAAAACTTTAATAAGAGAAAGAGATAAGGGAAAGGCAGTTCTTTTAATATCTCTGGAATTAGATGAAGTTATGAATGTTTCAGATACTATAGCTGTAATATACGATGGAGCCATTGTAGAAACCTTTAAGCAGGGAGAAGCAGATGAAAATACAATCGGTTTACTAATGGCAGGAGGTAAACGAAATGAAAAGAGTAGTTAATATACTTAAAAAGCCTGTTACGTCAACATTTATAGCAATATTTTTTGGTTTTATTGTGGCTTCAATAGTGCTTGGCATTGCGGGATACAATCCTTTGGAAGCCTTCAGCGCACTTTTTAAAGGAGTTTTTTCAAAGCCTAAATATATATCAAATACAATAATAAAATCTACCCCTATTATTTTAACAGGGCTAAGCGTTGGTTTCGCATTTAAAACAGGTCTTTTCAATATAGGAGCTGAAGGACAATATATTCTAGGAACAATAGCAGCAACAATAGTTGGAATAAAATTAAACTTGCCTCCAGTACTTCAAGTTCCTGTTGTAGTTCTTTCAGGTGTAGTTGCAGGAGCACTATACGGAGGAATTGTAGGACTTCTAAAGGCTAAGTTTGGTATACATGAAGTTATTACAAGCATAATGCTGAACTGGATTGCACTTTATTTATCTAATTTTATAGTAAACTTAGAAGCTTTCCATCAGCCAAGCTCAACTGGTACCTTTATGATAAACAAGTCAGGTTTCACAACCCTCTTTGAAAAATGGAAAACTTCCGATTCTGGAATGGCATTTTTATCAAATCATAAATGGCTTTCAGATATTATGCTGAAAACTGATGTTAACGTTGGTATTATAATAGCTGTATTAGCGGCAGTAGCAATATGGGTTTTACTTTACAAATCCTCTAAAGGCTACGAGCTTCGTGCAGTTGGATCAAATAAATATGCTGCAGAATTTGCAGGTATAAATGTTAATAAAAATATAATTCAGGCAATGCTTGTTGCAGGAGCGCTTGCAGGACTTGCAGGAGCATTATCTATAACAGGAGTTGCACCACATAAGATATCAACAATGGCAGCCTTTGAAAATAACGGTTTTAATGGTATGTCAGTAGCGCTTATTGCAGGCAGCTCACCTATTGGATGTATTTTCTCAGGACTTCTTTTCGGCGGACTTTTATATGGCGGACAAGCTGTACAGTCAGCTATGGGAGCTCCATCTGAAATAATTAATATTATGATGGGTACTATAGTATTCTTCGTAGCATTAACAAAGATCGTGCCTGTTTTAGCCGATAAACTTTTAAAAAGAGGTGAGATAAATGTTAAGTAGCATTTTACTTTTAATAGGAATTACCTTAATGTATTCAGCACCATTAATATTCGGAGCCCTTGGAGGCGTACTTTCCGAGCGTGCTGGAGTTGTAAATATCGGTATTGAAGGCATGATGGTTGTTGGAGCCTTCGCGGGTGCGGCAGTTGGATTTAAAACAGGAAACCCTTGGCTTGGATTTTTTATAGCAGGTATTGCAGGAGGCTTAATTGCACTTTTACATGCTGTGGCAGCCATAACCTTTAAAGCAGACCAGACAATTTCAGGTATTGCTATCAACTTAATAGGGCCTGGCCTTGCATTGTTTTTATGCAGATTATTCTTTGAAGGTGCAGCAATGACACCTCCGGTTCCTAAAAAGCTGCCTAAAATATTTGGTGAAGATGTATCTAACAGTATATTAAAGGCTCTAAATGTAGATAGTACAGTTATAATAGCATTAGTATTAACAGTAGTTTTATGGTTTGTTCTTTATAAGACAAAATGGGGACTTCATATCCGTTCTGTCGGAGAAAAACCTGCAGCAGCAGATACTTTGGGAATTAATGTTACTAAGGTCAGATATACTTCTGTAATAATCTCAGGTGTGTTAGCAGGCTTCGGCGGTGCAGCAATGACACTTGCTATTATTCCTCAATTTACTCAAACAGCAATAAGCGGGCAGGGCTTTATAGCTTTAGCTGCCGTTATATTCGGTAAATGGACTCCTCATGGAGCTTATGGAGCATGTCTATTATTCGGATTTTCTCAAGCCTTGACTGTTATGCTTGGCGGAGGAAAATTTGCTTTACCTTCTGAAGTTTTAGCAATGCTTCCATATATACTAACACTAATAGTATTGATTATTTTTGTTGGTAAATCAGTTGCACCTAAGGCAGATGGAGTGCCTTATGAAAAAGGAGCACGTTAAATAAAATTAATAATTATGAGTTAATGGGAAATTCAGCTTTACGCTGAATTTCTTCTTAAACAGATCTTTATTAAAAGCGAGAAACATTCTTTTTATCATTACATATTTAAATATAAACCTATGTAAATATTTAAATATTTACAGCAAACTTGCTGGTTTGCAGTATATTTGATTTATATAATATCAACACTGATATTAAACAACGTCTATTATTAAATTTAAATAAAGAAAGGAAGATAAAAAAATGAGATTTTTTCTAGATACAGCTAATATAGAACATATAAGAGAAGCTAATGAAATGGGAGTAATATGCGGGGTTACTACAAACCCTTCCTTAGTTGCTAAAGAGGGAAGAGACTTTAATGAAGTTTTAAAGGAAATTACTCAAATAGTTGATGGACCAATAAGCGGAGAAGTTATAAGCGAAGACGCTCAAGGAATGATAAAAGAAGGAAGAGAGATTGCAGCAATTCATAAAAACATGATTGTAAAAATTCCTATGACAGGCGAAGGATTAAAGGCATGTAAGGTTCTATCAAAAGAAGGAATAAAGACAAATGTAACTTTAATTTTCTCAGCAGCACAGGCACTTCTTGCAGCTAATGCAGGAGCAACCTATGTAAGCCCATTTTTAGGAAGATTAGATGATATTTCAATGGACGGAATGGATTTAGTAAGAACAATAGCAGACATATTTGCAATTCACGGAATAGAAACACAGATAATCGCAGCAAGCGTAAGAAACCCAATTCATGTTATTGAAGCTGCTAAGGCCGGAGCAGATATAGCAACAATACCATATAACTTAGTTACTCAAATGCTAAAGCACCCTTTAACTGATCAAGGCCTAGAAAAGTTTAAGGCAGATTGGGCAGCAGCTTTCGGTAAATAGTGTTAAACAAATTAAAGGGAGGTTGAAGTCCTGAATGGACTTCGACGGGTAATCTATGAGCGGAGCG
>KE993486.1 GCA_000466585.1 Clostridiales bacterium oral taxon 876 str. F0540
TGGTGTTAGTATATTAGTGTAGACACAAAAACCCGAACGCTCTAAAATATATAAAAGGGAAGGAAGTGTCTACGATGTCAAGAGGGCAAAGACAGTACACAGAAGAATTTAAGAAGACAATTGTGGAGCTCTATAACTCTGGTAGGAGTCTGGCAGAGCTAAGCAGCGAGTATGGCATATCAAAATCAACAATCACGGGATGGCTTAAAAAAGCTAAACCGGTGGCTGTGGGTAAAGATTCAACTATTACAACAGCAGACTATCAGGCTATGCTAAAAAAGATGGCAAGGCTAGAAGAGGAAAATGAAATATTAAAAAAAGCCATGGCCATATTCGCAAAGAAGTAACAAGCATATTCCAGTTTATTAATGATAACAAAGAAAATTATAATATAAATCTTATGTGTAAAATTCTAAAGGTCTCTAGAAGCACCTACTATAAGTATCTTATTAGGCAACCAAGCAAAAGAGAAATAGAAAATGAAAAGATCAAGGAGCAGATACTAGAAATCTATGAAGACAGCGATAAAACTTATGGAGCTCCAAGGATATACAAAGCACTTATAGATAAGGGGATAACTATAAGTCTAAAAAGGACTCAACGCCTTATGACTAAGTTAGGTGTTAAATCTATAGTTATAAAAAAGTTTAGACCTACAAGTAGTAAAAGCAAAATAGAGAACAAAGAAAACGTTTTAAAGAGGGATTTCTCAGCTAACACTATCAATGAGAAATGGGTTACTGACATAACTTACATTCATACCATCAAAGATGGATGGTGCTATCTAGCTTCAGTTATGGATCTTTATAGCAGGAAAATAATCGGACATGCCATGTCCAAAACCATAGATACAAAGCTTGCTCTTCAAGCAGTCAAAAATGCTATGCTACTACAAAAACCCAAAGCCACCCTTATACTTCATAGCGACCTTGGAAGCCAATACACAAGTCTAGAGTTTAGCAAATACATATCAGATGCCAAAATAATAACACATTCTTTCAGTGGGAAAGGGTGTCCCTATGATAATGCTTGTATAGAATCATTTCATGCTTCTCTTAAGAAAGAAGCTGTAAATCGCGTCAAATACTATGATTTTGATACAGCAAGGCTAGCAATATTTAAATATATCGAGTCTTGGTACAACAGAAAAAGAATCCATAGCAGCATAGGCTATATCACACCTCAAAAATGTGAAGATTTAGCTAGATTAGCTGCATAAATTTGTTCGAAAAAATGTGTCTACATTATTGACATAAGTCCA
>KE993487.1 GCA_000466585.1 Clostridiales bacterium oral taxon 876 str. F0540
TTTTATCTTAACTATAAGGGATATAAAGTAGCAAGAAGTAAAGCAGCAATTGTAAAAAACTTAGCGTTTTATCTTAACTATAAGGGATATAAAGTTATATTTATTATATGTAGTTTGTTTTGGTAGCTAATAGTTTTATCTTAACTATAAGAGATATAAAGTAAGCAACCCTATAAATGTCCTCTGTCTTAGATAAGGTTTTATCTTAACTATAAGGGATATAAAGGACATTGTTGGAACAGCAATAGCAGCTATAGCATTATCGTTTTATCTTAACTATAAGGGATATAAAGAAACATGTATATGCCAAGTAGTTTCATCCTTATGAAGTTTTATCTTAACTATAAGGGATATAAAGTCTACACGCTTTTGAGGTATTTGAAATTTAATCATGTTTTATCTTAACTATAAGGGATATAAAGTTTCATAAAGCTCATGATTAATTTTAGGTAATCTTTGTTTTATCTTAACTATAAGGGATATAAAGGTTTTTTGTGTATCCATATTTTCCAAACTCTTCATTACCGTTTTATCTTAACTATAAGGGATATAAAGTATAGAGAAGCTACAGCAGCAGATAGGCTAGAGTTTAGTTTTATCTTAACTATAAGGGATATAAAGG
>KE993488.1:0-18288 GCA_000466585.1 Clostridiales bacterium oral taxon 876 str. F0540
GGTCGTGTGGGTTCGATTCCCATCACCCGCTCCATAGTT
Organism: Clostridiales bacterium oral taxon 876 str. F0540; assembly: GCA_000466585.1. Lineage (GTDB taxonomy): Bacteria > Bacillota > Clostridia > Clostridiales > Clostridiaceae > Clostridium_AT. The sequence continues at coordinate 40 of KE993488.1, forward strand.
TAGGCCCAAAATCATATGATTTTGGGCTAATAATTTATGTGCACCCATAGCTCAGCTGGATAGAGTGGTGGACTTCGAATCCAACGGTCGCAGGTTCGACTCCTGTTGGGTGCACCAATCTCAGCACAATAAAGACCTTCTTAAGCTAGGAAGGTCTTTTTAATTTTCTCTAAAACAGATTTAACGTTAATAAGTATTAATACAGTCGAACTTGAAAATAGAATGTTAATTCTATAATAATTATAAAGCAGTAAATAAAAAATCAGTTGGGAGGGGGAACAGCCAACTGATTTCTTATTTTAATGGGGATTTCTTTAATCACCTTATGAATATATATTAGTGGAAGTTTGTGTTTATAAGATGGCTTCTTTATGTGTTTTTTATGTGAAAATCAGATATTTGTACTATTGAAATAAAATAAGTATGTTTTAGTTATATTTTATAATAAAAAGATAAATTATTTAATAAGTATATTAATAGGTACACAATATGCTATAATTAACCAAAGGAAAAATCAGAATATGTAGATCATAAAAGGAGATTAATATGATAGAATACAGATTTGATACTCAGTTATTAATTGAAGGGAAAAATCTTTCAGAAGATGAGATAAATGAGTATATAACAAAAAATATTGAAGGTGATTGCCTGCTAGCGGTTGGTGATGACGAATTGATTAAGATTCATTACCATACAAATACTCCTTGGAAAGTGCTTGAGTATTGTGCTTCATTAGGAGATATTCATGATGTTGTCATAGAAAATATGGTACGTCAGGCTAATGGGCTTCACGGTTAAAGCATAAGTATAATTTATTGATGATACATAAAATGCATGCCAAGTTTGGTATGCATTTTATGTTATATTATATATTTTTGGTTTGAAAATTACATAATTTTTGCATTAGCTTACAGATGTATATACACTAACTTTACTTCATAATTGTAATATGGAAATATTTATAATAGCATGAAAGTTGCATTTACATTTTTACAAAGGAGGAATAATGAGTGTTTACATATGAAAAAGATAATGAAAATTCAGGATGGCAGATAAAAAGATTATTAGCTTGTTTTTTATTAATTCTGTCTTTGTCAATAATTTTTGCTCTGTTTTTTCATGATAAATGGATCAAAGATATAAATATCTATCACACGTTTCTAGAATTAATCTGTGTATTTATTGGACTTGCAATATTTATTGCAGTTTGGTATACATACAGCCGCAACGAAAAAGACAGCCATATATTAGGTTTTGGCTTTTTGGCGGTGTCAGTATTTGATATATTTCATACCTTATATTTTTTAAGATTAAATGTAACGGCCGAAGCTTATTTTGATTTGTCTACAAGGTTTTGGGTACTTGGAAGATTAAGTGAAGCAATTGTGATATATGCTGCATTGCAAATAATAAAGCTAAAGCTAAATAAATTGATGAGTCTTTTTTTTACCCTAGCAACTGCATTAGGGGTATCCTACCTTGTAACAGCTTATCATAATAATCTTCCGGTACTTTTAAATGAGAGCGGCGTTACTGAAATAAAAGTTGCGCTGGAATACTTGATTATTTTTATATATGGCATAGACTTATGGAAGGTAAGCCATAAACTAATGGAGAAAGGGATAATTACTTATAAATACATATTTCTTTCTTTATTGATGAGTGCATCCTCAGAGTTTTGCTTTACTTTATATAGCTCTGTTACATCTATATCCTGGACTGTTGGACACTTGTTAAAAATTGTATCTTATTTTTTTCTTTTAAAAGGAGTATTCATCAGTACAGTTACTTATCCTTATGAAAAATTGGAGACTGAACATAGGAAGATAAATGAATTAAGTACAACCTTAAATGATATATTAGATGCTCTTCCAATGGCAGTAGTTAAACATAATTTAAATTCTAAAGTAGAATATGTAAATAAAAAATTTGAAGAGCTTTTTGAATGCAGCAGGGAGAATTTAATTGGACTAACAAGAAATGAGTTTCTAGAGAGGTTTCCAAAGCTTGAAAAAGAAGAAAATGTTTTTAGTAATATGAAATCAGAAGATAACGATATAAGTACTAATTCAATTAGCACATATAGGATGATAGATGGAGAGTATAAGAAACTATCTATTAATAGATGGAAAATAAATGATGGCTTTTTTTCAATGGTTAGAGAAACTAAAGAGGAACAAGAACTTCAAAATCTTAATATACAGACTGAAACTATATTTAATGCAGTAAGTAATTGTATACTTATGATTGATACAAATAAAAAGGTAATTTTATGCAATGATGCTAGTGCTAAAAGTTTCGAAATGGATAAGAAAGATATCGTAGGAATGTGCATAGATGAACTTAATGATTTAATTCAATTTGAGTTAAGGGATCTTCCTGACTTGGCTCTCAGCGGGGGCAGTGATAATCAATTTTTTGAGGTTGCATTAGTTACGCCTAAGGGTAATAAGAAAGAACTCATGCTTTATTTATCTTCTATAAAGAATGTTTATGGAGAGATAATCGGTGGAATAAGTGTTAGTAATGATATAACTGAGTTTAAGAAGCAGCAGGAAAAGCTGATGCAGCAGGAAAAACTTGCACTTTTAGGACAGATGGGAGCAGCTATAGTGCATGAGACAAGAAATTACCTCACAACTATAAAAGGACGCTGTCAGCTTATAAATCTATTAGAAAAGAATGAGAAAGTACAAAGGCATGCATTAAAAATAAACAGTGAGGTTGATGAAGTTAATAAAATTATAAGTGAATTTTTATTTTTATCTAAGCCTCGTCAGACAGAGCTAACTGAAATTTCAATGATTGATATAATGGAGTCTATTAAGAGCATTGTAAGATCCACCTCTCTCGTAAAAGGTGTTGACGTAAATGTTGAATTGTCAAAGGAAGAAAGATATCTGTTATGCGATGAAGGCCAGTTGAAGCAGGTTATTTTAAATATTTGTAAAAATGCCGTTGATGCAATGGAGGAAAAAGATAACAAGAAACTTGAGATACAAACGGGGTATAATGAGATAACTAATGAAATGTTTATTAAAATATCTGATAATGGAAAAGGCATTTCTAAAGAGGAATTGAAGAGGCTTGGAACACCTTTTTTTACGACAAAAAGCAACGGTACAGGCTTGGGGCTAAGTGTATGCTACAATATAATTAAGCAGCATAAAGGCAGAATAGAAGTAGAGAGTGGAATTGGCACTGGGACAACTTTTAATATAGTTCTGCCATGTATTGAAGATGATGAATTTGATGAAGTAATATAAATAAAAGTATGACTTATGAAAATGATATAGATAAAAAACAGTTGAATGAGTGTCATTCAACTGTTTTTGTTGATAAAATTATCTCTTAACTACATTAAAATTTTCCTCTATAAGCAGCCAGTTTTGAGGGAAGGAGATTCCAAGCTTCCAATAGCTTATGCCTCTTAATCCAAGCTCTTTAACAAGGTCGAATTTTGCCTGTATTGATCTTGCGTCTTCAAACCATACTGTGTGACGTCTTCCATTTGAAGCTGTATAGTCAAAATGAGGTGCCTGTGCCCTTGTGTCATAGCTTATTGGTACATTATTGTCAGCTGCAAGCAAAATAGCCTGCTGAGGGCTTACTGCTCTTGCAGTAGTTCCAGGTGCAAAAGGAAGTGTCCAATCGTAGCCGTATAGGTTTTGCCCCATCATAATTTTCGAAGCAGGCATTTCAGTTAAAGCATATTCAATAACCTGCCTTACTTGCGGAAGAGGTGATACAGGCATTGCAGGACCTCCGCTGTAGCCCCATTCATAAGTCATTATTACAACAAAGTCTGCAATTTGACCGTGAGCTCTGTAATCATGAGCCTCATACCATTCTCCTGCTTGAGTAGCACTTGTTTTTGGCGCCAAGGCTGTTGACATCAAGAAGCCTTGAGCACTTAACCTTGCCTTAGCTTTTCTAAGAAAAACATTATAATTTTCTCTTAGTTCGCGGGGCAAATGTTCCATATCGAAGTGTATATCTTTAAAGTTAAGACGTTTTGCTGTGGCTATAATATTGTTTAGCAGGGTATCCTGCAATTGAGGATTAGTAAGAATAATTCTTCCAAGCTCAGTACTAAATTGGCCATTTTCAAGGTTAGTAACTGCCATGAGTAAAATAGCACCGCTGTTTGCTGCGATGGATCTAAAATTATTTAGTGGTGGCTCCTTTAAGGTTCCATCTCTCTGAATTTGAAAACTAAATGGCGCCAGGTAAGTCAAATGCGGTGCTGCGGTTCGTGCAGACTGCTCCAGCTCAGGGGCAACTCTTCCGGCAATAGGTTCTACGTAGGCATTTGTCTCAGCACTTCTCTTAGGTCTAGGTGGAATGTACAGTCTAAAACCAACAGCAAGTGGTTTTGTAGGCTGTATTCCATTAACTCTTGCAAGGGTTTGGTAATTTATTCCGAATTTTCTTGCAATGCTGTAAAGGCTGTCACCAGGCTGTACCCAATAAAAGCTTCCCACAATAGGAATTACAAGTGCCTGACCTACAACTAAATTATTGGGGTTTGGGAGCTCATTTGCACCGGAAATGGCTCCGACTGTGGTATTATATGTTCTAGCAATATCAAATAAGGACTGTCCAGCTTGAACAACGTGGATTTGCATAATATCTCCTCACTTAAGAATTCATCCATTATTATTTTATGAAGATTAAGTGAAAGTGTACCAGTTTTATAGATAATGATTAACTATCTTATGAGCTCACTGTCTAATATTATTTATAATTTGCTAAGGTTCAATAACCTTAAAGCTTATGGTCCTCCATATATAGCTAGTATATTAGAAGAACTATTAAGCAGAAAGGTTACTTTGCAGCAAGTTATGCCTGAAGAATAGGTGTATTTTATATTGAAATTTGAAGCAATCTAAATAAGAAATGCTTAGCGAAAGAATCGCAAAGCATTTCTTATTATACAATTATATTACTTTCTTCTCAGATAACACCTTTTGTCGTTCAGCTTCCAAGTAGAAACAAAGTTCTTTAAAATCCTTTAGCCAATGTATCTTAGCCAATTCTCTTAAATCAATAACTATGCCGGTATCCTTCTGTTTAATAAATTCCATATCGAAAAGATCACTTGTTACAAAACCTTTTTTACAATCATGAATACAGGGTATATATTCATCCCAGTGTTGCTCGAAATATTTGACCTTGGCAAAGCAGAGTCTGTTAATATGAAAAATCATTCCCAAAGGACTGGATTTTTCTGCAAACTTGTGACTAAAATACTCCTGAATAGGGTATTTTTCCTGATGTCTTTCCCAATAAAATCTATCATTTAAATGAAGATTAAATTTATCCAAAACTCTGCATTTTTCCTCTCCAAGCTGTTCTCTCAAATGTTTCTCTCTATCCTCCAGATTTATACCCCTCAGCGCTTCGTAGTCCACAGCTTTCCCCCCATATCGCTTAATGCTCAAAATTACTTCTTTTTATTTTCAATATAAAAATACCCTACAAAACCTTGCATTTTATAGAGTATTTATAATCCTTTGTTATATCAAATGGCTGGGATGGAAGGATTCGAACCTGCGAATGCCAGAGTCAGAGTCTGGTGCCTTACCACTTGGCCACATCCCAATAAAATTGGTGACTCCTAGGGGGATCGAACCCCTGATACCACCGTGAGAGGGTGGTGTCTTGACCGCTTGACCAAGGAGCCATGTGCTATTTAGTATCTATTACTTTTTTATATTAACAAATGTTTTTGTAGTCGTCTAATCGTTTTTTCAAATCATTGTAGGATTATTTATTTAAAATATTAATAGTATTAATTAGTGATAAAATATTAGTTTTCTAAACAATCTGTTGAATATCAAACTAAAAAGAGCATCAACCTTCTATTGAATGATGCTCTTTTTTTAAATACTCATTTAACACTAACTATTTAAATATAAAACTATTTGTATAGATAACTTCTTATCTTCTTAAGAATAAAAATTCTTATCTTTCCAAGCTGTATTTTTTAGAATCGCTGCTTGTATAGGATTTTACAAGACCATATATTAAACTATCTTCTTCGATTCCGTTAAGATGCAGCACATCAAGTACCTCCACAATCATCGAATTGCTGGCGTCATCAATTAATATAGCAGAATCCTTTACTGTGAATTTGATGTTCTTAAATTTATCAGAAGTGTCAGAATGATCTGAGCCTAAGGCATCTACTATGTCCTGTTGGTTTTCGGAGAGGGCGCTGACTCCAATAATATCACCCTTTTTAATATTTTTTCCCGTTACGCTTTGAGCTCCTAATAACATCAAAAGCTTATCATAGTCTGCCTGCATAGCCCAGGCACATATCATTCCGTATTTCTTTTCATCTTTTATGAAGCCAACGGCATTGGCTCCATAATTAAAAGCACTAAGTTCCATTTTTCTTTACCCCTTTCCATTTTTATTCTATTATATCTTGTTAAGATATTTTCTCCAAGTTATATTATATAAGCTTCTTGTGAATTTAAATTAGAGATTATTAATCAAACTTCCTCTTAAGGCAGAGGACTATGAGTTAGGATTATATGATAAAGATTAGGCCTAATACCTACAATACTCTTTTATAAGTGAATAAAAGAATGTTGTAAATATTCCTATAGCTTTGATTTTAAGTATATTAGTGTATTAGTTTCAAAAATATGGTATGATTTGATTAGAAATTAACCAGCAACTATTCAATTACCGTCGGATATAAGGAGGGTGGTTGGAAGAAGTTAAAGTCTGGAATTTGGATTGAAGTTGGCTGGACTATTATATATATAAACAATTTATCAGTCATTAAATTCATAATATTATTCTCTTGAAAGTGTAATTTATTATTATATAAAAGCTTTAGGAAGGAGAAAAAATGAAGTTAATTGGATTATCAATACTTTTTGGAATTGTTGGCTTTATACTGGCTCTTTTAATTGGAGTTGATGGTAGCACAGGTGAAGAAAACTTTATTTTTGCAATGTGGCTAATTGGATTTTTAAGTCCTTCTATCTATGTACTGGATAAGTTGTATAAAAAAGTTAAAGATAAGTAATTTAAAGGCAGTTAATGTAGGTATTAGTAGTCAAATACTTATATCTATAATTATTATTAATTGAGGAGGAATACAAATGAGACCGTATGCAATTGTTGCAATACTTGGAGTAATACTAATGATAATCAACTTATACCTTATAGCAATGGATAAAGTGAAACCTAGTAAATCATCAATGCTGATAAATAACTTTATTATCCTTTTATATCTTATAGGAAGTGCTTTAGAGTTTTTAAGGTAACATATAAATTCTAATTAGGCCTATATATATTTCGGAATTTGATTGAAGGTATTATTTATTACTAGTATTATATTTTACTTTTTAAGCTTAAAATCTAAGGCCTTTGATAACATATCTATATCGCCATTAAATGGGAGACTTAATAACCTATTCTCATTTTCAAAAATCAGATAACAGGGGGCTTCGTTTTCAGGAATTAAAATATATACTTCACGTACAGATGTATTTAAATACTCACAGTTAACTTTAACAGCAGGATTTAGAGGTATTTTAACTACATATCCATCATCAGTAGCAGGATCATTTTTATATAACCCGTCTATATTTACAATCCAATTTGTAATCATATTTTGAATTTGAGGATTTGATTGTACTACCTTAACAACTTTATCCTGCTTTGGGGCAAAGATCTCGACATAATTAAAATCTTCAGCATTAACATGGTTTGTGCTTGTGAATATAAATAAAATGAATAATACAATTAATAATTTTTTAAACATAATAACCACCTCATTATTAATGTTCCCGAAATGGCTTACAGTTATTTTAGGTTAATATATTTAATATTAATAATTAAAAGTGGATATGCGCATAAAGTAATTAGAAGTATTCTCATAGATTTCAGTATTATTGATATATAGATTGGAGGGTTTTAATGAAGAAAAAGCATGCGCTGAAAATAGTAATTGCTTTATTAATTATTATACTTGGATTAATCTATATAAATGTTAATAGGGAATATAAGCCCGCCTTAACTTATATAGATGCTATTGAGAAAGTATACAATAGTAATATACATGGAATGTCGATTGGGGTTTTTAAGACGGAAGACTTATATGATGAAAATGTAGAAATAATTTATACTGCTACTGGTGATAAATATAATAACTTTTCTGAAAATAGTAAAGAAGGGGTTAAAATATGGGAAGTAAAACAATTATTTCTGAATATAAAAAGTCTTAAGGTTGTAAAGGAAGGTTTACCTAAAATACCTAAATCGCAGGATATGGTGAATTATATAATTGAATCCAATCAGGACTTCTCTGGCAAAGATACTGATAAAGGCATATATCATCTTACAGTATACGTGAATTCTAAAAACTACCATATTTATATTCCTCATTATTACGAGTCAAATAATTCTTTGAATCAAGTTGCTGAGTATGTGGAATATGAGCCTAATGAAATTACAAAGAAACTAGTTAACGACATAATTTCACAATAGGACTCAGAACAATTTCTTTCTAAAAGTAATTAAGTTTTTCATATTAACAAAATTAACTTACTAAAAGAGAATTAGAACATAAAAAAATATTTTTATAGTTAAATATGTGAAAGGATGTGCTTACTATAAAAAAGAAGGGTGTAATATACTTTATTATATTAATATTTATACCGATACTTGGATTCTGTGGCACAAGTATTGTAAGAAGAAATAATAAAGATGTTGATATTTATAATACTGTTAAGGAAGCATTTCTTACTGACGAGGGTTACTCTGATGAATTATCTAAATATATGTCAGAAGAAGTATTTAAAAGAACAAATATATATAATGTATACGGATTAAATAGTCGCTCTGAATATAAAAAACCATTTAAAGTAGATTTTACTCTAAAGGAAGATTCTCAGAAAGTAAATAAAGATATAGTTTATGTGAAAATGACTTATTCAGTAACGATAACTGATTCACAAAAAAAAGATGTAGGAGGTTCATGGAATATACCAATAACATTTACTGTTAAGAAGACGGGAAACCAATGGTATATTATTGACAAATATGAACCTGCCTAATTTCATAAATAGGATTTAAGAATTCTATAAGAAATGATAAAACTATATTTAATACAACTGATAAAATTAACTATTCCAAATCATATAAAAAGACTGAAGCTATAGTAACGACTTTAGTTCAAGGCATCTTTTATAAAGAGGATCGAACTCACAACCGCAGCTCCCGCACTCTTTATCCGCCTGAACTATTGCGCTTATTAAATCTTCCTTCTTTCCATTTCCAGCAAGATAGGCTTTTGAAGGAACAGATATTAAATCCCAGCCAGATTCAGCGAACTTAACCAAAATATTTTTTAATTCATCCATGATAAAGCTCCTTTCAATTTCACTGATAAAACCTTAATAAACTATATCTTACATTATAATGGAAAACACTGACTTTGTATATTTTACCCATATGATTTTTATATGAGGGCATAAATGTCATTAATAGAAAAGGTTAAGTGAATATTTAGAAATGTTGGATAGTGATGTATAATTAAATTAGGCAGTAATTATAAAATTCAGTTAATTACGTGAGGAATTATGTTATGTGGAAAAAAATACAGCCAATAATTATTTCACTTGCTGTGCTTGCTATTTTATTTTTTATTTTTTCACCTCAAAAGATAAGTAAAGCTGCCAATATTAATTATGAAGACGTAACAAAGATACAATTTGTTGATGGCAGCTTAAAAAACAAACCCTTAGTGGTGGTTGATAAGCAAAAGGTTCAGGAGTTCATGCAATATATTGGGGATTGTGTTCTAGTAAGATGGTTTAATAATGGTAAGGTTGGCTGGACACGTATGGCAGCATTTTATGAAGGAGATAAAAGAGTATTGAATATAACGTTAGATAATGTTATAGAGATAAACGGAAAATACTACAGAGTGATAGGGAGAGGGATGAGTATTAAAAAAATTGATAGATTCCTTCAGTCAGTTGATCCTTTATGGGAGACGTGGAAATGAGCTAATATTAACGTAGTACTAAATATGGATAAAAAGCATAAATTGACTTACCTGTTTAAGGCAAGTCAATAAGGTTGTCCTATTATGAGCGAAACTTATCGCAAATTATTTTTTGTTTCTTTTGTCAAAAGCTTATAATTTGAGTAGTAGGATGTTATTAACATAATCAATCCGAAGATATTAGGGATCACTAGGTTAAAATTATAAAACACATCTTCATAGTGCTGCAGCGGTGTTAGATATATTGCAGTAAAAGCAGAAATTATCATCCCGGCAATGGGGAGAAATATAATTAGTTTTCGTAGTTTTGCTGTTTCAATCGCCATGTAATAAAATATAACACTGCATACCCAAAAATTAACTACAAGCCATGCATGTGATAGTCTAATGAAACCTTTTGATTTAAAATAGGCAAAGGTTAATATAAGTATTATAAATAAAACTATTGCAGGTGCAAAATAAATAATTTTCAGCATTTTGTCCAATGACTTTTTAATTTTGAAATTAATTTTATCATAATACCCGTCAAAAATTCTCCTTGAAACTATTAATAATGATACCATTAACAAACTAAATCCTAAAAACAAGTAAGACATGGAAATTCACCTCTTTCTTAAAGTATATTGTTATGCAATATTTCTATTATAATTTAGTTGAATCAAGAGAATCAAGTATGTTTTACCAATATAGCAAAAAAACGGATTCATGCTTCTGCAAGGGAAATCGGTTTTAATAGATTAAGCATCAAATATAAATGAATAAATTAAATGGTGAGCATGTACGAGTAAAACATTAAAGTAATTGATTAGTAAAGTTTGCTTAATACCAATGAAGAAATACAATACATTAACCTATATAAAGATAAGTTGGTGTGTTAGTTTTTGGGAGATGATATTTATACAGGATGTTCTAATTCTTGATATGAATTGGTGTATCATAATAAGACTTGGAGAATATATTGAAAATTGTAAATATAAGCTATAGGGAGCAAATTCATGTCTGATAAGAAACTTTCAATAGGAAAATCCGAAAGATTTAACTTGCAAAGAAGAGTAGTGGCACATATGACTTCGACTTCATGGAAGAGTATACCACATGTATCATATGTATACGAGCCCGATATAACCGACTTTTATAGTGAATTTATGCAGCTTGCTAAAGAAAGAAAAAATTCAGGTTTCAAGATTACATTTAATACCATAATGATTAAAGTTATTGTTGAGGGTCTGCTAGTAGCTTCTGATTTGAATTCTTATGTAGATTATAATCACAAGAAAGCTGAAGGCAGGATACACATCTTAGAAGAAATAAATGTTTCAATACCATGGCTTTTACCCGATGGTAAAATGATAACTCCAACTATCCTTAATGCAGGGAAAATGTCATTAAATGATATTGCTGATAGTATATTAAATCTATCGAAGAGAATAGAAAAAACAAATGTTGATGAAATGTTATATAGAGCAGCCTTTGACGATACTGTTAAAGAATTAAAGAAATTTCATTTAAGTATAATAAGAAGAATTCTTGCATCTCAAGTTACGCGATATAAGATTGGAAGGCTTAAAGGTAAGGAAAAAGAAGACTATTATAAAATACCAGAAAATGAACGCTTGACTGAAAAAGATATTATGTCAGGCACCGTGACTGTCTCAAATATAGGTTCTTTATACAAAGAACAGAGGGGCCTCGTTACACTGCTTGAAATTATACCGCCGCAGGTTTTTGCTATTGGTGTAGGTGCAGTTCAAGAGCGGCCTGGTGTATATGTAAAAGAAGATGGGAATAAAGAGATCGGTATAAGAAAAGTCCTTCCTATTTGTTTGGCATTTGATCATAGAGCTGTTGATTTTAGTTCTGTTATTCCATTTTTAAAAAGACTTGATGAAATTTTTGCAAAACCGGATATTATTCATAAGTGGTAAAAATCATGTAACGTACGTTACAAAGGAGATAAGAATGCTTGAAAAAGTAAGAGAAGTTACTTTAGATACTTTTGGTTATGATAAATTTATTGAGCTATGTCATGTAGAAAGGGTTTCGACAACTGATATTGACAAATTACTATCCATCAATCCGTATGAAAAAGCCATTATGCTTATGGGAGGGAATTGGGGATTACCTGACAAAAAGCAATGGATAGATTATTTTTCGATGGGATTTGAATGCAATGATAATATTATAAGACTTGAACTGCTTTCCCCTATTCAGATTAGGGGAATAGATCATTTAAAAAATGCAAGGAGAAATCTAGTAGAGCTTAGTAATGTAAAGAATAGAATTGAAAAATCAATTGAAAGCAGAGAATTTATAAAAATTGCAAGCAGGTATGTTCCAAAGAATGTAGTTAAAGAAAACTTAGAAGTTATTTTGCTTGTATTCATGCCAAACGCAGGGGGAAGTCAAAGTATTATAATTGATGTGCCGTTTTTAATTTCATACAATGAGAACGAAATTTCGAGAATACTTGCTCATGAACTTCATCATATATTAAGGAGCAGGCTAGAAAAGGAATATCAATGGAAAGATAAACATTGGGGAATTGGACAATCGCTATATTGGTTTGAATCAGAGGGTGTTGCTAACTTATGTAATTTTGAAGAGACAGCAAAAATATATACGGATTTTGGCTATGCAAAACCAGGTCAAATCAATATGATTTTAGAGAATATAGATTACTATATAAAAGCGACAAATGATTTAATAACAGATGTTCTTAAAGGGAAAAGGACATCGGATGAACTGATTCAATTTCTTAGTGAAGATGTGAAATTCCATGTTATCGGATATTTTCTTGCAAAAACTATAAGCAGTACGTTGGGAGATGAAAATTTAGGAAAAGTAGTTGGAGATCCTATTGAATTTCTTAACATGTATCAAAGGGCTTGTATATTGAATAAGAATGAGAAACAATATGGATTCAGCGATGAAATGTTTAGTTTGCTTAAGGCAGCATATATAGGGTAGTAATAGTGTATTACATTTTATTATTTGAGGTGTAGTTGAAAATGATTAGTGCAAATGGAAGAAGGACAGAAGATATTAAAAATTATGGTATGAAATGAGGGAGATTGATTTGTTAATCAGAGACTTACAATATAACAGCCCCAAAATTAGTGCCTTAGCAAAACAAGTTAGTGCCGGTAGTGCTAATTTAATTGATTTGTTTTGGCAAGATGTTCAAAGATGTGGAGCACCTTTAATTGAAGAAATAGAGGGAGATAATGAAAATGTGATAATTACTTTCTTGTATAAAGGTGATACCAATATAAAAAATATACTAATATATGGTGCCTTTCCTGGCTTTCGGTACGCAGAAAATATTATGGATAGGTTATTGGACACAAATATATGGTACAAGACTTATATCATTAGGAATAATGCAAAATTTAAATATAATTTTTCACTAAACTATGAATTTGATAATGACTATAAAAAAATAAAGGCCAAATCAATACTAGACCCATTTAATCCTAACGAGATAGTGTTTGCTAAAGACGATGAAGCTCCTGATAGTACCGAGATGATAAATTCTTTAGTTGTAATGCCTAAATCAAAAAAAGATATTTGGACAAGTTATAGAAGCAAGATTCATAGAGGACAAATAGAGTTGCATAGGCTTCCTAATTTAGATTTAGACAGTAATCGGCGGATATGGGTTTATACTCCTTTTGGCTATAAAAAAGGCAGTGATAAATTCAACCTATTAGTGCTTACAGATGGATTTGATTACTTAAACTATCTTTCAGCAAAGAATGTTCTTGATAATCTTATGTATGAAAAAACAATCGCTCCAACAGTTTGTGTTCTAATAGATAATAGTATAAATAGGTTCGAAGAATTAACTTGTAATGCTGACTTCTCAAATTTTATAGCTCAAAAATTAGTACCTTGGATTTGGGATAACTATTGGGTATCAAAAGAAGCAAATAAAACTATTATAGGAGGGGTTAGCCTAGGAGGATTAAGTTCAGCATACTTAGCATTTAAAAACCCTGATATTTTTGGAAATGTACTTTCACAATCAGCATCGTTCTGGTGGAACTCAGAATGGTTAACAAATGAGTTTAAAAAATCAAATAAGCTGCCATTAAAGTTCTACTTAAATGTAGGGATATTTGAAGACAAGCCATATGACGATGAACCAGTTATGAAGGATGCTATAGATAATATGTATAAAGTACTGCTTGAGAAAGGTTATGAAGTTAAGTATGAAAACTTTTACTCTGGACACGACTACTTATCTTGGGGAGAAACATTGGCTAATGGACTTATTGAGTTAATAGGAAAAATATAAGATATTGTTCAAAATTATTTTAAGAAGTTATATTAGTGAACTGTTGTAACTTATAGTAAATCAATTGTTATGGGACAGGGGGGATATAAAGTTGGATAGCAATATTAAATGGGAAAGGATCGCTTTTATAATACATAAAATAGTATTTGGTGTGATTTATTATGGTGGTTTTATATTTATATATAAGCTTCAGAACATTGCGCTAAAAATAAAAGTCGGGTTTATTAGTTTTCTAGTGTATTTTATACCAATCTTGTTTCTGATATGGTTTTTTGATGTCAGTAGGAAGAAAAACACATGGAAACCATTCGGTAGATATAGCTATAAAATAGAGATTTTAATTATTGTAATTACTATTTTGGTGTTACAAATTACAGTTGGGATAATTTAATTGTTAAGAAGGAGATATAAGCTTGGAAAGGTTATTATTGAAAACACGTACACTTGAACATGTGAAGATCTTTTGGGAAAAAACTCAGGATCAAGAAATAGAAAGGATGTTTCCATTTAACAAAGGTACTTTAAATGATGCAATCAAATTATATGAAGAGTCATTAAAGCCTGATGCAAAGAGTTTTGGTAAAATTATCGATGTAGATAATAAATATATAGGTGATGTATGGTGCTATGGAATAGATGAGGATACAGAGAAGCAGGCATTCGTAAGCATAATCATATTCGATAAGCCATACTGGGGTAAGGGAATTGGGAAAGATGCATTAGAACAATTTTCTAAGCTTGTATTTGAAAGATATACTGTAAGTAAGTTATGTGCATTTACATATAAACATAATAAGCGCTCTATAGCTACTTTAGAAAGTTTAGGATTTAAAAAACTTGAGGAGTTTGAAGAAAATGGTATAACTTCATGTTATTATGAGTTGCTAAAGCTGTAAAAATTCAGTTGCGGAAATCTGTTATTAATAAAAATATTGTTCGGATTTCTTAACCTAACATGAAGTAATTTAGATTTAAGAGTAGGAGATAAAAAATGTTGGATAACAAGGGCTTTGATTTATGGGCTAATGGTTATGACAAAAGTGTAAATACTAGTGAAGGAAACAATGAGTA
Source organism: Clostridiales bacterium oral taxon 876 str. F0540 (assembly GCA_000466585.1). Classification (GTDB taxonomy): domain Bacteria; phylum Bacillota; class Clostridia; order Clostridiales; family Clostridiaceae; genus Clostridium_AT. Next base: position 15,444 of record KE993488.1, read on the forward strand.
TCCTTTTGCTGGTTATAAAGATGTTTTAAATTATATTTATAATCAAGTAAAAAAACAAAATGGTGGTAATGTTTTAGATATTGGATTTGGAACCGGAATATTAACAACCCAATTATATAATTCTGGTTATAATATCACAGGTATTGATTTTTCAAGTAATATGATAGATATTGCAAGACAGAAAATGCCTAATGCAATGTTAATAAAATGGGATTTTTCTTTAGGTTTACCTAATGAGCTTAAAAACAACAGTTATGATTATATAATAAGTACATATGCAATTCATCATTTAACAGATAAAGAAAAAATTAATTTTATAAAATTGCTTTCTGATTTACTAAATACAAAAGGGAAAATACTTATTGGAGATATTTCATTTGAAACAAGGAATGAATTAGAAAAAAGTAAAGAAAAAAATAAAGAATCCTGGGATAATGAGGAGATTTATTTGGTAGCAGATGAAATTATAGAAAAGCTTAATAATGAATATTCTTGTATGTATATTAAAATATCACATTGTGCTGGAGCATTAATTATAGAAGGTAAGTAATTTAGAATCTAAATGCTTTTATATAATTGAGAAAGGTGAGACATTAGGTGAATAAAGCAACGAAATTAATAATACTAAGAGGTAATTCAGGAAGTGGTAAGACTACCACAGGCAAGGCTTTGCAAAGAAAATTTGGACAAGGCACAATGCTGATTTCGCAAGATGTTGTCAGAAGAGAGATTCTTTTTGTAAAAGACGGGCCAGATACAAAAGCAGGGGATTTATTATTTGAACTTGCATTATATGGAAAAAGTAATTGCAATGTTGTAATTCTAGAAGGTATTTTAAATTCAAAGTGGTATAAAAGTTTATTTGAAAACTTACTCGTTGAGTTTAAGAATGAAATTTTTGCATATTACTTCGATATAGCTTTTGAAGAAACTTTAAAGCGCCACCAGCAAAAGCCCAATGCCCAGGAGTTTGGAGAAAAGGAAATGAGAAAATGGTGGAATGAAAAGGATGTATTAGGTATTATTCCTGAAGTATTATTGCATGAAAAATTAAGTATGAATGAAATAGTGGACATGATTTATAAAGATGTTATAAAGTAAAGAATTCTAATTTCCGGAGCTAATATAACTTAATTTAGCTTTGAGGTATACTTTGTGTTTTGTATAATAGATCTTCTTTAGGAACATAAGAACTGGTGAATATATTTATGAAAATATTATTTATGGTATGTGAGACAATAACAATATTAATAACATGCTTTGCTATTTTTAATTTAGTAAAACTATCAAAAAAGCATAAGAATGTGACTGACGAAGAGTATTTATCAAAGGACAATAGGATAATGAGAAATAAATACCTTGTGATTGGGATCTCAGGAATAACGATTACTGCTCTAATGCAGATATTTATTATTCTTACAAGGTAATGCTAATTAATAGTTACGGGGATTTTAGGGGACATGTGAGCGAATATGTCTTGGACATATAGTTATTAATATTATTTTGGAACTATAATCAATAACTTAGGGTTGTATATAATTACAATTCCTAACGGAAGAATGATACAACAATTATATTAACAAAAGGGGAGAATAAAAATGAATAAAAAGATATCATTGATTCATACTGCGAATTTAGCTTCTGTTGACTATGCATACGCAGCGCGAGTACCATCAGATATGGAATTACTATATATGGCAGGAGCATGTCCTATTGATATAAATAGGGAAGTGCCTTATGTTGATAATTATGAACTTCAGGCAAAGCTTTGTGTTGACAATTTAAAACAGGCGTTAAAGGATTGTGGTGCTACATTGGAGGATGTTGTGTATACAAGAGTTCTCGTAGCATCAAATAATCGGTCGGATCTAGTAACAGCATGGGAAACCATAAGGAAAGAGTTTGGTGAACGTGATGTTCCAAGTACCTTATCTGGTGTTACTGTATTAGGATATGAAAATCAATTAGTAGAGATTGAAGCTGTTGCAGCAGTAAAGAACTTTACAAAATAAATTGTATATGTAAATAAATTGGGGAGAAATCAATGCTTTATAATATTATACCTATGAACATAAATTATGCCAATAATAAACAAGCAATAAAAGTATATGAGAAGATAGGCTTTCAATTTGTAGAGAAATATATGCAAAAAACAAATGGTGGGGAATTTGGGTTTATTAAGATGAAGAAAATTATATAACATACAAGACTCTTACATTAAAAATTAATTTTTGCTTATGGTTGAATTTAATCAAAAAATAAATTATTTTTTCTATTGATACAAAGTTCTCATCTCCTTATAAAAAGTTTATATATAAATACTCACTTTAATGTGAGATATATTATAAGTAGCAATAAATGTCATGAATAAAAAATTTTAATGGTTATAAGCTAAAGCTATATAAAAAAAAGGAGTGATACTTTTGGATACATGGAAAGGGTTATTTACAGAAAAGGAAGCAATAGAACTTGTTAACTGCATAGCAGCATATGGAATTGATACTCATACTGACAGCAGCATTGATAGGATAAGATCAGCTATAGATAGATACTTGCCTGATCATCCTTTAAGAGATTCTATACTGAAGAAAATAGAAGGATTAAATTCCGAACAGGTCAATGATATTATAAACACAGCAATAGGAATAACAAGTGAAAAAGCTAATAATAATTTTCATAATTTAATAAATACTATGTTTAATCCTCAAGAGGAGTAAAAAATGGCCGGCAGGTTGCCGGCTATTTTATATTGTAAAGTTTAACTAAAAATTAGTTGACTTTAAGCGGTAGATTTAATATAATATTTTTGGACAAGTTAATATGCACCATTAGCTCAGTTGGTAGA
>KE993488.1:18388-131658 GCA_000466585.1 Clostridiales bacterium oral taxon 876 str. F0540
TCCCGGGTTCGAGTCCCTGATGGTGCACCATATAAACTCTGCAAAGCTTATAAGTTTTTGCAGAGTTTATTTTTTTATAAATAGCATATTTGCATAAGTTTTTATAACATGGAAACCTATTCTATTTATTCCTTAACTTCCATAGGATATAAAGTTTTATACGGCGCATACTGATAATACCATAGGACAACAAAACAAATATTAAATACGAAGGAGGACACAATCATGTCAAACAGAAGTAATAGAGTTTTAGTACCACAAGCTAAAGAAGGCTTAAACAGATTCAAGATGGAAGCTGCAGGAGAAGTAGGAGTTAATCTTAAAGAAGGTTACAATGGAGATTTAACTTCAAGAGAAGCAGGATCAGTAGGCGGCCAAATGGTTAAGAGAATGGTTGAATCCTACGAAAAAGGACTATAAGAGAACATATTAGAAAGCCTCGAAGTTTTTCGAGGCTTTCTTTTAGAAAAACTTAAACTATAGGAGGCTAAAATCCTAAATGGACTTTAGCGGGTAATTTGCGAGTGGAACGAGCGATCATAAATTACCCAGTGATCCGACAAAAAGGAGGATATATTCTATGGATAAGGATAAGAAAAAGCATGAAGTAGCTATGGAAGATGCTAAAGAAATGCTTGATAAGGGTATAGGAATGGGTGAGATAACTAGCACAACAGGACTTGATGAAAGAAATGTTAATAAAGCTAGAAGAAAACTTGAAGATAAAGATTAAAAATGGGGCTGTGCATAGAACAGCCCGTTTTTTTATATAAAAAGTTGTAACATATTAAAAAATTTTTTCATATTATATATTGTGTGTTAAATTATAGCATTTTATTTGGGGGTTTTCGTGTGTACAATTATGAATGGATGCCATGCAATAATTGCATGATGAGAAAAATGCAGCAGCCAGCTCAACAGCCGGCACAACAACCTATGCAACAACCTATGATGCAACAACCTATAATGCAGCAGCCAATGATGGAACAACCGTCAATGGAGATGCCAATGAACCAGGAGCCTATGTTTTATCAACCTATGCAGCAACAAACAATGGAGCAGCCAATGATGGAACAGCCAATGATGGAAGAACCAATGGCACCGCCTATGATGCAGCAACCAATGGTAGACATGGAAGAAGAGCAGATGAAAATGATGTATCCTAAAATTTATATTTTTATTATGCCCTATATAAAACAGCATTGTGATATGCATGAACATATGCATGGAACCATGAAGTGCCCTGCGATGGAAGATATAGAGGACATGACTGATAAAATATATAATAAGGTTGAAGCAGATCTAGATAACAAGTTTGGTTCTGAAGATGACCAAAATATGAGAGTTCCCCGCTATGGCAGAAGAGGTGCTGTAAGGGATTTAATTTCCATTCTTTTATTAAATGAACTCATTAGAAGAAGAAGGAGAAGAAGACCAAGACCGCATCATTATTACGGATATTGATTAAAGTAAGAAGGATTAGTGAAATCTAGTCCTTCTTTTATTTTTACACCAATACATCCAACTAACATATACTAAAATGAAGACAATTGAATATAGCAAATGCAGATAGGAGTGAGAAAAGCTTATGGGGATAAAAAATCGGGTCACTAAATACGATCTGTATGAAATTATAAGTGATAGGGAAGAGCTTTCACAGTTTCTGCCTCCTGCACAAGTATTTGAGGATTTTGCACAATTGATAGAGTTTATTAATAGGTATGAGAAAATAGTATTGAAGCCTCAAAATATATGTGAAAAAAATATATGCATTATAGAAAAACTTGGTGAAAATTATAAGATTACAGATTGTAGAAAGAAGAATAAATTTAAATCAATATTAACATCAGCAAAGGATTTAGAGAATTACTTGAGTAGATCAGAGGAAAATTATAATAATTATATACTTCAAAAGTATATTAAGCCTGCTAAAGTTGAGGAAGATCTATTTGATCTTAGGGTTATGATGAAAAAAATCACTAAAGGTGATTGGAATTTAAAAGATATCGAATACAGCGTGGCGGGCAATGATTTTCTTTTTACCAATGTGATGAATAAGAATTTTAACCTGCCTTTAAATAAGGCGGTAAAAAGTTACTATCCTCTTCACTTTGATTTAAAGGAAACTATAGATAAAGCAAACAGACTTTGCTTAAAAGCCTGCAAAGCTATTGAAGAAGCAGCTAATTTTTCAGAGGAAATTGGTTTTGACATTGGTATTGATGAAGAAAACAAGCTTTGGCTTGTAGAGATAAATGTTTTTGACAGTTTTAAGAAGTTTTCTGTTGTAGACTACAAAACCTATTTATCGATGAACTATACACCGCTTTTATATACGGTTTCAGCGTACAATTTTAATAATAAATAATAAGATACCTGCAGCTTGAATGCTGTGGGTATTTTGTTTTTAAAGTTTAATTTTTGATACATCAACTTTTTAGTTGTAATTATATATTTTTTTAAAATAGGAATAATAAGCATATGAAAAAATATACAGCAAGGTTTTACAAATGCGGAAGCGAGCGCTCTAAACTACCCAGTGTTTCGACTAAAAGGAGGTTAAAGTCCTAAATGGACTTTAACGAGTAGTTTACGAGCGGGAGCGAGTGGTCTAAACTACTCAGTGCTTCCGACTAAAAGGAGGAAATTTTATGTTTGGTAATAATTTTTTCAATTCTAATGGTGCTTTTCCTGTGTTTTATAATATTACGGATAATGATAAAAGTGAAACAAAGCTTGAGCATGACAGTTATGAGGTATATGTAAATCAAGATTTTGTTGGAAGAAAGGAATTAATAACCCAAAGTGAAAAACCCGGCGATGTAGAAGACCATTTAAAAGCACAAGGCTTTAGAAACTTCAATACACAAGTGCTGGGAGATCATATTTTGATTAATGCAGCTGATCGTGAAGAAGGAGACATAAAAAACAATTTAAATATTTATTTAAATATAAGGTAGAAGACTTTTTATACAAGCAAGAAAGCTGGTGCAGTATGATTGAATTTAAAAATGTTACTAAGGTTTATCCGAATGGTACAGTTGGACTTAAAAATGTCAATGTGAAGATTAATAATGGAGAGTTCATTGTTATTGTAGGATTATCTGGTGCAGGAAAATCAACTTTTTTAAGATGTATAAACAGACTTCATGATATAACAGAAGGAGAAATCCTTATTGATGGAAAATCCATAACTGCAGCAAAGGGTAAAGAGCTTCGTGAATTTAGAAGAAACATAGGAATGATATTTCAAAATTACAATTTAGTAACTCGTTCTACTGTTCTAATGAATGTTTTGTCAGGAAGGGTTGGATATCATTCTACTATCAGAACTTTATTTGGGGCTTTTCCGAAACAAGATGTGGAGCTTGCTATGAAGGCGCTAGAAAGAGTTAACATTAAAGAAAAGGCTTACTCAAGAGCAGATGAGCTTTCGGGTGGGCAGCAGCAGCGAGTTTCTATTGCAAGGGCTCTTGCTCAGGAAGCAAAGATAATACTTGCCGATGAGCCTGTTGCTTCTCTTGATCCTATAACAACCATTCAAGTTATGGAGGATTTAAAAAAAATAAACAGAGAACTTCATATAACAACAATCGTAAATCTTCATCATGTGGATTTAACAAGAAAATATGCTAAACATATACTTGGTTTCAGAGCAGGTGAACTAGTCTATGATGGTCCGATAGAAGCTGCAACAGATGAAGTATTTGCGGCAATTTATGGACGCCCTATAGGAAAAGATGAAATGATAGGGGAGGACGAATAATATGAATGAAGCAAGTGCTATAAAGCCGCCATCAAAGCTTAAGAATCTGCTTAATCTTATATTGTTTTTTATTCTGCTAATTGCAAGTGCTTATAAAACAGGAGCTAATTTTCCTAAGTTGTTTAGCGGATTTCCTGAAATGGGCAAACTTCTTTCTGAGATGGTTCCGCCGGATTGGAGTTATTTTTCAAATATATGGATTCCCATGCTTGAAACTATAAGAATGGCAATACTAGGATCAACTTTTGGAGCTATACTTGCAGTACCGGTGGCTCTTTTTGCAGCAAGCAATGTTACAAAATCTGCTGTGCTGTATTATAGCGCAAGATTTATATTAAATCTTATAAGAACTATACCTGATTTATTATTTGCTGCTGTTTTCGTTGCTATTTTTGGAATTGGACCAATAGCCGGTATTTTAGCTTTAACCTTCTTTTCCTTTGGGCTCGTGGCTAAGCTTACATATGAGTCAATTGAGGCAATAAGTCCAGGCCCGTTAGAGGCTATGACCGCTGTTGGAGCAAATAAGCTTCAGTGGATACATTTTGCAGTTGTGCCTCAAGTATTACCTCAATTTATGTCTTATGTTCTTTATACTTTTGAAATCAATGTAAGAGCGGCTGCAGTTCTTGGACTTGTCGGAGCAGGCGGGATAGGCTTATACCTTGACAGAACCTTAAATTGGTTGAGATATGATCAGACATCAACAATTATAATTTTTACATTAATATTAGTGCTGCTTATTGATTTTGTAAGTACTAGTTTAAGGGAGAAATTGCTATGATGACGGAAGCAGCTAAAAAGCCGCCTAAAAACAGGCTAAAGACAATTGCAATCTTAATAATAACTGTACTTTTATATGTGTGGGTCTTCAGCAGCGTAAGCTTTCAAAGTATTAAGCCTACTGCTGGTGAAATAACAAAAGCTATATTTCGAGGCTTATTTCATCCAGACTGGTCCTATGTTTATATTAAGGAAGGGGAAGATTTGCTTAGAGGACTTTTAGATACTCTGGCTATAGCTTTTCTTGGCACCTTCGTATCAGCCATTTTGTGTATTCCTTTTGCTTTTCTTGCAGCACAAAACATGATTAAATGGAGACCGGGTACAGCGCTTGGTAAATTTTTATTAAGTTTTATAAGAACCTTCCCGGAAATTGTTATGGCTATATTATTTATTAAGGCAGTAGGCCCCGGAGCCTTTGCAGGTGTGCTTGCTCTTGGGGTTCACTCTATCGGAATGCTTGGAAAACTGTTTAGCGAAGCTATAGAAAATATGGATTTAAAGCCTGCGGAGGCATTGACAGCTTGCGGGGCAACTACTGTTCAAAAAATTTGGTTTGCCATAATACCTCAGGTGCTTCCTGAGTTCTTCTCTTTTAGTCTTTATAGATTCGAAATTAATGTTCGTTCTGCTGCAATCTTAGGAATAATAGGAGCCGGCGGTATTGGTACTCCTCTTATATTTGCCTTGGAAGCCAGAGCCTGGAGCAGAGTAGGGATTATACTGCTTGGGATAATTATTATGGTTACATTAATAGATATAATATCAGGTACAATACGTAAGAAACTAGTATGAAGGAACTGCCCGAAAGATAGCTTAAACCTGCTATGAGTTATTTGAATACCTGGAAGCTAAGGCTTCCTAGAATTCAAATAATACACTGTGTTTAGCTGCTTTTCGGGCAGTACTCTTTATATGTTTATTGCTTATTTTCCTGAACTTACAGCCTTTTGATATTCACGAACCACATCAAAGTTCTTATCGCTGGATTTTACATAGCCTACATGTGTATAAATATCCTTAACTATCTTCTGACCTTCAGGGTCTTTAGCGATATCGATAAAAGCTTGCGAAATTTTATCCTTCCATGCTTCATCCATATCTGAACGTACTGCAATAGTATCGTTTGGTATTCCTTGAGTACGATATATAACTTTGGTGTCATTGAATACGTTAGGAAAATCTTTTTTTACATTATTTCTTGCATCTTCAAAAACAGCTGCGGCATCTACATCACCGTTTAATACTGCAATAACTCCTTTATCATGGCCTTTTACGGTGACCCCTTGAACATCTTTTTCAGGGTCAATGCCGGCTTTTTTCATTTCAGCAGCCGGATATATATAACCGGCTGTAGAGGTTACATCCTGCCAGGCTATTTTCTTACCCTTCAAGTCTTGAAGCGAACCAATTGATGAATTCTTTTTAACAACTATCATTGCTTTATAGTTGTCTACAAGCTGATCTGTATTTGAACCGTCTTCTTTTACTCCATAACGCTGAGCCTGAAGTAGAACGTCGGCAGCTTTTTTATCATGTGCAAGTACATAAGCTGTAGGAGGCAAAAAGCCTACATCAATCTGCTTTGAAGACATTGCTTCAATTATAGTATTATAGTTTGTTGAAACACTTACTTTTACAGGTATACCAAGTTTATCTCCAAGAAGTTTTTCAAGGGGCTTTGCCTTTGCTTCCAAAGTTTCTGCAGCCTGAGATGGAACAAACTGAACCCTTAATTCTTTCGGAGTATAAGCAGACTTAGGCTGCTCCTTTTTAGGACCGCAGCCAGTTAACATTGAACCTGCAACTGCTAACGACAAGCCCAGAGTTAAGTACTTTTTATAATTTAACATAAATGTTTCCCACCTTTCATTTGTTAGTATAAATTATGGTATATTATAGAATGTGCAAGATGAAAGAATATATACTTTTGAGAAGACCTAGCAGATTAATACATAAATATCTAAATATAGATATGGTGATATAATAAATAAGATTTTGTAAAATAATATGTATTAGAACTTTTGCATTATATATGCAGTGTTTAAATTGAAAGGGGAAAGCATTTAATGAATAATAAAATTAAAATAACAATTCTAGAAACGAGTGATATCCATGGAAGCATTATGCCTATTAATTATGCTGATAATAGAGAAAAAGATTTGGGGCTTGCAAAGCTTTCTACAATTATAAAAAAGGAAAAGGAAAAGAATAATAATATACTCTTAATAGACAATGGAGATTTGATACAAGGTACTCCCCTGACATACTATTATGCAAGAATAGATAACAAGAATATGAACCCTGTTATAAAGGTTTTAAATTATCTAAAGTACGATGCAGCAGTTATAGGAAATCACGAGTTTAATTATGGAGATGAGATTTTGAAAAGAGCCATAGAAGAATCAGATTTTCCATGGCTTTCTGCAAATATAATTAAGAAAGAGGATTCCTCTTTATATACAGGCAATGCTTATTTTATAAAGGAATTTGAAGAAGGGATTAGAATTGGTGTATTAGGACTTACTACAAAATATATACCAAACTGGGAAAATCCAAGGCATATTGAAGGATTAAAGTTTGAAGATGCCGTAAATTATGCAGAAAAATATGTTAAGTTTTTAAAGGAAGAAGAGAAGGTTGACCTGGTGGTTGTAAGCTATCATGGTGGCTTTGAAAGAGATGTTGAAACAGGGGTTCCAACAGAAAATTTAACTGGTGAAAATCAAGGTTATGAAATATGTGAAAAAGTAGAAGGAATAGATGTGCTTTTAACAGGACATCAACATCGGTCCATTTCAGGAAGCAAAATAAATGGAGTCCTTGTACTTCAGCCCGGCGCGCAAGGATTTACAGTTGGAAAGGCTGAAATAACATTTGTAAAAAACAATGGAACATGGGAAGTTACGGATAAAAATTCTGAGATTATCTCTTCTCAAGGAGTGGAGACGGATAAGAATATTATAGAAATGGTTTCAAAGTATGAAGATGCTACTCAAAAGTGGCTTGATAAGCCAATAGGAAAGATAAACGGGGATATGTTGGTTAAAGATCCTATGTTTGTAAGGACAAGGGATACTGCCCTTATTGAGTTTATAAATAGGGTGCAGATGGAGTGTTCGGGATCAGATATTTCAAATACAGCTTTATTTGATAATCATTCTCCGGGCTTTCCAAGTGATGTAACTATGAGAAATATTGTTTCAAATTATATATATCCTAATACTTTAAGAGTAATAAGGATAACGGGAAAAGATATAAGGGAGGCTTTAGAAAGAAGTGCTTCTTATTTTGATAAATATGATGGAAGAGGAATAAGAGTGAATCCAGAGTTTTCAAAACAAAAACCTCAGCATTATAATTATGATATGTGGGAGGGCATTGAATACACTATTAATATTTCAAAGCCTATAGGACAAAGAATTGTGAAGCTTGAGAAAGATGGTAAGGAAATTGAGATGGATAAAGAATACGATGTAGTTATGAATAACTATAGAGCTGGCGGGGGAGGAGAATATACTATGTTTCAAAACAAACCCGTAATAAAAGATATACCTACTGATGTTTCTGAGCTTATTGCAAATTATATTTTAGAGAGAAAAGTAATTGAGGCGGTTGTGAACAATAATTGGTCAATAATACATGAATAAGTTTCCATTAAAGGCAGGAGTTTTGAAATCTTCGTAGAATAATTATAAATATATGGTAATTAAAAATGAAAACAGTTGGGATGGTATGAGAACGTTATGGGTTATGAGGGAACAGTAGAGGAATATGAACTGCGGGCAAGCAGTTATGAAGAACTAAAGAAGGAATTTGAAAACTATAAAAGATTTACTAATAGTACTATGGAAATTATTACCAAGAAAAACTTGATGCTGGAAAAAAAGCTGGATTCAATATCTAATATAGTAGAAATAAGCAAATATATAAATTCCAATATCAGCAATGATAATTTGATACCAATGATAAATGATATGATTATAGGTATACTGGGAGTTACTTATTCTTCTATTTATTTGAAGGAAGATGATAAGCTGCAGCTTAAGGCTACCAATATTACCAATGAAGGTTTCGATATATATCATAAAGAATATGGAAGTAAAATTGAAAATGGAGAACCTTTTGTTGTAAGCTGCGAGCAGGATTCTTTCTGCAAAAGCTGTGGAAGGATCAATATTCATTCAGTCATTGGGGTTCCTGTTGTTTTAGGACAAAAATATATTGGATACATTATCGTAGAACATGGAATTCAAGATTTTTTTAGCAATGATCACATAAAATTTATTACTTCAATAGCTAATCAGATTGCTATAGCTTTAGAGAACAGCATGCTTTATAAAAAGGTTAAAGAAAGCTCCATAAAAGATTCACTTCTTAAGATATACAATAGAGGATACTTTTTTGAGCTTGTTGAAGATAAAATTAAAAAATCACCTCACAAAAACTTTGCAATTGTGATGGTGGATGCTGATGATTTCAAAAAAGCAAACGATGTATATGGTCATCAATTTGGAGATGAAGCATTATGCCAGATAGCAAAGATAATAAGTGAAAACATTGATAAGAGCGATATAGTTGCAAGATATGGCGGCGAAGAAATAATAATATATATTGATGATGTTCACGATAGAGATATGGTATTTGACAAAGTTGAAAATATAAGAAAGAAGATAAGTGATAATATTATTTGCAATAATAATAATGAAATAGGAGTAACTGCTAGCTTTGGCATAAGCTATTATGATGAAGAACGCAGAGACTTAAAAGAGGTCTTAAAGCTTGCTGATCTTATGATGTATTCAGCAAAAAACAGCGGCAAGAATGTAGTAATAAGCGTATAAGCCAAGGCGGTGAATTGTTCACCGTCTTTTAACATATATAAGTGCCTTTAAATTGGTTAATAATAATATAATAAATTATATAAACTATAAAAGTTATAATGCATTAAGAATTTAAGCGAGGTTGCTCTTGATTATGGATATAAAAAAGCTTCAAACTTTAATAAAAAGAGATGAGGGTACTAAACTTGATTTTAAACAAAGATTAGAACTAGATATGGAAAGCGGAAAGAAAGAGCTTGCAAAGGATGTTTGCGCTATAGCAAATTCAAAAGGCGGAAGAGGTTATATAGTAATTGGTATTGAAGATAAAACTAAAAAAATCTCAGGCATAGAAAAAATAAACTATAATGAGGAACAAATTCAGCAGATAATAAGCTCACGCTGCGAACCTCCTATTCCAGTTGTCTATGAAACAGTTAGCTATGAAAATAAAACCATTGGGATTATAACGATTTATGATGGAGGGCAAAAGCCTTATCAATTAAAAGAAAATGGTGCTTTTTATATAAGAAGGGGATCTACTACGGATACTATGAGAAAACAGGAGATAGCTTCAGCGCTTCAAGAAGGTCTTGTTCTTAACACGGAGTTATGCCCCATTATTAAAAGCAGTATAGAGTGTCTTGATACAGAGCTTGTGGATAGATATTTTTCCTTTCATAGAATAGAGTCAAATAAAGAAAATAGAAATATTCTTATGGAAAATGCGAGCATTATTAATTTTGATAGAGATTTAGGAAAATATGTTGCAACTCTTGGAGGAATTTTAGTATTTTCCAAGGTAAATAATGTATATATTTCTCACAATATGATAAGAATAATTAATAAGATAAACAGAGAAGAAGCCCAGATTATTATAATAAGAGGCGACTTGCTTTCTATGCTTGATACATGTGAAGAAACTCTAAAAAGACTCCTTCCTGTTGATTATCCCGTTGAAGCCGTATACGAAGGCGTAAAAAATGCAATTTTGTATAGAGACTACACGATTTTTAATAAAGAAATAGAAATAATATTAGGACATGACAGCATTAGTGTAATTAGCCCAGGAATATTTGTAAAAGGCAAGGATATAAGCAACCATAATTATGTGAAAAGAAATATGTGGATATATGAGAAGCTTATGGCCCTTGATGATAAGAACAGATTTGTAACACATGAAAGAGGCTTTAGCAAGATGAGAAGGGCATTTAAAAATATAGGTAAAGTTATGTTCATTAATTCATTAAGTTCTGATTTTTTTAAAGTAGTCTACCCGGGAACTGACAGAATAAAACGTTAACAATTTATTAAGAAACATTATAGGTAAGGATATTGAATAAATATTCTGAATATTATATAATGTAGAAAATAGCACCTAAAAAAACTTGAAGGGGTGGTAACAATGATTCATGTATTCTGCAATAAGAGAGGCTCAGGAAAAACAAAAGCATTAATCAATTTAGCAAACGACAAAATTTTAAACACCAAAGGACATGTTGTGTATATCGATGATGACAAAAGACACCTGTTTGACTTAGACAGAAGCATTAGATTTATAGCAACAAATGAATACAACCTAAAAGACTATAATTGCTTATATGGATTTTTGTGCGGCATAATTTCCGAGGATTATGATGTGGACACCATCTGCATAGATGGACTGTTTAATATTGTCCAGGGAAATATACAAGATGCGGCGCATTTGTTTTTTGATTTAGAAAAGTTATCGCGCGAATATAATGTTGAGTTTTATATAAATATAAATCATGAAGAAAAAGATGTGCCCGAATTTATAAAAAAATACGTTGCATAAAATTAAAAGGCTGCACAGCTTGTGCAGCCTTAAATTCTTAGTGCAGCCTGAAAATGAATTCAACAAAAGCAATTATAAGTTCAAATAAAATAAGTACAATAACCATTATTTCAAGCTTAGTACCTCTTTTTTCATGAGTTAAAGAGGCAAATACATCTGTAATATCTTGAAGAACTTCAGTTTTACGAGTTATTTTCTGATATCTGTCTTTAAAATCAAAAAGCTCAGTAACCTGCATAAAGAAGCTTTCTATGTCTTCATTGTCCCAAGCGGAACGAGGCTTATCTAAAAGCATTAGATTTGATATTGTGTGATATTTAAATCTCAATACTTTTGCAGAGGTTTTTGCAATCTGCTCATCAGACATATTAAACTTTCCTGTATCAAGATAGTTTATTACATCTTCAATGCTGTCAAGAAGCTTGTCAGTGTCAGTTTCGATTTTTCTTAAAGAAGTAGACTTTGCAAGCACCAAAGATAATATGTCAAGATAATATGGTGCAAATTCATTAGAGGTCATCAAATCATTATAAAGCATATAATCATAGCTTTGATCAACTTCAAGCCTATATTCGTCAATGTATTCATCAGGAAAATTATTTTTTAAGCTATCATCAATATTCTTAAGATAATTTACTATATCCATCATTTCATGATGTTCCATATTTATAAAAACAATAGAACCATAATAATAAACATATACGTATTTATTCTCTAAGTTGTTAACTAAGCCTTTCAAAGTGCTGTCTTGAAGTACTAATGGGTCCTCCCACTTGAATTTTTTATTTATTCCAAAATGAGCAGCTATTTTATTTAGGTTTATTTCATTACAAAGTACTAGAGACTTAAAGTTCCAGCTCTGCATGTTAAAACTTCCTTTCAAAAATATATTATATACTAAATTTTAACATAAAAATGATAATTTGTACAATATGCGCATAATCATTTTTTTATGCATTCCATATTGTGAACAAATTCCCCTAAATATTCCCTAAAATATTGATAAAATATGATTTTAACTATATACTATATAGAAAGCGTTAAATTCTTACATTGTGCAAGCAAATAGCCAACCTTTAAGGATTTTTGTTAAAGTAGAATGTAATAGAATTTTTGCATTGTACTATAGAAGATACTTACTACATAGTTTCAGTTAGTGGATCTTTATTTGATTGAGCAAAAATCTTAATGTTTCTGCAGGTTTTTGAGAAGGTCAAATAGAAGAGTTAATTTGGAATGTATATAAAGGAGAGATAATGATGGCAAGCGTATATGATACACTTATGGAACGTGGATTTCTTAAGCAATTTACACATGAAGAAGAAATAAAGGAATTATTGGAAAAAGAAAAAATAACATTTTACATAGGTTTTGATCCAACAGCCGACAGCTTGCATGTAGGGCACTTTATAGCAATGATGATGATGGCACATATGCAAAGAGCTGGCCACAGACCTATAGCTTTAGTAGGTGGCGGAACTGCAATGGTTGGAGATCCATCTGGAAAAACAGATATGAGAAAGATGCTTACAAAAGAAGATATCGCTCACAATGTTGAATGCATAAAGGCTCAGATGGAAAGATTTATTGATTTCAGCGATGGCAAAGCTATTCTTGAAAATAACGCAGACTGGCTTTTAAACTTAAATTACGTGGATTTTATCAGAGAAATAGGAGTTCATTTTTCTGTAAACAGAATGCTTACCGCAGAGTGCTTTAAGCAAAGGCTTGAAAAGGGACTTTCCTTCCTTGAGTTTAATTATATGCTTATGCAGGGATATGATTTCCTTGAATTAAATAGGAGATACAACTGTGTTATGCAGCTCGGTGGGGATGACCAGTGGTCAAATATGCTTGCTGGTGCAGATCTTATAAGAAGAAAAGAAAATAAGCCTGCTTTTGCAATGACCTGTACTCTTTTAACTAACAGCGAAGGTAAAAAGATGGGTAAAACTGAAAGTGGTGCCTTATGGCTTGACAGCACAAAAACTTCTCCATATGATTTTTACCAGTATTGGAGAAATGTTAACGATGCTGATGTTGAAAAATGTCTTGCACTTCTTACTTTCCTTCCAATGGATGAGGTAAGAAGACTAGGTTCATTAGAAGGCTCTGAGATAAATGAGGCGAAGAAAGTTCTTGCTTATGAAGTTACTAAGCTTATCCATGGAGAAGAGGAAGCTCAAAAGGCTAAGTCAGCTGCTGAAGCCTTATTTGCAGGCGGCGGAGATATGTCTAATGTGCCTACTGCTTCAATAAGCAGCAGTTTAGTAGGTTCTACTATTTTAGATGTACTTTCAGCTGCAAAAGTAATTCCATCTAAAGGAGAAGGTAGAAGACTAATTCAGCAAGGCGGATTAACTGTTAATGATACTAAGGTTACAGATATCAATATGGTTGTAACAGAAGAGCACTTCAAGGATGGAAGCATGCTTGTAAGAAGAGGAAAGAAAAATTACAATAAAATAGTTATAGAATAAAAGCCGAGTCTCTCGGTTTTTTTTCTTTATTAAGAATCATGGGTTCCAGGCTGCAGCCATTTTATTTATAAAGATTATTAATACCTTAAGGTTTTACTAAAATTATACGATAATTAAATAATGGAATATAAAGGTGGTGGAAGTGTGGCAGGAATAAATAATATTGTAGGAGCGTATAGCACAAATCCCAAAAGGGTGGCTAGCAAATTAAGCTTTGAAGTTGGACAAGTATTTTCAGCTAGAATTTCGGCTGTTAGTGAGCAGAATATGGAATTGATATTGAAGCTTTTAGATGGCTGGCAGTTTCCTGCAAAGCTTCAACAACCATTAAATTTTGTTCCGGATGGATTAGCTAAATTTCAGGTTGAAGGCTTTAAGGATGGAAAACTTCAGATAAAACTGGTAAACCTTAAAGATGACAGTGAAGAAATAAATAAGGATTCTTTAGAGGATTTGCTTTTAGAGAATAATATTGATGTAGGCAAAGAGGATTATGAAACCCTAAAGAAAATGATAAAGCATAATATGCCTCTGAGCAGGGAAAATATTTCTAAAGTAAAGACAATAATAGATTTCAAGAATAAAATATTAAGTGACAGCAGTGAAGAAGATAACTTTATATTGAAGTATACTTCAAATAAAAATATAGATATAAATAATGAACAGGGAAAAAATATCCAAAGGATACTAAAAGGATTTTTTAGTGAACTCAAAGGCCTGTCAGAGGATGATATCTTTACTATGCTTGAAAATAATATAGAGTTTACTGAGGAAAATATAAAAAGCTTTAAAAAGTTAGTAAATGAGGATTCTATAATATATAAAGAAGTAAAGAGCATACAGGAAAAAGCTGATGGACGCGAGGTAAATAAGCAACCTGCTGAGGTTGAAGTAAATAAGACAGCGTTAAATAGTAATCAGGAAAGAAATAATTATAAATTAACTGAAGAGAAGAGAAATGAAGCGCATAGTCTGCTAAAGGTATTGGAATCAGATATTAAACAAGGAAATATATCCAAAGAAGATTTAAAGCTTTATGAAAGTTTAAAAAAGTTGATAGAGGATGATGGTTCAGCTGCTTCGAATATTAAGCTGGAGGAAGTTACCCATGGAAAAACTGAACGTCTTATACCGGGCTATGAAGGTGATAAAGTCGACGAAGAAATAGTTAACCAAAATGATAAGCCTCCTGTACAGGAGCCAAAGCATTATGAGGATAAACTTAAAAGTGCAATGAAAATGGAAAAAGGCGAAATGGAAGCGGTGGTAAAAGAGCAGCTTTCAAGTAAAATAGAAGATATGAAAACAGTTATAAAGAATGTTCTTAAGGAAGAGATGGATGGCAGCTCTGAAACCTTCAGTAAGATTTTGGGATCCATTAAAGAAAATATAAATGATTTTAAAGTTTTCAATTCCTTAAGCAACCAGTATTATTTTATGGATATTCCTATAAATTTGAATAAAGATGAGTATCCCTGCAAGCTAATAATAAAAGATGATAGAAAGTCAGGAAAAAAGATAGATTCTAAAAATGTGAGTTTGGTTGTAAGTGTAAAAACTGTTAATATAGGTATTGTGGATGCTTATGTAAAGGTAAGAGAACAAAACATGAGTATAGATATAAAATGTGAAGAAAGCAGCATTAATGTTCTTAGTTCAGGCAAGAATATAATATTAAGTGAGCTTAGACAATTAGGTTATAATGCCTTTATTGATATTGAAAAAAAGCAAGCAGAGGCAACTATTTCTAATTGTAGTGATTTTTTTGAAGACAGCGGCATAAATAGTATAAATACAAGGGTGTAGACTATGAAAAATATGAAAAAGGCAGCAGCCTTAAAGTATGAGAGCGGATATAATGCTCCCATGGTTACAGCAGCAGGAATGGGACTTATAGCGGATAAAATTATTGAAAAAGCAGAGGAAAATAATGTACCTATAGTATATAATAAAGAAATGGCAGAGCTTTTAACAAATGTGGATGTTGGTGAAAATATACCGACGGAGCTTTATGAAGCTGTGGCAAAAATTATAGCATACGTGATGGATAAGGATAGAAACAAATAAGGACGGTGAAGTGCATGGGATTATATGCAATATCAGACCTTCATTTAGCTCTTAGCGGAGATAAACCAATGGATGTTTTTGGTGAGAAGTGGTATAGGCATGACGAAAAAATAAAAAATAATTGGCTCTCAAACATTAAAGAGGAGGATACAGTTTTAATTGGAGGAGATATATCCTGGTCTATGAAAATAGAAGAAGGGTTAAAAGAACTTGATTGGATTCATGAGCTTCCAGGAAATAAAATACTTATTAAAGGTAATCATGATTATTGGTGGCAGAGTATTAAAAAGCTTAATTCTCTTTACGAGGATATGAACTTTATACAAAATAATTTTTTCAGCTATGAAGACTATGCAATATGTGGTACTAGAGGTTGGAACTGCCCGGGCGGAGAACATTTTACTTCTCACGACGAAAAAATATATGAAAGAGAATTAAATAGGTTAAGATTATCCTTAGATGCAGCAGTTAAAGCAGGATTTAAAAAGTTTATTGTTATGGTTCATTATCCACCAACAAATGAAAAATTCAATGAAACTGAGTTTATAAGAATATTTAAAGAGTACGGAGTTGAAAAGGTGATTTATGGGCATCTTCATGGACCTGCCTTAAGCAAGGTTATGGTAGGAAATGTTGATGGTATCGAATATATTTTAACCTCTGCTGATTATATAGACTTTAATCCAATTAAGATTTTTAGTTAAAAGTGAGGAATGTTTATGGAGAAGGATTATAAAAGGTATAATGATACTGCAGAGCTTTTAAAGGTGCTTGCGCATCCTGTAAGGCTTTGCATTGTTAAAGGATTATTAAATAAAGGACAATGTAATGTAACTTACATGCAGACCTGTCTTGATATGCCTCAATCAACAGTTTCTCAGCATCTTCAAAAGTTGAGAACGGCAGGCATAATAGAAGGAGACAGAAACGGTTTGGAGATAAATTACAGAGTTTGTGATGAAAGAGTAGAAAAGCTGGTAAAA
Source organism: Clostridiales bacterium oral taxon 876 str. F0540 (assembly GCA_000466585.1). GTDB lineage: Bacteria > Bacillota > Clostridia > Clostridiales > Clostridiaceae > Clostridium_AT. The sequence goes on from KE993488.1 coordinate 35,107, forward strand.
ATGCTTTTAAATGAAGAATAAAAATAGACTGCCCTGAAAACCAGTAAATCGAGCATGTTATTTGAACTCTAATAACATGCAGCAGGTTTAAATGATTTTCAGGGCAGTTACTTTTATTTTAAATTGAGCTTATCAAGTGTTTCGTTAAGCTTGTCTATATTTCTTTTAATTTGAATAAAAGCAGGCGCTTGTTTTTCTATGGATGCTGCTATTTCCTCTGAAAGTGAAGAATTTGTTTCTGAGATTGAAGACAAATCTTCAACCTTGGATAGTATAGTATTCTTTTTTTCGGAGGTTTCAACTAATGTTGCTATGCTGTTGTCAATTTCAACTGCTGCTTCATCTATAGAAGATTTTATATTTATAAAGGTATTTTTAGTAGTTTTTAAGGTACTGTTTTGATTAGTTATTGCAGTTTCACCTTGAGACATAGAATTAGAAGTGCTTATAATATCAGTCTTTATCTCATCTAAGATTTTTGTAATGTTTTCAACCGCAAGCTTGGAGTTTTCTGCTAGTTTTCTAACTTCTTCTGCAACTACCGAAAAACCTCGGCCTGCTTCGCCTGCCCTTGCAGCTTCTATTGCAGCGTTTAAGGCAAGAAGATTTGTCTGGCTTGCTATTTGGCTTATAGAATCAGTTATAGTGTTTACAGAATCTATTTTTGAAACCAAATCATTTACTGTAGAAGTAGAACTTGAAAATGCAGTTTGAAGCTGATTTAAAGATGAATCTAATTCTTCGATACTCTTAAGGCCTTCATCAGCCATGGAGGTAGTATCTAAAACTTTTATTTGTACATTTGTAATTCCTTCAGCCATATTTTCCATATCTACACTGAAATCTTTTAAGATACTAAGTGTGCTGCTAATTTCTTCGTTTTGTCTTGAATTAGAAGAAGTTATTTCGTTTACTGCTGCTTCAATATTTGAAGAAATAGAAATTATATTATTTGAGCTATCTTCGACCTTTACAATCTCATCCTTAATTTTATTATAAACCTCTGATAAGGCTTCGTTAGAAGAATTAACTTCATAACTATCTGATACAATTAAGTTGTCCTCAATGGATTGCTTCGATTTTTTCTTGTTAAAAAACATATAAGTTATCTCCTCTCATTTGTTCTTCATAAAAACTTATTACAATAATTATCGAAACTTTTGAAAGAAATTTTATAGTTTTCAGAAACTATTTAAAAAATTTAGAAAAGAACCCCGACTTTTTAGAATCTTCACTTTGTTCTTCTGGACTTTCCATTGTCTCTGATAACTCTTCTTTAATTAAATCCCTTTGGTCTCTAGCTAAATCCTTTATTTTTTGAGGAGTGCTTGGTGTAGTTATAACCTTGCTTAACCATTTATTAGCTTCTTCTAAATTTCCGATTCTTCTGTTTAGCTCACCTAACAAATACATTAAAGTAAATTTATCCATGCCGCATATAGGAAAATCTTCACTTGAATAAGCATCACTAAAGCCTTCTAAAGCTTGTGCTAAGAATAACTTTTCATTAGTTTCATCTTCCTGCAATCTATACATCCAAGCTATTCTAAGGCAATTTAACGCCTTTTTGCTTGATTTTGCTTCAATTACTACACTGTTTAATAAAGAAAGCTTATATCTTTCAATAGCAATTTCAGCAGTATATACCTCCGGATAGCGTCTTCCCTGCCATCTTGGAGTAATCTTTTTTTGTACAAGTTCCACTTGATAATCTCTGATCTTTTCAAAGTCCTGCTTCATCGCAGCATAACCACATACGTTGCATAGATAAACCTCATAAAAATATGGATTTACAGAAGCGTACCTTACAAATAGATCACTGTCACTTTTTTGCCTTCTGATGGCTGAGCTCTTTACAGAGCGAGCTTGAAATACACTTTGGCATACAGGACAGGTAACTGTAGCATCATAAAGTGAATTTTTAGGATCTTCCTCTTTTTTCTCTACAGAAGCCGCCTTTTCCTCTTCTTTCTTTTTATTGAAAAGCTCTAAATCATGAATATCATTGAAACCTAGTCCTTCTAATCCTGAAAAAATATTTTCCTTCATAATTATCACCCTAACAAAATTGAATTTCTTTATAGTACTATTATAGCAAAACATAAAAAATATTCTATTGTTTTTATTTAAAGTGTTAAAGTTAATTTATAGAAAAAATTCTTAAACATTGACAATATCTGTTTTTAGGTTAATATAAATATATAATGTGAAAGTTTATGAGGCGTTAAGATTATCTTTGAGATTAGATATTTTTTAGATCTTAATGCAGTACCTTAGTACATTATGTCTGAAACACTTATAGTAAAGGATGAAAGTTATGGCAATAAGAGAATGGAAAACATTTCTCATACCTTATGAACAGGCTGTTGATGAATTAAAAGTAAAATTTAGAAGCATACGTACAGAATTAAGAAGAAAAAATGAATACTCACCTATAGAATTTGTTACAGGAAGAGTCAAAGAGATTGCAAGTATACTTGAGAAAGCTAATAAATTTAATATACCTTTAGATAGAATAGAATATGAGATGGAAGATATAGCAGGCATAAGAGTTATGTGTCAATTTGTTGATGACATAGAAAGAGTTGTAGAGCTTATAAGAGTCAGAAAAGACATGCAGATTATGTATGAGAAGGACTATGTAACTAATTATAAGGAAAGTGGCTACAGAAGCTATCATATGATTATAAAATATCCGGTAAACCTTGCAGAGGGACAAAAGGATATTCTGGCAGAATTTCAAATAAGAACTCTTGCCATGAACTTTTGGGCTACTATTGAACATTCGCTAAATTATAAATATAAGCATGAGATTCCTCAGGATATAAGACAGAAGCTAAAGCATGCTGCCGATGCAGCTTTTAACCTAGATCAGCTTATGCTTGAGATAAAGGATGAAATTAAGGATGCTCAAAAATTATTTGAAGTTAAATCAAGTCTTATATCAAATATAATGAACAATATAATAACTTTATCTTCCATAGGAAAACCCGGAGAATCAACCAGATTTCAAATGCAGCTTAATAAGCTCATAGAAGAAGGGGAAGTTTACGACTTAAATAATTTACTTCAGGCAACGGAGAAAACTTTGGAAAAATACAGATAGCTGAAGGGGCATCCCTTCAGCTATTTATATTTTTCATTTATTTAGCTACAATATTTACTAGTTTTCCCTTAATAACAATAATCTTAGCCACTGACTTGCCTTCAAGTGCTTTTTTAACATCTTCATTGTTTAAGGAAGCTTCTTTTATTCCATCTTCATTTAAATCAGAAGGAACGTTTATTCTAGCCTTTATTTTTCCGTTAATTTGTATAGCAATTTCAACCTCGTCTTTAACTAGAGCAGCTGCATCAAATTCTGGCCATTCTTCGTTGAATACAGAGTAGTCCATACCTAAAAGACTCCATTGTTCTTCAGCAAAGTGAGGTGCAAACGGTGCAAGCATTTTTATGAAGTCTATAATAACTTCCTTTAAGAAGGAGGCATTTTTAGTTTCTTCATTTAAATATTTTGACAATGCATTTGTAAGCTCCATCATTCTGGCTATAGCAGTATTAAACTGAAGAATTTCTGTATCTGAAGTTACTCCTCTTATTGCAAAGTGTCTCCAGTAGTTAAGTTCTTTTTCAGCCTTATCTATGGTAGTTTTGGTATTTCCTGAGTTTATTACTTGTCTTGAAGCATCAAACATTCTTTCAATTCTGTCTACAAATCTGGCAATAGATTTTATCCCGTCATCGCTCCAAGCTCCGCCTTCTGTATAGCCAAAGCCAAACATTAAATACATTCTGAATACATCAGCGCCATGTTCTTTGATATAGTCGTCAGGTGTAATAGTATTTCCCTTAGACTTACTCATTTTGAGTCCATCTGGTCCAAGTATCAAGCCTTGATGAGTTAATGAAAGGAAAGGTTCATCAAAGTTTAGGTAGCCCATGTCTCTAAGAGCTTTTGTAATAAATCTTGCATACAATAGATGCATGCAGGCATGCTCAGGGCCGCCAACGTATTTGTCAACAGGAAGTACTTTGTTGATTATTTCAGGATCAAAAGCCTTCTCACTGTTTTTATTGTCAGCATATCTTAAGTAATACCAGGAAGAATCCACAAAGGTGTCAAGAGTATCTGCATCTCTTAAAGCCTCATGACCGCATCTTGGACAAGTTGTATGCATGAACTCGTCTGATTTAGCAAGTGGTGATTTGCCATCAGGTGAGAATTCTACATTGTATGGAAGCTCTACTGGAAGATGATTTGTAGGTACAGGTACTATTCCGCAGTGCTCACAGTGCACAACCGGAATAGGAGCACCCCAATATCTTTGTCTTGATACAAGCCAGTCTCTTAATCTATAGTTAACCTTAGCTGAACCAAGCTTAATGCTTTCAAGCTTTTTAACTATAGCTTCCTTTGCTTCTTCGGTAGTAAGTCCGGTAAATTCTTCGCTGTTTACAAGTTTTCCGTGTTCAGTATAAGGAAGCTCTGTATCACTTGCTATAACTCTTTCTATTGGAAGGTTATATTTTGTTGCGAAAGCAAAGTCTCTGTCGTCATGAGCCGGAACAGCCATAACTGCGCCTGTACCGTAAGTTGCAAGTACGTAGTCTCCAACCCATATAGGAACCTTTCTTCCGTTAATAGGGTTTATTGCATAGGAGCCAGTAAATACGCCGGTTTTTTCTCTTGTAATAGATTGTCTTTCTATATCAGACTGCTTTTTAGCAGCTTCTTTATAAGCTTCAACAGCAGCTTTGTTTTCAGCTAAAGTAAGTTTATCAACAAGCTCATTTTCAGGAGCTAAAACAACATAGGTAACTCCAAACAAAGTATCAACTCTTGTTGTGAATACATTAAAGCTTAAATCTGAATCAGTTACCTTAAAGGTTACTTCAGCACCGGTTGATTTTCCAATCCAGTGTCTTTGCATAGCCTTTGTTTTTTCAGGCCAATCCAAATCATCAAGCTTTTCAAGAAGTTCATCTGCATAATCAGTTATCTTTAAGAACCATTGAGTTAAGTCCTTCTTTGTAACTTCAGTTTCGCAGCGCTCGCAGTGTCCGTCAACTACCTGCTCGTTTGCAAGAACAGTGTTGCAGCTAGGACACCAATTTACAGGAGCTTTCTTTCTGTAAGCCAAGCCTTTTTCATATAGCTTTAAAAATACCCATTGTGTCCATTTATAATATTCAGGATCGCAGGTTACAACTTCATTATCCCAGTTAAACATTGCACCCATGGACTTTAGCTGTTTTTCCATAGTTTCAATATTCTTAAGTGTAGAATCCTTTGGATGTATTCCTGTTTTTATTGCATAGTTTTCAGCAGGAAGACCAAAAGCATCAAAGCCCATTGGTTGAAAAACATTATAACCCTGCATTCTTTTCATTCTAGCCCAGGAATCTACCGGACCATAGTTAAACCAGTGACCTGCATGAAGTGTGCTTCCGGATGGGTAAGAAAACATTTCAAGTACATATAGCTTTTTATCTAATTTATCTTTATCAAATTTATAAAGATTTGTTTCTTCCCATTTTTGTTGCCATTTCTTATCAACGTCTGTACCATAGTTAGCCATTTTAAAAAACCTCCTTCAAATAAAAAAATCCTTCAATCTCATAAAAGAGACGAAAGATTAAAATTCCGCGGTACCACTCTAATTAGATTTATGTATATAAAAAACAAAACATAAATCCCAGCTTAAAAAGATAACGGATTTACCGTACCTGCTTTTCTGCAGATATGCTCCCAGGCGAGTTCATACTTTATCAAATACTGTTTTGCACCAGACAACAGCTCTCTTAAAATGATTGAAATATTACTATTCCTGTTCAAAGCCTAATATTTTATAACATTATATTCTAAAGCATAAGTTTTGTCAATAATTTTTGAAAACAATATCACCTTTCCTTCTCCTCTAAAAAATTTTACAGTTTTTCAACACCTAACGCGTTTGTGTCTTATAGTCAACAACTCCATTAAACATTGATGATTGAAACATAATCTACACTTAAATTATAATAAACACGTGTCTAAAAATAAATTAATATTTGTTTAGGAGGTGTATTTTATGAAGAAAATACTAAAGCATAGCTGGATACTTCTTATTGTATGGATTGTAGTCACTGTACTATTTGGACTAAACCAGCCTAATTTAAAACAGATACTTAATCAAAAGGGAGAAGCAACGATATCCGATAACGAGCCATCTAAAATAGCTTCTCAAATGCTTGATAAAATGGGAAACTCAAAAGGAGAATCTCTACTGTTAGTATTTAATAATGAGAAAAAACTTTCAGAAGATGATATGAAAGCTATTGAGACCGGTATTAAAAATCTTAATGAAAGTAAAGATAAGCTTCAGATAAACAGCCTTGTAGATCCTTTTAACACTCCAGAGGCAAAGGAACAATTAATTTCTAAGGATAATACTACCTTGATAATCCCGATTTCCTTTGAAAAGGGAACAAGAGACAGTGAAACTGTAATAAAGGATTTCGAGGGAGCTGTAAAGGATATAAAAGTTGAGCATTATATAACAGGCTCTTTGGCAATAGGCAATGATTACTTAAGCGATGTTTCAAAAGGAGTTGATAAGAGCGGAGCAATAACGGTAGTATTCATACTGCTTGTATTGATATTAATGTTCCGTTCAGTAGTTACTCCTGTAGTGAGTCTTTTAGCAGTAGGGGTTTCCTATTTGTGTTCCATGGGCATAATAGGAATACTAGTTAAAAGGCTTAACTTTCCTATTACAAGCTTGACTCAGATGTTTGTAATACTAGTATTGTTTGGTATTGGAACAGATTATCATATACTACTTTTTAATAGATTTAAAGAAGAACTTTCTAATGGCTTATCAATAGATGAGGCAGTTTCAGCAAGTCTCAGAACGGCAGGAAAAACTATAATATACAGCGGGCTTACAGTTTTTATGGGCTTTGCAAGCTTAACCTTTGTAAAATTTCCTGTATATAGATCAGCAAATGCCGTTGCAATAGGCATTGCAGTGCTTCTAATTGAAATTCTGACTTTGACGCCGGTAATTATGAGGCTCTTAGGCAGCAAGTTATTCTGGCCTTCAAGAAATAAAGAAGGTCATAAGGAGAGTAAATTTTGGGGAAGGGCAGCTTCTGCTTCGGTTAAACACCCGGTAATCTCGCTTCTTGTTGTTGCTGCTGTACTTACGCCAGTAATTTTATTTAATACCGCTAAGTTATCCTTTGATAATATTAAAGATTTGAGTCCTAATGATCCATCAGTAAAAGGCTTTAATATTGTTGCGGATAAATTTGGTTCGGGCAAGGTAATGCAGACCACTGTAGTTATAGAAAACAATGAACCCATGGGTAATAATGAAGCCTTGGCAGTTATAGATAATCTTAATGAAAAGCTTAAGGGATTAAAAGGAATAAAGGAAGTTGCAGGTCCTACTCAACCAAAGGGAACAATGATTAAGGAACTGTACACAAACAATCAGACAGAAACTGTTGTAAATGGATTGTCTGATGCAAATGATGGTGTTAAAAAGGTAAAAGATGGTCTTGATACAATAAGCAGCAACTTATCGTCACCCGATTTTTCACCGGTTAAGGATTTAATTAACGGAACAGGCGGACTTCAAAATGCAATGGACGCTGTAACAGAAGGTCTTAAAAAGATAGATACGGGCATCGAGCAGGGAGCAAACGGGGCAGGCAGTCTGGCTTCAGGAATATCACAGCTTAAGACCGGTGTTGCACGTATAAATAGCGGACTTAATGCTATTTCAGCAAATATTTCAGAAATAAATAATGGCTATAACCTGCTTGGACAGGGTTACAAGGCCCTGCCAAGTTCAATAGAAAAATTAAAGCAGCTTACATCTGCCATGCAGGCCAGTATTGCAAAAATTGATACAAAGCTGCCTAATGATCCGGATGTAGGTGCTTTAAAGGCAATGTCTAGCAACCTGTCAGCTGCACTTGATGAGCTTAATTCAGGCATAAATAAGGCTAATGCAAACTATGACCAGCTTACTTCGGGATTAGATCTTATTAATGGGGGACTTAAGCAAGTAATAGATAATACAAGCACTGATTCAAAGCTCGTTAAAGGAATTGATGAACTTGAAAAGGGAGCAAGAGAACTTTCGGAAGGACTTAAGAAAGGCAGCGGCGGGCAGAAACAAATTATTGCAAGTATGTCACAATTAAGAGATGGTGCTGAAAAGATAAAAATAGGACAAAGTTCACTATATAACGGACTTTCAACTCTCAGCGGTGGAATGGTTCAATTAAAGGATGGAATAAGCAAAGGCAGCGGCGGCTTAAATTCTATATATGATGGTATAAATAAAAGCGGAGACTTTTTGAATCAGCTTACAAGTACAAGAAGCTTTTATATTCCTAAGGAAGTTTTTGAAAGCGAAGATATAAATAAGATGCTTGATATGTATATGTCCAAAGACAGAAAGACAGCTAAGCTTACAGTAACTTTAGATTCTGAGCCTTACTCAGAAGAGGCAATGGGCCTAATGAAGGATCTTAATAGTTTTGTAAGTAATGAATTAAAGGGTACAAAGCTTCAGAATGCTAATATTGGAATTGCAGGAGCAACTTCGGGCTCCTATGACTTAAAGAACATTGCTACTCACGACATAACTTTCACACAAATAATTGTACTAGCAGCTATATTTATACTGCTTATTGCAGTTATAAAATCCTTCTGGATTCCTGTATATATAATAGGTGCACTCATGGCTACCTACTATACTGCATTATCAGCAACAGCCTTTATATCAAAAATGCTTTTTGCTAGTGCAAAACAAGGCTTATCCTGGAATGTACCTTTTTTTGCATTTGTTATGATTGCGGCCTTAGGGGTTGATTATAGTATATTCCTTATGGAACGCTTTAAGGAATATCCACATCTTTCTCCAAGGGAAGCTATAGTAGTTGCAGCTAAAAATATAGGCGGAGTTGTAATGTCTGCAGCTATAATACTTGCGGGAACTTTTGCTACAATGTATCCTTCAAACATAATAGTATTAATGGAACTTGCCATCTGTATAGTTATTGGATTATTCCTTTTAGGATTTATCCTGCTTCCGATAGCAATACCAGCTCTTATGTCTTTATCAGAAGGAATTTCAAAAAAGCAGAAGGTGCAGATTACAGAGTCTATTTAAGTAATTGAAAGCATAAAATAGCCATTTAAATCTACATGGAGAGACTGTATCTAAAGAACTAAGTAACTTCAATCAGCAAATGCTGCTTGAGTGAGCAAAGTTTAGGGCTTTATGATACAGTCTTTATATTGCTTTATTTGAAAGAATATTAATAACAATAACAGCCATTTCTTTAGGTGGAACATTCATATTATCATTAAGCCATTGCTGGATAAGTCCTATGCATCCGGAAATTGTATATGGCATAAGGTAATAAAAATTTACCTTTGAGCATGGGCTGTCTATAGGTGGCTGCGAAATTTTAATAGTCTCCTTAAGCTTTTCAAGAAAAGTATAATTGCCATCAGGTCCGAGCAATACCTTAAACATCTCAGCATTTCTTTGAATGAATCCAAACAAATATGTTAAAAATGATAATAAATTATCATTAGAGGGGGTTTCTCCTTTAAACTTATTAAAGGCTTCTGTAAAATCAATCAGTATTTCTGATTCTATTTTCTCAACCATATCAAATATATCTTCGTAATAAAGATAAAAGGTGGATCTGTTAACATCGGCTAAATCAGTAAGTTCCTTTACTGTAATGCTGTTAATTTTCTTTTCTGACATAAGCTTTGTAAGAGCCTGCAGCAAGGCTTTTTTAGTTTTTCTTATTCGTCTATCCACTTTTTGTTCTTCCATTGAAAAGTACCTCCAAGCTGATATAATTTTTGATTAATATATAATCAACACACATTCTATAATAAACATATGTTGATTAAAATACAAGTCTGTAACAGTTTCATAATATTAATTAAATTTTCATAAAAAGTTAGTTGACGGTATTATGAAAGTTGTTCATAATACTTAATAAAGTTGATTATGTTAATTAAAGAAGTGGAAACAGTACTAAAAAATATAGAAATGTTAAATAAATCAAATGTTATGAAATATAAAACATATTAAGTAAGGAGATTACTATGAAAGTATAAAAAAGAGAATAGAGGAATTAGTAGCTGCTGACAACAAAGTATTAGGGCACTTTTTATGCCAAGGAAAAATAAATGAAGGATTAACAGAAAGATATAAAGAAATGTTGAAGAAAAATCCTGAGGATGAACATATTAAAGAACAGCTTAAAAATCATGAAGAGGCGAGCAAGCATCCTAATAACGAGGATTTAGAAAATGCAAAAAGATTTGTTGAGTATGTATTAAAATAGCTGTGGCAGAAGAAATTTCGTAATTAAATGTTAACAGATTTTTCATTGTATCAATAAGCTACCTGTGCTACCGTATAAATACATATATAAATATTTTTATATGTATTGCTGAAATAGCTTTTTAGGAGGAATTTCATTGAAGTTTAATAATTATCTAAACAAGCTTTCATATTATTTTAAGGATTGTTATGGATTTGACAGACTTTCACGAGATGTTGTAATTGTTGGAGCAGTACTGTCCTTAACAAGGTATACATTAGGTTTAAGCCTTGTTTTTGTTGCTTATGGAATTTTTAGAACCTGTTCAAAAAATAAATATAAAAGGTATCAAGAACTGTCTAGATATGAAAACATTATTTCAATAATTAAAAAGAAATTTTTAGGTGTTAATACTTCTTTTGATGAAAGAAAAAAATATAAAATATTTAAGTGTCCAAATTGTTCTCAAAAGCTTAGGGTACCCAGAAAAAAGGGCAAAATTGTGATTACCTGCAAAAAATGCGGAAATGAATTTAAAGGAAGGACTTAAAGAACTGTTCGGATAATAAGTAGATTTTAAAAAAATTGCCGCAGGCTTGCTTAAAAGTTAACAGGGTTTTCAGAGCACCGCCCTAAATACTTTAAAGCAAGCCTACAATACTTTTATTTTGCTTTAAACCAGCATGATTCCAGTAAATATTTAAATATTTTTATAGAATTATAGATAAATATGCAATGATAAAAAGGTAACTCCTTGCTTTAATGAGAATAAAATCTTTATTAAAAAATATTTATTCATAACTTTGTTCATATTTTTGACGAAGTGCTGGTGAAAAGCTTAGACCTTTATTCTGAGCATGCTAAAAGTAGCGTAAGGTTGCTAAAGTTTTTTAAAGTCTATGGCTATTTTATTTACCAACATTCATATATTCCCTAAAGTTTATAATTTGTTTATAATTAGTTTATGTAAAGTAGAGATGTTGACTTTAAAATAGAAGCATGGAAAGCTTTCCTGGAATTAGCTTAAGTAAGGGGATGTTACAATTGAAAATGAAAAAGAAGACGGCTATGATAGTAAGTCTTGCTGTAGGCACCTTAATGTTTACAACTACAGCATTTGCAGAAGTAGTTTCAAAAAGCGGCTATGATCAGGCAAAGGAAGCAATGAAAAATTCTGCGGACAGCTATACAAGCAAGCTTTCAAGCTATACTGTAGATGTTTCTTTTGCTTTAAAGGATAACGGAAATGTTATAAGCTCACAAAACTCTGTTAATAAATACGATTTAAAAAAGCTTTCCTGTGAAAATATCACAAACACTGTGGAAGGTAAAGAAAAAAACGAAGGTTTTTACTACAGAGATAAAGAAGGTTATATAAACTATAATAACAAAGATGGTGTTTATCGTGTAACAGAGCAAAAGATAAATGATGATAAGTTTTGGATAAACAATCCTTTTAAGCAAAAGGAAGCAGGAGATCTTGAAAAAATAGCAGATGCGTTTATCGGCAATCTTAAGGACTCTGTTGTGGCTTCTGACAATGCTGATGGAAGTAAAGAGTTTTCAGGTTCCTTAAGCGAAGCACAGATTCCTGCGCTTGCAAATGCTATAGTTTCTTATCAATTAAAGCGTAGGTTTGGCTTTTATTCAAACAATCAAAATAACTCAGATAATAAAAGTATAATGCCTAAAATTACTCAGGATATATTTGTAAAAGATCTTAAGGGAAAGATGACTGTAGATAAGAACGGACTGGTTCAAAATGTACTTGGAACAGGAGTCCTTTATGGCAAGGATGATTCGGGTAAGGAACACAGCTTGACCTTTGAAGTTTTAGCTAAGTCGTATGATATAAATAAGACTGTGGTTAACAAGCCTGATCTTAATGGCAAAAAAGTTGAAAAGACTGTGATTGAAGATAGAAGTAAGGTTTCTAACCCGGAACTTTATACAGGTACCTACAAGAACAATATATTTCTTAAAAAAGACGGTAAATTTAAAAAAATAGGCGAAAGAATTGTAAATATTGATAAAATTACTGATAAAAATATTTCGGGATCCTATAGTGAAGAGTACTTAAAAGGTTATGAAGAGTATGCATCTAAGGCTAAGAGCTTTAAATTTAATGCAGAGTTTGAGAAAAACATTTATAATGCTACCTTTAGCTATACAAATCCAGAAGGTAAAAGCTTGAAGGGAAACATCGGAATAAACTATGGATTTCCGAGACTATATTTTGATTTTGATAATTCCCGCAGTGGTGCTTCTGTTGATGGAAATGCCATATTCGATGGTGAATTTAATAAAGTAATTGATTAATTAGCAGCATCTATAAAAGCAGGGGCAGCCTTTAAAGCTGCCCCATTGAAAGATTAACTTTCATTTTAAGGAGATTGCAATGGAGAAGGTTATTGAGATAAAGAACTTGACTAAGATGTATAAAAATGGAAGAGGAATTGAAGATATAAATCTAGATATACATAAGGGTGATATTTTTGGGTTTTTAGGCCCTAATGGAGCTGGAAAAACTACTGCTATGAAGGTTATGACAGGACTTGTTAAGCCGGACAGCGGTGATGTGAAAATAAAGGGTTTCAGCGTATTTGAAAATTTTCAAAAAGCAATGGAGAAGGTTGGCTGCATTATAGAGACAGCAGAAGCTTATCCATATTTGACCGCTTACGAAAATTTAAAGCAGTTTTCAAGGTATTATAAGGATGTTGATGATAAAAGAATTGATGAAGTATTAAAGCTTACCGGTATATTAAAATACAAAAATGAGAAGCCGAGAAAGTTTTCGTTAGGAATGAAGCAGCGTCTTGGAATTGCATCAGCAATCCTAGGAAGACCTGAGGTAGTTATTTTGGACGAACCTCTTAATGGGTTGGACGTTGAAGGAATGATATCTATGAGAAATATTATTAAAGAAATGGCGGAAAAAGAAGGGACAACCTTTTTTATTTCAAGTCATCTTATTCATGATGTAGAGCTTACCTGTACCAGCATCGGTGTTCTTTATAATGGAAGAATGATAAATTTAGACAGCACTAAGAATATATTAAAGAATTACGCATCACTTGAAAACTATTTTGTTAGTGAGGTTGAGAGAAATGGCAGAGTTTAAAATAGCTTTAATTAACGAAATAGAAAAACTATGTAAAAAGAAAAAGTTTTTGCTGGCGATTATAATATCCTTTATTTTTATTATAGCAGGCCAGGGAGCTGTTATGGCATTAAGAAGCAGATTTGGACTTAGAGGAGCTTCAAGCATGGAGTTTCCAATATTAGTGCTGTCAATACTAGTTAATACAATTCTGCCTCTGTTTACTGCCCTGGTTACTATTGATAGTTTTTCAGGGGAATTCTCTCAGAATACAATGAAAATATCACTTACAAGACCGATAACTCGATTTAAGTATTTTACTGCAAAGCTTACTGCAATATTTGTTTTTATATTATTTAATCTTATTTTAGTTATGCTTATCTCAATTTTTGCGGGCATTTTATTTAATTCCAATTCCTTTACAGTAAAGGCAATTATAAATATTGTATTGTCTTACCTTGTAACAGCTTTGCCTATGCTTATTCTTGCTATGGTTATTGCGATTATAAGCAACATTTTAAAAAGCGGAGTTAGTGTATTCTTTATTTCAGTGCTTGTTTTCTTAGTTTTTAAAGTGCTTGAATTAGTTTTTTCACGATATTCAGGTATATTTTTTACCTCCATATTTGATTGGTATAATTTATGGATTATAAGCCCTTTTCCGGTATTTAAAATTTTGCTTAAGTTTATGATGCTTGTAAGCTATGGTATAATATTATTTACATTGGGCTATTACCTATTCGATAAAAAAGATTTTTAGGGTGAATAAATGAATATAAAGAGAAGATTAATAATATCCAATACATTAATCGTAATAATTCCGTTTATTGTTACATTAGTAGTTGCGATTACTTTTTTATTTGTTTCTTCAAAGTTTTTAAATAAAGAAATCGGGTATAACAATATTAAAAAAATCGCAGAAGTAAAAACAGAACTTTTTAGTGCTGCAAACAGTATATCTGAGCAAAACTTAGGAGCTGTAAGTGAAGTAGAATTAAAGAACATAATATCTAAAAGGCTTTCAGGGTTTAGAGGAGAATACATAATATCAGCAAATAACAATATTATCTCCTCCATAAGTGATATAAGTAAAATTGATACTGAAAAGGCTTTTGAAAAATCAGAGGATCAGCACATTGAAAAAATTGTTGAAATAAATTCTACCTCCTATATGTTTGAAACAGCACATTTAGTATTAAAGGATTCTTCGGAAAGCAAAATAATGCTGCTAGCTCCTATAGGACATAATGAAAACTTATTTCAAGAGTTCATTATGGTTATTATATGTACCTATATAATATCCTTTATAGCAGTTAACATTATTATGACTTACGGGCTTTCAAAGAGGATTTTAAACCCAATAGCATCTCTTAAAAAAGCTGCCTCTGAAATAAGCAGCGGTAATTTAAATTGCGAAGTTACAGAAGAAGGAGATGAGGAGGTAAAGGAGCTTTGTCATGATTTTGAGGTTATGAGAATACAGCTTAAGGATTCTGTATCTATGAAGCTTAAGTATGATGATAACAGAAAAATGCTTATATCAAGTATATCTCATGACTTGAAGACACCGATAACCTCAATTAAGGGTTATGTCGAAGGCATATTGGATGGAGTAGCGAGCACTCCGGAAAAGACGGAAAAGTATCTAAAAACAATTTATTCAAAAGCTGAGCAGGTTGATATAATGATTGATGATTTGCTTCTTTATTCAAAGCTTGACTTAAATCAAATACCTTTTAATTTTGAAAAAACAGATATAGTTGAGTATTTTAACTACTGTGTAAGCGAAGTTGAGCCTGAACTGGAGAAGGATAATATAAAGATAAACCTTAAAAATAATTTGATGTACTCAAATTTTGTTTCCATTGACAGGGATAGGATGAGGAGAGTTATTGTAAATATTATTGACAACTCCAGAAAGTACATGGGAAAGCAGCAGGGAGAAATAAGCTTAGAGTTAAGAGAAACAAATTCAAGTATTATCATTGAAGTTAGAGATAATGGTATGGGAATTAAAAGTGAAGATGTAAACAAGATTTTTGATAAATTTTACAGAGCTGATGCTGCAAGAAGCGGCGCCAAAGGAAGCGGATTAGGCCTCGCTATAGCAAAGCAGATTGTTGAAGGCCACAACGGAAGGATATGGGCTGTCAGCCATGACAATGAAGGAACAAGCATTATAATATCATTAAAAAAAGTTGAAGAGGTCAGAGGGGATTATGAAGAAAATATTGATAGTTGAAGATGACTTAAGTATTGCAGAGCTTGAAAAAGATTATTTGGAAATTTCGGGGTTTGATGTTAACATATGTACTGATGGGGTATCCGGCTTAAATGAAATAAAAGAAAATAATTATGACTTGGTTATTCTTGACGTAATGCTTCCCAATATAGACGGCTTTGATATCTTGAGGATAATTCAGGATATAAAAGATATTCCTGTACTTTTGGTTTCTGCTAAGAAAGAGGAAATCGATAAAATAAAAGGCTTATCTTTGGGAGCCGATGACTATATTACAAAGCCTTTCAGTCCAGGGGAATTGGTTGCAAGAGTAAAGTCCCATATTCAGAATTATGAAAGGATAAAGAGCAGACTTAAAGGCAGCGAAGATAAAAACATGATTGTGATAAGAGGACTTAAAATATTAAAAGATTCAAGACAGGTATTCATAAATGATAAAGAAGTAACTTTAGCTCAAAAGGAATTTGATCTGCTTTTATACTTTGCGCAAAATCCAAACAGAGTTTTTGGAAGAGAAGAACTGTTTGAAAGAGTTTGGGGATTAGAGGCTCTTGGCGATAATGCCACAATAACTGTCCACATTAGAAGAGTAAGAGAAAAAATAGAAGCAAATCCTTCCGACCCTCAGTATATAGAGACTGTATGGGGAGCAGGGTATAGATTAAGGGTATAAGTTTTAGCTTATACCCTTATTATTTTTTGATGATAAGGATATACCATATATTACTAGTGACAAAAGTAGACAAAATAGTGTAAAAAAGTTCACAATTATTTGATTTTATTATAATCCTTATTTATAATTATTTATGGTTGTTAATTCAACAACAAGCCAGGTAAAGTAGGCGGTTCACTGGATTAATCAATTTATATATTAATTTTTTATAAGCTAAAATTATTAAAACAAGAAGGAGGTGAAATTTATGGCTATAACAGTACATGAAGCTTTAGAACTTGAAATACTTAAAGGATTTAAAGTCATTGCAGGAGAAAAGGGTCTATCCAATAAGATAACCCATGTAGCAGTTTGGGATTATGAAATTGGAGACTTAATTGCAGAAAATTTTAGTCCTGGTGATTTTGCTTTAAGTACTTTAGTTGCTATAAGAGATAATATTGATGAACTATACGGAATTGTAAAAAGGATGATAGCTGTGGGCATAAGCTGTCTGGCTATTAAAAATATTTATTTTAACTATATTCCTGAAGAAGTAATTAAGCTTGCAGATAAAGAAAACTTTCCCATTATGCTATTTAGTGATACCTTTACTGAGGATGTAATTGTATATGTAAATAAGGCCATCAGTGAGAAAAAGAAATACGAAAACCTGACAGCAATAATAGATAATATTTTATATAATAACTTGAATGAATTAAGCATAAAAGAAATTGCCCGGAAAGTTAATATTAATTTTAAGGAAAAAAATATAGTAGCCTTTTGCAAGAAAAAAAACGGGAAAACAATAGGTATAAAAAGCTTTTCTCATAAAGAAATGGAGGAAGCGTTCAGTAAGGTTATTCCATATAAAGACGGGTATATTCTCATAAATACATTTGAAGAAGCCAGTCAGCAAAATGTTGATAAAAATATAATGAGAAGGCTTGAATGGTGGGGATTTAGTCCAAAGGAATACTATATCGGCATAAGCAGCTTATATGAAAGTTTAGGAAATCTTAATAAGGCTATACAAGAAAGCTTATATGCCTACAAATTTTCAGTGACCTATAGTAAAGATGTTTCATTCTTTCATGATATCGGAATTAACAGAATAATACTGCCGATTCTTGATAATCCATGGGTTCTTAAATATTATAGTGAAATGGTAGAACCATTAATTGTTTATGATAAAGAGAATGAAACAGAGCTTTTAAAAACTGCAGTAAAGTATGTTGAAAATAATGGCGATATAAAAGCTACTGCTCTGCAGTTATTTCAGCATGGAAATACTATAAGGTACAGAATTGATAAAATAAATAAAATATTATGCAAAAACAGTTCCTACGAACACTTTTATGAGGAGCTGGCTTTAGCAGTTAGAATATACAATCTTATAAATAATCCTTTGTAAAAATTACAAAACGACATAAAATTTAATTTAAATTTTTACAAAACTAAAATACTGTCGAATGGTGTATTATAAACCTGTAGAAAAAATAATATTCATACTATTAAAATAATGGAGGCTGAAAATGAAGCAGTTAAAAATTGCATATACTGCAGAAGCAAAAGAATATTTTTCAACTAAAAGAGATTTAATATTAGCTGAAAATACTGATTTTACAGATGTAGCTGCAGTAGTAGTAACTGACGCGGATGCTGGCTTGGTTAATAAAATATATGACACAAAGTTTGGCATACCTGTATTTGTTGTGTTAAAAAATATAGACAAGCTAGATAGCGAATTAGCAAAAAAAGTTTACCGTGTAATTGATGGAAGCAATTTTGATTCAAATCTTTATAATAGAGAGCTTGAAAACGCTGCAAGTCAATATGAGGAAAATGTATTACCTCCTTTCTTCAGAGCATTAAGCAATTATGTAGAAAGAGGAAATCTTCAGTTTGACTGCCCTGGACATCAAGGAGGACAGTACTTCAGAAAACACCCAGCAGGAAGATATTTTTATGAATTTTACGGGGAAAATATTTTCCGTTCAGATATTTGTAATGCTGACGTTGCTTTAGGAGATCTTCTTATACATGAAGGACCGGCCGTAGATGCTGAGCAGAATGCTGCAAGAATATACAATGCAGATAAGACTTATTTTGTAATGAATGGGACAAGCACAGCAAATACTGTTGCTATAAATGCATTAGTTGCTCCCGGAGACTTAGTTTTATTTGATAGAAACAATCATAAATCTGTATATAATGCAGCTTTAGTTCAATCAGGCGGAAATCCAGTATACCTTGAAACAGCACGTAATCCTTTTGGATTTATAGGTGGTATAGATGCTCACTGCTTTGATGAAGCTTACCTTAGACAAGAAATTGCTAAAGCAGCTCCAGAAAGAGCTAACGACAAGAGACCATTTAGATTAGCTGTAATTCAGCTTGGAACTTACGATGGAACTATTTACAATGCAAGACAGGTAGTTGATAAAATAGGACATCTTTGTGATTATATTTTATTTGACTCAGCATGGGTTGGTTATGAGCAGTTTATTCCTATGATGAGAGATTGCTCCCCGCTGCTTTTAGAGCTGAATGAAAATGATCCTGGAATATTAGTAACACAATCTATTCACAAGCAGCAGGCAGGATTTTCTCAAGCTTCACAAATACACAAAAAGGATAATCATATAAAGGGACAAAGACGTTATGTTGATCACAAGCGTTTTAATAACTCATTTATGATGTATGCTTCAACAAGCCCTTTTTATCCTTTATATGCAACACTTGATGTTAATGCAAAGATGCAGGAAGGTGAGGCAGGAAGACGTTTGTGGGTTGAATGTATAAAATTAGGTATTGAAGCTAGAAAATCAGTATTAAAAAACTGTTCAATGCTTAAACCTTTTATACCTCCAACTGTTAACGGAAAGAACTGGGAGGACTATGATACAGAAGAAATTGCTAACAACATAGAGTTCTTCAAGTTCATACCAGGTGAAAAGTGGCATTCCTTTGAAGGCTATGGTGAAAACCAGTACTTTGTTGATCCTAATAAGTTTATGCTTACAACACCAGGTATAAACGTTCAAACCGGAGAATACGAAGAGTTTGGTATTCCGGCTACAATACTAGCTAACTTCTTAAGAGAGCATGGACTTATACCTGAAAAGAATGATTTGAACTCAATATTATTCTTATTAACACCAGCTGAAACTTCAACAAAGATGGAGAATCTTGTTGCACTTCTAGCACAGTTTGAAAAGCTTGTTGAGGAAGACGCGCCATTAAGCACAGTTCTTCCTAGCATCTATAGAAATAATATGGATAGATATAAAGGATATACAATTAGAAGACTTTGCCAAGAAATGCATGATTTCTATAGAGGTAATAATGCAAAAGATTATCAAAAGAAATTGTTCAGAGCTGAATTTTTACCTAAGAGAGCAGTTGTTTCAGAAGAAACTAATTGGAATGCTTTAGATGAAGTTGCAGCAACTACTTCTTCAAATAAAGAAACTAAGAAAATATTTACTCCTCAACAAGCTAGATGGGCACTATTAAGAAACGAAGCTAAGCTTGTAGCCTTAGAGGATATAGTAGGCGAAGTAGCTTTAGAAGGAGCACTTCCATATCCGCCAGGAGTTTTCTGTGTTGTTCCTGGAGAAGTATGGAGCGAGGTAGCTCAAAGATATTTCTTAATACTTCAAGATGGAATTAATGAATTCCCAGGTTTTGCACCGGAAATTCAAGGTGTATATCTTGAAAAAGAAAATGGCCGTGTTAAAGCTTACGGCTATGTACTAGACAGAAAAAATTAACTAAAAATAAATTAATAGCTTACGGATATAGCTTCGGTTATATCCTAAGCTAAAAATAAAAAGGGAGTAGTTAATTATGAGTAAATCAAATAATAAGATGAGTGTTTGGCAGCTGACAATAATAACCGTTATAAACATGATGGGTTCCGGAATAATAATGCTTCCAACCAATTTAGCTCAAGTTGGAACAATGTCGATTCTATCATGGTTAGTTACTGCTGTTGGTTCCATGGCATTAGCGTATGCTTTTGCACAGGCTGGAATGTTCAGTAGAAAAGCTGCAGGTATGGGAGGATATTCAGAGTACTCCTTTGGAAAAGCAGGAAGTTTTATGGCAAACTATACTTATGGGGTATCATTATTAATTGCTAATGTTGCCATAGCTATTTCTGCTGTAGGTTATGCTTGCGGATTCTTAGGAAAAGAATTATCTCCTATATCAGTAGGTTTATGGACAATCTTTACTTTATGGCTGGCTACAGTACTTAACTTTAAAGGAGCAAGAGTTACAGGAAGAATTAGTTCCTTTACAATATGGGGAGTTATTGGACCGGTTGTAGGTATCTCTGTTTTTGGATGGTTCTTCTTTAGCGGAAAGCTATATGCATCCTCATGGAATCCTAATCATCTTCCATTCTTTACTGCAGTAAGCAAATCAATATCAATAACTTTATGGGCTTTCTTAGGACTTGAATCAGCTGCTGCAAATATGGATGCAGTTGAAAATCCAAAGAGAAATGTACCTATCGCGTGTTTAGGAGGAACTATCGGAGCAGCAATAATTTATGTTATTTCAACTAATGTAATGGCCGGTATTGTTCCAAATGCACAACTATTAAATTCCAGTGCGCCTTTCGGACTAGCGTTTGCTACTATGTTTAATCCAACT
This sequence comes from Clostridiales bacterium oral taxon 876 str. F0540, assembly GCA_000466585.1. Taxonomy (GTDB): domain Bacteria; phylum Bacillota; class Clostridia; order Clostridiales; family Clostridiaceae; genus Clostridium_AT. The sequence goes on from KE993488.1 coordinate 56,119, forward strand.
ATAGGAAAACTTGTTATGGGTCTTATGGTTATATCCTGCTTTGGTTCTTTATTCAGCTGGCAGTTTACTATTGCACAAGTGTTCAAGGGATCAGCGGTTGAAGGATATTTCCCTAAAATATTCAGCAAAATTACAAAGGATGAAACTCCAATTGTTGCTATGGTTATAATTACTGTTATTCAAAGTATGCTTGCACTAATGACAGTCAGTCCTACTTTATCAAAGCAGTTTAATGTATTAGTAAACTTAGCAGTAGTTACAAATGTTATACCATATTTATTATCCATGGCATCTATAAGGGTAATGCAGAAATCTGAAAATGTACCTGCCGGTAGAGCAAAAGTAACAAACTTCATTGCTGTAGTAGGAGCTATATATGGATTATATGCACTTTATTCTTCAGGAGCTGAAGCGCTTACTTACGGTTCAATAGTAACCTTTGCTGGTTGGATATTATACGGATTTGTATCATACAAATTTGATCTTAAAAAAGACGATATGATGGATAGAGTTGCTTAACTCTAAAATTGTTAACAGCCATTTAGTAACTTTGCAAATAAAGCTACTAAATGGCTGTTATTTTATAGATACACAAAATAAAAAGACTTTGCATAAAATGCAAAGTCTTTCTTGGCTGCCCAAGCAGGACTCGAACCTACACAGTGCCAGAGTCAGAGTCTGGTGCCTTACCAATTTGGCGATTGGGCAATAAACACAATAATTATTATACCACTTTTAATGCTTATGTCAAGAGATTTTTATATATCTGTGTACATATGCAACAAACAAAGTTAATGCATAGTCAAAAATTAAAAATACAACTTGAAACATTAGTATAAGAGCATAAATCGGTATATTTACTTTGAATAAGTCAGTAAAAAATACTTTATATAGAACATAGACCAAACCTATGGATGCATTAAAGTATACGAGTTTTAGAAATATTTCAAGATACATATTTCTAAGCTTTTCTATAAAATACTTTACAAAACCATAAAGACCGAAAAATAAAATATAAGCTATTACGCCTCCTTTAATACCCATAAGAAGAAGGCTTAGAAGGCTTGTTGATAAATACATAAAAATACTATGCTTAATTTTTATAGTCAATATTGAAAGAGGAACGATACAAGAAGCTATGCCTAAAAGATATAACTTACTTGTAGGTGTTATTGTACTTAAGTATATAAAAAGCACTCCCAAAGCAGTATATAGACCACCTCGTGCAATATATGCAGTATTATTCACAAACACATCCTCCTATAAAATTAGTTAGCAGCAGCCTATTAAATCTCCACCGAAGCATTCGCATAAAGTGTCTGCGCACCAAAGTTTGAAGCAAAGGTCGCAAAAGTCACTATCACCTCTATTGTTTCTGCCATAATAAGTCTGCCTGTAACCCGTATTTCTGTTTCTTAAATTGTTTAATGTCTGTCTGTACTCTAAATTGTTTGGCTCAAGATTGCAGGCATTTACAATATGATTATATGCATTGTCATACCAGCCTTTTCTTAAATTTAACAGGCCCATAAGATAATTCCATTCAGCATCACGTATATTCATTCTATTAAGCTTTTCTTCAGCTGCTCCTAAATTACCGTTTTGCAGATCCATTCTTATTTCGTTGAAGCTTCCGTAACCGCTGTCAGTATGGTTTTCATAGTTGTTTTCAGTATAACGAGGACCATCGCTGGTATTTTTCATAAGATAGTCGTAGGCTTCATTTGCTTCTCTTAACTTTTCTTCAGCTAAGTCTCTCAAGGGATTATTGCCATATTGATCAGGGTGATACTTTTTTACCATCTCCTTATAGGCTTTTTTAATTTCTTCTTTAGAGGCCCCTTCTTTGATTTCTAGTACTTCATATGGATTTCTCATAATTATTCTTCCTTTCAATTGCTAATATCTAATCTGCCAAAAACTTTGTCCATTTTTTCCATAAGACCAAACTGAAGTATATTATATAAAAGCTCATGATTCTTTTTAAGAGGAAGTACTTTTAAATAATTAACACAAGCTTCAGCACAGCTTACTAAAGTAAAATCAATTCTAGTCTCAATAGAAGCCTTAAATTCATTATAAGGCAAATTATCATTATTAAGAATATAATTGATAGCATTAAACTTCTTATTATCTATATCTTTTTCTAAATCGTCAAAAGCGTCAATTATATATATCCATTTTCCAAGATTATAGCCAAGCCAATACAAATTTTCAATACTATCATCAACATAGAAGGAAAGTATATGTCCGGTTAAATCGGCAAAGGGATGGCTAAGCTCATCTAGAGTTATGCTTTTAGAGCTGCTTTCAAGCACAGAAAGTTCCTTTAGTGAGCTTTCAATTAAAATACCCATTTCTTTATATTCTTTTGGTGCCTTTTTTAAGTAAGCATTTAAAATTAAGGAATAAAGTCTGCTCAATCTTGAACTATCATCATTAGTATCGTCTACAAGCTTGTAGTAAGCAAGCAGCACGTTACAAAAGGCAGCATAATCTAATGGTGGATTTTCAATAAGCATAAGCCTTTTTTGCAGAGGGTGAACAGCACAAAACTCTCTGCTTGCTTTAATTTTTTCATCATTTAATGAATCTAAAAGTACAGCGAGAAAAGTCATATCATAATTTAGAGCAAGTCTCGGAACATTGCCGAAATTCTTCTTAATTGCTCTGCAAAGACCGCAGTAGTAAGCTTTGAATTTTTCAAAGTCTTTAACCTTTAGTTCCATTTTACAGGGAGTAACATAGCCAAACATTATATACCTTTAACTCCTCTGTCTTTTAGTATTTCAAAAATAGTTTTCGATGTAGTATCTTCCATTTTATATCCTAAAAGTGATACTACTTCCTTTAATTCATCTTCATAAGAAGTTTCTATTTCAATATATGGGAATGGACAAAAATCCTTAGAATTTATATCTATTTCTATAAGGGTGCTTTTATACTTGTAGCTTTCTCTATACTTTTTTATTGATTGAACTAGAGATAGACCTAGAGCCTTGAAAATATTTTGGCCTTCATTGGAGTCTTCAATAATTGTTTCGTGCTCATTCATAACTTTGTACTTTTCCTGACTAATCATTTCTTTAGTAGTCATATAATGCACTGTTTTATTATTTAGTATATCCTCAATAGTTCTTATCCTTGCATAACCTTTTTTATTTAAAAGCCTTCTATCTTCAAAATCATAAATTCTATTTATTTGGTTTTCCATTTTTACATTTACAGCATTTATACTTATTAATTTATTTCTTATTTCATCTACATCTATATCTAATATCCTAGTTTCTAATTCCTGCATAAATTACCTCCGCATAGGTTGGAAATATTATAAAATTGCTTAAGACAAATTATAACATATTTATATTTATCGGTACAATGGTAGTATTTTATGTAAAAAATTTATTTTGAATAAAATTATATTTTAAATTACCGGTTAATTAAAAAAATTTTAAAAACCAGAAGGAATTCATAAAAAAGTATAGAATATATGTAATCAAATAAAAATTAAAAAATAGTTACCTTAAATTAATTGCTTAACATTTCTTCATTATATCTACGTTATAAATGCTTATCTAATAAAGTTTTTACAACTTTTATTAATCTTCATAAATATATTACGCAAAAAACTTAAAAAATCAGTTACTAAATTTGCTGCATAAAGAATATTAATTTTAGATTTATCTTGATTTTTAACTGTTTAACCTTAATTTGTTATTTTTTATGACTAGTGAATTTCAAGGTAAAACTATTAATAGGGGGTTGGTATATGGTCAATTACTTTATCTGATTACCAAGGAAAAATAATAAATAACCAGGGGGTATTAAAATGAAAAAAGTATTAAGTTTATCCGTTGCGTGCATATTACTATTAGGCGCGCCCGTAAGTGCATCTGGCTTGCCAAGCAGAACAAATGATAAAGAACTTTTAAAAACTAAAGCTATAGAAAAGCTAAAGGAAGAATCCTTAAAGTCAGGGAAAGAAATGAAATTTTACTCAAATGGCAAGGGTGTTCCTAATTTTGTAATAGGAAAATTATCGCAAAAGGCTGTAAAATCATCAAAAGAAGCGGCAGAATTTATGAGTGAAAATAAGGATATATATGGCTTGCAAAACGGCCAATTTACAAATAAAAGTGAAGAAGCAGACCAGCTTGGTATGAAACATTATAGAAATAGGTTAACTATAGACGGAGTGCCAGTATATGGTGCTGAGGTTGTTGTTCATACAGACGCTTTAGGAAATGTATATGCAATTAATGGTGATATAAATAATGAAGTGCCTTATGAAAGCTGGAGTAAGAGATTTACAATTACGGATGCGGACGCTATAAAAGCTGCGGAAAATTCTCTTTCTCTTAATGGAAAGTCAATAGAATATTCAGTTGAGCCAATATCTGAAGCTTATATATATAATAAAGATGGAAAATGGATACCTGTATATTTTGTAAGATTACAGTTTGTTTCCCCATATATTGCTGATATGAATATCTTTGTTAATGGAGCAACCGGTGAAATAGTGGATTCAAAAAATAAAGTAAAGACATCTGCAGCTACAGGTACAGGAGTAGGGTTATATGGGACAAGAAACCTTAATCTTGACTATGTAAGCGGTAAATACTACATGAGAGATTTAACAAAGCCGGCAAGAATTGAAACTTACACTGCAAATTATACAACTTCAATACCGGGTACAATGGTAAGTGATACGGACAATAACTTTAATTCATCATCGCAATTTGATGCTGTAGATGTTCACTATAACACAGCTTTAGTATATAACTTCTATAAAAATAATTTTAATAGAAACAGCTTTGATAACAACGGAACTACATTGAAATCAACGGTTTTGGCAAGAGATCCTCAATATCCAAATGAACCGCTGGATAACGCTTTTTGGAACGGATCTCAAATGGTTTATGGAGATGGAAGCGGTACTTATTTTAAACATATAGGCTCAGCACTTGATGTAGTTGGACATGAATTTACACATGCTATTACAGATAGAACTGCAAATCTAGCTTATGAGAATCAGTCTGGTGCATTAAATGAATCCTTTTCAGATGTTTTTGGATACTTTATTGAGGGACAACCTAATGACTGGCTTATGGGCGAAGATGTTTATACTCCGGAGACTTCAGGTGATGCTTTAAGAAGTTTAGCAGATCCTACTTTATACAACCAGCCTGCTCATATGAATCAATATCAAAATCTGCCTAATACTCAAGCAGGCGACTGGGGTGGAGTTCACACAAACAGCGGAATACCTAACAAGGCATTTTATATTGCAGCAACTTCTATCAATGATAACGCAAAGCTTCAACAGGTTTACTATAGAGCTTTAACCCAATATTTAACACAGTATTCACAATTTGTCGATGCAAGGAATGCTTTAGTACAAGCTGCTAATGATTTATATCCAGGAACAACAATTGCACAAAGTATTTCTGATGCATTTGCTCAAGTTGGTATAGGAGCATCAACTCCGACAACTAAGGATACGTATGAATCAAATAATACTATGTCTACCGCTTATGGTCCATTAACAAGCGGAACAGTTTATAATTCATACATCTATTCATCAACAGATATTGATTACTATTATATTAATGCTTCGTCAGGCTATATAAATATAAGCCTATCAAATCTTCCAAAGGATTACGATATATACCTTTTAAACTCAGCAGGTAATGTAGTTGCTAAATCTGAATCTACAAATACTACCGAAAATATAAGATACTATGCAGCAGCAGGAAAATACTATATTAAGGTAGTAGGATATAATGGAGTTTATAGTACAACTACACCTTATGCATTAAAAGTAACTTATACTAATTAATATTAAAGGAAGAGCTGCAGCTAATTTAAGTGCAGCTCTTCTTTTTAATAGGAAGTTGGTTCTATAAAATTATTATTTAATTTTCTGCAGTCCTTCTGAAGATTTGGAAGAATGCTGTCTAAGAAAAATCTTGCACTTATCAAATCAATTTGTTTTAATTGGTTTAATATTGTATTATACTTATCTTCAAAAGGATTGCAATTTTCCAGGTTAATCTCATTTATACATTCTATCAGGGCATCAATGTGATCAGCACATTTTAGAATTTGACCTTCGAGAGTTTTATCTTTTCCATCAAACATGAGTTTTTTATATATGCTTCTATAAGGCTCTTCCATGTAAGAAAGAAGATATTCGTCAGCAACCTCTTCTTCAATTATATCTACCATGTTTTTCATTTCCTGTTTTCTATGTTTAACAAAGCTTAATATATCTCCAGTTAAGGCTTCAACTACATCGTGGTTGATAAGCTTCTTAAAAAGCTTCTCCCAATCAACTTTATTCCCATGTTCTTCTTCTATTAAAGCAAGCATCTGACCAATTTGGGCAACTTGAAAGGAATGTTCACTTACTGTAGCTCTCTGATGCATAAATTCCGGAGCCCAGCGTCCCATATTATTGAGCTTTCTAACAGTTCTTAAATATTTATCTAAACTCATACAATTAACCTCCTATGGACAAATGTTCTGTTAAGTATCAATTTCCTCTGTTACCATTAATTATATCATTATTATGTGTAATAAAAAAATAATTTATTTGTTGTAGGAAATCCCTATTTTTTAATATATTTAAGTTATGATATAATAAGTCTAAACTACATAGTTTCAATAATAAATATTTATTAAGTAATCAAAAATGCTGATGTTTTTATTGATTGGTGATCACTTAATATATGAGTTGCTTTGAAATCTATATATTTTATAAGGAGTACTAAGGGGGAGAAAAGATTGGATAATTTTTATGAACAGCTTGTATCAACACAAAAGTCTACAGCCTATAAAATAGTTAATGCTGCCTTTTATGTTTTTGCAGGTTTAGCTCTAGTAACTTTGGCTGCAATTCCTATTTTCATTGGTTGTTTGCTTTTAGCTTTAGCAGCATTCTTTGGTAAGAAGGCGCTTTATGTTGAGTTTGAGTATGCTTTTACAAATGGAGAAATAGATGTAGATAGAATAGTAGAAGCTAAGAAAAGAAAGAGACTCCTTACTTTTAACATAAAAAATGTTGAGCTTATAGCGCCTGAAGACAGTTATTATGTTAAAGATTTTTCGAATAAACCTTCAAAGACAGTTACATTGTTTCCGGGCGGTACGGATAAAAAGGTATACACTGCAATGGTAACAGGAGGCAATGAAAGATTTCAGGTAAGATTTACTCCGGATGAGGAATTATTAAATTTGTGTTATAAGTATAATCCTAGGGCAGTTAAGAAAAGTTAATATGGTGAATATTCAATATTTGCCATATTAATTATAATCAAAAATTACAATGCATATTTGATGCATTGCAAAGACTTAAGTATAAAAGGAGGATAATATATGAAGAAGAAAGGTTTGGCTGTAGTACTTGCGGCTTTAATGCTTAGTACTTTATTTTTTGGCTGCAATAGACAAACGATTGCGCAAAATGTACAGAAAGAAAACTATAATGGAAGAGTTTTTTACGAGATATTTGTAAGAGCCTTTAATGACAGCAACGGTGATGGAAAGGGCGATTTGAAAGGTGTGACTCAAAAGCTTGACTATTTGAGCAAGGATTTAGGGGTTAGCGGAATATGGCTTATGCCTATAAACGCTTCACCAAGCTATCATGGATATGATGTTTCAGACTATTATAAAATAAACCCTGATTATGGAACTGAAGAAGATCTTAAGGAACTATTGAACGAAGCTCATAAGAGAAACATAAAGGTGTTAATGGATTTAGTAATAAATCATACAAGTACACAAAATCAGTGGTTTAAAGAGGCTGCTCAAAACAAGGACAGCAAATACAGAAATTATTATATTTGGGCTGATAAAAACACAGATGTTACCGAAGGATCTCCAATAAGCGCACAGCCTTGGGTGCCTCTAGGACAAGATCATTACTATGCTTTATTTTGGGAAGGCATGCCTGATTTAAATTATGATAATCAAGTCGTAAGAGATGAAATGAAAAAGGTAGCTAAATTCTATCTGGATATGGGTGTAGATGGATTTAGATTAGATGCTGCAATGCACATATACGAAGACAATAATAAAAATATTCAATGGTGGCAGGAATTTAAAAATTATGTAACTAGTCAAAATAAAGATGCTGTTTTAGTTGGTGAGGTATGGGATAAAACACCTACTATAGCACAATATTACAAGGGATTAGATTCTGCTTTTAATTTTCCTGTAGCAGAAGCAATAATTAATATGGCAAAGAGCGGATCAGTTGGAAATGGATCATTTATTTTAGATAATGCATATCAACAGTATGCAGCAGTCAATAAAAACTTTATAGACAGTCCATTTTTGACTAATCATGACCAAAACAGAGTTATGAGTCAATTGAACGATGTCAACAAAGCAAAAAATGCTGCTGCAATACTATTAACTCTTCCAGGAACTCCTTATATATATTATGGAGAAGAAACAGGCATGACTGGAGCTAAGCCTGATGAAAAGATAAGAGAGCCGTTTATTTGGGATAACAAAGATAATTCAAAAAACAGTTCTTGGGAAGCTTCAACAAATGACACAGATGCAGTTGCAGTTAATATTCAACTTCAAAATAAAGACTCACTTTTAAATTTATACAAGAGCGTAATTGCAGTAAGAAACAATAGTGATGCACTTAAGTATGGGGACTTTGAATTGCTTGAAACGGAAAGCAGCGATATTTTAGCTTATAAGAGAACTAAAGACAATAAAAGTGTTTATGTATATGTTAACTTAGGGACGCAAGATTCGAAGGAAAAGATAGATTTATCAAAAGCTAAAGTTCTTTACTCCAATAAAGGAAAGAAAGGAACTTTGAGCAATAAAGGTAACATAGATATACAAGGGGATGAAATCCTTATATTAGAATCCAAATAAGTAACATAGGGGGCTATTTATTGAAAAAGAAAGTTTTTTGGGTGCTTATGATTATAGGCTTTATTACTTTTTCAATTGTGTATCACAATAATAGGAAGGTTAAACCGGAAGAATTGGCAGCTTCTGTGAAAACTAATACTAAAATAGAAAGCTATATACCAAAAGAAAGTTATAAAGGAAGAGTATTTTATGAAGTGTTTGTTCGTTCTTTTAAAGATAGTAATGGCGATGGAGTAGGAGATTTGAGAGGACTGACAGAAAAGCTTGATTATTTGAGCGATTTAGGAATAAAAGGCTTGTGGATTACGCCTATAAATGAATCTCCAAGTTATCATTGCTATGACATAACTAATTACTATGGAATTAATCCTATGTATGGCACTATGGAGGACTTCGAAAATCTTATAAAGGAAGCACATAAAAGAGATATGATGGTTATAATGGATTTAGTCTTAAATCATACCAGTGCCTATCATCCATGGTTCAGAGCTGCAAGTAATGATAGGAATAGTCCTTATAGAAATTATTATGTTTGGTCTGATAAAAATACTAATTTAAAAGAGGTATCTTCAATAGATACTCGTCCTTGGATAAAACTTAAAGCATTTAGCAGTGATTATTACTATGCAATATTTTCAGGAACTATGCCCGACCTAAACTATGATAATACTGAGGTAAGGCAACAGGCTAAAAATATTGCTAAATATTATTTGAATATTGGAGTTGATGGCTTTAGGCTGGATGGAGCTAAACATATATATGATAAGGAAACTGATAAAAACCTAGTCTGGTGGAAAGAATTTAGCGATTTTGTTAAGGCTGAAAATAAGAACGCGGTTTTAGTAGGAGAGATATGGGATAAGCCAGAAATAACTGCGGCTTATTTGACTAGCATAGATACTGATTTTAATTTTACTGCAGCAGATGATATACTTAGTGCCTTATCTAAGAACAATTTAAGTAATCTATCAGGTAAACTTAAAGATATATATAATATCTATGAAAAGTACAACCATAATTATACTGATAGCCCATTTTTAAGCAATCATGATACTCCAAGGATTATGACAAGTGTTCTAGATGCAGAAAATATAACGGAAGATCCATCAGATAAAGCTAAGGAAGCGGCAGCTATATTGCTGACTTTGCCCGGTACACCTTATGTTTATTATGGTGATGAAACGGGAATGAAAGGAACCAAACCTGATGAGCAAATAAGGGAACCTTTTATTTGGGATAACGTGGACAGAAAGCAAAATACAAGCTGGGAGACTTCAGTTAACCATCCTGATAATATAGCATTATCAGTACTTAAGGATAAGCCGGATTCAATTTATAATTTTTATAAGGCCATGATACATTTACGAAACAGCAGCGAAGTTTTAAAGTATGGAAACTATGATAAGGTTGAAGTAAAAAATACTAATATAATGGCTTATAAAAGAGTGCTTGATGGTAAAGAAATTTATGTGTTTATTAATGGAAATAAAACTGATAAAAAAGAAAATATTAGTTTGAATAAATTTAATGTTTTATATTCTAATAAAAGAAATGATAAGGAACTTAATTTAAGTAGTGAATTGACTATTATATCAAACGAAATTCTAATAATAGAAGCAAAATAATAAAAGGGAGATTAAAATATTGCTGTAAGTCTAGAGATTTGCTTTAGCGGTATTTTTAATCTCCCTTTTTATTGACATATAAAACTTTTATTATTAAATTATATATAGACTACTACATTAGCAGGTGATTAATTTGGAATATATAAAAGAGATACATATAAACGAAGCAGTACTTCACGTTCTTGATAATAATTCTGGAGAACCGCTTTTAAATGAGTACACTATAGAACTCAATGAGGAAATCTATAAATTTTTATTAAGACATGTTGAACGATGCTTAAAGGATGAAGAATTAAGGTATGCTGTATTTAATGAAGAAAGAAATATAGTAAAGGATTTGTCCCAGGAGTATCTTAATGGGGAGAATAGTCTTCTTGAGGTTTCTAAAGAGCTTGCAAGACAAATGTTTGTGCTTATGAGATCAAAGGGCAATATACCATCCTGCGATTTGGTCGTAATATCAATTTCTACTGAGCATGGCCCGATGCTTGGAATACTAAAGATGGATTACGTAAAGAACTATAGTCACAGTATAGATTTTGTTGATGATAAGATAGGAATAAATATTGTTCCTCAATTTACCGGACTTCCTGCCAGCAGCCAGAAAATTCAAAAGTGTGCTTTTATAAAACTTTTGAATATTGATCAAAAGTTTAATCTTATGGTTATAGATAAGAGCAACAATAAGGAAAAAGAGGAATACGGATCAAATTATTTTATAAACAGTTACTTAGGCTGCAGTATTATAGATAATGAAAGAGATATGACAAAAGCCTTTGTGAATGCGGCTGAAAGTTTTACCAGAAACAAGCTTAAGGAAAATGCAGATACTCAGGAGACTGTTAGAACTGCAATAAAAAAGAAGCTTAAAGAAGAGGAGCATATAGATGTAAAGGCTCTTTCAGAGGATTTATTTAAGGATCAATATGAAGCTCAGCAGGATTTTATTGAATATGTTTCATCCTCAGGGGTTGGGATTGAGGAGAAAATTCCTGTAGATAAGGAATGGGTCTCTAAAAAATTAAAAAGAGTAAGATTAAAGATAGACAGTGATATTGATCTTTATATAAATGAAGAAACTTATGATGATAATAGACGCTTTGAAATACAAAGAAATGGTGATGGTTCTATAAATATTGTTATCAAGCATGTTATGAATTACATTGAAAAATAACGTTATAAGTGAAAGGGTGGTATTTATGAGCTTAAGTAAAATCGAAAAAAATTGTCCTATTTGCGGAAAAGACAATAATTGCAAGCACGGTCAAGGAAGCTGCTGGTGCGAAAATGTTAAGGTTTCAAAGAGAGTATTAGATATGGTTCCGGAAGATAAAAAAGGAAAGGCGTGCATATGCAGAGACTGCATTGAAAAATACAACTAAATGATACTAATAATATTAATGCAAGATAAAGGAGATAGATTTGTTTTAGTCTATCTCCTTTATCTTGTGAAATGTGATACTATATTTGGTTTATAATAGCTAATATGACACATAATTATCCTTTAGCATATACTAATTATATATGAAAATTAGAAAATATTTTGTATCGTTACTTTTTCTAAATTAGAAATATGTTTTAAGAGAAACTTTAAAACATGCACGCTGGCAAGTGCTTCATCCTTTGATTCTTCCTTAACATATTGTGGAAGTTTCCAAAGCTCCATTTCAACATTATCAATTTCCTGATGATTTACAAAAAGCTTTATTAGCTTTGAGTGTTTTTCCCATTGATTAGTAAAGTCCATAGATGCTTTATAGGCTTTATCCCATTTGTCTTCAGATATATATTGCTCCAAATTATCATTAAGAGTCTGAAGGTTTGCGGAAGTTCTATTTAAATAACTTATTGATAAAAACATACCAGTAATCATTACTAAAAACACAGCTACTGAAATAATTATATTTCTCATTAGTTATTGGAACCTCCTTCCTTAAGCTGATAGAAGAACTTTCCTTTTGAATCGATGAGTGCAATAAAAACCTTATCAGGGGATGAAACATTATTTTTCTTTAGCTGGTTTTGAAGCCAAGAGTTGTTTTTTTCAATAAGGTTTAGATTGTATTTGTTGATTTTTCCATCCAATATCAGCGTAATAGGAAGCTTATCCTGTGTGGACTTTATATTTAAATCCTGTCTGGTAGCTGGCTCTAATTCAGTTTTAGGAATCACTGATATTTGCCCGCTTGTTTCCAGTATGGCATACTCTATGTCTTCAATATTATAGTAGCCTTGAAGTCTAAGCTCCTCCATCAAATCATTAATATTTAGCCTGTCGTATTTTAACTGCTTTATATCAATTTTACCATTCTTAACAATTATGCTGGGTTTTCCGCTGAATATTGTTCTGGCAGTTTCGCTTTTAAGCTCTGCTAATGATATAATAACTTGAAGCACAAGTAAAGTTATTATTGGAATAATACCATGAAGCAAAGGAATTCTAGTATCCTGCATAGGTAGTGATGCAAGCTCGGAAACCATTATTGCTATAACAAGTTCAAAGGGTTGAAGTTCTCCGATTTGCCTTTTGCCCATCATTCTCATGGTGAAAACTACAATAAAATATAGTATAACTGTTCTTAGAAGTACTATGAACAAAGTATCACATCCTTTTAACATTGAAAATTAGAACAATAGGTATATTTTTTGTTAAAATATTAAAAATTATGAGTAGTACTGGGACATTTCTAAAAATATTGCAGTATAATAATATTAATTTCTTAAATAGACTTCTGCAGAATTTATAGGGGGCACAAATATGGAAAAAATAAAATTAAATTTAAGTAACGGCAAAACTATCGAGGTGAACAAAGGAACTGTTTTATACGATATATATAAGGAAAATTATTCTGAAGGCAATTTGCCTGTAGTTCTGGTAAAAGTTAATGATAGATTTTGTGAACTTACTAAAACAATTGAAGAAAGTGGAAGTTTTGATATAGTTGATATAAGTACAAATTTAGGCATGAGAACTTATGTGAGAACCCTGCAGTTTGTTCTTATTAAGGCAGTGCTTGAACTGTATCCAAGTGCAAAAATCACGATAGAACATGCCTTAAGCAAAGGCCTTTTTGGTGAAATACACATAAAAGAAAAAACTTTGAATTGTAATGATATAAAAAATATCAAGATAAAAATGCAGGATATAATTGATAGGGATTTGCCTATTCGAAAGCTTGAAGTCTCAAAAGCTGAAGCTGTAGGAATATTTACTGAATATAAGATGGAAGATAAGCTGAGACTTTTAAAACATGTTACGGCTGAAAAAGTAAAGCTTTATGAACTTGATGGAAGATATGATTATTTTTATGGTTCAATGGCGTATTCAACTGGCATTCTTAAGTTTTTTGATCTTATGTGTTATGAATCGGGCTTTATTTTACGATATCCAACAGAAACTGACCCAACTTCCATACCTGAATTTGTTGAATATAAAAAGCTTGCAAAAATATTTTATGAGACAGAACAGTGGGGAAATATATTGGGAGTCGGTGATGTAGGCTCTCTAAATGATAAAGTGGATAATGGAGATATTAGAAATATTATTCATGTAGCTGAGGCACTCCATGAGAAAAAAATAGCTTATATAGCCGATATGATTCATGAAAGAACAGGCACGAAACTTGTGCTTATAGCAGGACCTTCTTCCTCAGGAAAGACCACTTTTGCAAGAAGACTGGGTATTCAACTTAGAGTAAATGGTTTTCTTCCAATACCAATTTCCTTGGATGATTATTTTGTAGATAGAGAAATGACTCCTAAGGACGAAAACGGAGAATATGATTTTGAATCTATATATGCATTAGATTTAAAACTTTTTAATGAGCATCTGGAACGTTTATTAAAAGGCGAAGAAATAGAAATTCCGACCTTTAATTTTAAGTTAGGCAGGAGAGAATGGAATGGTGAAAAAGTAAAGCTGCCTGAAAATGGTATCCTTATAGTTGAAGGCATACATGGACTAAATGAAATGCTTACATCAAGTATAGCAAAGGAAAATAAATTTAAAATTTATATAAGTGCTTTAACGCAATTAAACTTAGATGATCATAATAGGATTGCAACTACAGATGTGAGGATAATAAGAAGAATTGTTAGAGACTATCTGTCAAGGGGATACGGTGGAGAACAGACCCTTAAAATGTGGCCATCTATAAGAAGAGGAGAAGAAAAAAATATATTTGTATACCAGGAAGAAGCAGACGTTATGTTCAATTCAACTCTTGTATATGAGCTGTGCGTGCTTAAAAAGTATGCTTTAGAAGAACTTAAGAAGATAACTTCTAAGAGTCCTGTATATTATGAAGCCTTAAGACTTAAAAGCTTTTTAAACTTCTTCAAGGAAGTAGACATGAAGCTTGCTCCTGAAAATTCAATATTAAGAGAATTTGTAGGCGGAAGTGTCTTTTATAAATATTAAATTTGTGAGATTGCAGAAATGTAGTCTCTTTTCTTTATAAAATCTTCTAATTGCAAAATGTCGAATTGTGTTGTAAATTATAAAGTATAACGCTTAATAATAATTGTTAACAAGGTGGAGATATAATGAGAAATTATAGTGCTTTTGATATATTAGGACCTGCTATGATAGGCCCTTCAAGTTCACATACAGCAGGCGCAGCAAGGCTTGCAAAGGTCGCAAGAGCGATTGCTGGAAAAGATATTAAGGAAGTCAAGTTTTTGCTTCATGGTTCCTTCGCAAAGACTTACAGAGGACATGGCACAGATAGAGCTTTAGCTGCCGGCATGCTAGGGATGGAGCCATGGGATGAGAGACTAAGAGCGGCTCTTGATATTGCTGAAGTACAAGGATTAAAAATTGAATTTATAGAAGCTGATTTAGGGGACGAGCATCCTAATACTGTAAAATTTATAATAAAAACTTATGATGATGATGTAGTTGAAGTGATGGGGTCGTCAATTGGCGGAGGAAATATTGTTATAAGGGAAGTCGATGGTGAAAAGATAGAATTTACCGGTGAATACCCTACGCTTATAATTAAGCATGTGGATGTACCCGGAATTATATCTAAAGTTAGTTCAATAATATATAAAGCTAAAATAAATATAGCGACAATGAAAGTATACAGGAGCAGCAAAGGCTCAGAGGCTACAATGATTTTTGAAACAGATTCCGATGTTCCTCAAAATTTAGTACAGGATATTATTGAAATTGGAAATATAAAGAGCATAAGAGCTATTAGTCCAATAGTTGAAAGGTAGTGATCATAAGTGTTTGTAAATACAGGAGAAGAGTTAATTGAAATATGTAAAAAAGAAAATTTATCTATAGCTGAATATACAATTAGAGAAGAGATTAAAGAGTCAGGTCTAAGCAGAGAAACGATTTTAGAAAAAATGGCTAAAAATTTAGAAGTTATGAAAGAATCAGCCAATCGAGGCTTAAAAAATAAAGTTGTTTCTGTAAGCGGACTTATCGGCGGGGATGCACAAAGACTTTATAATTATTTAGAAAAGGGAAATACTCTTTGCGATAAATTCATATTAAAAGCTATGGCAAGAGCACTTTCGAGTTCAGAGGTCAATGCAGCTATGGGAAGAATAGTTGCTGCTCCTACCGCCGGTTCCTGTGGTATTATGCCTGCAGTTATAATATCCGCAGCAGAGAAGCTTGGAAAATCAGATAAGGAAATGATAGAGGCTCTGTTTACTGCTTCCGGCGTAGGAATTATTATTGCAAAAAATGCCACTGTATCGGGTGCAGAGGGCGGTTGCCAGGCGGAAGTTGGTTCAGCTTCGGCAATGGCTTCAGCAGCAGTAGTTGAAATGATGGGCGGAACACCTGATCAGGCACTTAATGCAGGAGCAATTATTATAAAAAACATTCTAGGTTTGGTCTGCGATCCAATCGCAGGACTTGTTGAAGCACCTTGCGCTAAAAGGAATGCTTCAGGTACTGTAGCAGCCCTTACAACAGCAGATCTGGTAATGAGCGGCGTAAAAAGTATAATTCCTTTTGACGATACAGTTCTAGCTATGTACAGGGTAGGAAAATCAATGCCTTGCGAATTGAGAGAAACTGCTCTTGGGGGGCTTGCATCTACACCTACAGGAATTAAGCTTAGAAAGCAAGTTTTAGGAGAATAATTATAAAAGTAACACTTTATTTATCTTTGAATAGTCTAGTAGAGAGACTAAGATAAACAAGGTGTTATTTTTATGAAAAAAATTTACATTTTTGGTGCTATATCTATTGTATTAGCCTTTATAAGTACCTCATCAAGTTTAATAAACACCATAATCTATTCTGCTGCAGTTATTCCTCTTGCAATTCTATTAGGTGAATTCACTTCAGATATTTCTGAGTATATAGGTGATAAAAAAGGAGGCCTTCTTGCTGCCACAATAGGAAATCTTCCAGAACTTATGATGGGAATTTGGTCTATTAAACTCGGAATGCTTCCAATGGTAAAATCTGCTCTTATAGGCTCTATAATAAGCAATATGCTGCTGGTGTTAGGTGTTTCCATATTCTTTGGAGGAATAAAGTATAAGGATCAAAAGTTTAATAAATTAGTTGCTAGAACTAATTTTAATATGCTGCTCTTGGCCATGTCAGCTATAGTAGTTATGGCATCTTTAAACAGATATGCGTCACTTAGCAAAGAAGCTATGATCTCTATAAGCCTTAAAGTAGCTGTTGTACTTATCTTAGTATATATCTTAGGGCTTGTTTTCTCTATGTATACTCATGGAAACTTGTTTGTAGTCAGTGAATCTAGCGAGGAAGAGACTACAAAGCCTAAGAAGATAAAATTTATAGCTATAGGTATAATACTAAGTTCAGTACTTTTATATATATTAAGCGAGAAGCTTATAGTGAATATTAAGGGTGTAGTAGATACCTATAGTGTATCTCAGGAGTTTTTGGGAATTATTCTTATTCCTATACTGGGAAATATAGGTGAGAATGTTTCTGCAATAATGTGCGCCCTTAAGAATAAAGTTAATTTAAGTCTTGAAATAGCAATAGGATCAAGCATACAAATATCCTTATTTGTAATTCCTATGCTTATGATTTTTTCCTACTTTACATTATCTCCGATGAATTTAATATTCTCAAACTTTCAAATAATAATTGGGCTTATTGGCGTTGGTATGTCATACTTTGTATTTCAGGATGGAAAAACATATTGGTTTGAAGGAGCCATACTTATAGCTATCTACATTATGATAACTCTTGGATATTATTATATAGCTTAAGACTTTATAGGTAATAAAATATTAAAGCATATAATATAAATAGTTATGATATTAATTCTTTTTAGGTGGTTAATTGAGCAGAAGGAAGCTTATAGAAACATATTATGTGGATATAAATAATCTGGCAGATTTGCTTGGAAAGCTGACAAATTCCTATAGGCTTTTAATAGGAGGAGCAGATGAGCTTAATAAGATTGCGTTGGCCAGAAAAGAGGAAATAAGAGATGCTCTCAAAAGAGCAGATAAGCTTGGTGATATAATAGATGATTTAATAATCGCACTTGAAAAATCATCCTGTAATTATATGGAGTATTGTGAAGTGAAATCTGAAATTATTAAAGGAAAGGTAACTTCCAATCATATTTTAACAGAAATTGATGATGAAATTAAATTCGATGAGATTAAAAATTAAAGGTGTGAGGAAATGATTCTCACACCTTTTTAAACTTTAATTTGCTTATCATTAAATAGGATAAAATTACTACGAGAACTATTGAGATGGATAAATTAGTTTTGTAATTTAAAGTTAATAAAGCAAACAGAGCAAGAAAAGTTCCTGCAATAGTTATTGGTATGCCTGTAAATACATTATTAAAGGGCATGGAGTTGTATCTTGCAAGTCTATATGCACCTGCAATAGGAAATACTAATACCAGCATATAGCCAATAAGTCCCAAGTGAATAAAATCATATAAATTAAACATAAGTATAGATGGGGCAACTCCAAAAGATACTAAATCAGCCAGAGAGTCAAGTTCTTTTCCTATATCACTTGATACTTGTAGAAATCTTGCTACCCTGCCGTCATATCTGTCTATTAATCCTGCAATAATTATAAATAGACAAGCCCATCTATAATTTGAATTAAAAGTCATAAGTAAGGATAACACGCCACAGGCCAAATTAGCAAAGGTAAATATATTAGGCACAGCGTTTTTCTTTGACATTAAAAATCACTCCTAAAAAATAATATAATTGCAATTACATTAATTTGCCAATATAAAATAGGCTTTAAATTAATACAATATATTATATCATAGAATCTTCAATTGGGTAATAGTTTAAAAATATTTTAAGTTTATTTTTTAACAAAGCTATAGATGTAAACGAATTTAAATGATATCATTAATTATATTAATTGTGAGGGGTTAAATAATGAAGAGTAAAACGAAAAATATAATTAAAGCTATAGTTATAATATGTATTTCATTTCTTTTTATTTATTTTATTTTAAAGTATCAAAGATATTTCAGACATATCAATTTCAAAGCCTTAAGAAATTACATAATCAGTTTTGGACCTTTAGCCTTCCTAGTACTGCTTATTATGTATTCATTAAAGCCTATTGTTATAGTTTTTCCGGCATTGCTGCTTACGGTACTTGCTGGCAATATTTTCGGGCCGCTTAAAGGCTTCCTGCTTACTATGCTTGGACTTTATTTTTCAGGCACGTTAGCTTTCTATCTCGCAAAAAGTTTAGGTAAGCCTTTTGTTTCCAAGATAACGAGAGGTAAGCTTTTAAAGCTTGACGATAATATAGAAGTTCATGGATTTAAAATAATGCTATTAATGAGATTATCTACTTTATTTCCATATGATCCTTTAAGCTATGCTGCTGGATTAACAAAAATCAAGTATAGAGATTTTATTGTTGCATCACTGATTGGTACATTTCCGGAAATGCTTGCTTATTCATTTTTAGGGCAAAACATGCATCACCCCTTCTCTAAAAAGTTCATGATACCTCTAGCATTAGTAGCGGTAGTTGCAATAGGTGGATCCTTTATGTTTAAGTCTTACAGCAAAACAAGCAAGACTAAAGCTTAAATTTGCTATTTAAGTATACATATACCTATAATAAATCCCCTTTATTAAGATAAGACTATATAAGAACAATATTTATTTAAATTTAAGGAGGGGACGTTAATGAAGGTTAAAGAATTAATGACTAAGGATGTTGCCACTTTAAATGCTGATGACTCTGTAGAGCAGGCTGCGAAAATTATGAAGGAATATAATATCGGCTCAGTTCCTGTATGTGAGGGAGAGAATGTTATTGGTATTATTACTGATAGAGACATCGCGCTTAGATCAGTAGCTGAGGGCGAAAATGTAAAGAACCAAAAAGTTAGAGAAATAATGAGTTCCAATCCTGTAGTAGCAAATCCTGATATGGATATCGATGATGCTGCAAGAATAATGAGCGAAAGACAAATAAGAAGACTGCCGGTAGTTGATAATAAAAATATTGTTGGGATAGTATCATTAGGAGACTTAGCTGTTGAACCGCAGCTTCAAGATGATGCAGAAGGAGCTTTAAAGGATATATCAGAACCAAGTTCTCCAATTATGTAGGAAAAAATAAAATGTAAAGATCCACAGGAATCTTTTTAAATTTCTTGTGGATTTTATATATTGGTAATATAATGTATGTGTAAATAAAGGTGTTAGTAGGTGAATAAGTCGTATGAACAAGGTTAAATTTATTTATAATCCTTTTTCCGGTGAAAACTCAATTGTGAATGATTTGGATAAGGTTGTAGATATTCATCAAAGGCATGGCTATTCAATTGTTCCTTATAGAATAAGCTTTGAATATGAGCTTTCAAAGGCTTTTGAAGATATTGATAGTACATATAAATACATCCTGGTAGCCGGTGGAGATGGTACTGTAGATAACGTAGTTAATCATATGAAAGCATTAAACTTAGATTTACCGATAGCCGTACTTCCCGTAGGTACTGCTAATGATTTTGCAAAGTTTTTAGGTATTTCACAGGATGTAGAAAGAGCCTGTGAACAAATATTAAATACAAAGCCTAAAACTGTGGATCTTGGGAAAGTTAATGATAAGTATTTTGTCAATGTAGCAAGCACAGGACTTTTTACAGACATTTCTCAAAAAACAAGTGTTACATTAAAAAATACAATGGGAAAGCTTGCTTATTATGTTAAAGGCATAGAGCAGCTCCCTAATTTTAAAAAGCTAAAAATTAAGGTTTCTTCAAAGGAAATTGAATATGACGGAGATATGTACTTAATGCTTGCTTTTAACGGCCAGACAGCAGGAAATTTAAAATTTGCCTATAAGGCAGAAGTAGATGATGGATATTTAGATGTTATAATTATAAAAGCAGGAACCATAAAGGATATGGTTGCTCTCCTAATAAAGATGCTTCGTGGAGAACATTTAGAGGAGGATGCACATAACTTAATATACTTTAAAACAAATAAAATGCATATTGAATGTTATGAAGATATAGTAACAGATATAGATGGAGAAAGAGGACCCGATTTTCCACTTACAGTTGAGTGCATAAAGGGCGGACTTAAGGTATTAGGATACTTAAATGACTAGATTTATATAAAAATAGAATAAAAGTATAAAAAAAATAATAAATATAAGTAGTAACAATTTAGGTGGAGTGTATATGAACGTATATTATTTTTATGTAATCTTGTTATTACTTGTATTTGTATTACTTTATTATGGGATAAGCTATAGCTTAAAGTTTGCTCCATTAAAAATAAAAATTTTAAGCCTCAGTGCATTATCGCTTATAAGCTTAAGATATGTGGCTTTAATAATTTTATTGTTTTCAGCAAATATTAAGAATTTATATTTGCTAAAGCCTTTAACTTTTTTTAACTTGTTAGCTGTGCCTGTTTTAGCTTTAACTGCAATTTACATTCTGTTTAGAAATGATAAAATTAATTTTAATTACTGTTTGATTTTATCAGCAGTATTGGTTCCTTTATACATATTGCTAATATTAAATATTTCTATTAATATAGAAATATTTAAAAACTTAGGATACATAATTCAATTCAATAATAAGAATATACAGTATGGAATTTATCTAATAATAAATACAATATATCTATTTACTGCAGTAATTTTTATAGATAATAAAAATGCAAATAAGCTTGGAGTTAAATTGATAATGCTTTCTTCGTTAGCTGTAATTGTTGAGACCATACTAAACACTTCAGGTATTGCTTTATTTCCATATCTAATATTTGGAGATATACTTTGGATTATTACAATAGATTATGCGCTTTCCAAGCTGAGAAAGTAGTAATATGAACTTACTAAAGAAAAGGCAGGAGTTAGCTTTGAAAATACTTTTAGTTTCTGATGAAGAAAATCCTTATCTATGGGATTACTTTCAGCCTGAAAAGTTTAGAGATATTGACCTTATAATATCCTGCGGAGATTTAAAGGCAGAATATCTTTCCTTTTTAGTTACAATGATTAAGGCACCTTTATTCTATGTACCTGGAAACCATGATACAAAATATATAAGCAATCCTCCTGAAGGCTGTGAGTGTATTGATGGAAAGCTTGTAAATTTCAAGGGCTTAAGAATACTAGGTCTTGGTGGAAGCCATAGATATAGTTTTTCAGAATATCAATACAACGAAAAGGAAATGAAAAAGAGAATATTCAAATTGAAGCCAAAGCTTTGGCTGAATAAGGGGTTTGATATATTGGTTTCCCATGCTCCAGCCTTTGGTATTGGAGATGATACAGATAACTGTCATCGTGGGTTTAAGTCTTTCATAGAACTGATGGATAAATACTCACCAAAATATTTTTTTCATGGCCATGTTCATTTAAACTATGGAATGAAGCCAAGATTTAATGAGTATAAGGGTACAAAGATTATAAATGCTTTTCAATATTATATAGTTGAAATTTAAAACTCTGCAGTTTTTATGACTGCAGAGTTTCTACATTTTCAACAAACCAATCCATAGACAGTATCTGTTCAAAGGAGGCTGTTTCTTCATTATTTATTCTAAGGTTTCCATCTCTATCGTAAATCGGTCCTGTAAAAGGATGATAGGCATTGTTCATAATCATTTTTTTCATTAGATTTACAAGTTTTTGGGTTTCTGGAGGCACTAGCTCCTTGGAGTAAAAAATATCAACAACACCAGTATCTATTCCCCACCAAAAGTTTATAAGTTTTGGATTATTGCTGAACATATCAACAATAGTTTTAAAGGTATTGTTTAATATATTTTTTAATATTCTTTCATAGAATATGCCCCAATTCCATATAGGTGTTGCCAGATATTTATCCGGAACTCCACGTTCTTTATCAATGGTACAAAGCATGGAATAAACACCAAAGTCTGTAGAAACAGGATGAGGAACCTCTAAGGTACGATTACAGATTATATCCGCGCCTTCTTTAATAAGCCCGCTTCCTGCGTCAGTAAATTTCAAACGGCTGTTCCACTCATTAGTGTAGGCTACTTTAATTATCGCATAAGGATTAACCATTTTGGCTCCTAAAGCAAAGGCGTTTATAGAACTTATAACTTCCGGAGTAGGACTTGTTGCAACATAGCCTATTATATTGTCTTTTGTCATTGAACCTGCAATAATTCCTGTTAAGAATCTAGGCTCATAGGTACGCCCATAATAATTGCTTACATGCTTGTAGGGATGAGCTTCAGAACAATTGAAGAATCTCACCTGCGGAAATTCTAAAGCACATTTTAAAGTTGAGTTTAGATAAATAGGGCTTGTAGTAAAGATAATATCATTGCCGGCGTTTGCTAAAATTTTAAGCATCTTGTAGGCGTCATTGTTTTCAGGAACATTTTCTATGTAGCCGGTAGTTATATGATCACCAAGGACTTTTTCAAGATGAAGTCTTCCAAGCTCGTGTGAATAGGTCCAGCCCGAACCCTCTATTGTTCTTGCATAAGCGAAGGCTACCTTTAATTTCTTTTTTGGAATAACTAAAGAAGTTAAGGTATTAATCATCTTGTTTGGACTTACTTCTAATAGTTCGGTAGATAAATCTATACCTTCATCCTTTGACAAAACTTCAAGTTCCTTTATAAATTCTTTCATTCTTAAAATAAGCTTTTCTTCATTTACTTTCTTAGGCATTCCATATATTTTTATATATTCTAAAAGTGCGTCTCCAGTAGTTATCTTAAGGCGGTCTCCTCCAGAAGATAAGTATATTTTCCTAAAAGTATTGTAAATATAAACTTCAAAGTATTTATATTTATTATCAAAATAGGAGTTTTCAGGACTAAAGTTGTCAAACAATTTAAGGAGCTTGTCAAAGCTGCCTTCTTTTGAAAACCATATTGAATAGAGGTTGGTTATTTTATTAAATTTAAGAAACTCATAATAAAGCCTGCTGTCTTTGTTGTTTTCATCAAACTTTGGTATAAGTCTTGTTACCTTAGCAGAAATAGAGTAGGCATCAAAATATTTAAGAACACTTACTCTTTTATTGCCTTCAATTACGTAAAACCAATTCATATATTCATAAACTTTAATGGCATCTCGTATGCCTTCATGAAGATGAGCTTCACACAGTGAAGACCATTTTTCCCTAAACTCTGTTTCTATAAGAGGCATAAAATTTCTTGCAAAGGAAAGGCTTCTTAAGTGAGTGTAGGTACCTATAGTTTTCTTAAGAGGAATTTCAATAAGACCTAAGTCTACTTGTGCAACTATATCCGTATCTTTTAAAATACCTTCAAGTGAAGGGAGGTATCCTATTTCACCATTTGAAATACTTCTATTATATTCTCTTACAGCCATCTTCCTTGCTTCATCAAAGTGTTCATGACCATTTTTCTCCATCATGCTCCCACCTCAGTGTTAAATATTGTTAGGTATAGTATAGCACAAAAATTAATAATTAAGAATTAAAGAAGAAAATCTTATAAAGGAATTTTTTAAACAAAAAATGAAAAGCCACTAAGGAACTTTTCATTAGAATTATCAATAATTTATTGACTGAACAGGTACTAGGATCTTTTTTTAGTGCCTGAATTAAGTTTAGGTGCTCTTGGAGGAATAAGACATTTCTTATCATAACCTATAAGGTCCTGCCTATTAGCCTTTATAAGAGCTTCCCTTACAAGGTTATAGTTATGGGGAAGATTGTACTGGAGTAGGGCTCTCTGCATATTTTTTTCTCTTTGCTCTTTTGGAACATACACTTTTTCTTTTGTAAATGGATTTATTCCAGTATAGTAAATTGTTGTTGAAAGGCTTCCGGGGGTTGGGTAGAAGTCTTGAACCTGTTCTGGAGTATATCCCATTTCTTTTATATAAAGTGCAAGCTCTATAGCTGCATTTAAATCGCTTCCAGGGTGACTGGACATCAAATAAGGAACTAAAAACTGTTTTTTACCAAGTTTATCATTTACAGCATGATATTTATTAACGAACCTTTCGTAAACTTCTCTAGTTGGTTTTCCCATTTGAGCTAAAACTTTATCGCTTACATGCTCAGGTGCGACCTTTAACTGACCGCTTATATGATGCTTGCAGAGTTCCTCAAAAAACTCTTCATTCTTATCGTAAATTAAATAGTCATATCTTATTCCTGAACGAATAAACACCTTTTTAACTCCGGGCAGTCTTCTCAATTTTCTTAAGAGGCTTAAATATTCTGTGTGGCTTACAATCAAGTTTTTACATGGTTTAGGATGCATGCACTGCTTTGCCTTACATACGCCATGTTCCTCTTGAAGCTTGCAGGATTTGTGCCTGAAATTTGCAGTAGGACCGCCTACATCATGAATATAGCCTTTAAAGTCCTTATCCTTAATCATATCCTCTGCTTCTTTAATTATTGACTCCTGACTTCTGTTTTGGATTGTTCTTCCTTGATGGAAAGTAAGAGCACAGAAGGAGCAGCTTCCAAAGCAGCCTCTATGGCTTGTTATTGAGAACTTGACTTCGTTTATGGCAGGAATTCCACCCTGCGATTCATATATTGGATGGTAAGTTCTTGTATAAGAAATATTGTATACTCTATCCATTTCCTCCTGAGTCATCGGAAGTTGAGGAGGATTTTGAACTACAAATCTATCTCCATGCTCTTGTACTAAAATTTTTCCTCTGATGCCATCCTGCTCATAGGATTCTAACTTAAAGCTTTCAGCATAAGAGAGCTTATCAGTTGAAACCTCTTCAAAAGAAGGAACTTCTACATAATTTTTAAGTTCTTCGATATTCTTTGAGATATACGCAGTTCCTCTTATATTTGTCATCTTATCTATAGACATACCGTACTTTAATAGATTTGCAATTTCAATAATTGTCTTTTCACCCATGCCGTAAGTCAGCAAATCGGCTTTAGAATCCAATAGTATGCTTCTTCTTACTTTATCTGACCAGTAGTCATAGTGAGCAAATCTTCTAAGGCTTGCTTCTATTCCTCCTAGTATAATCGGAACATCCTTGTAGGCTTCTTTTGCGCGGTTTGAATAAACTATAACAGCTCTGTCTGGTCTGAAGCCGGATTTTCCTCCTGGGGAGTACAGGTCATCGCTTCTTCTTTTTTTGGCAGCAGTATAGTGGTTAACCATAGAGTCTATATTTCCGGAACTTATTAAAAATCCAAGCTTTGGCTTGCCTAATTTCTTAAACTCTTCTACATTATTCCAATCAGGCTGAGCAATTACTCCTACAGTAAAACCTTCGTCCTCTAGTATTCTGCAAATAACTGCAGTACTGAAGGAAGGATGATCTACATAAGCATCGCCGCTTATGAAGACAAAATCAAGTTGTTCTATTCCTCTATCTTGTAAATCCTTCCTGCTTATAGGAAGAAATTTATTTGTAATGTTGTTTGATTGTTTTTTCATTAGGTTTCTCCTTATGATTTATACATAAAATACATTTTGGCATATTGAATCCATTATATATTATCATAATTGTACTAGTTATGAAATCTATTTTCTTTTAGAATTATTGCCTAAAAAAGTTATATAAAAAACTCAATAATTTACAAAAGTAAAAGTTTTTACATTGTAAACTTTTACTTTGATAGGATTTGATATATACTATTTACATACTTACATAATGAAAATGGGGGATATTTTACAATGAATTTTAATAAAAGTTATAAAAAACTTATTGCTATTATAGTAACCGGAAGTCTAGCCTTAACAGGGTGTGGCATTTTACCTACGGAAGAGCAAACGCTTGCACCACCATTGGTCAAGCCTCAAAAGCAGGAATATGAGCTGTATGATGTGGTTAAGAAAGACATAACGAAGGCAGTAATAGGAAATGGCACTGTTATTTCTTCAAATGAAAATAATGTGTTTGCCAAAGAAAATGGGAAAAGACTTAAAGGTATTAAAATAAAGTTTGGCCAAATGGTTAAAAAGGGAGATGTCCTTTTAGAGTTTGATACGAATGACCTTGAAAGCAACATCAAGCTTCAGGAGCTTAGTCTAAAAAAAGCACAGATTAATAATGACAGGGCTTCTGTAGGAACAGATGAGTATGCAAAGCAGCTTGCAGCTATTGATGTTCAGGTTGAAAAGACAAAGCTTGATGTAATGAAAAGTCAGCTTCAAGCTTCAAAGCTCACTGCTTCTATAGATGGAAAAGTTGATTTTATTGAATCCTTAAAAGAGGGGGATGTAGTAGAGCCTTATAAAACTTTAGTTACAATTTCTGACCCAAATAAACTTCAAGTGAACTATAAGCCTTCTGATACTTCAAATATAAGTAAGCTTCAGACAGGTATGAAGGTTAGTTTAAGCTTAAATGGAAAAAGTTATGAGGGAGTAGTATCACAGCTGCCAACTTCGGGAAGATATAAGGATTCAGCTGTTATAGACTTTAAGGAAGCTGTAAAGGGTGTTAACCTTGGAGACTCCATGGAATTGAATATAATTCTTGAAACAAAGAAAAACACTATAGTTATTCCAAAGCAAGGACTAAAGAACTTTATGGGAAACAATACGGTGGAGGTCCTGGATGGTAATAAAAAAGTAAGCATAGATGTAGAAAAGGGAATTGAAAGCGCAACTGAAGTTGAGATACTTTCAGGATTAAAGGAAGGTCAGAAGGTAATATTAAACTAATGCATTATACAGAGTTTTACTTATTTAAAGATACTGGGGGATTACTATGGCTTTAATTAAGATGGTATTAAGAAAAATGATTAAAAATAAATGGTTTATCATATTTTTAATGATAGGTCTTCTAATATGTTCTGCTTTAATGAGCAGTATACCAATGTATACAGATGCTGTGCTTCAGAAGGTTTTTATTAAGGATTTGGAAAATTATCAAAAAGAAAGTGAAGCGTACCCGGGAGGTTTTACAGCTCTTTTTTATCTGAATGATGGCTCTTTAGGAGATGTCCTTAAGGATGTCCAAGGAAATAATATCTTTGAAAATGATAATGTTAAAAAGTATTTTAATAAATACTATGAAGATTTTATAAAAACAGACGAATTTTTTAAGAAAGATTTTCAAGATAGAATAGGAATAAAAGTGCAGGAACAGGTTGTTAATTACTCAACTGAGCCAAGGAAGATGGTTCATGATAACTTCAAAGCGGGCGATTTTGACGATAATGCTTTTGCAAGGATCCAATCCTTAAGCAATATAGAAAAACACATAAAGATTGTGGATGGAAGACTTCCTGCTAATGAAAAGACGGATAATATTTATGAAGTTATGATAACTGAAGGTGCGTTAAGCAAATTTAAGATGGTTTTAAATAGGGTGTATGTATTAGGCGATGTTAACAAAAAAGGAATAGCAGACATCAAAATTAAACCAGTTGGGGTAATAGAACCTAAAGAAGAGGATGCTTTATACTGGTCAGGAAATAAAATATCTAATTTTAATGAATCTGTAATTATTAATGAGAATTTAATGATAAACGATTTTATTAAAGCTCAGCCCACGCAACTGGATTCTGCAAAGTGGTATTCAGCACTGGATTATCATAATCTATCTCTTAAAAATATAAACAAGCTGTATTCAGGAGAATATTCTATATCTAAGGATTTATCTGATCTAAGGAACAGTACTAATATAAGCTTTCCTTTAAAGGAGCTGACAACAAAATATCTTGGAAAAGAAAAACAGCTTAAGACTATGATGTGGTCTTTAAACGTACCTGTAATTATAATGCTTTCTATATACTTATTTATGGTTTCAAAGCTTATAATTGAAAAGGAAAAAAATGAGATATCTCTTCTAATAAGCCGTGGAGCAAGCAGGCTTCAGGTAGTGTTTGGTTATGTTATAGAAGGAATTATATTAGCTTTGTTTGCCTTAGCTGTCGGGCCCCTTCTAGGTTTGTATTTAACCAAACTCTTAGGAGCCTCCAATGGGTTTTTAGAGTTTGTAAACAGAAAAGCTTTAGAGGTTAAACTAAGCGGAAGCAGTTATATTTATGCTCTTGCCGCAAGCGGCATATTTCTTTTAGCACTGCTTATACCAGCTTATAAAGCAAGTCGTACAAGTATTGTAGATCATAAAAGGAAAAAGGCTAGAGGGGAAGAAAAAGCATTTTGGCAAAAGCTATTTTTAGATTTTATACTTTTAGGGGTTTCTGCTTATGGATATTATACGTTTGTTCAAAGGCAAAAACTTATAAAAGCTGCTGCATTATCCGGAAGTGATGTACAAGTAGATCCTATATTATTTTTTGTTCCGGTATTGTTCATATTAGGGGCAAGCCTTTTATTTTTAAGAATATACCCGTATATTCTTAAGTTTATTTATAAGCTAGGCAAAAGGATTTGGAAACCGTCTATGTACGGAACTTTAATACAAGTATCTCGCTCTTCAGTAAGCTATCACTTTTTAATGGTTTTTATAATGCTTACGTTGTCTATAGGTATATTTAGCGCAACGGCAGCAAGAACAATAAATACTAATGATGAAGAAAAAATAGAGTATAAAAACGGTGCAGATATCGCAATGAAGCTTATTTGGGATAGGGTAGATTCGGGAGGCTCTGTTTCAGCACCTTATGGACAGTACAGCAGCAGCCAAACGAGCGGGACAACTTCTGTAAAAACTGCTCAGTATATTGAACCGCCTTTTGATGCATTTGAAAAGTTACCTGGCGTTGAACATGCTGCAAGAGTATTTAAAAAACAGGAAGCTTTTGCGAAGGCAGGGAACAAATTTGTAAATAATGCGAATTTAATGGCTATAGATCCTTATGACTATGGAAATGTAGTTTGGTATAGAAATGGTCTTTTGCCATATCATATTAATGAGTATTTAAATTTATTATCTTCTGAGGAAGCCGCTTGTATAATCTCATCATCTATTAGTGAAAGCACAGGGGTTAAAGCGGGAGACAGCATAACGGTATCTTGGAATGGAAACAAAGAAGTGAAATTTAATGTATATGCAGTCTTGGATTACTGGCCATCCAATCTTCCTGAGGACAACAAAAAAGATGATGAGGCAGGAGAAAATAAGTTTATAGTAACAAATTTGAATTATATACAGGATAACTTTCCTAAGGAACCATATGAAGTATGGTTGAAGCTTAAAAAGGATGCATCAAGAGAAGAATTATATAAAGCAATAGCTGACAATAAATTTATTATAGTTTCTAGCCTTGTAGATACAAAAAATGATATTGTAAACTTAAAAAATAATCCAAGTCAGCTTGCTGTAAATGGATCTTTAACAATGGGATTTATAATAAGCGGTGTTATTTGCTTTTTGGGATTTATATTATATTGGATTTTGTCACTCAAGGAAAGAAATCTGCAGTTTGGTGTTTTAAGGGCTATTGGATTATCTTCTATGCAGCTTAAGCTTATGATGATTTGGGAGCAGCTTTTAACCTCAGGAATAGCTATGCTTATTGGTACTGTTATAGGTCTTTTATGCAGTAAGATTTACGTGGTGTTTTTTCAGCTTTCAGAAGGCTTTGCACAGCAGATACCACCTTTTAAGATTATGTCCTATTTAAGTGATAGACTTAAGGTATATGGTTTTATCGGTTTTACTTTTATATTGGGGCTTGGAATTTTAATTTATCTGCTTTCTAAAATAAAAATAAGCAACGTAATAAAGTTAGGAGAGGACTAAGCTATGGTTCCGATTATTAGTACTGAAGCTATAAATAGAGAATTTAATGTAGGCAAGGATGTTGTACATGCGTTAAAAGATATAAATATAAATATTGAAGCTAAGACATTGACAATACTAAAAGGGCGGTCTGGTTCTGGAAAAACCACATTGATTAATATATTGGGCGGATTAGATAAACCTAGTTCAGGCAAACTTGTTTTTGATGGAGAAGAAATAACAAAATTGACCTTAAATAAGATAGATAATATAAGAAGAAAACATATGGGCTTTATTTTTCAATCTTTTGCATTGATTTCGCTTATGTCTGCCTTTGAAAATGTAGAATTTGCGTTAAAAATTGCAGGTTATTCTTATAGTGAGGCTAAAAAGAGAGCTGAGGAGTGCCTGGAACTTGTTGGACTCACAAAAAGAATGCATCATAGGCCTCAGGAGATGTCTGGAGGGGAGCAGCAAAGAGTAGCAATTGCT
The DNA here is from genome assembly GCA_000466585.1 of Clostridiales bacterium oral taxon 876 str. F0540. Classification (GTDB taxonomy): domain Bacteria; phylum Bacillota; class Clostridia; order Clostridiales; family Clostridiaceae; genus Clostridium_AT. The sequence continues at coordinate 87,208 of KE993488.1, forward strand.
AGGGCAATTGCTCATAGGCCAAGAATTATTTTTGCTGATGAGCCTACAGCGGAACTTGACTCTCATAATGCTGTCCTAGTTATGAAACTTTTTAGAGATTTAATTGAAAAAGAAGGAATAACTGTCGTAATGACTACTCATGATCCTAATATGATGGAGCTTGGCGATTGCGTTATAACCTTAGAGGATGGCTTGGTTATAGAAGAAAAGCAAAACGAGCTTTTTAAAGGAGAAGCTAATAATGGTAGTATGTGAAAACTTAGTAAAGATTTATAAAACAAAAGATATAGAGGTAGTTGCGCTGCAGGGATTGGATCTAAATGTTGAAGATGGAGAGCTTATGGCTATAATTGGCAGCAGCGGAAGCGGAAAATCAACCCTTTTAAATATGCTTGGCGGGTTAGATAGACCTTCTGCCGGTACTCTCTTAGTAGACGGAAAAAATTTATTAAAGCTTACTGATAAAGAGCTTATCAAATATAAGAGAGAGACTGTAGGCTTTATATGGCAGAATAATGCTAGAAATCTAGTTAGCTATTTAACTGCATTAGAAAATGTTGAGCTTCCAATGTATCTTACTGGAAAAAGAAAGAGGGAAAGAGCTTTGGAGCTTTTAGAAATGGTGGGACTTTCTCACAGAAAAAATAATAAGCTTTATGAGCTTTCAGGTGGAGAGCAGCAAAGGGTTGCTATAGCTATAGCTCTTTCCAATAACCCAAGTTTTCTTTTGGCAGATGAACCAACAGGGGCATTGGACACTAGAACATCCTCTCAGGTATTAGATGTTTTTAGAGATATTAACAAAAATTTAGGAGTAACTGTGATAATAGTAACTCATGACATGGAACTTTCAAAAAAGGTTAATAGAGTTGTTGCTATAAGGGATGGAAGAACAAGCAGTGAGTTCTTAATGAAAAGCTCATACCTAGATGAGTTCAAAGCTTTAAGCAGCGAACAGATAAATAAAGAAATTCTAGAGAACAAAGATACACATGAAGAACTTATTGTTATGGATCAGCATGGAAGACTTCAAATACCAAAAGAGTATTTAGAAGCCTTAGGATTAAAAGGAAAAAACAAGGTTAAAGTCGAATTGTCTGATGGTAAAATTGTAGTACACTCATAAGAGATAATGATAAATAGTAAGAGAAAACATGATGAAAACATTAACAATACAAATTTAATATAAAATAATAAAGAAATTTAATTATTTTTAGCTTAATATAGTTGCATTTAAAGTTTTTTGTAATATAATTTATAGTGTAAAGAAAATATATTTGTTAGGTGAGGCTCCTATATGGATACACGCTGCTGCCGGGAAACATCGAGAGATGCCAATCATGGTCAACAGATACTACCGAATTAAGGTTTTATCTAATGCAGCTTTGACTTATGTCATACGCCCTATAGTGCTAAAACTCAACGAAAGCTATTGTTGAATTTTAGAGAGCCTTTGCGCTCTTTTTTTATTTTCTTTCATTTAATGACCAGTATTTGGGCAAAATAAATATATTTATTGGGTGGTGAGATGAATGGACGGTGCCCCTCGATACGAGAGGACAATTTTAAATCGAAAATTAAATAAAGGCAGAGGGAGGCTGTTCTATTCAGATTAGGCATTCCTCTGCAAAGCGGAAGGAGAATGACTATGAAAAAACTAACCAATTTCTTTTTAAGCAGCATTTTATACAAAAAAGTTTTTGATGAGTACGATGATGTTATAGGCAAAGTATGGGATATTTATGTAACTACGGAAGAAGGTTATCCGAGAGCCATTGGTTATAAGATTAAAAAGGATGGAGAAATCTTCAACTATGAATTTAGGAATATTGATTTTTATGAAGATGAAAAAGATATTCTAATTAAAGTTAAGGATGCAAAGGAAATTATACCAAGAAGCTTTTCCTACCTTTTATCAAAGCATCTGCTAGACAAACAGATTGTTGATATAAACGGAAAGAAGCTTGTAAGGGTTAATGATCTTAGAATGGGTGAAATTGCCGGTGAACTTAGAGTTCTTGCAGTTGATACAGGAGTTCTTGCATTAGGAAGAAGACTTGGTGTTGAAGGGCTAGTTAAAGGTTTCTACAACATGATGAACAGAAATGCTTCTGATAGTCTAATAATGTGGGAAAGCGTTGAATCCCTTGAAATGGTTAATGATAACCTCAAACTTGCAGTTCCATATCAAAAGCTTTCAAAGCTTCATCCGGCAGACTTGGCAGATATACTGGAAGAAATGGATGTAAACTATAGAGCTAAGGTATTTGAGAGCTTAGATGAAGATTTAGCAGCAGACACCTTTGAGGAAATAGAGCCTGAAATTCAAAAGGACCTATTGGAAAGCCTAAGTGAATCAAAAATGGTTGAAGTATTTGACAGCATGCCTAATGATGAAATTGCTGACATACTTGACGAAGTAGATGAAGAAACAGCTGAAAAACTTCTTATGGGTATGGAAAAAGAAGATGCTGATGAAGTAAGAGTTCTTATGGAATATGAGGACGAAACTGTGGGAAGCATAATGAATAAGGACTTTATCGCCTTCAATGTTAATATAACAACACAGGAAACAATAGAACTGTTAAGAGAACTTAAACCTGACGATGAAGTAGCTTACTATATATATATTATAGATGAAGAAGAAAAGTTAAATGGAGTTGTATCCCTTAGAGACTTGGTTATTTCGGCTCCAGAAAACAAGCTTAAAGATATAATGGACACAAATGTAATAAAGGTTAAAGATGATGAAAGTATAGATGAGTCTATAGAGCTTGCAGTAAAATATGACCTCCTTTCCCTTCCGGTAGTTGATGATGAGGATAAGCTTTGCGGCATAGTGATAATGACAGATATTATAGATGAAGTTTTCCTTCCAACTTGGAGAAGAAGAACTAAAAAAGTAAGTTAGAACTCTTTTAGTTGAGGAAAGAAGGTGCAGTAATGAAGAAAAAATGGAATAGATTTTTATTTATATTAACTATATTAGGCCCTGGGCTTATTACAGCAAACGCAGGAAATGATGCCGGAGGAGTAACTACTTATTCCGTTATCGGAGCTCAATATGGCTACTCAATGCTATGGGGACTTTTTGCAATAGGAATAGGGCTTGCAGTTATCCAGGAAATGAATGCAAGGATGGCTGTAGTCACAGGAAAAGGATTATCAGATTTAATAAGGGAAAGATATGGTGTAAAACTTGCTTTCTTTGCCATGTTTGTGCTTTTGATAGCTAATGTGGGAGTTTGTATTGGAGATTTTGCAGGTATTGCAGCAAGTTTGGAATTATTTCATGTAAGCAAATACTTTTCGATACCAATTATAACCTTTTTAATTCCTTTTATCTTAATGAAAGGAGATTACTCAACGGCTGAGAAAGTATTTTTAGGGCTTACTCTTACATTTTTCAGTTATGTTATAACTGCATTTTTAGTAAAACCACATTGGCCAGAAGTTTTTACGAGTGTTGTAAGACCAAATGCTAATTTTACAAAGGATTATTCTTTAGCTTTAATTGGAATGGTAGGTACAACCATAACTCCTTATATGCAGTTTTATCTTCAATCCTCTATTGTAGATAAGGGGATATCGCTTAAAGATTACAAGTATGAGCAGCTGGATGTTTATTTAGGAACTTTTTGGGGAGTATTAACAGCGTTATTCATAACTGTATGTACTGCAGAAACTCTTCATAAGTTTGGTATAAATATAAACACTGCACAAGATGCTGCTTTAGCTCTTAAGCCTTTGGCAGGGAGTTATTCCTTCATTCTATTTGCAGTAGGACTTTTTGGAGCTTCGTTTTTGGCATGTTTTGTTATACCTCTTTCAACCTCATATGCAGTTTGCGAGGCCTTCGGTTTTGAAAGCGGACTTAATAATAAGATTAAAGAAGCACCAGTATTTTTTGGGTTATTTTTATTTATCATAATTGTCAGCGCTGTTATAGTACTATTTCCAGGAATATCACTCATAAAGATAATTCTTGTAACTCAGCAACTGGCAGGTATACTCTGTCCTGTAGTACTTATATTTATGATTAATCTCGTTAATGATAAGGAAGTTATGGGAGAGCATACAAATAATAAGCTTCAGAATTTTATATCAAAGACAACTGTTATATTGATAATAGTTTTAACTATTGTTACACTAGTCAGTTCATTTATATAATGTTTAAAAAACCTTGCAGTAATTATATTGCAAGGTTTTTTTGTTTTTTAAAGATTAGTAGTTATATTTTAAATGTATTATTTTCTGCTATAAGCACAAACTACTTATGTATATTTTAATCGCCAAGTAAGGAGGGATAAAGTGGTAAAAAAAGTATTCAGCCTTAAAAAAATAGCATTATACTTAGCTATAATTATGATTACATATGTAGGTAGTTCTATTTATTTTGCTCCAATTAATAACCCAGTTGGCGCTATAGCATATAAATGGGGATCGAGAGGAGTTATAGTAACTGAAATCCAAAGAAGGCTAAGGGCTTGGGGATACTATGATGGTAGTTTGGACGGAGTATATGGATACAAAACCTATCTCGCTGTAAGGAACTATCAGGCCAAAAACGGTCTTAAGGTTGACGGAATTGCCGGAGATAGTACTTTAAATTCTTTAGGTATTAACGCAGGACAATATGCCGGCGGCGGGGGAGCTGCAACAGGTCAAACTACAGCAGCTAAAGTAGATACCTCCAATAATGCTGACGTTATGCTTTTGGCTAGGCTTATTAATGGAGAGGCAAGAGGAGAACCATATGAAGGTCAGGTAGCTGTTGGGGCAGTTATAATGAACAGAACGAGAGATCCAAGATTTCCTAGTACTGTTGCAGGCGTAATATATCAGCCTGGAGCTTTTACTGCCATAGTAGATGGACAGATACATGCAGAAATGTACCCATCATCAATAAAAGCTGCAAGAGATGCACTAAATGGCTGGGATCCATCCGGAGGAGCAGTATTTTATTATAATCCCGCAAAAACTACTAATGCTTGGATTTGGTCAAGACCATTAATTAAAATTATAGGAAGTCATAGATTTTGCAGGTAAAAGAGGAATTTATTTCAATAAAGTGTTGACAAATTAAATAGATAGCATATAATATAAATATATAAATCATAGTAATTTAGTCGGAAATGCTGTGAAGAAGGAAAGTAGCGTAAATGGACCATACAGAGAGGATTCCCAAAGCTGAGAGGGTTTCTATGAAGAAGCTTATGCGAAGTGCCCTTCGGAGTTATGTGCCGAAATATAAATTTTTATTTATACAGTAGGCTGCATCGGATTCACCCGTTATAGTGATAGAGCATAGTAATGTGCTTGAGTAAGGTGGGATAATTTATCCAATTAGAGTGGAACCGCGGAGTTTAACTTCGTCTCTTATATTATATAAGAGGCGGGGTTTTTTTATTTTTCATTCAGACTAACTCATAACCATGGGTGAGTATAGGCTGGATAAAGCGAGTAAAAAATAAAATGAATATAAAAATAAAAAGGATTATAAGGAGGCAAAATTATGATATTTAATAATGCATTAGAAATGGTAGGTAATACACCTTTATTAAAACTTAATAATATAGTAAAGGAAGGTATGGCAGAGATTTATCTTAAGCTTGAAAAATACAACCCAGGTGGAAGTGTTAAGGATAGAGCAGCTCTTGGTATGATAGAAAGAGCAGAAGAATTAGGTCTTATTAAAGCAGGAGATACTATAGTAGAACCCACAAGCGGAAATACAGGAATAGCTTTAGCTATGATAGGAAAACTGAAGGGCTACAGAGTAATTATAGTTATGCCCGAAACAATGAGTGTTGAAAGAAGAAGCTTAATAAGAGCCTATGGAGCAGAACTTGTTTTAACTGAAGGCGCTAAAGGAATGAAAGGTGCTATTGCAAAAGCTCAGGAAATTGCTGAAAATGAAAAAGGTTTTTATATACCTCAACAGTTTATTAATGAAGCAAATCCAAACAAGCATTATGCGACTACTGCTGAAGAAATAGTTAAGGATGTAACTGACTTGGATTTATTTGTTGCAGGTGTAGGTACAGGTGGAACAATAACGGGTGTAGGAAAGAGATTAAAGGAACTTAGACCTGAAGTTAAGGTTATAGCTGTTGAACCTGAAAAGTCACCGGTTATTTCCGGAGGACAGCCAGGACCTCATAAGATACAAGGTATAGGAGCAGGCTTTATACCAGAAATATATAATAAAGAATTTGTAGATAAAGTATTTACTGCAAGCGAAGAAGAAGCTTTTGAAGCAGCAAGACTGGTAGCAAAAGAAGAAGGAATTCTTATAGGTATATCTTCAGGAGCTAATGTAGCAATAGCTATAAAGCTCGCTAAAGAATTAGGCGAAGGTAAAAAGATAGTAACCATAGCTCCAGATGGAGGAGAGAAATATCTCTCAATGGGATTGTACGAATAGACTCCTTAGCAGTTTATTCAATTAAGAATTAAGAATGTATAACTAAGTAGTTTCCTACATTCTTAATTCTAAAATTGTCATCAATTTTAATGAAAGGGGGGACACTATGTTCAAAAATTTGAGGTATGATATAAAAAATATTTTAGAAAACGATCCGGCTGCAAATGGTACTTTTGAAGTTTTATTGCTGTATCCTTCAATTCATGCAATGATATTTCATAGGGTGGCTCATAAATTATATAAAAGTAAGTTTTTTCTTCTAGCAAGATTAATTTCTCAATTCAGCAGATTTTTAACAGGTATAGAAATCCATCCTGGAGCAAAGATAGGCAGAGGTTTATTTATTGATCATGGCATGGGTGTTGTTATTGGTGAAACAGCAGAAATAGGCAATGATGTAACAATTTATCATGGTGTTACAATTGGGGGAACCGGAAAAGAAAAAGGCAAAAGACACCCGACTATAGGCGATAATGTAGTTATTGGTACAGGAGCAAAGGTTTTAGGACCGATATATATTGGTGATAATGCGAAAATAGGCGCAAATGCAGTAGTTCTTAAAGATGTGCCATGCAGTTCAACAGCAGTAGGTATACCCGCTAAAATAATATCAGCAAAATCTAATACAATAATTGAGATAAAAGACTATAGGGGCAGAAAACAAAAAATTTATAATGAAATGGTTATATAGTTTATATCAAGTTGAAAAAGTGATAAACTTAAGAAAAGACATTTGAAGGAATGGATATAAAATGAATTATAAAGAAAGAATTATTAATTTTTCCAAGAATTTAGGAATTGATACTATAGGTTTTTGCAAATGCAGAGTTTTTGAAGAGTTAAGAACTTTTTATGAGGAAAGAAAGCTTAAAAATTATGAGAATGAATTTGAAGAAAAAGATATAGAAAAAAGAATTAATCCATTCATCAGTATGGAAAGCGGGAAGACGATTATATCTATAGCATTTCCTTATATATATGAAGAAGAAACAAATTCTGAAATTTATTTTTCAAAATACACTAGAGGAAAAGACTATCATCAGGTAGTCTCTTATTATTTAGAGAAGATATGTGAATTCATTGAAGGCCTTGGAGGTAAGGCTGAATATTTTGTTGACAGTAACGCATTACCTGAAAGATATATCGCTTACTTATGCGGAGTTGGATTTATAGGAAAGAATAATATGGTTATAACTGAAAAGTATGGATCCTATGTTTTTTTAGGAGAAATTATAACTGATCTTGAGATTAAAGAAGATGAGCCTATTAAGCAGAAGTGTGGAGAATGTACATTATGCTTAAATGAATGTCCAACGAAGTCTATAAATAAGAATGGAAGTTATCCTAATATATGTTTATCATATATAACCCAGAAAAAACAAATTGAAGACGTTTGGTTTGAAAAACTTAATGGCAGAATGTTTGGTTGTGACAGCTGTCAGAATATATGTCCATATAATAGAAACATTGAGTTATCTTCAATTGAACAATTTAAACCGTATGAATTTATGAAAAATATTAGCTTAGAGGAGTTAATTAATATAGATAAAAACATTTTCAAGGAAAAATATTCTGCAACTTCCTGTGGATGGAGAGGTAAAAATATTCTTCAAAGAAATGCCTTTATTAATTCAGCTGTTGTAAATAAGAAGCTTTCTATAGATGAAAATGCAATAAAATCACCCTTTATAAAAGATTATTATCATAGACTTTTAAAAATTTTGCAATTATAATATAGTTAGATTTATTTATGAAAGGTGGACCATACGGTGATTTCTCCAAAACTTGCAAAGCTTATACAGTATCTGCCCGACGGACTTGTAAACTATATGTCTAAGAAAGTAATAGATATAATAATTAAAAAATATGCTAATCTGAAAATAGAAGGTATAGAAAATTTAAATGATATTAAGAAGCCTGTAATATTTATCTGTAATCATCTAAGCAATTCTGATGCACTTATTCTAAATAAGGTTTTAAAAGATCAGGATGTTACTTTTGTAGCCGGAATAAAGCTTACTGAAAATCCTACCACAAACATAGGAGTAAGAATCATAAAAACTACAGTATTAAAGCCTAATACAGCAGATAAAGAAGGGCTTACTAAAATAATAAATATAGTTAAGGGTGGAAATAATATATTAATATTTCCAGAGGGGACACGCAGTAGGACTGGAAGCATGATCGAAGGGAAAAAAGGTTTGCTTTTAATTGCAAGGGTTACAGGAGCACCTATAGTACCTATCGGTATATATGGTACTGAAAAGTTTTTGCCTATTAATGATAGTGGAAATATGGCTTCCGAGAGCTTTCAATATTCAGATATAGGAGTGAAAATTGGAAAGCAGATAAGTATTCCACAAAAAGAAAAAAATGAGAATAAGACAGATTATGAAACAAGGTCTTTGACAACTCTAATGAAGGCAATTGCTGGGCTAATTCCTGAATCATATAGAGGAATATATAAGTAAAAACTAATACAGCTGTCAGGCTGTATTTTTTAATGTTAAATATTCCATTTAATGAAATATAACCATCATTCATTTTTCTTATTGCAAATTTGCTTGCATTTTTATATACTATATATGTAGCGAAAATAATATAGGATTTTTAAATCGAATATTGACTTATTCATAATGAAATCGTTAAAATTTGATGCTTAAATATGTATAAGTTAAGTTTTTCAATGAAAACCTATAAAATACATATAAAATAAATATAAGTTTGGGAGGAAGGACCATGGGAAGTAAAGCTTTACAAAAATTTTTAACAGAGAACTTAGAAGACTTAAGAAGCAAGGGACTATACAACGAAATTAATACTGTAAAGGGTGGAAATGGACCTGTTGTAGAGATTAGTGGGAAAAGACTTATTAATCTATCCTCAAATAATTATTTAGGACTTGCAGGAAATGAAAGAATGATCGAAGCATCAATAAAGGCAACAGAAAAGTATGGTGTTGGTGCAGGAGCTGTAAGAACAATAAACGGAACTTTAGATATACATGACGAACTTGAAGAAAAATTAGCTAAATTTAAACACTCAGAAGCTGTTATCGTATTCCAATCCGGCTTTAACTGCAATATGGGAGCTATATCAGCTGTTATGAATAAAAAGGATGCGATATTATCAGATTCTTTAAACCATGCATCTATAATTGATGGCTGCAGACTTTCAGGAGCTAAAATAATAAGATTTGAGCATGCTGATATGAATGACCTAAGACAAAAAGCAAAAGAAGCTAGAGAATCAGGTCTTTATGAAAAGCTAATGGTTATAACTGATGGCGTATTTTCTATGGATGGAGATATAGCTCCACTTAAGGAAATAGTTGAAATAGCAGAAGAATTTGATTTAATAACTTACGTTGATGATGCACATGCTTCAGGTGTACTTGGATGGCACGGAAGCGGTTCTGCAACTCACCATGATTTAGTAGGAAAGATTGACTTCCAAATCGGAACACTTTCTAAGGCTATTGGCGTAGTTGGAGGATATGTTGCAGGTTCAAAGGATTTAATAGACTGGTTAAAAGTTAGAGCAAGACCATTCCTATTCTCAACAGCTATGACTCCAGCATCATGTGCAGCAGTAATTGAAGCTATCAACATATTAACTGAAAGCGATGATCTTGTTAAAAAAGTATGGGAAAACGGAAATTATTTAAAGAAGGGCTTAAAGGAGTTAGGTTTTGATATAGGACATAGTGAAACTCCAATAACTCCATGTATAATCGGAGACGCTGATAAAGCTCAACAATTCAGCAAAGAGCTTTTTGAAGAAGGAGTTTATGCTAAATCAATAGTATTCCCAACAGTACCTCTTGGAACAGCAAGAGTTAGAAATATGCCTACTGCTGCTCATACAAAGGAAATGCTTGATGAAGCAATAGCAGTATATGCAAAGGTTGGAAGAAAGCTAGGAATAATAAAATAAGGAAATATATTTACAAAAATATATAAATATAAGCTTTATATGATAAAAATGCGGAGGCAGGGGTAAAATGAAAAAGATACTTGTAACTGGAGCACTAGGTCAAATCGGTTCAGAATTAACTATGCACATGAGAAATATTTATGGAGCTAATAATGTAATAGCTACAGATATTAGAAGAATAGAAGGACATGAAACTGTAGAGAGCGGTCCATTCGAAACTTTAGATGTAACAAATGCACAGCAAATGGCTGATTTAGCTAAAAAATATAATGTAGATTCTATAATACATTTAGCAGCATTACTTTCTGCAGTAGCAGAAGCAAAACCAGTATTAGCATGGGAAATAAACATGGGAGGACTTTTTAACGCTCTTGAAGTTGCAAGAGAATTAAATACAGCCTTCTTTACACCTAGCTCAATTGGAGCTTTCGGACCTGGAACTCCAAAGGTAAATACACCACAGGATACAATTCAGCGCCCACAGACTATGTACGGTGTAACAAAAGTTTCAGGAGAACTTCTTTGTGATTACTACTTTAAGAAATTTGGTGTAGATACAAGAGGAGTACGTTTCCCAGGACTTATTTCCTATACAACACCTCCAGGAGGCGGAACTACTGACTATGCAGTAGATATATATTATGAAGCACTTAAAAGCGGCAAGTATACTTCCTTCATAGGAGAAGGAACATATATGGATATGATGTATATGCCTGATGCATTAAATGCTATAGTAACTTTAATGGAAGCAGACCCAGCAAAGCTTATACACAGAAATGCCTTCAATATTACGGCAATGAGCTTCGAACCATCACAAATTGCTGCAGAAATTAAGAAACATATACCTAGTTTTGAAATGAGTTATGATGTAGATCCTGTTAGACAGGCTATAGCAAATTCATGGCCTGATTCTATAGATGACAGTGCTGCTAAAGCAGAATGGGGCTTTAATGCTAAGTATGATTTAGCTTCAATGACAACTGATATGCTTTTAAAGCTAAGAGAAAAATTAAATATTAAATAATTCAGTTTATACAAAAGAGATTCTATTACAGAGTCTCTTTTTAATTTTCAAGTTTTTATGAAAATTAAGGCTAAGTATGAAATTATTGTGTTATAATAAAAGCATTACTTTAAATTGAAATACTTAGGAGGATATCATAATGGAGTTTTTAATTCAAGGTATAGGAGCAATAACCATTAAGCATGTGGTTATGTGGGCTATAGGTGGAATACTTATTTACCTTGCAATAGCTAAGGATTTTGAGCCTGCGCTTCTTTTACCAATAGGCTTTGGAGCAATATTGGTTAACATACCTTTATCCGGGGCAATTACTCAAACTATAAACGGTAAAGAAGTTGAGGGAATACTGGATGTTTTATTTAAAGGTGGAATTGCTACAGAAATGTTTCCGCTGCTTTTATTTATAGGTATAGGTGCAATGATAGATTTTGGACCTCTTCTTTCAAATCCATTTATGCTTTTATTTGGAGCAGCAGCTCAATTTGGTATATTTTTTACCATTGCAGCGGCAGCACTTCTTGGCTTCAGTCTAAAGGATGCAGCTTCAATCGGTATCATAGGGGCGGCTGATGGGCCAACCTCAATATTTGTAGCCAATTATTTTAACAGCAAGTACATAGCACCAATTACGGTTGCAGCTTATTCTTATATGTCTTTAGTACCTGTAATTCAGCCTTTTGCAATTAAGCTTGTTACAACAAAAAAGGAAAGACAAATAAGGATGCCCTATAAACCTGAAAGCATATCAAAACGAACTAAAATATTATTTCCAATTGTTGTTACAGTTATAGCAGGTCTTATTGCACCAACTTCTGTTGCACTTATAGGATTTTTAATGTTTGGAAATCTTATCAGAGAATGCGGTGTACTGGACAGATTATCTGAAACAGCGCAAAAGGATTTAGTTAATATAATAACCCTTCTTCTTGGAATAACTATAGCTTCATCTATGAGAGCAGAAACTTTTGTAACCTTTCAGACTGCTATGATAATAGGCTTAGGATTAGTAGCCTTCATATTTGATACTATTGGCGGAGTGCTGTTTGCTAAGTTCTTAAATCTGTTTTTAAAGAACAAGGTTAATCCAATGGTAGGAGCAGCAGGTATTTCTGCTTTTCCGATGTCAGCAAGAGTTATTCAAAAGATGGCCCAAAAGGAAGACAACCAAAACTTTATACTTATGCATGCAGTTGGTGCTAATGTAGCAGGGCAGATAGCATCCGTTATTGCAGGCGGTATAATACTTAATATAATTCAATGATGATAAAGGCGGGAGAAGATTATGAGTGCTGAAGTTTATAAAAACTTTATAGATGCCCTCTATGTTATGCTGAAGGGCATGGGCGGCATTTTTATAGTTCTTATTGCAATTTATTGCTCTATAAAATTTTTAGTGAAGATGTTTCCGGAAAAAAGATAAGTTTAAATAGTCTATATCTTAATTGTAATAATTGGGAATAGACTATTTTTTTATCAATATGGTAAAATAAAAATGCGAGGGTAAAAGACCTAAATGGACTTTTACGGGCAGCCTGCGAGACTAAAGTCCATTTAGGTCTTTAGCGGGTAACTTGGGAGCGGGAGCGAACAGCTTAAGTTACCCAGTGCCCAAAGGGGAACGAACAAATTTAGGCTGCCCAGTGTTTCGAGTGGAAGGAGGTGCAAGGTCTAAATGACCTTGCACGGGTAGGTTGCGAGTGAGAACGAGCACTCTAAACTACCCAGTGTTTCGATTGAAAGGAGAAAACTAAAAAATGAAAAAAAGTGATGTTAAAGAAATATTAGATCTTTTAGAATATAGATACCCAGACGCTGAATGTGAACTTGTTCACAGCAGTCCTTTTGAACTTTTAATAGCTACAGTTTTAAGCGCTCAAACAACAGATAAGAAAGTTAATCAGGTTACGGAAAGAATGTTTAAAAAGTATAATACTCCTAAAGCTTTTGCAAAGCTTAAGCAGGAGGAGCTTGAAGCTGAAATAAAAGAAATAGGCCTTTATAGAAATAAGGCTAAAAATATTATTGCTCTATCTCAAATGCTTATCGATGAATATGGAGGAGAAGTTCCAAAGACTAAGGAAGAATTAGTAAAGCTGCCTGGCGTAGGGAGAAAAACCGCCAATGTAGTAGTGAGCAATGCCTTTGGAGTACCGGCTATTGCTGTTGATACTCATGTGTTCAGAGTATCAAATAGAATTGGACTTGCAAATAGCGATGATGTCGTAGAAACAGAAGAACAGCTTATGAAGGCTGTGCCGAGAGATAGATGGACTAAGGCACATCACCTTATAATATTTCATGGAAGAAGGACCTGTGAAGCTAGAAAGCCTAAATGTGAAGAATGTTCTATAGCACATTTGTGCAAGTATAAGTTGAAAATGGATAAGAAAAAATAGTTTGTTGAATTTTAGAGATGGTTTTTTATTTTAGTCCATCTCTTAACTTTGTCAATAGGTTTTGAAGAAAAAAACAAATTGAAATTACTACTCTGAAGGGGGTATAATATTTCTTGTTCTATAGTTTTTTCATATGTATAAGTTAATTATTTTAATCATCTTTAATATGATTTGCTATCAAAAGAGAACGTTTTAGTTACATGATTACCAGAGTTAAATAGGCATTTTTAAACTGCATAGTGGTTCCAATGGAGGGAGAAAAAATCATGAGTGAATATTTGGAGTTTTTCAAGTTAATAAGCAGAAACAGAAGGGAAGAGGAAATAATGAATGCTATTATTATAGATGGACCAGTAGGAGTAGGAAAAACAAGCTTAATGGATATACTTATTGAGGAGTTTGGGTACAAGCCTTTTTTAGAACCGGTTACCGATAATCCATTACTTGATAAATTTTATTATAATAGAAAGAGATATTCCTTTCCGCTTCAGATATTCTTTCTGAATAGAAGATTTGCAATACTAAAAGAAGCTGCAAAGACAGATGGATCAATTATGGATAGAAGCATATACGGAGATGTAATTTTTGCTAAAATGCTCTGTGAAGGCGGGGATATGGAGAAGGAAGAGTATGCCTTGTATAAAGAACTTCTGGCAAATATGCTTGAACATGTTCAGCCTCCTAAGCTCATGATTTATTTAGAAACAAGTGTAGATTGCGAAATAAGAAAGATTAAGAAAAGAGGAAGAGACTACGAGCAGATAGTTGAAAGAGAATATTGGGAAAAGCTTAATAATGAATATCAGGAGTATTTTGATTATTATAATGTATCTCCTTTATTAAAAATAAATACTGACAATATAGATTTTGTAAATAATGCAGAAGATAGAAAATACATAATTAACTTAATTAAAGAAAAGCTAAAAGAAATTGATGGTTGTGATTATAATCAACAATTAGTAGCGGCCGAATAACTAAATAATACCGACAGAAAGGAGTTTTGAAAAGGTATGAATAAAAAAATAGGCTTCATTGGCTGCGGGAATATGGCCCAGGCAATGATCGGCGGTATGGTTAAGTCTGAAGTTGTTTCTAAGGATAGTATTATAGGAAGTAATTCCGGAGATAAGAACCTAAACTTAACAAGAGAAAAATATGGTATACAAACAACAAAGGATAATAAGGAAGTTGCTAGTCTTTCGGATATTCTTATAATAGCGGTAAAACCGCATATATATCCTGCAGTAATCGAGGAGATAAAAAGCTGTATTAAAGAGAATGCAGTCATAGTTACAATTGCAGCAGGTATTACAATGAGCTTTATGGAAAAAGCATTTGGAAGAAGAATAAAAGTTGTGAGAACAATGCCTAATACCCCTGCTATGGTAGGAGAAGGTATAAGCGCTATATGCTATAATGATATGGTAAGTGAAGAAGAGCTTAATGATGTTGTAAGATTGTTTGAAAGCTTTGGTAAGGCTGAGTTAATAAGCGAACAGCTTATGGATGCAGTTCCTGCTGTAAGCGGTTCTTCGCCAGCTTATGTTTATATGTTCATAGAAGCTCTTGCAGATGGAGCTGTCAGAGACGGTATTCCTAGAGCAAAGGCTTATAACATGGCTGCTCAGGCTGTGTTTGGAGCTGCTAAAATGGTACTTGAAACAGGAATACATCCGGGACAGTTAAAAGATAATGTGTGCTCTCCGGGAGGAACAACTATAGAAGCTGTTTACTCTTTGGAGAAAAATAATTTCAGGGGAACTATAATGGAGGCTATGAAAGCCTGCACTGATAAAAATCTTGCAATGACAAAGAAAAATAATTAATTTTAATGAAAGCTGTATTGATTTATACAGCTTTTTTTCTTATAATATTTAGTTAGTAACAATTAATTAATAAGTTTAAATAATAAACAGAAAGGTCGTTAATATAGATGAAAAAGGAACCAAAGGACACAACTGTGGTTATAGGTATGTCAGGAGGAGTTGACTCATCAGTTGCGGCACTGCTTTTAAAGGAGCAGGGATATAATGTTATAGGCATATTCATGAAGAATTGGGATGAAAAAGATGATAATGGAGCCTGCACAGCTACTGAGGATTATGAAGATGTAAGAAGAGTATGCGATCAAATAGGTATACCGTACTATTCAGTTAATTTTGTTAAGGAATATTGGGATAGAGTATTTTCATACTTCTTAGATGAGTACAAAAAAGGAAGAACTCCCAATCCTGATGTAATGTGTAATAAGGAAATAAAATTTAAGGCATTTTTAGATTATGCTCTTAAAATAGGTGCTGATTATATAGCAACCGGTCACTATGCACAGGTTGACTTTATAGATGGCGAATATAAAATGCTTAGAGGTATAGATTCAAATAAGGATCAAACTTATTTTCTCTGCCAATTAAATCAATATCAGCTATCTAAAACACTTTTCCCAGTGGGACATTTAAAGAAGCCTGAGCTTAGAGAAATAGCAGCAAGGGCTGGGTTAAGAACTGCAGCAAAAAAGGATAGCACCGGTGTTTGTTTTATTGGTGAAAGAAACTTTCATAACTTTTTAAGTAATTACCTTCCATCACAGCCAGGTGATATTAAAACTCTTACAGGCCAGGTGGTTGGAAAGCATGATGGACTTATGTACTATACTTTAGGTCAAAGAAAAGGCCTTGGTATCGGAGGTGTAGGTACCGGCGAGCCTTGGTTTGTTGTAGATAAGGATTTGAAGAAAAATATATTATATGTTGTTCAAGGGGAAAATCAGCCTGCTTTATTCTCTTATGGATTAGAAGCAACTGATTTAAATTGGATTAGCAATAATAAGCCGGAGGGGACTTTTGAATGTACTGCTAAGTTTAGATACAGACAACCTGATCAAAAGGTGACTGTGTATATGAGAGAAGATAATAAATGTAAAGTAGTGTTCCATGAACCTCAAAGAGCTGTAACTCCAGGGCAGGCTGTTGTATTTTATAATAGAGAAATATGCCTTGGCGGAGGTACTATAGATTCCATTTATAAGAATAAGAAGGATATAAAATAAGTAGTTAATATTTAAATATATAACTATTTAACTAGAAAAGAAGATAACTAGATAAGAAGATAAAATTTGACCACGAAAGCGTTATAAGCTTGCGTGGTTGTTTTTATTTAACAGTATAGGAGTATAAATGCATCGGCTTAAAAAATAATTTTGAAATAATAATTATGTTGTAATAGAATAAAGGTAGAATATGATTAGTTTTAGAAAGGAATAAAATTATGACTATTAATTATGCTCATAGAGGGGCAAGTGGTTATTATCCGGAAAATACTATGCTGGCTTTTGAAAAAGCTGTTGAACTTGGCTGTACAGGAATTGAAACAGATGTACACATGACAAGAGATGGCTACTTGGTACTTATGCATGATGAAAAGGTAGACAGAACTACGGACGGAACGGGATATATAAATGACTACAGTTTAGAAGAATTAAAAAAGCTTGATGCAGGCAAGTGGAAAGCTTCAGAATTTGGAGGAACAGGAATACCAACAGTTCAGGAGCTTATAGAACTTGCAAAGGATAAAAATATTATAGTTAATTTTGAAATAAAAACAGATGTAATATGGTATAAGGATATAGAGCAAAAGTTAATTGAAACGATTCAAAAACATAACTTTTCAAACAAAGTTATCATATCCAGCTTTAATCATTATACAATACACAAGTGCAAACAAATTGATAAAAGCATTAAGACCGGGCTTTTATATATGGAGGGATTATTTGAGCCCCATCTATATGCTCAAATAGTAGGTGCTGAAGCGATACATCCATATTTTCCTGCAATAGACAGCAAGGAAGTTATCGATAGAGTAAGGGCCTCTAAAATAATGATAAATCCATTTACTATAAATGAAGAAAAGGTTATGAAAAAATTTCTTGGCTATGGCGTGGACGGAATAATAACAAACTATCCAGATAAATTAAAAAAACTTATGGAAGGAAAATAACCCTTTAATATGGAGACTAAAGAAAGCATTAAGGTTTCAGTCAGAAACTTAGTAGAATTTGTGCTAATGCATGGAGATATTATATCGGGTTTTACCGGAAGTTCCAGAAATACAGATGCAATTAAAGCACATCAGATTATACAGAAGGCTTATGGTGAAGGTTTTTCCAAGGAGGTGCCTCTTTCCTTTAACGTAGAAACAGAGGACATAGTTCTAGAAATTGGGGGAAGAATTGACGGGCTTTATGTTGGCGAGGATAAAGTTATAATTGATGAAATCAAAACAACAACTTTAGGCTTGGAGCTTGTTGAAGAAGATTATAATGTGCTGCATTGGGCACAGGCAAAATGTTATGCATACATTTATTCTGTTCAAAATAACCTTGACCATATTTTAGTTCAGCTTACTTATTATAATTTAGACAATAAAGAAACAAAAAAGTTCTTGAAGGAGTTTAAGCTTAATGAACTTAGAAGTTTTTTTTCAGAGTTGGTACAGGATTATCTTCATTGGGCACAAGTTATGGTTTCCTGGAATGAAAAAAGAAATAAATCCATAGAAGGGCTTAATTTCCCCTTTCAAACATATAGAAAAGGGCAAAGGGAGCTGGCAGTAGCAGTTTATAAAACTATTAAAGAAGGCAACAAACTTTTTGCTCAGGCACCAACCGGTATAGGAAAAACAATGGCTACATTGTTCCCTACAATAAAGGCTTTGGGAGAAGGTCATACTTCCAAAATTTTTTACTTAACTGCCAAGACTATAACAAGAACTATAGCGGAAAAGGCTATCAATAATTTAAAAGATAATGGACTAAAGTTAAAAGCACTAACCTTGACTGCCAAGGAAAAGATTTGCTTTAAGGACAAAGCAGAATGTAATCCTGACAAGTGTGAATATGCTAAAGGACATTTTGACAGGGTGAAGTCAGCTTTGGAGGAGATTTTTAATGAAGACAGTTTTACTAGAGAATTAATCGAAGAGTATTCAAGAAAACATATGCTATGCCCTTTTGAGTTTTCTTTAGAACTTTCCAACTGGGCCGATTGCGTTATTTGTGATTATAATTATGCCTTTGATCCCAGCGCAAGCCTAAAGAGATTCTTTATGGAGGGCGGGGGAGATTTTGCTTTTTTAATTGACGAAGCGCATAATCTTGTGGACAGAGCCCGAGAGATGTTTTCTGCTCAGCTTAATAAAAAAGCAGTTCTGGAACTCAAAAAGGCAACCAAACTAGCAGCGCCAAAGCTTAGCAAAATTTTAAATAAAATCAATACTGCTTTTATAGAATTAAGGAAAGAATGTGAAGGGCAGGAAGGTAATAGAATAGTTCAAAAAGAGGCGCCAAAGGAGTTATATGGAGTCCTGTCCGAGTTTCTAGGTTCAGCTGAGAAGGAGCTTCTAGAACATAAAAACGCAGTTTATAATGATGAACTTTTAGAGCTTTATTTTAATGTTTATGGATTTTTAAGAACTGCAGAATATTATGACGAAAGATTTGTAACCTATATTGAAAACATAGGCAGTGATGTAATTATAAAGCTGTTTTGCCTTGACCCTTCAAAGCTTTTAAATGAAGGAATGAAAAAAGGAAAGGCTGCGATTTTATTTTCTGCTACTCTAAGTCCTCTGGATTATTTTAAAGAGATACTTGGCGGAGATGATAAAAGCTACAGGATACGTTTAGCATCACCTTTTCCAAGAGAAAATCTATGCTTGATAGTACAGGATAAAGTATCAACAAAATATAAACGAAGAGAATTCACCTATGGGAGAATTGCTGAGGCTATAAATTCTGTTGCAGCCAGTAAAAAAGGCAATTACCTTGTATTCTTTCCATCCTATCAATATATGAATGAGGTTTATAATAGATTTTTAGAGATTAATAATGAAGCAAAGACCTTAATTCAAAGTACAGGTATGAGTGAAGAAGAAAGAGAGAAGTTTTTAGATAGTTTTTCTGAAAATCCTGACAGCACACTTGTAGGTTTTGCAGTTATGGGAGGAATTTTTGGAGAAGGAATAGATTTAACAGGGGATAGACTGTCCGGAGCAATAGTGGTTGGAGTAGGACTTCCGCAAATTTGCTTAGAAAGAGATATTATTAAGGATTATTTTAATGAAACAAAAGAAATGGGCTTTGAATACGCCTATATTTTTCCGGGTATGAATAAAGTTATGCAAGCCGTGGGAAGAGTGATACGTACCGAAGCAGACAGAGGAGTAGTTATGCTTATAGATGAGAGATTCTCTGATAATACCTATAGAAAGCTGTTTCCTCCAGAATGGAAGGCTATTAAAGCAGGAAATGATATAGATAAAATTTTGGAAGATTTTTGGAGCAACAAAATTATATAGATTTTAAATACAAATTAATTTATAAATTTAGTAAAAATGTAATAAAGTTATCACCATCTTAGCTTATTGAAATAATATAGATAACATGAGTATAAAGGAGTAAAAACGTTTAACATATGTTTTTTCTCCTTTAAAATAAGTATAAAATCAATTTTGTAACATTGAAGAAGATTTATAAATTTGATAGAATTAACTGACTGGTAAGTCAGTTTTATTTTTATAAGGAGGTAATGATGAAAAATAATGCAAATAATGACTCTGACAAGGCTGCAGTGACACAGTCAAAGATACTAGAAGCCGCTGAAGAACTGTTTGCTGAGAAGGGTTATGATGGTGCAAGAGTTGATGAGATTGCTAAGAGGGCAGGCGTAAATAAGGCACTTATATATTATTACTTTGAAAACAAGCAAAAGATACTTGAAGAAATTATTAAGAAACATATTTCAGAAGCAAGGACATTAAAAGAGAAACTTTTAAAGGATGTCAACACTTTTAATAAAGATGATAGAGAAAAATTCTTTGATTTAACCTTTGAATACCTTAAGGGGAAAAAGGATTTACTTAGAATAATTACTATAGAGGCCTTAAAAGCTGACTCTGATGATGTCTCTATATTTAAATTTTTACTTCCGTCACTTCCAAAGATGCTTGCAAAGATGGATAAGATGGGGGTAGAGGTTGAAGATCCTTTAAGTATTATGATTTATTCTTTCTTTTTTGGACTTATTCCTGCTTCAGCTTATTTTACTTTAGCAGACAAGTGGGCAGATTATTATGAAATAAGTAAAGAAGAAGCGGATAAAAAGTTTATAGATGTGTATAAAAAAGTATATTTAAGTTATTATGACAAGCTAATGAAATAAAAGCTTATATATTTTTTAATAAAATTAACTAACCAGTTAGTTAGAAAAGAATTTAAAGTAGGGATGGGAGGAAAAGTAAATGGATAAAAAGAAAAAGTCAAAAGCAGATAAAGTAATTTTGACTATTGTTTTATTAATTGTTCTTGGAGCAGCAGGATTTGGTGGATATTGGTTTGTAGATAACAGCAAGTATGTTGCTGCTGACAATGCAAAGGTAAGTGCAGATATACTTAATGTAAGTCCAAAGGTAGCCGGAAAGGTTGCTGAAGTTAAAGTGATTCAAGGTGCAAAGGTTAAAAAAGGAGATGTATTGCTTACACTCGAAAGTGATCAGATACAGATTCAATTGAACCAAGCAGAGGCTGCTTTAGAAGCAGCAAAGGGTCAGTTAGCGAAAGCTGCCGGAGGAGCAAGAGCTCAGGAAGTTGCAGGAGCACAGGCTATGGTGGATCAAGCTCAGGCAGCTTTAAGCGGAGCAAAGACTGGAAAAACAAACCTTCAAAATTCTTTAAATGATGCACAAAAGAAATATAATGATTTAGTATCTCAATTAGATAATTTTAAAAACCCATCAACAGGAAATCCGGACGCAGCTTATGCTATAGGCCAACTTGATGCTGCAAAGGCAAAGGGAGCTTTAAGCGATGCTCAGTACACCGCAAAAGCAGAAGCAATAAATCAATTGTTTTCAGCAAAATCACAATTAGAGGCACAAATAAGCCAGCTTAAGGGACAAATAAGTGCTGCTGATTCTCAAATATCTGCATCAAAAGCAAATGTTGATGCAGCAAACAGTAAATTAAGCTTAACAAATGCAGGAGCTTCTGATAAGGATATAGCAATACTAGAGCAGCAGGTTAAGGTTTCACAAGCAAATTACGATTTAGTAAAGTTAAACTTAGATAATACACAAGTAAAAGCACCAATGGATGGAACTGTAGTTCAGGTTAATGTTTTAGTTGGAGACAATGCAGCTCCAAGCGTAGGAGCGGTTTCAATAGCAGATATGTCTAAGCTTTTAGTAAGCGGCGAAGTAGCTGAAAAAGATATTTCAAAGGTTAAAGAAGGACAGACGGTTAAGCTTACTCTTGATGCTTTTAAGGGAATAAGCTTTGAAGGAAAAGTTAAGCAGATTGGAGCAACAACTTCTTCAGCCTTAAATACTTCAGGAATTAACTTATCTACTTCATCAAAAACAAGTCAAGTTATACCAGTTAAATTTGATATAGATGCTCAAGGTAAGGATGTTAAACCTGGAATGAGCGTAACAGCTAAGATTGCTGTAAAATAATAAAAAACCTTGATGGGATGGAAAGAATCTCATCGAGGTTTTTTGTTTGAATTTATCAAAAGATAGTTTTCATAAGATACATATTATGATAAAATGTTAATAGCACAAACCCGCAAATTTGAACAAATATCTACAAATTGTGCGGGTTGAAAATATTTCTAATACTATAGAGGTGAAAAATGGACATATTCTTAATAATAGGTATTATAGTAGGATTAGGGGCGGTACTTACCGGATTGCTTATGAAAGGTGCAAGTGTAGCCATATTATTCAGCCCGGAAGCAATAATGGTAATTCTTGTAGGTACATCGGCAGCTATAATGAATTCTTTTACTAAGAAGGAATTTCTTAATATTCCTAAGTTGTTTGGAGTTATTTTTAAGGACAAGCAGAAGGAAGATCCTGTTGAGATAATAAAATTAATCGTGGAATTGTCTCAAGAAACCAGAAAGAATGGACTATTGTCGCTTGAAAGCAAGATTCAGGAATTAAGCAATGAATTTATGAAGCAGGGACTTGAAATGGTGGTTGATGGTACAGAGCCTGAATATATAAGACAGATATTAAGCGATGATATCGAGGCTATGCAAGAAAGACATAGAAACAATGCTTCTATTTTTACAACAGCAGGAGGAGCATCTCCTACGCTTGGAGTTCTTGGAGCGGTTATAGGATTAATCGGGGCACTTGGAAACTTAAACGATACAGAAAAGCTTGGAGAATCTATAGCAGCAGCTTTCGTTGCTACTCTTTACGGAATTTTCTTTGGATATGTTATTTGGCATCCATTTGCTTCAAGACTGAAAAGAAAGTCTCATGAAGAAGTAAGTAATAGAAATTTAATAATGGAAGGTATTCTGGCTCTTCAAGAAGGAAAGAATCCGAAGACAATTCAAACAAAACTTTTAACTTTAGTTAATCCTAAAGATAGAAAGAGATATTTAGAGGCAAATAAGCAGGAATAAAATAAAGGAGATTAATCATGAAAGGCAAAAAACAACATCATGAGGAACATGTAGATGAAACATGGCTGCTTCCATATTCGGATATGCTTACACTCCTTTTGGCATTATTTATCGTTATGTTTGCTATGAGTAAAGTGGACAACCAAAAACTTAAGCAGGTAAGTCAGCAATTTAATGTTATATTTTCAGGTGGAAACGGAGTCATGAAAGATAGTACCGGTAACGGTTCGAATATCTCTCCGGTAACTGATTCCGGTTCTGCTAATGAAGTTAATAGCCTAGCAGAGCAGGACAAGATGGCTGTAATTAAGAATACATTAGAGCAAGAGATTAAAAGTGAAGGATATGCGGATAAAGTTAAGCTTGATCTTTCCGGAGAAGGACTCAGCATATCTATACAGGACACAGTAGCTTTTAATTCAGGAGATGCAGAGGTATTAAGTAGTTTTGATCCAGTACTTATGCAGATATCAAATATGATAAAAGATTTGGATAACGAAATAAGGATTAGCGGACACACAGATAATGTACCAATAAGAAATAACAAATTCCGTTCAAATTGGGATTTGAGTTATATGCGTGCTTCTAATGTTATGGGTTTTATGGTGGACAAAGGTCATATTTTGCCTGATAAATTTTCAATTCAAGTTAATGGAGAATATAGACCTAAATATGATAATTCCACCGAAGAAGGAAGAGCTAAGAATAGAAGTGTAGATATACTTATAGTTAGAAAATACGCATTAACTACTAAGAATACAAAGTAGGTTAAGTGTGCCACATTCTTTGTGGAGGGAATAATATGATTGAAGATTATAAGAGAAAAGCTATAAAGAATATAACTGATTTTTATGCAATTTTTCAAAAGGAGGTTCTTGATATTTTCCCGGGGAATATACCGGAGTTAACCCCTCTTTTATCAAAGGCACTTTTCGAAATATACTATACTGAAAATATAACCCCTTCAATTCTCACCAGAAGGCTAGCTATTACAGTACCAAACACAAGTAGGTGTTTGCAGAAGCTGGGTGATTTGGGGTATATAAATAAAGTTAAAGATGAAAATGATAAAAGAATAACTCATATAAAGCTCACTGAAGAAGGAATTAAACTGGTTGAAAAATCTATTTCCTATATGGATGAAGTAATGTTAAATAGGCTTAGCTTATTAAAAATGGATGAATTAGAAAGACTTTCAGGGGCTTTTATGACAATACGAGAATTGTTTGATAAAATTGGTGTTCTACATCAGGCTAAGTAATATTTTTTTTAAAGGTAAAAATGGTGAATAATTTTACAACACATGGAGAGGCATAACCTCTCCATAATTATTTTTATAAGATTTGTTAATAAACTCTATATTATATGGATATAATCAATAAGGTATATTAAAATGGAAAAGAGGGTTTCTATGCTTGATGTTGCACTCTTAGGCTGCGGAGGCAGCATGCCTGTACCTGATAGATACTTAACTTCACTACTGATGTCATATAACGGCAGGATGATATTAATAGACTGCGGTGAAGGAACGCAGGTTTCGCTAAAGCTTTTAAAATGGGGTTTTAAGTATATAGAAACAATATGTTTTACTCATTACCATGCTGATCATGTAGTTGGTTTTCCTGGACTTCTTCTCACTATAGCAAACTCAGGAAGAACGGAACCATTAACTATAATTGGGCCTATAGGGTTAAAAGCAGTGGTAGAGGGACTTACAGTAATTGCTCCAAATTTGCCCTATGAACTTAGGCTTATTGAACTTGCAAGTGAAGAAGAAAACTGCATAAAATTAGACAATATGATAATAAATTCTTTACCGGTAGAGCATACAATTTCTTGTTTAGCTTATTCCGTAACAATAGAAAGAATGAGAAAATTTGACAGAATAAAAGCTGAAAAAGAAAAGGTGCCTATAGAGTTTTGGAACAGGCTCAGAAAGGGAGAAGAAATCAGCTATAAAGGGGAGTTACTTACTTCGGATTTGGTTATGGGAGAGCAAAGAAAAGGAATAAAAGTAAGCTATTGTACCGATACAAGGCCAATAGAAGGACTAACAGAATTTATAAAG
Source organism: Clostridiales bacterium oral taxon 876 str. F0540 (assembly GCA_000466585.1). Classification (GTDB taxonomy): domain Bacteria; phylum Bacillota; class Clostridia; order Clostridiales; family Clostridiaceae; genus Clostridium_AT. The sequence continues at coordinate 112,529 of KE993488.1, forward strand.
CATTCAGACCTTTTTATTTGTGAAGGCATGTATGGAGAAGATGAGTTTCTGCCAAAGGCTATGGATAACAAGCATATGCTTTTTTCAGAAGCAGCGGCTCTTGCCTATAGAGGTGAAGTTAAAGAACTTTGGCTTACTCATTACAGCCCATCTTTGATTGATCCGTCTCAATACGTAGATACCACCAGAAAAATTTTTAAAAACACCTTACTTGGTGAGGATAGAATGACAAAAACCTTGAATTTTTCAGAATAGATTAAAGAAATGAAGGAGATTTACATGAAGTTTTATAAAGAGCTAAGCAAAGTATATGATATAGTTTTTCCTAAGGATGAAACAACGTTAAAGTTTCTATGCAAAAGTTTAAATCATAATTCAAAGGTGCTTGACCTTGCCTGCGGCACAGGAAGTTATGCAGTAGCACTTGCTCAAAAAGGTCATAGAGTAGACGGAATAGATTTAAATGAAGAAATGATTGCTCTTGCAAAAGGAAAGGGTGGATTGTTTGCTAACTTTAAAGTTGGCGATATGACAAAATTTCATGAAACCTTTTTAAGCGAAAAATATGATATGATATATTGCATAGGAAATTCTATTGTACATCTTAAGAATAAAGAAAAAATAGAAAAATTCATTAAAGATATTTATAAAAGCTTAAATGATGAGGGAACATTAATAATTCAAACTGTTAACTATGATAGAATTATAAATCAAAATATAAAGTCACTTCCAACAATCGACAGATCTGAAAAAGGAGTTAAGTTTGTCAGGAACTATAATTATAAAGAGAATGAAGAAAAAGTTGAGTTTCAAACAGATTTAATAATATTTGATAATAACAAAGAAGAGAAATATAATAATTCGGTAGACTTGATAGCCCTTAGAAAAAATGAGCTTGAAGAAATGTTTAAAAAGGCAGGCTTTAAGAGCATTGAAAGCTATGGAGGTTTTTCGGAAGAACCGTTTGGAGAAGATTCCTTTGCATTAGTAATTAAAGCAGTTAAAAGTTAGAATTAAAGTATTTAAAGAATTTTATAATTACAAAATGAAAAATTTTTAAGGCCACAGAGGTAGACTTATATTAAAGTTCATCTCCGTGGCCTCTGAAATTTCTTTCTTTATTTCAGCAATTAATAATTTTTACTGTACCTTCTGTTTTATAAGAGGTAGGATTATAAAGTTCTGTTCAATTGATCCAATACATCTTGTGGAGTCATTCCATCAGAGTTTATTACAGGAAGCTTTCCTGCTGTATCATCAATGCCCATTATGTTATCTGAAGCACCAGATACAACCACAGCATCAAAGCTTAAAAGAGTAGTACTGCTTGTTAAATTTGTTGTGTCTACCTCAAAAACCTTATAGCCGTTGTCTGAAAGATAATCGCGAATTGTGCTTAATTCTTTTTGTACACCTATATTTTTCATTTCAACATCTCCTTTCACAAAATTTATTATTTGCATATAACAAATTCATATACCAGATATAAGCCAAGTACTAATGGATTATTTTAATTTTATGAGTTATAATATATAGCGAAGTTATATTATGGACGACTTAGAATATTATACTTTTTGTAAAGGAGAATGGATATATGAACAATATTGACCAATTATCAATCAACTCCATAAGAATATTATCTGCTGAAGGAGTACAAAAGGCAAAGTCAGGGCATCCGGGACTTCCTCTTGGTGCAGCACCAATGGCGTATACTCTTTGGGCAAAACATATGAAGCACAATCCGGAAAATGCTAAATGGTATGATAGAGATAGATTCGTACTATCTGCAGGACATGGATCAATGCTTTTATATTCGCTTTTACATATTTTTGGATATGGCCTAACAGTTGATGACCTAATGAACTTTAGACAACTTGGAAGTAAAACTCCAGGGCATCCAGAGTATGGTCATACTGTAGGAGTTGAAACAACTACAGGACCTCTTGGTCAGGGATTTGCTACTGCAGTAGGTATGGCAATTGCAGAAAGCTATTTGGCAGAAAAATTCAACAGACCAGGCTTTAAAGTTGTAGACCATTATACTTACGTGCTTTCCGGTGATGGAGATATGATGGAAGGTATAACATCTGAAGCTGCGTCTCTGGCAGGAACCTTAGCACTTGATAAACTTATAGTTTTATATGACTCAAATAAGATATCAATAGAAGGAAATACAGATATAGCTTTCAGAGAAAATGTTGGAGATAGATATAAAGCTTATGGCTGGCAGGTATTGATTGTTGAGGACGGAAATAATGTTGAAGAAATAAGTGATGCTATAAAAGCTGCAAAAGAAGAAAGCAAAAAACCAAGCTTAATTATAGTAAAAACTCAAATAGGATATGGTTCTCCAAAAGTAGGAACAGCAGGCGTGCATGGTGAACCTCTTGGAATCGAAAATCTTCAAAAGACAAGAGAATTCTTAAAATGGAATTATGAAAAGGAATTCCACGTTCCGGATGAAGTTAGAGATTACATGAATACTCTAAAATCAGAAGGTAAAAATAAGCAGGAAGCTTGGGATAAGTTGTTTAATGAATACAAGAAGCAATATCCGGAGTTAGCTGCAGAATGGGAATTATGGCATAACAGCAAATCTGCTGAAGAGTTATTAAATAATGAAGATTTTTGGAAGTTCAGCGGAAAGGCTGCTACAAGAAGTTCTTCAGGAGAAGTTATAAATAGACTGGCTAATGCAGTTCCAAACTTTATAGGCGGATCAGCTGACCTTGCACCATCTAACAAAACTTACATGAAGGATAAGGGAGATTACTCAGCAGAAGATAGAAGCGGAAGAAATCTTCATTTTGGAGTAAGAGAATTTGCTATGTCTGCTATAGGAAATGGTATAGCAGTTCATGGAGGCTTAAAGGTATTTGTTGCAACCTTCTTTGTATTTTCTGATTACGCTAAAGCAGCAATGAGATTATCAGCACTTATGAAGCTTCCTGTAGTGTATGTTTTAACCCACGACAGTATAGGCGTAGGTGAAGATGGACCTACACATCAGCCTATTGAACAGTTGGCTGCACTAAGAAGCATACCAAATTTCCATGTTTATAGACCAGCAGATTCAAAGGAAACAGCTGCTGCATGGTATTCAGCTATAACTAGGGAAGACGGACCAACAGCTTTAGTTTTAACTAGACAAGATTTACCTTTATATGAAGAAACCTCAAAGGAAGCTTTAAAAGGTGCTTATATACTAAAAGACAGTGAGAAGGAAATTCCTGATTTAATATTAATGGCTACAGGTTCTGAAGTAGAATTAATATATGAGGCCTCAAAGACACTTAAGGAGAAAGGTATTGATACAAGAGTTGTAAGTATGCCTTCTTTGGAAGTTTTTGAAGAGCAAAGCAAGGAATATAAAGAACTTATTCTTCCAAAAGAGTGCAGAAACAGAATTGCAGTAGAAGCATTAACTTCTTTTGGATGGCATAAATATGTAGGACTTGATGGAGAGGTTATTTCTCTTGATCATTTTGGAGAATCAGCTCCTGCAGATAAATTATTTAAGAAGTTTGGATTTACTGTAGAAAATGTTGTGGAAAAGTCATTAAGTTTAGTTAAGTAGGATAAATGGGACTGTTGCAAAATAGCAAAGAACCTATATACAATGCAATAAAGTTCTTATATTAATGATGTCACAAAATATACAATCTTCAAGGATCTTTGGGATATAATTAATATATTAGAACTTTTGCATTGCATATGTGAAGGTTAAAGGCTATTTTACAATAGCCCTGTTTTGTTATGAGGTGAAGTTATGGCAAAGTATATTAAAAGAACTACTAAGAGAGCAGGAGAATCACCCGGAACTCTTATTCATGTAGGGGATTATACTGCTGATAATATACAGCTTACTATGATAGAGTATAACAAGGAATTTTCTCAAAAAAAAGAGCTTAATAATATCGAAGAGTGTTTTTTACAAGAAGGAACTGATACCATAAAATGGGTGAACGTTGAAGGGCTCCATGATACAAGTATTATCGAAAAGATAGGAAAAAAATTTAATTTTCATCCTCTTATGCTTGAGGATATCTTAAATACAAACCAAAGACCTAAGATGGATGATTATGACGACTATATCTTTGTTGTCTTTAAGATGGTTTACTATAATGAGGAAGTAAAAGAAATTGTTACTGAGCAGGTAAGCTTTGTGCTTGTTGATAATTATGTTTTCTCTTTTCAAGAATTTAAGGGTGATGTGTTTGATGGAGTAAGAGAAAGAATAGAGGCTGGAAAAGGCAATATAAGAAAGCTAGGAGCAGATTATCTTATTTATGCATTAATAGATGCTATAGTAGACAGTTACTTTTTTATATTAGAGCAAATAGGCAATTCTTCTGAGGATATTGAGCACAAGTTGATGGAAGAGCCTCAAAAGGAGGTTTTGCAGAATATATATAGTCTTAAAAGAGAAATGATATACTTAAACAATTCTATTTGGCCGCTAAGAGAGGTTATAGGGAACTTAACAAGAACCGAATCTCATTTGATCAAGCAAAATACTATTTTATATTTAAGAGATGTGTACGATCATGTTATACAAGTAATAGATATTATAGAATCCTATAGAGATATCATGTCAGGCATGCTGGATACTTACCTTTCAAGTATAAGTAACAGAACAAATGATGTTATGAAGGTGCTTACTATATTTTCAACCATATTTATACCGCTTACCTTTTTAGCAGGAATTTATGGGATGAATTTTAAATATATACCCGAGCTGGAGATACCTTGGGCTTATCCGGCATTTTGGGTAGTTACTATAATCATAGTAGTTGTTATGTTAAGTTATTTTAGAAGAAAAAAGTGGCTTTAAGCAAAGAGATAAATCAGATATCTTTACATTTGAAAATCCCTATAGTATATTTGAAAATATGTATAAAATGGAGTTATAAAATGAAGTTTTAAGTTATAAATTAGTTTCCGGATATAGTTTAACCAAGGAAGGAGAAAATTTATGAAAAAAGTTATTTCTTTTGCATTAGCAGCTATAGTTGCTGCTTCTGTGCTTATGGGCTGCTCCAATGCTAAAAAAAATAATGAGTTCTATGAAGAAAAAAACTTAAATTTAATGGATACAGTTATTGACTTAAGAGCATCAGGTACAAAAGCACCTGAAGCTGTAAAGGAGGCTATGAAAAGGCTCGAGGAAATAGATGTTATGGCTAGTCCAAACAATGAAAAGGGAGATGTTTGGAAGATTAATCAAGGTGCAGGGAAGGAATATGTCAAGGTGAATCCAGATACCATAAAAATGATTCAAATGGCAGTTAAGTATTCAAAAATGAGCAATGGTGCTTTTGATATAACTATAGCTCCTCTTATTAATCTATGGGGAATTGGCACAGATAAAGCAAGAGTACCTTCAGAGCAAGAGATAAAGGAAAAACTTCCTTTAGTGGGCTATGACAAGATAAGCATAAAGGAGTCCGACAATTCCGTTAAGCTTGAAAAAGAAGGAATGGCAATTGATTTAGGCGGCATAGCAAAGGGGTTTGCTGCTGATGAGGTAATGAAGATATTTAAAAAATACAATATAGAAAATGCCTTAATTGATCTTGGAGGAAGTTCAATATATGCTGCCGGCAAGAATAAAACGCAATCTCCTTGGTCAATAGGAATTCAGCATCCTAGACTTGAGAGGAGTGAAGGACTTCTTGGAGTTGTTAAAATATCTGATGAAGCACTTTCAACCTCAGGAGATTATGAAAGATTTTTTATAAAAGATAATAAGAGATATCACCATATTTTAAATCCGGCTACAGGTTATCCTGCTGATAATGGAGTAATGAGCGATACTATAGTAATAAAAGGAAATGTAGCGGATGCAAATATGCAGGCTGATATGCTTACTACTACTGTATTTGTATTAGGTGCTGATAAAGGCATGAAGTTTATAGAGAGTCTTCCTGGTATAGAATGTGCAGTAACTACAACGGATAACAAGCTGTATACTTCCTCAGGTTTTAAAAAGAGACTTACTGATCTGCATAAGGATTTTACAGAAGTAGAACAATAAATTTATATAATAAAGAATTAATTATCCACTACTGTAATAATAATTAAATATGAATAATAAGGGGGATTTTTATGGATTCAAGGTATATGAATGCCCACGATATTGATTTTAAAATTTATGGTGATGACATGCAGTTTGTTGAAATTGAACTTGATCCAAAAGAAAGTGTCATAGCTGAAGCCGGAGCAATGATGATGATGACAGCAGGTATACAAATGGAGACCATATTCGGAGATGGAACTTCGAGTAATGGAAATGGTTTAATGGGCAAACTTTTTGGAGCAGGCAAAAGAATACTTACCGGTGAAAGTCTTTTTATGACAGTATTTACTAATAGCGGATATGGAAAACAGCAGGTTTCCTTTGCAGCACCATATCCGGGAAAAATAATACCGGTGGATTTAACTAGATATGGCGGCAAGATTATTTGTCAGAAGGATGCTTTTCTATGTGCTGCTAAAGGAGTGTCAATAGGTATTGACTTTAGAAGAAAGCTTGGTGTAGGTTTCTTTGGCGGAGAGGGCTTTATAATGCAGAGGCTTGAAGGAGACGGACTTGCTTTTCTGCATGCTGGAGGAACTATTTACGAAAAGGAAATCGGCTATGGAGAAACTTTAAGAGTTGATACTGGCTGTCTTGTAGCTATGACTAGGGATGTTCAATACGATATCCAATTTGTTGGAGGAGTAAAAACTGCTTTCTTCGGCGGTGAAGGATTATTTTTTGCAACTTTGACAGGTCCGGGAAAGGTTTGGATACAGTCACTTCCATTCAGCAGGTTAGCAGACAGAGTTTTAGCAGCATCAAGAGTTTCCGGAGGTCGAAAGGATGAAGGAAGCATACTTGGAACGATAGGCAATCTACTTGACGGAGATTAAATAATTATAATAGTATATAAAATAAGAGAGCTGAATTCAGCTCTCTTATTTTATATACTACATTTCAGAACCAGTATCTGTAAGACTTGCAACAGGTACTTCTTCAGTTTGACTTGTTCCCACAACGGATACAACGGCGGTTCTTTTGTCTTTATCAAGACTTTCAATCCATACAGGCTTTCCAGCATAAAGAACGCTGATATTATTTGTGGAGCTCATTATTTCTATTGCTCTATCAATTATCATATTAATCCTCCTTTTAGTCGGAAGAACAGAGTTGTTTAAAATACTCACTTCCGATCTCGAAATACTTGTTTTAAAGTTTTAAGACTCTAAACTGCTTTAAACAGATATGAAACAGCTAATAATATATAAGCTGTTTATTAAATCTAGAGAAAAATAAAAACATATATTATGCTTTTAAAAATAGTATTTATAAGAATTAAAGATAATATGTATGAAAATAAGAAGAGACTGCATCAAAATAACTAAACTTACTATGGTATTTGAATGTGTTGAAGCAAAATTTATAGAATTCAAATACCACACAGCAGGTTTAAGCTTTTTGATACAATCTTTTAAATTTCTAATATGTTTTATTTACCAGTAAGAATGGAATATACATATACAAATCTAGTAGCATGCTCTTGCTCATCAGTTATTATTTCAAATAGCATATCTCTGAGCTTTTGATTTGGAAGCATAGATTGAATTTTTCTGTAAAGTTCAACGGCTTCAAGCTCACCGTTTATACTTGTCTCTACAGCATCAATTAATTTATTATAGGTTTCAACTTTAGGTGCAGGGATATCAATTACTTTTCCTGTAAGCATGTAGTAAATCTGTTGAAACATTTTATAGTGTTTTCCTTCATCCATATAAGCAAACTCGATTTGTTTCTTAATTTTTTCCTCTTTAGCCATATCCATCATATTTTTATATTTTATTCTGTCATGTCTTTCATCTTTCATTGCCTCTTTTATTAAATCGAGTACATTTTCTCTGTTGTACATTTTTTCTCTGTACATTTCTTCATTATAATCTGGGTTTGTACCGTAATACATTAAAACTCCTCCTAAAAAAACTATCCCCTACATACTATGTTATTAATTAGACTTTTGTTATAGGTATTAAACTAAAAAATAAACAAAAAAGTCTTTATTCTTAAGAATAAATAAATCTTTTTATTGGATTAACTTATTATCAAAAAATATGATATACTTTAAATATTAGGTAAATTAAGGAAAATGAGGTGAGATTATGCTTGGAAGAAAGCTGCACAAAGGAGATACGATAGGAATAGTTGCCCCTGCAGGCATTGGGAAAAGCGACAGAATAGAAAAAGGAATAGATAAACTTAAAAGCTTAGGATTTAATGTAAGGCTTGGGAAACATGTATATGATAAATGGGGATATTTTGCAGGTGAAGATAAGCATAGGGCAGAAGATATAATGGGTATGTTTGAAGATGATAAAGTTAATATGATTCTATGCGTTAGAGGGGGATATGGGGCAGCAAGATTATTTCCATACTTGAATTTTAATAAGATAAAAAAACACCCTAAAATATTCATGGGATACAGTGATATTACAATTCTATTGAATGCATTTTATGACAAAACAGACCTTATTACTTTCCATGGTCCAATGCTCGGAGACTTAGATAATGAAGATACTTTAAGCAGTATTATTCTTACTCTTTGTGAAGGCGATAAAAAATATGAAATAAAAAACCCTGAGTCCATTTCAATGCTAAGCAATACTGATAGATATGCAGAGGGTAGAATAGCAGGCGGAAATTTAACCTTGATTTGCAGCACATTGGGAACGCCTTATGAGATTGATACCAGAAATAAAATATTATTTATTGAAGAGGTTGAGGAGCCTCCATATAAAATAGACAGGATGCTTGCACAGCTTGCTATGGCCAACAAGCTTCAGCAATGTGAAGGCTTTATACTAGGTCATTTTACAGATTGCGTGGATGAAGATAAGGAAAGCTTTTTTACCTTAAATCAAGTCTTAGAACAATATATAATGAGCTTAAATAAACCTACTCTAGTAAACTTTATGGCAGGGCATGATAGTCCTAAGTTAGTTTTGCCTATTGGAGCAAAAGCAAGGATTAATGGTAAAAACAGACTAGTTGAAATTATGGAACCTGTAGTGAAATAGGAGTATAAATTTAAAATAATTGTAAAAATGAAGTTTGACATATGTTAAAATTTCAATATATGTGTTAAATTATATATTATGATGAATATAATGAAATACTCAGCAAACTAAAATTTCAATACAGGAGACATTAATATTATGAAAAAAGAATTTTCACTCAGCAACGAAAAAGTTATGATTAATTTCACAGCAAAATACTGTGATACAATGGAAAAAATGCTCGATAGCAGTGGTTTCTACAGAGTAGTCAGCTCTTACTTGGAAAGAGTTAAAGCCAGAAGGACAAATATATATAGGTTCTTAGAAAGTTCTTTAGGGAACATAGACACAGATCAGTCCGCTAAAGAGTTAATTGGATTATTTAAATTGCTTACAATAGAGAAAGCAGAAGACATAATAAAGCTAAATAGTAAGTATCAAAGTATTTTAACCAATAGGGAAAGCTTTATCGATTTAATTGAGGATTTATATGGCTACTGGAGAAAGCTTGAGAGATATACAATAGTTCACAGCAGCAGGGTGAGCGAAGGAGAAGGTTACGAAAGTGTAAGCTTTATAGATGCTAATACTAATTTTTCAAGACTTGTATTAAATACCTATAGAAGAATTGAAGAACATGTGCTGGGGCATAAACCTACAGTATACAGACAGCTCCCTGCAGGGGGAAATGCAGGACTTATTGTAAACAGTAATAAATGGGAGCTTCCCGAGGAATATTCCGCATTAAAGGGGATCCCGTTTATCTCTTCAATTATACTTGATCCACCTTTTATATCTTATCCTAAAAAGAATACAAGAGATGGCGTTTTTAAAGAGTGTTTTCAAAATCCATTACAAAACTGCACTATAAACAAAGATCACTTTTTCTGCTATCCTGCGAAGATAGGAAGTCTTCTGGCTTATATATATTTCCATAGAGATTTTATGTCACACGGAGTTACGCTGTGTAATCTTTTTGAAATGGCCAGAGAAGAGGAATATAAAGGTATAAGGCCGGATATTGTATATGTATTTGGTGCCAGAGATGTTAGCGAGAATGTAAAAACTGTTTTTTATGATGACAATAAAAATAATATAATGCTTGGTTATGTAAGCTATGGAGATGCTATAGACTATTTCGGTTACATGAAAAAAATGTCTTTGACTCTTCATAACCTTATTATGATTAAAAGAGGCTATCTTCCTATACATGGAGCTATGGTTAACATTGTAATGAAGGATGGAAAGTCAGCTAATGTTGTTATAATGGGAGACAGTGGTGCAGGAAAATCCGAAAGCCTTGAAGCCTTTAGGGGTTTAAGTGAAGATTATATAAGCGATATGACTATTGTTTTTGATGATATGGGAGTATTAAAGCTTAATGAAAATGGTAAGCCTCTAGGATACGGCACTGAAATTGGGGCTTTTGTAAGACTTGATGACTTAGATCAGGGTTATGCTTTTAAAGAAATAGATAGAAGTATTTTTATGAATCCTGATAAGATTAATGCAAGGCTTGTAATGCCTGTCGCAACCTATAAGGAAATAGTTAAAGGATATCCTGTAGATTTATTTTTATATGCTAACAACTATGAGGAAGTAAAAGAAGGAGAATCTGAAATACAATACTTTAATAGTCCAAAGGAAGCAATTAGAGTATTTAGAAGCGGTGCAAGAATGGCAAAGGGAACCACAACGGAAAAGGGTTTGGTTGAATCTTACTTTGCAAATCCTTTCGGGCCATTGCAGAAACAGGAGGAAACAGATAAGCTTCTTGATAAGTACTTTGAGGAGTTGTTTAAAAAAGGCGTTAAGGTAGGTCAAATTAAGACTTGTTTGGGAGTTGAAGGAAAAGAAAAGACAGGTCCTAAGAATGCGGCAATAAAACTATTTAAAATTATCAAAGCTTTATAAGATAGAGATGTTTTCTGTAATAGTTCTATTTTTATATTTAATTTTAATAAATATAAAGATAGAACTATTATAGGAGGTTCGCATAAGTTTGAAAAACTCTTTTAAAAGTATGTTGGCCTGGATTGTTATATTATATTTGTCTATAACATTAATATTTTTTGTGGTATGGTTTTTTCCATGGAGCAGCAAACAGGAGTATAAGAATTATAAACACTATGAAAGTTCATTTAATAAGAAGCTTCAAGCTACTATTAACAGTGTTGACAAATTTGACAGTATTTATCAGGAAAAGAAAATAAGCAAAAGACAGTTAATTTCTAGATTAAAACAAGCTTCCTATGATTTAGAAAAACTTCATGATTCCTTTAAGTGGAGAAAGGGAGACGATGTTACAAAGGAACTGTATCTTTTAAAAAAAGAAGTTATGATTACATATGCTCAAATATATAAAAATAGAGCACATGCTCTTTCAAATGGAATTATTATAAATGAGCAGGCAGATACTATTTTTATTCAAACATTAAATGATAGATATAATGTAAAGGATAAGCTTGAAAGAGAAAAATATAATTTATCATTTTCACAATAAATAAAAGAGCAGTTATGTATAACTTGCTCTTTTATCTTGAATATATAAAAATTAAGTGGGCTACTATATGTTATTTAACAACATCGCAATTATTGTTATCGTTAGTGTTATTGCTTCTGTCTCTTCCTAAGAAAGATAGGGAATAAAGGCCAGCTATACCTACTAATGCATATATAATTCTTGAGAAAGTAGTCATTTCTCCAAACAAAGCTGAAACTAAGTTGAAATCGAAAAAGCCTATTAAACCCCAGTTAACAGCACCAATTATAACTAATAACAATGCTATTGTATCTAATACTCTCATTTATTACATCTCCTTCGTAATTATTTATACATCAATAGTATTTACATAATTACTAAAAATATAAGTATTACTTATAATTAATAATATTGTTTTTTTTATTTTTATACATAACTTTTAATTTGTTTTATTTATATTTCCCTAGTATGTTGGATAAAATGTTATTATAAGGAAGAAATAAAGAGGATGCGAGAAAATGAAAAGATATAAAAAGTTTTTTGTGATAATTGTTGCCATATCATTTTTTACAGGTTGTAACAGAATGCAGCTTCCAAATTCGAAATCAAATTCGGAAATAAATAAAGATACAGCTTCTGCAAAGGAAGTGCCTAAAAATGAAAATAAGAAGGGGATAACTATGAATAAAATTAATTTTGACGAAGTTCCGGAGGGGAGTCTTCCTTCAAGTTTAGAGACATCAGTAAAAGTACTTAAAGCCAATAGGGGCTATATAATTACTGAACATGATGGGTGGTATTATATAGCAGTATTCTCTGGAAAGAAAAGCACAGGAGGTTATTCTATTAAGGTTTTGTCTGTGGAAGATAATGAAGGGAAAACAACTATAGTTGTTGAAGAAAAAGCACCTAAACAGCAGGACATAGTAACACAAGCGATAACTTATCCTTATACAGTTATAAAACTAAAAGGAATAATGCAAAATGTTACAATAAAAAATACAAAAGGTGAAACTTTAGAAAAAGTGTTAAAAGAAGAGCAAATGTACTAAAAGGAAATTCCTTTTAGTACATTTTTTCTAGTTCTATATTTCTATCAATAGGTTTTGATAAGGATATAAAAGTATTAGTGCTTTGCACACCATGTATTGATTGAATTTTTCTCATTAGGATATCTTGAAGGTGAGAAACGTTCTTGCAAAGCACTTTAACAAAAAAAGAATATTCTCCAGTAGTATAATGAAGTTCTATTATTTCGTTAATCTTGCTTAAACTTTCCTGGACTTTTGAAGAATCTGAAGTGTTATCTAATTTAACACCTATAAAACAACAAATATCATAACCTAGTTTTGAATTATCAACTATAAGCTTTGTTCCTCTTATTATGCCTAGTTCTTCCATTTTTTTCATTCTGACATGTATCGTTCCCCCACTTACATGACATTGTCTGGCAATTTCTAAAAATGGAGTTCTAGAGTCGTTAAATAATATACTAAGTATTTGATAATCTAAATCATCTAATTGCTGGCAGCATGCCCCATCCATAAATAACTCCCTCCCAAGTAAAAGGTGCTGAATATACTTGATCATATATATATATACAGCTTAATTACAAAAATTGTTTTAAAGCTTTTATCACGTTAATGTACAATACAGTTTTTAACAAATCCTATATAATATTATATCAAGAAAATAATACTTTGACAATTTTATAACAAAAAATATTTATAATATAATTAATTTGATAATAAAAAATATTTTTATCAGATTAATTCATTTATTAAAGTTTACTACATAGTTTAGAGTAGCTTTTAATAAAATTCATGATACGGGATATCTAAGAAATTGGCGTATTATAAAGGACTCAAAGCTGTATTTTAATCTTTCAACTCCAGGAGGCCAGTACTTTAGTGATGATAATCCGAACCCAAAGACTTTAATACATCATTAGTTCTTTGCATAAAAGAGAGGATATCCTCTCTCTTATTTTTAGAATTATTTAAACTGAACTGCACCTACTTCAGCTGATAATGCAGAAAACTTATAACCTTGAAGCTTTAAGCCTTTAATAATATCGGGTAGAGCTTGAACTGTAGTAATCTTTGGGCTGCTGTCATGCATGAGTATGATAGCTTGTTTTTTATTTTTGCAGCCTTTTAATACTTCAGTTATAATCTTATCCTTATCTTGAGTAATTACTTCAGCATCTGTAGAATCTACATTCCAATCAAAATATTTAATTCCACTCTGTTTTATATGCTTTGTAAGCTTATCCATGAAATCAGGTCCTCCATAGCTAAAGCTTACATGATTATTCGAGCCTCCGGGGAATCGAAGGATATCGGGCTTTTTTCCTGTAATTCCAACAATTAAATCATCTAGTTTTTGTTTATCCTTATCAAAGCTTTCTATAGCTTTATAAATTATCGAATAGTCATGCGAGTAGGTGTGATTTCCTATAGTATGTCCTTCATTTATTATTCTCTGATAGATTTCTTTTCTCTCGGGACGGCCATTTACAAAAAATGTAGCTTTAATATTATTTTCTTTTAATATATTAAGAATTTTGATGGTATTATCGGAGGGACCGTCATCAAAGGTTAGATATGCCGTTTTATCTGCAATGGAATTTGAGGAAGACTGCTTGTTTATTAAGTCAGCATTCTGCTTTTGAAGCGCATTATTGCTTTCTGTAAGTTTTTCATTAATAACTTTTAATTGATTAATTTCAGAACTTAATTGTTCATTAATCTTCTTCAACTCAGTTATTTCAGAGGATAGATCTTTTTTGTTTTTCTCAAGTTCGGCAGCTTTATTGCTTAATAATTGTATTTGTTCTTTATTATTACATCCTGAAAGGGTAAGTAAGTTGATTAGTACAAATAAAATAATAAAAAAATATTGTTTATGTTTTACCAAGTACTCAAGCCCTCCATTATATTAATTTCTTAATCTATGTAAAACTTTATGAAAGGCTTAAATTGAGTACTATATAGATAGCATTAATACATAGTATGTACTTAGATTAGATTTGGTGAAATAAAAGAAGTATAACCGGCAGAAAAATAGCCATCATACTTCCTTAAAAGCCTATTTAAATTTCAATTTTACTACTTGATTCTGAAGATATATGTAAATTGTGTCCTCGGTAACGGATATCTTTACAATCTCCTTTAAACTAATATAAATCCCATGAAAATCATAGTAGCTTCTTTGGCCGTTTTTGCTTATAAGTCTAAGTATTCTTCCTCTACGTTCATCTAATAACTCATAATCAAAATCATCAATACAATAAACTGTATCAAGCTCATAAGCATTAACTATGGCCGCTAAACTTGAGCTTTTTAAATCATCTAGAAGTTTAAATAATTCATCTAAAGTAATTTGTTTCATATACATTGTCTCCTTTTTAATATCTAAACCATAATTATTAACATAATTATAGCACCACTGCAGGTTTAACGTAAGAAAATTAATAAAATCCTTTTTTTAATAAATGTATACTTAGCTTGTAATGATTAAATTATAATAAATATAAGAAGTTAAATTTAGCGTATAGAGGCATCAACAGCATGAAAAATAATATAGATATTTCTAAAAGGGGGAAGAACTTTGGCAAACATAATGGATTATTTGGATTGGCGGGGAGATTTATCTATGACTGTTTCTCAATTTAATGAAGTAGATAATCTTATCCTTGCACAACTATCATATGTAGATTTTGAAAATATAGTGCCAGGAATTGATAGTAACAAAAGTATTTCAGTTAAGGAAGCTTCTGATTTGTTTTTTCAAATTTATGAAGAGTCGAAAATAATGCTGGAGGAATCTGTGGCTAAAGTATCTGTTTGTCTCATGAAAAAGATGGCTCAATGCGAGCGCTTTTCAAAGTTGAGACTATCAAAATATGTAAACAAGATTCAATATGAGGAACAAAAACAGTTTTCTGCAATAAACATTGAATTAAATGATGAAACAATATATGTAGCTTTCAGAGGTACTGATGACACACTTGTTGGATGGAAAGAAGATTTTAACATGAGCTTTATGACTACAATTCCCGCGCAGCTTGAGGCTGTGGACTATTTAACGGAAACTACTATAGGCCGTAAAAATAAAATCAGAATCGGAGGGCATTCAAAAGGAGGAAACTTAGCAGTATATGCTGCTGTGAAATGCTGCTCGGAAATAAAAGAAAATATAATTGAGGTTTATAATAATGATGGTCCCGGATTTAGCAGAGAAATGATAAATTCTATCGAATATAGAGAAATACGAAACAGGATTAAAACAATAGTACCTCAGACCTCCATAGTAGGAATGATGCTTGAACACGAGGAAGAATATATAGTTGTTTCAAGCAAGCAAAAACATATAATGCAGCATTATGCCATGTCATGGGAGGTACTGGGCAAGCAGTTTGTTTATGTTTCCGGAATTACTGAAGGCAGCAGACGTATAGATGCAATACTTAAGGCTTGGTTAAACAACATGGATACAGACGAAAGAGAACGGTTTGTTGATTCTCTCTTTTATATATTTGAAGCCGCAGATATAAAAAGTCCTAAAGATATATCGAAGGATAAATGGGCCAAAATAGCTGCAATGAGGAAGGTCATCAGCAGCATGCCAATAGAAAATAGACAAGTACTTTTTAAAACAATAAGGTTTTTGCTTGGCGAAGGCAGCAGAGTCTTTAGGTATCGAAACAAACAAAATGAGTCTGGTATTGATTCAAAGACTGATCTTAGTAAAATGCTAAAATGAAACAAGTTAATGATTAAGAAGTATGAAAAGAGAATCAATGTATAAGTATTTTTATTATACTTACAAAAGAGGTACAACTAATTACCTCTTTTTGCATATATAAATCAAATATTTTACAAAATACACTTGACAAAAGTAAGTGACTTATTATATTATAGTTATATAAAGTAAGTGAATAATAAAAAGTTATCAAACTTGTAATGATATACTGATATTTTTGTATGGAAGGGGTGAATATAATGATTAGACCATTATTTTTATGTCATGGTGGGCCTACACTTGCAGTTGAAAATAATGAATATACCAGTTTTCTAAAAGAACTTGGAAAGAAAATTAGGCCTAG
Source organism: Clostridiales bacterium oral taxon 876 str. F0540 (assembly GCA_000466585.1). GTDB lineage: Bacteria > Bacillota > Clostridia > Clostridiales > Clostridiaceae > Clostridium_AT. Next base: position 129,190 of record KE993488.1, read on the forward strand.
AGCAATAGTTGTCTTTACAGCTCATTGGGAGAGCGAGGTTACAACAATATCATCTATTGATGGTACTTATGATATGATTTATGACTTTTATGGCTTTCCTAAGGAACTTTATTCTATAAAGTATAATGCTAAAGGATCAGAGGAAATAGCCTTAAGAATTGGAAAGATGCTAAAAAGTCATAATATAGAAAGTCGCTTGGATGCTCAAAGGGGGCTAGATCACGGGACATGGGATATACTATATTTAATGTATCCTGAAGCTAATATACCGGTTGTGCAGGTTTCTGTTAATCCATTTTTGCCAATGGATAAACAGTATAAAATTGGAGAAGCAATTAGAGAATTAGGACAGGAAGACATTTTAGTAATTGGAAGCGGATCAACAGTTCATAATCTTGCTACTATTAACTGGGAAGCTTATCAAGCTGAGGGGTGGGCAGTAGAATTCGATGATTGGCTGTGCTCAAAAGTAAAAAATGTTGACAAGAACGCTTTGTTTTCATATAGAAGTTTAGCTCCCAATGCAAAGCGGGCAGTACCCAGGGAAGAACACATTGTCCCTTTATTTATTGCTATGGGAAGCGGTAATGGTAACCAGCCGGAACTTCTTCACAGAAGCTATGGTTATGGAACTTTAAGCTATATTTGTTTTCAATTTTAGAAATAATATTAAAGAAAAATTAATTATCAAATGGAGGTTTATATTATGAGTAAAGAATTTAATTCTGCAATTAAGGAAAGAAGATCAATTTATGCAATATCAAAGGAATCACCAATAACTGATGATAGTATACAGAAAATTATTGAACATGCGGTAAAGCACACTCCTTCTGCTTTTAATTCACAAAGTGCCAGAGTAGTAGTTTTACTTGGAGAAAATCACAATAAATTGTGGGATATAACAAAGGAAACCTTAAGAAAAATAGTGCCGGCAGAAAGCTTTTCATCTACTGAAGATAAAATAAATTCTTTTAGAAATGGATATGGAACTGTTTTATTCTTTGAAGATCAAAGTGTTATAGAAGGACTTCAAAAGCAATTTGAGCTTTACAAAGATAACTTCCCAATTTGGTCACTGCAATCTTCAGGTATGCTTCAGCTGGTTATATGGACATCACTTGAAAATGAAGGGCTAGGGGCTTCACTACAACACTATAACCCGCTTATAGATGATGAGGTGAAAAAACAGTGGAACATACCTGAAGAGTGGAAGCTTATAGGGCAGATGCCTTTTGGAAAGCCAACAGCTCCTGCTGGAGAGAAGCAATTTAATCCAATAGAGAATAGAGTAAAGTTGTTTAAATAAAGCAATAAGTATAAGTTCTATGTTGTATTATCCGTAAGTTATAGATAATTGCTGAAGTGATTATTTAAAATAATAAATCAAAAAGAGACAGTAAAAGTGGCATTGCCTGTATGTTCTTTAATTTTTAAGAATATATAAGGTTTCAGCTATTAAAAGACTGTCTCTTTTAGTTTTTTAATGATAATTACTATTAACAAATTAATGTTTTTGTGATATTATAATATTAAATTTAGGGAAGCCTAAAAACTTGTTTTAAATATTAGAGGGAGATAGTTATGACAGAAAATAAGGAAGATTATCTTAAAGCCATATACGAGCTTGGTGGAGTTGTTAATCAAGTGAATAATAAGGAAATTTGTACAGCATTAGGAGTTTCAGCTCCTTCAGTAAGTGAAATGGTAAAAAAACTTCTTGATGAAGAATATATATACTATACCCCCTATAAAGGAATTAGGCTAACTCAACACGGTGCAGAGACAGCAGTAAAAATTATAAGGCGTCACAGACTTTGGGAGGTTTTCCTTGTAGAGCATTTAGGTTATAGCTGGGATGAAGTTCATGAAGAGGCTGAAAGACTTGAACATGTGACCAGCTCATTATTTGAAAATAGATTGGAAAAGTATTTAGGGTTTCCAAAGACTTGCCCACATGGCAGCCCTATTCCACCTACCGATATATGTTTCAAAAGTTATAGAACTTTAGATTCTTTAGAAGTTGGCGAAACTGCTGTAGTTAGACGTATAAATGACGAAAAAGAGCTGTTGAAGTATGTGGTTCATTTAGGATTTAGCATAGGAGACAATATAACCATTATAGATTTAGCGCCATACAACGGACCTATTACTTTTAATAACAGTAAAAACAATATAATTATAGGCAGAGAAGCCGCAAAAAAAATTTATGTTGATTGAGGAGGGATTTAAATGAGAAGGATTTTATCGAGATTATTGATTTTAACTTCTGCTGCAATGATATCAATTTTATTAAGTATTGGTGTACTTTAATAATATAGTAATTAAGATGCTGTATTAAAAATTGAAAAGATTTTTAATACAGCATTTTTATAATTATTTTAGGCACTGTTTAATAACCGTTCTGATATAAGCAGGCTCTTTGATATTGCGGATAGCAAACTTACTGCAAACCAGCATGATTGCAGTAAA
>KE993489.1 GCA_000466585.1 Clostridiales bacterium oral taxon 876 str. F0540
TGTGAGTGGTAAAATAAAATGGAGAAATTTCGGCAAACAAAAAGGGAGAATAATTTCCAGTATGGTTTAAAAATACTCCTATCTCTGATAGAATTACAGAGTTATTCATCAGAGGAGGAAAGCAGAATGAAGGGATGGAAAGTGTTTGCTGAAATAAAGGAACTTAAGAAAAAAGGGCTCAATAAGTCTCAAGTTGAGAGAATAATGAATATAAACTATAAGACGATAACAAAGTATTGGGACATGACACCAAAGGAATATGCAAAAGTAGTAGAAGAATCAAAATGCAGAACCAAGAAGCTGGACAAGTATAAGAATGACATACTTTCTTGGATAAGAGAATTTAACGATATTTCCACTGCTCAAGTTTACGATTGGTTAAAAGAAAGATATGGAGACTTGGACTTTAAAGACAGAACCTTGCGGTGGTATATTAAGAAGTTACGAAAAGACTTTAATTTGCCGAAGGCTGCTAGAGATAGGCAGTACATTGAAGTTCCCGAAATGCCTGTGGGCTATCAAGCACAAGTGGATTTTGGGCAGTCTTGGCTTCATAAGCCTGACGGCTCTAAAGTAAAACTTTATTGTTTTGCTATGGTACTTTCTCATTCTAGATTTAAGTATGTATATTGGCTGGATAAGCCGTTTACTACCGCCACCTTCATAGAGGCTCACGATAGAGCGTTTGAGTATTTTGGTGGCATGCCAAAAGAGATAGTATATGACCAGGATAGAGTTCTTGCTGTAGATGAGAACTTCGGCGATGTTGTTTATACAGAAGAATTTCAAAACTACATTAATATAATGCACTTTAAAACAAGGCTCTGTCGAGCATATGATCCAGAAAGCAAAGGAAAGATTGAAGCAGTAGTTAAATTTGTTAAATATAACTTTGCTATACATAGAACATTTGTAGATATAGATTCATTCAATGAGGATTGCTTAAAGTGGCTTGAGAGGACTGGAAATGGCAAGGTACATGATGTAACGAAAAAGGTACCAGCAGAAGCGTTCGCTTTGGAGAGTCAACACTTACAACCAGTACCTCAATCACTTAACAAAAAATTCAACGATAATAGTTTAACTTATAACGTAAGGAAAAACAATACTGTTTTTTACAAACAGAATAGATATCAGGTTCCTAAAGATACTTATGAGCCTGGAAAACAAGTTAAACTGGTTATTAAGGATAACTCAATGGATATAGTAGATTTGGACACTGGAGAAATTGTAGCGCACCATGTTATAAGCACTAAAAAAGGAGAATTAGTCAGACTTAATCATCCTGAAAGGCATATAAGCAAGTCTGCTGAAGAGATGTATTCAAAAGCACTAAGCGTGCTTGGTGACACGAACAGTGCCAGGACTCTTTTAGACAATATAAGAAAAGAAAGAGCAAGATACGCTAAAGACCAACTAGGAGTTATAGTCAAGGCTGCTACTAACTATGACGTTGATACAATAGAGAACGCTATTGAGTATTGTGTAAGCCGCAGGCTTTGGAGTGCGGGAATGTTTAAGGATACTCTTGAACACATAAGCCTTGAAAAAGGTAAAAATAAAGGTAGTCAAACTGTTTTGAATAATGCTTCTATCCCCTCAAAGTGTAAAGGTGTAAAGACAGAGATTAGAGCCATTAGTGAGTATACAAATGCTTTGAAGGAGGATAATACAGTATGGAAAAATTAGAGTTAATAAAGGACTATGCGAAGTCTCTTAAACTTAACTACCTAAATGCTAACGCATCAAGGATTATTGAAAATGCTGACCTTAAGGAATTGTCTTATCAAGACTTGCTCTTAGACATACTTAAAAATGAGATAAACTTAAAAGAGAAGAAGGCTCAAGAAAGGCTGCTTAAAAATGCAGGCTTTCCAATGATAAGGCATATCGAAGACTTCGATTTGAATTTTCAAAAGTCTATAACCTCTAAACAAATAAACAGGCTAATTGAACTGGAATGGATAGATAGGATGTTTAATCTTATCTTCCTTGGTCCTCCAGGTGTAGGTAAAACTCATCTTGCTATCGCAATGGGCTTAAAAGCCGTTGAGGCTGGATATAAAGTTAGTTTTGTTTCTATGGATAATCTAATGCATATACTTAAAACTCAAGATATATCAAGAAAAAGTAAAAGTAAGGTTAATAATATACTCTCTTCGAGCCTTGTCATTATTGATGAATTAGGATACCTTCCGATAACAAAAGAAGAAGCCAACATGTTCTTCCAATTAATATCTGCTCTTCATGAACAGGCTTCAATTATAATCACTTCTAATAAAGGTTTTGAAGATTGGGCTGAACTCCTAGGAGACGATGCTTTAACAACAGCAGTTCTTGATAGACTTGTACATAAGTGTGAACTTTTTAATATGATAGGTAATAGTTATAGACTTGAACATAGACAATCAATATTTTAGGCAATAAAAAAGGAAAAAGCTCGGTAAAATTATTTGCCGAAATTTCTCCAAAGGTACTTGCCAGTAACA
>KE993490.1:0-38461 GCA_000466585.1 Clostridiales bacterium oral taxon 876 str. F0540
AGATTACCCAGTGTTTCGAGTGAAAGGAGAAAAAGATGAGGGAAGATATTAAAGAAATATTGCTTACCAGCGAAAGCCTAGCACAAAAAATTAAAGAATTAGGGAATAATATTAGCAGAGACTACAAGGGCAAGGAATTAGTTCTTATTGGGATTCTAAAAGGCTCAGTTATGTTTATGGCTGATCTTATGAAAGAAATAACCATTCCGTGTTCTATGGACTTTATGGCAGTATCAAGCTATGGAAGCTCCACAACAAGCTCCGGAGTAGTTAGAATATTAAAGGACTTGGATTTTGAAATTGAAGGCAAAGATGTACTTATTGTAGAAGATATTATAGACAGCGGCATAACCTTAAAGTATCTTATGGAATATCTTAAGGCCAGAAAAGCAAACAGTCTTGAAATTGTATGTCTATTAACCAAGCCTGAAAGACGCAAGGTTCAGATAGATGTAAAGTATACAGGATTTACTGTTCCTGATGAATTCCTTGTAGGTTATGGGCTTGACTATGCTGAAAAATATAGAAATCTTCCTTATATAGGCATATTAAAGGAAGAAGTTTATAAATAATTCACAAAATACTTTTTTTGAATATTGTAAACAAAATAACCTTATGATACAATTTTACAATAGTAGATTAACAGAAAGAGAGGGGGGCCAGTATGAAGAAATATTCAAGTATTACGGCCTGGATTGTAGTTCTTATTTTGGTTATATTTGGCGCTTTAGCCATAGCCCAAACTGGTAGAAATGTTACACCGGTTAATTTTAATGAATTTCAAAAACAATGGATAAGTAATAATATAGTAAGTGTTAGAGTAAGTGAAGATAGAATGACTGTAACTGGTAAATATAAAGATGGCACAAATTATGAAACTGTAGTTCCATCTGAAAGATTATTTCAGTTTATGGCACAATACCCTAAAAATGGTGATGTTCAGGAAGCTTACAGTAAGCCTACAACAATACCATTATGGTTACAATATCTTCCAACTATTCTTCTTATTTTACTCTTTGTGGCTTTTTGGTTTATGTTTATGCAGCAATCTCAAGGTGGTGGAGGCAACAGAGGTGTTATGAATTTCGGTAAGAGTAGAGCAAAAATGGCTACTCCCGATAAAAAGAAAGTAACTTTTAATGACGTAGCAGGAGCCGATGAAGAAAAGGCTGAACTTGCTGAGATAGTTGACTTCTTAAAACAACCAAAGAGATATATAGAACTTGGTGCAAGAATACCAAAAGGAGTTCTTTTAGTAGGACCTCCGGGGACAGGTAAAACTCTTCTTGCAAAGGCTATAGCAGGAGAAGCTGGAGTTCCGTTTTTCAGCATATCCGGTTCTGACTTTGTCGAGATGTTTGTCGGTGTTGGTGCTTCCAGAGTGAGAGATCTATTTGATCAAGCGAAGAAGAACTCACCATGTATAGTATTTATAGATGAAATTGATGCTGTAGGTAGACAAAGAGGTGCCGGTCTTGGCGGTGGACATGATGAAAGAGAGCAAACTCTGAATCAGCTTCTTGTTGAAATGGATGGTTTCGGAGTTAATGAAGGAATCATTATGATTGCAGCTACAAACAGACCTGATATCTTAGACCCAGCACTTTTAAGACCTGGAAGATTTGACAGACAGATTGTTGTTGGAGCACCAGACGTTAAAGGAAGAGAAGAGATATTAAAGGTTCACTCAAGAAATAAACCTTTAGAAGAGGAAGTTAAACTGGATGTACTAGCAAAAAGTACTCCGGGCTTTACTGGAGCTGATCTTGAGAACCTAATGAATGAATCTGCTCTACTTGCAGTAAGAAATAATAAAAAAGCTATTGGAATGGTTGAACTTAAAGAAGCTGTGAATAGAGTAATAATGGGACCTGAAAAGAAGAGCAGGATTATAATTGAAAAAGATAGAAGAATCACTGCATATCATGAGGCAGGTCACGCTGTTATAGGAAAACTATTACCTAATGCAGATCCAATACATGAAGTAAGCATAATTCCAAGAGGTATGGCAGGTGGATACACAATGCATCTTCCTGAAGAAGACAGAACTCATATGCTTAAATCTTGGCTCGAAGATGAAATGGTTATGCTTCTAGGTGGAAGAGTTGCTGAAAAGCTAATAATTGGAGATATAAGCACAGGAGCTAAGAATGACATAGATCGAACAACTAATATAGCTCGTAAAATGGTTATGGAATTTGGTATGAGTGATGAAATAGGACCAATTTCTTTTGGAAGTGGTCATGATGAAGTGTTCATGGGAAGAGACTTTGGAAAGAGCAGAAATTTCAGTGAAGAGGTTGCTGCTAGAATAGATTCTGAAATAAGACGACTTGTTGATGAAGCTTATAGAAGTGCAGAAAAACTTCTGTCTGAAAACCTTGGAAAACTTCATGCAGTTGCACAAGCTCTTCTTGAAAAAGAGAAGATTGATGCTAAAGAATTTGATGAAGTATTTAATAGCGCAGTATAAAAAAAGCCACGCATTTTGAGGGTGCGACTTAGGGATTTTTAATCCCTGAAAAATATCGGCATAGTTTGGTATGTGTTACCGGCTATGCCGATTTTTCTTGCTTCGTGGTGGATGTAGAAACCAGTGGTTCAAACTCGCCAATGCAGTTATAAACAATTTTGATACGCTGTACTCGCCTGCTATCAATGCGCTCTGCCTTGTGAACATAGATTTTTTCAACAAACTCCCGGATAATCTCCGCTGTGAGTTCCTGTATGTCAGTGTACTTTCGTACCAAGGCGAGGAAGTGGTCAATGCCCAGTGCACTTTCCTTTTCTGCAGACATAGTGGATTTCAATTCTGCCACTCGCATTTCAAGGGTATGTTGCTCGGCTTCGTAGTTGGCGGTCATCTTGGCAAAACGCTCATCAGAAATCTTACCCTCAATATTGTCCTCATAAAGCCTTTGGATAATTTCATCCAGCTTGCTGATACGAGCCTGTGACTGCTCTAATTCTCGTTTGCCATCACGCATACTCTTGTCAAGTTCTATCCTTGTTTTCTTCGTGACCATCTCCACAAATTCATTCTCATGGTCTCTGGCAAAAGCGGTTACCCGGCGTATGCCGTCAAGGAGCAATTCCTCAACTACCACATTGCGTATCTGGTGAGAACTGCAGCCGCCTTTAATCTTACGGTAGGTAGCACACACAAAATGCTCTTTTTCATGTTCCCATCCACGCCCACGAACTTGGTATAGCTTGTTGCCACAATCGGCACAGAAGAGCATACCGGAAAGTATTGGCATTTCTCCCATCGGTGTAAGCCTGCGTCTGCCATCTCGGATTTTCTGAACTACCTCAAACACAGGCTCCTCAATAATTGCTTCGTGGGTATTCTCGAAAATCATCCATTCTGACGGGTCATTCTTCATCTGCTTTTTCTGCTTATAAGACTTACGGTAAGTTTTGAAGTTGACCGTATGCCCTAAATAATCTTGCCTTGAAAGCATATGAACGATTGTACTGCCCCGCCAGATATAATCATCGTCATGGCCCCTATTATCTGGAATATTGATTCCGCTCGCCTTGGCGTGAGCCGTTGGATTCATTATCTTCCTTTTGCTGAATTCTTTGGCTATCTGTGTAGGGCCATAACCTTGCATACATAGGTGAAACGCCTCTTTTACCACTTTAGCAGCTTCTTCATCAACTATCCAGTGTGTCTTATCTTCCGGGTCTTTAATGTAGCCATAAGGTGGATTGGTGCAGAGCGGCTTGCCGGATTGACCTTTTGACTTAAAGACGGATCGGATTTTCTTGCTCGTATCCTTAGCATACCATTCGTTGATGATATTAAGGAACGGTGTAAAATCGCTGTCTTGCTGATTGGCACTGTCCACATTGTTGTTTATTGCTATGAAACGGATATCAGAGCCGGGAAACAATACCTCGGTGTAATAACCTACTTTAAGATAATCTCTCCCAAGACGGCTCATGTCCTTTACAATGACGGTGCCGATGTTGCCTTCTTCCACTTGGGATAAAAGGCGCTGCCAATCCGGGCGGTCAAAGTTTGTACCGCTGTACCCATCGTCTACAAAGAATTCTGTGTTAGAAAAGCCGTTGTCATCTGCGTACTTCTGTAAAATAGTCTTCTGGTTTTTAATGCTGTTTGAATCTCCCTGCAACTCATCATCTCGTGAGAGTCGGCAGTACAGAGCGGTTATTTTATCGTTGTTCTTCACAGCAGTGTAAGACTGTCTGTTATTCATGTTTACCTCCTTTCCGACAGTCTTCAAGCGGTACTCTATATTCCCGTACTACTGTGAAGAAGTCAAGTTATTTAGGTTAAGAAGCCTTTTTTGTTTCAAGGCTTACGGTGTCATTAAGTATCATGCGTTTCAGCTTGTCATAAGCGGTTTCTTTGGCAGTGCTACTGACTGCCGATTCTATAATATAGAGCGTATCACCGATTACTTTTTCGGTAACGCTAATGGTTTTTTCTCCCATAGAAGTTCCTCCTCTCGATATGGCATAACGAATTGTTACTCCCTTTATATTGTTTATTGACCGGTAGGGGGTGGTCTGATCTCTACACCTTTTCGCATGGACAACGGGCGTGGGGTAACGCGCAAAAAAACGCGAATTCAAACGGGGTATTAAAGGCACAATAAAGATAAACTACATATAAAAGTGATAAATTCAGTGTGAATCTCACCATAAAAAAGCACATTTTCAGAGTAAAAGGCACAGCAGAACATCCACTGTGCCTATCCCCGTATATCTTATCCGATGGCCTCGGTATTTATCTGAATTACCTTCACTGCCTCATGACGGATAAGTTTACCGTCAAGGAACTCAAAGGCAAGATATCCAATCTGGTCATGTAGAGCAAACTTCTCTGAGAGCGTCTTGACACTGACAGGACTTCTGCCAATAACCCAGTAGTAGCTGAAGTCACCAAAGGCGATAGGCTTGCTGTCTGATTCAGTATTTGGCATATATTCGGAGATGATGACTCCTTTTCCGAGAATGGTATCATCGCTATTGCGCCAGAGGTAATTCCCTGCGCTGTCTTTAAGAGTGCGCAAAGCAAGTGCAGTTTCATCGTTCATCAGCCATACTGCATTTCTGCGGTATTCCGGCTTTACGGAGAAGTACAGGCTGATAACATCATCGTAGGTAATTTCAGCAGTGGTAATGCCCACATCTGCTCCATTGGTTGCGTCCAGAATCCCTGTGGGCATTTGAATCCCTGTGCCGTTTATAAAGGCATTGTCCTCGGCTCTGCCAAAGTTCTTAGCAAAGCGGTTAATAAGGTGGTTTTCAATATCAAAACCAGCATCACGAACGAAAGCCTCGTCCATTTTTACGAAAGCAGCCAGTTTCCAACTGTCCACAGTGTTGATGGTGAAATCATCTATACCCTCGTAAATTGGGATGGCATCACTTTCCGGCACCCACTGGGCAAGGTCATTGCTGTCCTTGGCGAATATACGGTAGCCAAAGTCGTATGCCTTGATAACCGTACCAATATTGCGGAACAGGCTTTCTTTCTGAAGAGCAGCCATGTACTTATTGTTGGCGGTGTTCGGCATGGCATAAGTGCCAGTTTCAATGTTGCGGCCTTTTGAGAGTTCGGCATAACTGCCATTATTGCCGCGCATAGCGTTCCAGAAATGCTTGTCATATTCCGGTGAGCCGGTATAGGGTAATCTTTCAGTATAAGTAATCATAGTTTTTTTCCTCCTTATTTCTTGTCACAAACAGGGCATCTGTATAGGCCCAGTTCGTTATAATTGAGTGAACTGCCAATTTGCTTTAGCATACCGCTTTTACAATTTGGGCAATGAATATCATAGGCAAAAGCCATTTCCATATTGTGAGCCTGTTTTGCGTGGAGACGATAATACTTGTGCAGATTTCCATGCTCGTCTTCAACGATGCAATCTGACAGGAATAAATCAAATGTGTTCTTTGCATATTCATCAGAGTAGTATGAGTGTTGCGGGTGAAGGAGCGTTCCTTCCTTATTCATTTTTGTAAGTGGATAGTTTGCCATTTTAAATTCCTCCTTAAATTATTGTTGTGGGATGTACCAAAAACTTTAGCTCATTTTTGAGCAAAAGCCATATCAACTGCTCGGGTAAAAGGTTCCTGCGTTCATACTGCTTTGCCAGAAAGATAGGTATATCCAGCAGTACGGCAGTATTCGGACAGATCATCGTAACCATTGATGTGGACAGTTGACTGCCCGTCAGTGACGGTATAGCGGATTTCTTTTGTTACTGTCACAGGGTCTCCGTAACGGTTGCGAAGATAGAGTTTGCCTTTGATACTGTTGTGATTTTTGCCATAAAGCAGGTCAATTAGCTTCATGATGTTTTTCTCCCTTCATAAAGGTGTATCCGCGCATTTGGCAGAAGTTTGTGGCATCTGTATATGAGCGGAAGTAGAACTCGGATGTTCCATCTAAGACTTTCCACCGGGCAGGCTCAGCCTTTTTGCTCACGAAAAGCACTACCGGTTTCATGTCCTTTCGGCGATACAGTGAGACACCATCATAGAGGTCATCTCTAAAATCCGATGGACTACTTTGTTTTGTGATTTCGCTTTCGGCATCCATCAAGCCCATAACTCTAATATGGTTCATTTCTTTTGCTCCCTTCATATTGATTTTTTAGTAGCAGTAGTAGCAGAACAGGTAGCAGAGTTTTTTGGTACTGCTACTGCAGAAAAGTGACGTATATCAAGGGTTTCCAGCCGGTTGGTAGCAGAAGTAGCAGTACCGGGCGTGTTTATACTCACACTTCCCATAATCTTTGTATTCTTTTATTTCTCTGTACCAACTTTTTTGAAATTTTGCTAAGAAGTTATTAGAACTGCTACAACTGCTACTGATTGCCCTCAAAGCCTTGCACTGTGGGCATTTTACGTGGTAGCAGTTGTGATTTTTACTGCTACCGGCACTGCTACTACTGCTACCATTTTTATAAGAACTCAGTTCCGTCATAGCCATATTCCCTCGAAAACTGCTCTTTTGCTTCACTTGTGAGCGAATAATCCTTATAGTAGGTGTTGCCATTCTGCCGGGTAGTGATTGTAGAATAATCTGCACCGAGGTGTGAAGCGATAGCTTCCCGAAACTCTTTAGCAGTCTTGGCAAAGCCGTTATTGTTTTCCCTGCACCAACCTTGGTAAACCTTGTAGATACGGCCTGTGGTACAGTGCTTGTTGATTTTCCCATCAGGCCATTCACACATACACTCCTCAAAGAAGGAGACCACAGTATTGTTCTCTGACATATATTTTTCTCTTGCGAGGCTTACGCTTTCTGGCTCCGAGAAACGGTAGCCGTTAGCAATAACTTGCTGTAGCGCCTTTATAGCCTTAAAGACAATGCCGTCACGCTCGGCATACATTTTGTCGAGGAGCGTTTTGTCCTGCTTATCCTTCGGAATCACGTTAGGACAGCGAACTACCATAATACGGTCATATACCCACTTGCCATCATCACCGCCAAACTTGGGAAGTCTGTTCATACAAAACCAGAGTAGACCGTTATAGGTAAACTCAAAGGCTTGCTGTCCTTTGAACTCGGCATAAAGGCTATCGCCACCTGTTATTTTCTTGAAGGTTTTCAGTTCATCCACAGAGAGAAAACTCATATCGGAACTACCGGCAAGGCGGGTGCCGTAAACTGCGCCGGTACCGAATCTGGCTTCTATTTCCTTAAGGTCAATGCCGATAAAGTTCCCTTTGCCGAGCAATCGCTCCACAAGGCTCTTTAGCTGAGATTTGCCGGTATCACCATCGCCTACAAGGAAAAGTGCTTTTTTCATTCGCCATCCCTTGATGTTGGAGATACATACACCGATAAATTCAAGGAGCAGTTGTTCTATGGCTTTATCGCCATTTGTGAGGGTGTGCATATATCTGTCAAATGCTGGTGTTGGTGTCTCTTTGCCTGTCCAGCTACATGGAATTTGTATGGTGGAGAGGATATCCGGGCTGTGTGGAGCAAGAATGGCATTGCTTGCAGTGATACGAAGCAGGCCATTGCTGAAGTTGATTAAATCCTCATTGGCGTTCAATTCCTCTTGGCTGACATAGTTAAGGTCGGTAGTGATATGCTGCAAGGTTTCACTGACTTTTCCCATTTTGACAAGTTCCTCATCATAATCCGCAATGTACTGCTTGATAATGCCCATCAGCATATTGTCGGCATAAAGTCGGTAGCAGCCGTTTTCATAGACATATTTCATAAGTCCCTGTTTTCCGTTATCCCTAACAAGCACATAGCTGAGGTGTTCTCTTACATACTTTGCAAGGAGCGGAACGCTAACATAGGCTTCTCCGGTCTGCTCGTTGAATTTAATAAAATACGGATGCTCCATCTTGGATTTGTGGAAGGTGCCATGACAGGCATCAATTCCAGTAGCAATGGTACCTTCTCTGTAATCCTCACGCTCCCATTTTTCACGATAGAGAGCAGAACTACGGAAGATATCATCAATAGCATCTGGATCAGGCCCGGTGCGAAATGCAATCAATGCACATAGTGCGGCATCTGCTTCAGACTGTGAGCCATACCCGGAGATATCACCATCATCATATAGCTTTTTAAATTTTTCTCCGTTTTTCTGTTTACGGAGATTACAGACAATATCAAATCCTGCTCGGTCACCGTCACGCTTTTCACTGTATTTTATCTTCTCGGTCTTTCGCATATTTTTATCGAGAGTGAGCAGAACTGCGGCTGTGCTTTCTCTTAAAGGTTCATTTAAAATAACATCACTGGTGAAAGCGGCAAAGCGATTTGTTAGACCGCCTACATACAACTCCAAGTGATTGCTTGGATATTTCATATAATAGGCTTTATCAAGTCTGATATTGCCGTTCTTATCTGTATAAGTGGGCAGTTTATCTAAATCGCATTTGCCGTAAATATGAATACCGCCTCCGCTGACAGAACGCTCGGTATAGGAGTTGAAGCGTTCAAGCATCATCTGCACGAACGGGTCTGTGAAAGGAATGTGGTCTATGTCAAGAAAGAAGTAGCCTTTCGGTATCACAAAGCCAATGCCGGCGGCGCTCTGTTTTTTCATAGCAGTGACTGCTTCATCGTAAGTTACCCATGTGTGCCGGTACTTTTCATTAGTGCCTGTTGCACCACCACCGGCAGCAAAGGGTATTTTATTGATACGGTCACCGTCAATATCCTTGCGCCACAGCATCCATATCTTCATATCCATCAGTTCCTGCATTGCGTTCGCCATCTCGTCCACCTCCTCTCCGTAAAATTTTGCGTTTCCATTATCTGTGTGCCGAGTTTTTGAGTAGCCATTCCTTATAGGCATCAACCGGAATTAAAATCCTCGTACCAATTCGTATGGTTGGAAATCCCGGCAATTTTACAAGTTCATAGGCTTTCGGTAGGCTAATTCCCATCTGCGCCGACAGCTCCTGCACACTCATGGTTGTTTTCTCCATTTTCTCTTTCCTCCTTATCTTGATATTTGTTTTGGCTTCTACATCCACCATTCGCTACCGTTCCTAAGGCAGCCACCTGTTCGTGGTCTCCTCGTATTCGATTGCAGAAGAGGCGCTCCGGTTTTCACCATCGTGGCGGCGGCACTGCAAAAGTATCTCTTGCGGGTGGACTATTCACTTGTCAAGGAACATAAATCAAAGAGTTTTATAATTTGCTCTTGTATTTAATGCCATTGTATAATAAAATGTAAGCGAAGTTAAATTATCAACGATTACACATACGATTACATTTCAAAGGATGATAGTTATGAAAAAGTTACCGGCAGAAAATCTTAGTTTCGTCGAAATTGGCGGAGTAGGTGAAATGATATATAGGGCAGTGCGATTTCCTGAGTATGTCCAGGACTATGACAATGATGGTGAAATAATCAAACCTATTTTTACAGGTCTTCATGCTCCAGAAAGTGGCACTCACTATTCCTTAACCGGACAGGAATTGTTAGTCAGCTTGTGTAACCTTTATGGCAAATTAAATAACCCAGAAAGCACTGAATCAATTTCAGATGCCGTCTGGGATTGGTGTAGAAACAATATTCATCCTTATGATATTGATAATCTTTATGAAATGCTGGAAAGCGAAAAGTTTGCACACATTACTTACATGGATTTAATTCAGAAAGATGCTACTTTCAGCATAAAACGATTCATAAAGGATTTGTGTAATCTGGGTACTGTCTTTGAACTCTATTTCGCCTTATATAGCTTGAAATATTACGGTGATGTTGATTATGCAAGAGATCTATACTATGAAGGAAGAATTTCTGATAATCTCGCTTTTCTTGAACGATATAGGCAATACGTGGATGACAAGGAATACAAGGCTCATATTTTAGAGAATTACAATGGCCATATATTACAGGTGATTGATATGTTCCCAGACTTCCGAATGAGACTAAAATTAGATAAGAAAACAGGCAAAGTGATGTATGGAGCCGACATTCAATCTGTTTTTGATATTTGTTGGTACACCTTTTCCAGAATGGTAGCTGACGTTGCTCCACCGGTAGATGAAGATCTAAAATATTTTGAATCACAAGGCTCCATACTCTCCTGCCTTGCCTGTGGAAAATACTTTGTCAGACATTCGAGCCGGCAACTATATTGTGATAGTTGGGATTGTCAGGCGGAGCGTAATCGTAGAAACAGACGAGCAAGCTATGCTCGGAAGAAGGCCGCCGAAGTTGAAAACAAAGAATAATGAATAAACCTCTCTACCATGCCCGATATAGGTATAGTAACGAGGTTTATTGTTTTTGATGCCTTATCCAAGTGTCTCCTTTATTAGGGGTATATCCTAATCGTATAACACTGTGATAGCTTTGAATTAGCTGAAATGCTCTAGCATTACTCTGCAGTACCGTTTTGATAGGTTATAACTGTGAAATTTACATCATCATATTGCAATTATCACTTTTGCGTGATAACATTAATATGTTATACACTAACAAATGGAGGTGTGAAATGGCTGTCAGTTATAAAAAGTTATTTCACTTGATGATAGAAAAAGACATATCCAATGTTGAATTACAACGCAGAGCCGGATTTTCTGGCAATATATTAACTCGGCTGAAACGCAACCATTATATTTCAATGGAAAGCATAGAAAATATCTGTCGCGTCATGGAATGTGGCGTGGACGATATACTGGATTTTGTGCCAGCGGCTGAAGATAAGGAAGATAGAGGATGAGCATAAATTTTGAGATAGATGTTTTGGAAGAAGATATTATTCAGTTGGGAAACCCAATCCTTGCCAAGCTTCTGATAGACCGAACAACAAGAAAGAATATAATTTGGGCTACAAGTGATTACGAATCCTTTGGAATAGGCTACGGGGCCAAGTGCCATATACAACCTTCACTAATAACCGGGGTGCACTCCAAATTGATACGTCCTCGGACTGCCAAGGCTAAAGAGCATCAGGCAAACCGAACCCGCGATAAAGCAGAAGTATTTACACCATCCTGGGTATGTAATGAGCAGAATAACTTGGTGGATGAACAATGGTTTGAGAGAAAAGCTGTATTTAATTATGCTTGTGGAAACAGGTGGGTAACCACCAAAGGAAAAATCATCTTTCCTGATGTAAAAGGCAAACAATGGAAAGATTATGTGGATGCTCGAAGGATGGAGATTTCCTGCGGAGAAGCTCCATATCTGGTCAGCAGATATGATACGTCAACAGGAGAGCCTATCCCATTACCCGATAGAATTGGCATATTAGACCGAAAACTGCGTGTGGTCAACGAAAACACTGACAATAAGGAAGATTGGTACAAATGGGCACTAAGAGCCTTACAAAGTACATATGGGTATGAATACCAAGGTGACAACCTTTTGCTTGCCCGTGAAAATGTGTTTTATACTTTCATTGAAAATGCCTTGTATAAGCTTAATGAGATGCCGGATGAAAAGATATTAAACACTGCTGCAAGGATTATCTCTTGGAATTTGTGGCAGATGGATGGTTTGAAATATACTGTTCCCTTCGGTAAACTTGAAGAAAGCTATAGACAGATAAGTTTACTTGATATTTTAGATGGTATTGATAGCATGGAAGAACCAAAAAGTCAGAAATGCAAAATAATGGATTGGCGAGCCGACCGAAGTGTGGTTTTTGCATCGCTGATAGAAGGAGAAAAAAATGGATAATTTGTTCGAATCTTCATTTGAATATAAGCTAATATACATCTTTGAAATACAGGATGACACACACAAAGGACTGTTAAAAATCGGTGATGCTACCATTAAAACGGAGGACTCAATCGATAGTTTATCTCCGAACTGTAAAGCACTAAATCAGGCAGCCAAAAGCAGAATTAAGCAATATACAAATACTGCCGGTATCGAGCCTGTTCTTCTACATACCGAACTTGCCATCCGTACTGTAAAAGGAAAAGACGGTAAGCCTGAGTTAAAAGCGTTCCGAGACCACCAAGTACATCGTGTCCTTGAGAATTCTCATATCCAAAAGAAAACGCCTCATAATACTACTGGGCGTGAGTGGTATAAGGTTGACCTCGAAACAGCGAAAAAAGCAATTGAAGCCGTTAAAAAGAATCAAAATAACTTATCAAACGTATCCGCAGATAACTTTGTTCCTATTGTATTTAGACCAGAGCAGATTGAAGCCATAGAGAAAACTCTTAAGCAGTTCAAAGATGGAAATCGAATGCTCTGGAATGCAAAGATGCGTTTTGGCAAAACTTTATCCGCATTGGAAGTGGTACGCAGAGCAAAATTCAATCGTACCATTATTATCACACACAGACCTGTTGTCGACAGTGGTTGGTACGAAGATTTCACAAAAATTTTTCATGATGAAGAAAATTATGTGTACGGTTCAAAAAACAGTGGATACAACGTTGAGCAATTGCTGAAATCCGGCAAAAAGTTTGTATATTTTGCCTCTATGCAGGATTTACGTGGCTCTGATGCTGTCGGTGGTAAATTTGATAAAAACAATGCTGTTTTCTCTCTTAAATGGGATTTTGTTATTGTTGACGAAGCACATGAAGGTACTACCACTGCTCTTGGTGACGATGTTATTAAAACCATTGTTAAGGAAGGCACTGAACACGATACTAAATTTCTGGCTCTGTCCGGGACACCTTTTAATATTCTAAGAGATTACGAGGATAATAGTATCTATACTTGGGATTATGTAATGGAGCAGAGCAGAAAAACTGAATGGGACGCACTTCATTTCGGAGATTCCAATCCATACGATGAACTTCCTGAACTGAGAATTTTTACTTATGACATCGGAAAACTTATCGAAAACGGCAAATATGCAGAATTAGAGGACAAGGCATTTAATTTCCGTGAGTTTTTCCGTGTTTGGACAGGTGATATCCGTGTAGACAAGCGTGATATTCCGGCTGGGCAAAACGTGGGTGATTTTTGTCATGAGGCAGATGTAAAGAGTTTTATTAATCTTATAACCAAAGAAGACAGCACAAGTAATTACCCTTATTCCACGATGGAATACCGCGAACTCTTTAAACACTCACTGTGGATGGTGCCGGGTGTAAAGGAGGCAAAAGCACTTAGTAAAATGATGAAGGCTCATCCTGTTTTCGGATGCGGACAATTTAATATCGTGAATGTTGCCGGAGACGGTGATAAGGACGAAGAATCAAAGGATGCTCTTCAAAAAGTGCGCCATGCTATAGACACAGCAGGAGACGGATACACAATTACTCTTTCTTGTGGTAAATTGACAACAGGAGTAACAGTACCGGAATGGACAGCCGTTTTTATGCTTTCCGGTTCTTTTTCAACCTCTGCAGCAAACTATTTGCAGACTATTTTCCGAGTACAATCACCTTGCAATAAAGACGGTAAAATTAAGCAATGTTGCTATGTATTTGATTTTGCTCCTGATCGCACACTTAAAATGGTGGCAGAATCCGTTGCAATATCCACTAAGGCAGGAAAGACAGGCGGCGATGACAGAAAAATCCTTGGTGAATTTTTGAACTACTGTCCTGTTATCTCTGTGGATGGCACAGAGATGAAAAAATACAATACTAATAATCTGCTGCAACAGTTAAAACGCGCCTATGCGGAAAGAGCCGTACAGAACGGTTTTGATGATACAAATCTATATAATGACGAGTTGCTCAAACTTGACGGTGTGGCTCTTGATGATTTTGCCGACCTTAAGAAAATTATAGGCACATCAAAGGCACAGCAGAAAACAAATGAAATTGATATTAATAATCAGGGATTTACTGACGAAGAATACGAAGAACTAAAAAAGATTGATAAAAAGCCTAAGCGTGAGCGTACTCCTGAGGAACAGGCAAAGCTTGATGAAGCCAAAGAAAAGAATAAAAACAAGCAAACTGCTATATCTATTTTGCGTGGTATTTCTATTCGTATGCCACTTTTGATTTATGGTGCAGATATTGACATTGATGAAGATGTTACAATGGAAAAGCTGGTTACCCTCGTGGATGATTCCTCCTGGGATGAGTTTATGCCAAGTGGTGTCACAAAAGAGATATTCAAAAAATTTATAAAATATTATGACCCGGAAATTTTCATTGCAGCCGGAAGAAAAATACGAAATACAGTAAAGAGCGCAGATGAACTGCTGCCGACAGAGCGTGTGCAGAAAATTGCACAGTTGTTTACCTGTTTCAAGAACCCTGACAAGGAAACCGTGCTAACCCCGTGGCGAGTGGTAAATATGCACATGAGCGATTGCCTAGGTGGCTATGACTTCTATGATGCTGAACACAATGTTCTCATTGAAATGCCGCGGTATGTTGATCAGGGCAAAGTGACCGCCGAAACACTTGGAAATGCAAGTGCACAGATACTTGAAATCAACTCTAAAACAGGACTCTATCCATTGTTTGTAGCATACAGCATTTTCCGCAGTAAGTGTTCTGCATATTCGGAAAAACAGCTAACAGACGAGTTGCAAGGTAAATTATGGGCAGATACAGTAAAGGAAAATGTCTACGTCATTTGTAAAACTCCAATGGCAAAGTCCATCACAAAGCGTACATTGGTCGGATTTAATGATTTGACAGTCAATGCCCATTATTTTGATGACCTTATAAATATGATGAAGAATAAGCCAAAGCAGTTTACAGCCCGTGTGCTGAAACCGAGCTATTGGAAAAAAGAAGGAGTGAAGGAAATGAAGTTTGATGCAGTGGTCGGAAATCCGCCATATCAGGAAAACATAAGTGATACTGGGGAGAATGCTTCATTATCAAAGCAACTGTTCCCTATGTTTATTCAAAATACTATTAAATTAAATGCCGATTACACATCCCTCATTACACCTTCAAGATGGTTTACAGCAGATGCTCAAGATAAATCTTTTATAAAGCTAAGAGAGTTTATCAAAGACAATAACCACTTTTCGAAGATCTTTAATTACCCCGACAATAAACTACTGTTTAAGGGTGTTGAAATTGCAGGTGGTGTTAATTATTATCTTTTTGATAAAAACCACGTCGGCAATGTTGTTTTCACAGAGTGCTATGCTGACGGCAGAAATGTAGCAACAAGGCCTTTGTTTGAAGATGGGTTGGATATTATTATTTCAATGAACAGTTTAGTGAGTATATTGGATAAAGTCCGCTCTGCCAATGGTTTTGTATCGATGACTACTATAACATCTGGACGTAATGCTTTTGGAATAGTAGGTAAAAAGTCAGAGCTTGATAAAATCTCAACAGAAGAACCTTTTGATGGCGCAATTGAAGTACGTTGTGCATATGAAAAAATCCGCTATACAAAAAGAGAAAACATCACAAAAAGCATTGATGTAATTGATAAATATAAAGTATTTACTTCAAAAGGTAATGGTGGTGCTGGCATTTTGACTGATGACAAACCGGTTGCTATACTTGGAAAAGCTTATATTGGATATCCTAAATCTGTTTGCACAGATTCACTTATCCCCATTGGTGCATTTGATACGAAATATGAAGCCGAAAATCTGCAAAAATATATGAGCGGTAAATTTTTTAGATTTATGATAGGTATATTAAAAGTGTCCCAGAATGTGTCCCAGAATGTGTACCAGTTCGTACCTGTACAAGACTTTACCACGAAATCAGATATCGACTGGAGTAAGAGTGTTTCGGAAATCGACAGTCAGCTTTATGCAAAATACGGCTTGACTGAAGAAGAAATCGGTTACATCGAAGAAAAGATTAAACCAATAGAATAAAGCTTTTTTCCAGTACTTTTGAATACATCCAATTAAGAAGTATCTTCTCAATAAGAAAGACTGCACTAAAGGTTTTATCCTTCGGTGCAGTCTTTACTTTCGAGTCCCCGCTTGAAGAGAGTCGGTTAAAAATTTACTTGTTTTCGTAAATCCCTAAGCCCAACTCCCTTTTGCGTGGTTTTTTCGTTTAATATCACTAATAAATAATTATAAGATTTTATTGCTGCAATTTGAACCAAATTGTATAATTTAACATCATTATTACTGTATACAACAAATTAAAGGGTGCTCTTTATTGGAGGGGAGAATATTGGTGGACATAGACTTGGTAACAAAAGCAAAGGAGAGGGATAGTCAAGCTTTTAGAACTTTATTTAATACTTATAAAGTGAAAGTGTACAAAACTGCCTGTTTGATACTAAGAGATAATCAGTATGCTGAGGATATTGTTCAAGAGGCATTTTTACAGGTTTACTTGAAGCTTAATAAGCTGTCTAATCCTGCAGCCTTTGAAAAGTGGCTTTATAAAATAGCTGTTAATCTTTGCTATGATATCTTAAGAAAAAAAGGAAATAGTAAGGCTGCGTCTATGGATGAAGCTATTGAACTGTATGGTGATTTCCTTGTTGACGATAATGATAAGCCTGAAGATGAGGTTATTAAAAAAGAACTCTATAAGATAGTAAATGAAAAAATAGAGTTATTGTCGTTAAAACACAGAACTGTGCTAATACTTTACTATTTTAACGGTTTTGATATTCAGCGCATTGCCGAAATTATAAATACATCTCAAGGGACAGTTAAGTCAAGATTGTTTTATGCCAGAAATTTACTTAAGGAGAGCTTGGGCTGTATTAGGGGTGATTTTATTGAAGATAATGGAGGTAGCTTATATGAATATTGATGATTTGATAAAAAATTCTTTAAAAGATAAATCAAATGAATTTAATATTTCTGAAGAAAAGTATGATATGATGCTGCAATATATTGAATCAGAAGCAGAAACAAAAAAATACAAGTTTGCTATGATAAATAAATTTAAGAAAGTATTTTCTAGACCTTTTTTAGGTTATGTGGCTGAGGCTGCTATTCTTATAGCTATATTTGCTGTTATACCCTTAGCGGTAAAAAACTATAAAGGTATAAATCAAACTGTAGTTCAGAATAATACCACATTAAAGCCTCAACAGAAAGTTTATACCTATGACTTTATAAAAGAGTTAAGTGGTATAGTGCAAAGATATGATAATGCTTCGCTAAGACAAGATATAGCGACTAAGGAATTTACCGATATTAATGAAATTAAAGAAAAGTTGCCCTTTAATATTCAATGTCCCAACTTTCTTCCTGATGGGTATAAGTTTAAGGATGGAAGCATGAGAACTGAAAGTACCTCTTTTTTTACTATGTATTCTGTTATCATGAATTATTCTAAATCTGACATGGAAAATATACTTATTATGGAGAATAGTGATACAGGTAAGCCGAATCTTAACGGCTGGGAAAAAATAAGCATAAACTGTATAGACGCGTGGATTCAAGAACCTAAAGAACCTAGGCCTAATATACAAATAGTGCTGTGGAATTGTGGCAAGTACTATAATTTCATCAGTGATAGTACAGGAAGAGATAATTTGATTAAGATTGCAGGTTCAATTGATTATTCAAAAGATATAAATCCTAAAGAAACTGTGTGCTACACGGAAGATATGAGTCAAATCAAAGAAAAGCTCCCCTTTGAAATTAAGCTTCCTAAATATATGACTGAAGGTTATACACAAAAGAGAACTATGCTTAATCAAAAAACTGTAGACAAGGACTCTTTATATCTTATAACTACTGTTTACAGCAAAGACATTAAGGAAAATATAGAAGTATCTCAGGTAAATGAAACAATAAAGCCAGATACAGTAATTGAAAAATATAAAGCTGAAATAAATAAGCTTGAAAAGCTAGACCTAAATGGAGTTGACGCATGGGTTTACGAATCAAGAGGAGATTTGAAAAAATATGAAATAATATTCTCAAAATACGGCAGCTACTTTATGGTAAGTGGTGATAAACAGTATAAAGATGAACTAATAAAGGTAGCTAAATCAATATAAAATTCTTAAAAAGCATGTGGCCATCGCGATATCTTCTTATCTAGATATCGCGATGGCTTTTTGTATTTTTATCAAAGTGACTTAATACTTTCTCTATAGCTTAGATTGTTAATCATTTAATGTTAATGTTATAATAAGAACATGCTGAATTTTAAAAAAACTGATAACAGAAGTTAAAGGTCTAAATGGACTTTAACGAGCAACCAGCGAGCGGAGCGAGGTTAATGTCCTAAATGGACATTAACGGGATGTCTAGCTGGTGGAAACCGGCGAGAACAGACAGCCCAGTGATTGATTGCTCAGTGTTCCGACTGAAAGGAGGAAAGTAATGGAGTTTAACTTAAAGGAAGGTTTAAGCGCCTCTTCAGAAGTTACTGTAGGAGGAAATAATACAGCAAGCTTTTACGGCTCCGGCAGCTTAGAAGTATTTGCTACACCGGCTATGATAGCTATTATGGAAAACGCAGCTTTAAAGGCTGTGCAGTCTGAGCTTCCTGAAGATTTTACCACGGTAGGTATTGAAGTTAGTGTAAAGCACATCAAATCAACACCTTCAGGCATGAAAGTTAAGGCAGAAGCATATCTTGAAAAGGTAGACAGAAAAAGATTATTTTTTAAAGTAGAAGCCTATGATGAAAGCGGAAAAATAGGCGAAGGTACTCATATAAGATACATAGTAAATTCAGAAGAATTTATGGGTAAGAAAAAATAGAAATTTGATTTCAAATACTAATGTTTTAAATATAAGATTTTATGGGGAGGGTATAATATGAAAAGTGATATTGAGATAGCACAAAGTGCAAAGATGGAGCCAATATATAAAATAGCAGAGAGGCTTGGACTTACAGATGAGGATATAGATCTTTACGGAAAATATAAGTGCAAGATTTCTCTGGATGTCCTAAAAAAGAGACAGGATAGAAAAGACGGAAAGTTAATACTTGTTACAGCTATAAATCCTACAGCAGCCGGTGAAGGTAAGTCTACAGTTACAGTTGGGCTAGGCCAGGCTCTTTGCAGAATGGGGAAAAATGCTGTAATTGCTTTAAGAGAACCATCGCTTGGCCCTGTATTTGGAGTAAAAGGAGGGGCTGCCGGGGGCGGATATGCTCAAGTAGTACCCATGGAGGATATAAATCTTCATTTTACAGGTGATATGCATGCTATAACTACAGCGAACAACTTGCTTTCAGCATCTATAGACAATCATATACATCAAGGTAATGCTTTAAGAATTGATTCAAGAAGAATTATTTTTAAAAGAGTAATGGATATGAATGATAGGGCACTTAGAAGCTTAGTAGTAGGTATGGGCGGAAAGGTTAATGGCTTTTTGAGAGAAGATGGCTTTATGATTACTGTTGCTTCAGAAATAATGGCTATATTGTGTTTATCTAAAGACTTAATGGACCTAAAGGAAAGAATGGGCAACATACTTGTAGCTTATGACCTTGATGGGAAGCCGGTTTTCTGTAAGGACTTAAAAGTACAGGGCGCTATGGCTCTTCTTATGAAGGATGCTATTAAACCAAATTTAGTGCAGACTCTTGAAAATACACCTGCTATAATACATGGAGGACCTTTTGCAAATATAGCTCATGGCTGTAATTCTCTGCTTGCTACAAAAACAGCACTTAAGCTTGGCGATTACGTAGTAACAGAGGCAGGTTTTGGAGCAGATTTAGGTGCGGAAAAATTCTTTGATATAAAGTGCAGATACGGAGAGCTTAAGCCTGAATGTGTTGTAATCGTGGCAACTGTAAGGGCATTAAAGCTGCATGGGGGAGTTTCAAAGAATGAGTTAAGCATACCTAATGTAGATGCACTAGCTAAAGGTATTGAAAACCTGGAAAAGCAAATTGAAAATATTAAGAAATACAATGTTACTCCGGTTATTGCTATTAATAGATTCATTACTGACAGTGAAGAAGAATTAAAGTTTATTGAAGATTACTGCAGCAAACTTGGTGTAGAAGTTGCTTTAACTGAGGTTTGGGCTAAAGGCGGAGAAGGCGGCTTAGCTTTAGGCGAGAAAGTTTTAAAAATTTTGGAAGCTAAAGAGAGCAGCTTTAAGGTTTTATATGACGAAAAATTAAGCATAAAGGAAAAATTAGGCGTTATTGCTCGGGAAATATACGGAGCTGATGGCGTAAACTTTACGAAAGATGCTGAAAAGCAGATAAGAGAGCTTGAGGCAATAGAACTTGATAAGCTGCCGATTTGTGTTGCAAAAACCCAATATTCATTATCAGATAATCAAAACCTATTGGGAAGACCAAAAGGATTTGATATAACTGTTAGAGAAGTAAGAGTATCAAACGGATCAGGATTTATAGTAGCTTTAACAGGAGATATAATGGTTATGCCGGGACTTCCAAAGATTCCTGCAGCAGAGAGAATGGATATATTAGAAGACGGAACTATAGTGGGATTATTTTAAAAATTTTATATATTTATTGACATAATTAAACTTTAAAATGCTAAAAATACTACAAAGGGAGTGATTAATCATGAAAAAAACTATTAGAATCCCTATAGTATTTTTGGCATTGTTTTTATTGGTACCATTTTATAATATAAAGGCTTATGAAGAAGAAGCAAAGTTTAAAATCAATACTGAACTTAAGGTTTCCAAACTCAAATTAAAATCTAATACTTTTATTTTAGATTACAAGCTGGAAGATGTTAATGGAGATAATATTAAAGATAACATTTTACTTGTGGGCTGTAAAAACGGCGGAGATAATTCTGCCTATAATGAAGATATAAAGCTTATTATTCAAGATGGAAAAAACAACAAATATTATAAGCTCTCACCTGGAAAACTAGACTCAGGATACGGTGGAAAGCTGTTTTTAGGAGATTTTAATGGCGATAAAATTCTAGATGTTTTCGCGAGCTTCAATAGCGGTGAAAGTGGCGGATATTCTTATTACAGTATAGTTTCTTTTAAAGACAATAATTGCAAATACTTGTTTGATCAAGAGTACTTTTCAAAGGGGTTATCCTTTGATATTAATTACGCAGATAATTTTAAAATAAATATATTCAATAAAGAGGTAAGCAAATTTTATTTAGTTGATGCTTTAAATAAAAAAGATACGTACATCTATGAAGGAATTTATGATAAAAACGGTAAGATATTAAAAGAACAGACAGGAATGCAAGGTGCACTAAGCGAACTCACTCCTATGGATATAGATAAAGATGGAATATATGAGCTTAAGGCTATCCAAAGACTAAGCGGAATTTGTAACGCAGATACCATAGGCTATGCAAAGGCTGTGTGGAAGTATGAAAATTCTAAAATGAACTTGAAATCCTTAGAGATTCTACCATGCTCAAAAGCTGGAGAAAGTAAAAGAATAAGATCTGTGGTGCCGGTAGGAAATTTTTAAGCCTATATGAAAAATATAAACGGGTATTATTTAGAATAGATAAACAACTTTGATTATAAACTTACGGTTTATCTATAATATAATACTCGTTTTATTTTTGATTTCTATTGACAGCATTAATAAAAACCATTATAGTATTAATGTAAATGCAAATGATTTGCATTAAGTGATGTTTCGAGTGAAAGGAGGTAATGACCCTAAATGGGTCATTACGGATAGGCTGCCCATGAGAATAGGCGCGATAAGCCTACCCAGTGTTTCGAGTGAAAGGAGAAAGTTTCGTGTTAAAAAAATTAATGTCGATATTTATTTTGGCTGCTGTGTCAGTAGGTTTATCAGCCTGCAGCAATCAAAAGGCAAGCACAGCAGAAGCAAAAGCAAATAATAATATAAATGTAGTTGTTTCTTTTAATCCAATGAAGGAATTTGCAGAGGCTATAGGAAAGGATAAAATAAACATAAAGGTAGTTGTTCCGGAAGGAACTGAGCCTCATGATTTTGAACCGAAGCCAAGAGATATGGAAAGCATAAGCAAGGCTAAGATATTTATATATAACGGTCTTGGAGCTGAGACATGGGTAGAAAAAACTTTAGGTGCATTGAATAATAAGAACTTGATTACAGTAGAGGCTTCAAAGGGAGCAGATTTAATAAAAACTACAGACTATGATCCTCATACTTGGCTAAGTCTTAAGGAAGCTAAGATTGAAACCAAAAATATAAAGGATGCTTTAGTAAAAGCTGATCCTGATAATAAGGACTTTTATGAAAAAAACTATGAGGATTATTCAAAAAAGCTTGATGAGCTTTACAACGATTATAAAGCAAAGTTTGACACTGTAAAAAATAAGAACTTTGTTACCGGTCATGCTGCTTTTGCATATCTTTGCAGGGATTTTGGTCTTGAACAAAAGAGCGTTGAAGATATGTTTGCAGAAGGCGAACCTACTCCTCAGAAGATGAAGGAATTAACTGACTTTGCAAGGGCAAGCAATATTAAAACTATATTCATGGAAGAACTTGCAAGTCCGAAGGTTTCAGAAACTTTGGCCAAGGAAGTTGGGGCAAAGGTTGAGAAGATATATACTATAGAAAGCAAGGAAGATAATAAAGATTACATACAAAGTATGAAGGATAATCTTGAAAAAATATATGAAAGCTTGAAATAAGTAAAGTGGCTGTTGTGAAGCTGATAAACCTGGCGAGTTATATACTAATAAGCGTGAGGTTAAGCAGCTTTGAGACAGCCTCTTTTTATTTTGCGTAACAGTAATGCAAAAAATATGAAAATTATGATAATATATATAGTATAGAAATGAAGAAAGGGGATTATTATGAATTTTTCAATGGGGGGATTTATTGTAGGCGCTGTTTTTCTTAATCTATTAAAATATATAGCAAGTATGGTTATACTATATTTTGTTATAAGATTAGCTGTAAAACATGCTGTTGTTTCGGCAATGGATGATTCTCAGGTAAGTGTTAGAGAGGCTGTAAAGTCAGCACTAAGAGAGAATGAAAACAGAAACAATAACAAAGAAAGTTAAATAAGAAAGTAATTAAAATGGGGGACAAATGAATATTGGGATTTTAAAACAAAAAAATTTTTCGATTTTAATGCTTGGTAAAATAACTTCCTACATTGGAACAGAAATGCAGAATTTTGCTTTATCCTTGTATGTGTTTAAAATAACAGGTTCTGCAACCAAGTTTGCGTCGGTACTTGCTATAACTTTGATACCAAAGCTTATATTAGGGCCAATTGCAGGGGTTTTTGTAGATTGGCTTGATAGAAAAAAGATATTAGTTTATTTGGATATTTTAGCAGCGCTGGTAGTAGGGGCATACGCTGCAGGTTTTGCCATTACGGGCGGCTTATCTTTAGCAAGTATTTATGTTCTTGTAGTATTATTATCTTTAATTTCCTTGCTGTTTCAGCCTGCAATAGGAGCGGTAATTCCTTCTATTGTTGAAAAAGACAAACTTGTGGATGCAAATGGTATAAATTCTTTGCTTATAAGTATAGGAACCTTTGTATCGCCGGTTTTGGCAGGGGTTTTATTCGGATTATATGGTTTGTTTGTAATGCTGATTATTGACAGCATAAGCTTTATTGTTTCAGCCATCTGCGAGTTTGTAATTACGATTCCTAAAGTTAATAAGGCTCCAAGTGAAATAAGCTTTAAGAGCTTTTTTAATGATTTTTCAGAGGGTTTAAAATTTGTTAAAAGCAAAAAACTTATATTAAATATATTATTCTTAGCATTGTTTTTAAATTTTGCAGCGGATCCTGTATTCTCAGTAGGGCTTGTATATATTGCAAAGAAAATACTTTTTCTTTCAGACTTCCAATATGGAACAATACAGTCTGGCTTTGTCGTTGCTATGATGATAGCTCTTTTTTTCTGTAGTGGAATTATTAAGAAGTTTGAAACCGGAAAACTTATTTTTTTATGTTTTATTGTAAATTCTTTTGTATTCGCTCTTCTTGCTGTAGTTCCGGCACCTTTTTATATAAAACTTTTTAATTCAAATACAGTACCATATATTAGCATAATTGTAGTTACCTTTATGATTGGATTAATTATTACTATGGCCAATATTACACTAAATACAGTTTTTCAAAAGGAAATACCTCTTGATATGCTTGGAAGGGCAGGCACACTTATGAGTACAGTAAGTATGGGAGCTATGCCGCTTGGAACAATGCTTTTCGGGTTTTTATTTGATAAGCTGCCGGCCTACCTATGCATTTTGATTTCTGCGGCAACAATGCTTACAGCTACAATTGTACTAAGAAAGGGATTATATTCTGTAAATGAAAAACCAGTGGGTAATTCAGTGCCTGAAGCCGCTGATATATATTAACTTATATTTGCATTATCACTCTAAGTTTGTTTAAAATAGTAATAGTAATTATTTTATATAGATTTCAAATTAAATCTGCTATTTGAGTTTCTCAAAAACCTGTAAAGACATCAGGATTTTTGCTCGTTCAAATAGCGAGTTACTAATTGAAACTATAGTGCTTGGAGGATTTTGCGAATGGATAAAGAGCAACTTTTAAAAATGGATTCCTTTATGTTATTAAGTATAATTAATATGAAGCTTAGAGATGAGTTTGACAGCTTAAATTCTTTATGTGAGGATTATGAAATGTTAGGTTCTGAGCTTGAAAATAAATTATCAGTTATAGGTTATAAATATAATGAAAATACAAATCAGTTTACACTTATAAAATAGTATAAAAGGAGCTTTATTATGAACATAAATAAAATACATCACGTGGCAATAATTTGCTCTGATTATGAGAAATCAAAAAACTTTTACGTAAATACATTAGGTCTTAAAATTATTGAAGAAACTTATAGGAACGAAAGAGACTCTTATAAGCTTGATTTAAAGGTTGGAGATTTTGGACAAATAGAGCTGTTTTCCTTTAATAATCCACCTGAAAGACCAAGCTATCCTGAAGCTAGAGGTCTTAGACATTTAGCCTTTGAGGTGGAGGACATAGAAAAGGCAGTTAAAGAGCTTGAAGACAATGGAGTAAAAGTTGAAACTGTAAGAGTAGATGAGGTTACAGGAAGAAAGTTTACTTTCTTTGAAGACCCGGATAAGCTTCCTCTTGAGCTTTATGAAAAATAGCTATTTAAAACTCATGCAAATAGCGTTATTATGTTATTTGTGTGAGTTTTTTTAGTATAGGACCTTCGATACTGATGTATTCGCAGGTTTTGTTTTTGATGGGAGGATGAAGCTGAGATGAAGAAATATATTTTTATTGGACTAGGCGGTATTCTAGGCGCCATATCTAGATATCTAGTTAAGAATATTCATATAAGCGGATATAAGGAGGCTATACCTCTAAATACCTTTATAATTAATATTACAGGAGCTTTTCTTCTTGCCTTTCTGCTTACTACGGCCTTAGAGGTTAGAAAGATTGATGAGGATATAAAGCTTGGTATAGGTACGGGCTTTCTTGGAGCTTATACAACCTTTTCAACTATGTGCAAAGAGACTGTTGGACTTTTGAAAAGCGGATATTATTTTTCTGCAGTTTCATATATAGGTTTTTCAACTTTATTGGGACTTGCTGCAGCATATTTTGGAGTTATTGTTTCAAGGGAGGTATTAAGCAAATTTATTGCTGTTTCTGAACCAGCAATGAATGAAAGTACCATATCTAAAGCTGAGGATGGTGAAGAGTAAATGAATTACTTATTAGTAGGTATAGGGGGAGCTTTTGGAAGCATTACAAGATACAGCCTTGGAAGGTTTATATCAAGCAAGACTAAGTCAAAGTTTCCTTTTGGAACCTTTTTTATTAATATAACAGGAGCTTTTCTTCTTGGAATATTAAGTTCTTCAGGAGCTGGAAGCAGTGTGTACTCTTTATTGGGAGATGGATTTCTCGGAGCTTATACAACTTTTTCAACCTTTATGTATGAGGGCTTTAACCTGTTTCAGGATAATAAAAAGCTTAATGCTTTTATATATATTTTAGGGTCGCTTATAATAGGAATTATAGGATTTATGTTAGGAGCATTGATTATTGTTTAATAAGTTTTTATAGATAAAAGGGGGCGGCTATGGGACATATAAAAAAGCTGAAAAGCTATGGACAAGAATACGGAGCAATTATAGAAAACAGTGTACTAATGAGAATTATAGCGGCAGGTTTCATATCTGCACTTGGAAGCAAGATAAGCTACTTTGCGCTTTTAAGGAAAGTTTATATCTTATCTAATGGAAAGATAACAGATTTAGGCTTCTTGACAATAATGGAAGCGCTGCCCTATATGCTTTTTGGTGCTTTTGCAGGAATAATAATAGATAAGCTGCCGAGAAAATGGATAATGGCATTTTCAGATATTATGTGCGCATTAGTAGTTATAAGTCTTATATTTGTAAATGATTTAAAGCTTATTTATATAATAACCTTTTTAAAGTCTTCAGTGTATGTTTTCAGAAATCCGGCTCAAAGTGCTATGGAGCCCAATCTCGTAAATCAAGAGGATGTCCCGCTTTTAAATTCCTTTGAATCTTCCGTAAACAGTATAACTCAGATTATTGGCTCGGCACTTGGGGCAGCAGTAGTTGGATTTGTTGGAGTTAAAAATGCCTTTATGATAGATTCTGCTTCTTTTATAGTATCTGCTGTCATTATTGGAACAATTTTTGTTAAAGAGGACCATGTTCATAATAATAAAATGATGGTTAAGGGTAGATACCTTAGAGAGTTTGTAAGCGGAATATCGATAATGTGGAGAGATGGAAGCTTAAAGCTAATGCTTCTTATAGATTTGTTCGTAACCTTTGCAATGGCTATGCAAGCACCGCTTATTTATATATTTTTAAAGGAAACCTTAAAGCTTGGTGACAGAGCAGAGCTTGTCTGGGGAATTTTGCTTTCAAGCCTTGGTGTTGGCGCTATACTTGGAAGTCTTGTAATAGGAATACTTGTTAAAAGGTATAAAAATAGATTTAAGCTTTTCTTAAATATTTTATTGTTTGATTCTATGTTCTTTACTATGTTTATTTTAAATAAAATTCTACCATTATCTGTAGCTATATTTGCGTTTTTAGGCTGTATAGGAACAGCACATATGATCATTTTGAATACAGTTATACAAAATACAGCTTCAGATGAGCACAGAGGGAAGGTATTCAGTACCTTTGCTATGCTGAGAAGTCCTATTTCAATAATTTCAATTTTGATTGGGACTACCGCAGCAGAATTTATAACTGCGAGAAATGTGCTTTTAATTGTAGCAGGGATAGAGGCATTAATTGCTCTTGGAGTAAGATTTACCAGCACTTATAGAAGTTTTGACAGGAATAGCAAGGGAATTGAAATTTAGTACTTTTATTTTAAAAGTGCCACAGAACGGCTGCGATGAAGAGCTCTGTGACACTTTTTCATTTTAGAGAAAAAAGCTTTTAGGAATAAAAATCTCTCCTATAATCTGATGGAGCACAATCCATATATTTCTTAAAAGTTCTTGAAAAGTGGCTTGCTTCATTAAAACCTGTTCTGTACATTATTTCAGATATGGGGAGCAAAGTGTCCCTAAGCATTACAGCTGACAGCTTTATTCTTAATTTAATAAGATAATCTTTAATTGACATACCTGTTGAAGCACGAAACTTTTCAGAGAGTGTTGTTCTGTTTATATGAAAGGCTTTTGTCAACTCTTCAATAGTGATTTTATTTTGATAATTTGTATGCAGATAAAGAATAACATCATTTAGGTCATTTGCAGCAGTAGGGAGTTGAAGCCTGTCATCAGCTTCAAAGTTAGTGTAAATATATTGAATTAAAAATAATATTTCTAAAAATAAGGAACGAGAACGGCAGACCCAGTATTCACTAGTGCAGGGGTTTGTTTGCTCATAAAGCGCCCTATAAAGCTTAGATATTCTTTTAAATATCATAGGCCCGATTTCAAAGTAAGGGCTTATTTGTTCTGTGCGATAGATAAAAGGATCAAGATAAAAAATATCCTGTATATTCGTAAATTTGTCGCAGTTTTTTGCATTTATGCTATATACCTTTTCAAGAGTAAAGGAGCTGTTAATTATTGTTGGATCAAAATATATGACTTGTGCTTTTAAATCACATTCTTTTTCAAGTTCGATTATATCTTTTTCATTAAGGCAGAATATTGAAGGAGCCATAAAGACGAAGGAACGATTATTTATTTTTAGTATTCCGGTACCTGCTTCTACTAAAATAATTCTAAACATTGAGTGATTTTCCTTGGGGAATGCATCCTCAAGGCTTATATATAGTGGAATTGATACATTTGTAGTAAAGTTTTTTGAATACAATGTCATAATATAACCATCCTTCCTTTATATTACATATTGTATTCTTCAATAACTTAAAAAATCCTTTTACTGGGAGAATGTTTTCTAAAAATATCTCCCAGTAAAAGAATTATAACTATTTAAGATAATCTTTTGTTAAACCTGCCATGTCTTCTAAAGGTGCGTTTAGATAATTAGTAATAATTATTACTTTTACATCTTCATCGACCCCTCTTAGAAAATAAGTTCTAAAGCCTACTCCGGTTCCATAATGCTCATAGCTTCTTTTTCCTGCTGAATCTTTAAATATATACCACCCATATCCATAATTGTTCTCATTAGGAGTATATATCCTCTCATAGGATTCCTTGCTTATTAATTTTTGCTCTGTAAGAGCCTTTTCCCATTTGAGCATATCCTCAATTGTTGAGCAAAGTCCCCCAGATCCATATACAAAGCCGATATTTTCTAATGTCCAAGATGTTTCTATCTTTTCCTTGTTTTCAGTTTCATATCCTGTTGCCAGATTGCTAAGATGACCAGTTTCATCCCTAAAGGAAGTATTCTTCATATCAAGAGGATCAAATATATTTTTCTTTAAATATACATCTAAAGTTTCTCCGGAAACCTTCTCTATTATATAGCCTAATAAAACATAACCTGGGTTGCTGTATTGAAAACCCTTTCCGGGTGAAAAAAGAAAATTAACTTTCTCATCCTTGCCTTCAACACCAAAGTTTTTGTAGGATGGTCTGAATTTTTTTATATCAAATTCAGTTGAGTACTCAGTCAGCCCGGAAGTATGACATAATAGCTGATGAATAGTTATTTCATTTCCATGAGGAAAAGCAGGCAGATACTTATCAACCTTATCATTTACATCTAAAAGCTTTTTCTCTTGAAGCTGCATTATCCCAAAGGCTGTAATCTGCTTTGTTATCGAGCCTATATCATATTTTGTCTGCTTTGTGTTTTCAGTACCTTTTTCATAATCAGCCTTGCCGTAGCCTTTATCTAAAAGTACATTGCCTTTTTTAGAGTTATATACATATCCGCTGAATTTATCCGGTCCGTAATAATCTGTAAATTCCTTATCAAGTTTTGTTTTAATTTCGGTAAGATTTTCTGCTTCTGCTGAAGCGACAGCACTTTTAGTATTGGTATTGGAACTACAGCCAACAGCCAGCGTCGCAACTAATGAGCAAGTTACTATAATTGAAATCCTCTTTTTCATTAAAATATCCCCCCTGCATTCCCCGTGAGCACACATATTCAATCTTTGTGCTTCTTAGTAAATAAATTTTATCATCCTTCTTGCTTGTAAAATAGGAAGTTTTTACAGCACTATTAAGCTTTTTAACAATTTTTATTTAAAAAAGTCTTCAGGTGGAATCTTAACAATATCCTTTATGGACACTTCACACTCCATTGGATCAGTTATACCTTTAATACTATCTTTATTTAAATGAATAACAATAGAAGTAGGGTCATCCGGCATATATTTTCTAAAATATATAATTGCCTTATCATTTATAAGATTATAATTTAGGGAGGAATTAATTTTATCTGCAACTTGGCCATTAGAAGAACCGTAAATTTTTATTAGGTTTTGTTTTGCAAGGTTTGTAAAGCTTTCTTTGAAGTTTTTATCCTTTAAGCTGTAATTATTTAAGATCTCCTTTGGATCAATGGTTTTGCAGGCTTTTAAATCAAAACTGTAAACTTTATAAAATTCATTTAGGTCCTCATACTTATCCAGCTTGTATGCATTTTGTGTAATACAGATAATTCCATAATGATTGAAGGTAGTTTGCAGCTGTACCGTTGCCTTGTGCTTATCATCACTTTTAACTTTAGATTCATTATCCCAAAGGTTGTTATTTACTACTTTATGAACGCCGTCTTTTATTGTATCGTTGATAGTTTTTTCAAAACTATCATTTCTAAGTCCGGAAAACTGAGGATAATAGCACCAAAGCTCTCCAATTTTTTTGTTGATAATTTCACCCTTTGATGAAGAAAAAATATTGTTGGCTCTCACTATTAAATCGGAACGTTCCTGTGTTTTTCGCTCTGTTCCTGAATATCTGTCCATGACATCCACGTAATCATCAATTGATGATAAAGGAATCTCAATCGTATGAGCCTTATCAAAACCACTTTCACCGGCATCAAAAACTATAAATAAGCTTGAAGGAGAGATAGAAAACTTTTGGTTTGGCTTTATAGTAGTAAAGGGTTCCTTTAAAATATTTTCCTCTTCTGAAGCTTCACTCAGCATATTTTCAATAACCTTTTGATTGATTAAAGAAACATAATCCGTTCCTTCTGTAAATAAATCCTTAAGCTCTAGCTTTTTACCGTCTGTAAGTCTGTAAAAAAAGCTATCCAAAGGAGGAGAGTAAAGATCATAAAAGGTAATACATAAAAGATTGTTTGCATTTAATGAGGGTAAAAACGATAGCTCAGAAGGTTTTTCAGAGGTTTTTGCTGTATAATTTTTAGCTGTATTTTCAATATCGTTACCTAAGGACTTATTTATTCTTGCTTCAAGAGCTTTGTCCTTTAGACCGGAAAATTGAGGAGAGAAAACAGATATCTCTCCCTTGGAAGTTTTAACAGATTTTTGTTCATATTTTATCTCTATACCATTTGATAATAAATACTTTGTTTTATCGGCTTTTTTGACAAGTTTTATGTCAGCAGAAGTATGGTAAGGGTTTAAGGGTGCGGGGGCTTTTGAATTACTAGGCACAGCTTTATTAGGCTCTGTCTGCTTTGAAGGAGTATTATGACAGCCCGTTAGGAATATAGCAACAACTATTATTAATACTCTAAATAAAGCTTTCATAAAATCTACCTCACTTTTAGAGGAACATAGCCGGTTTTTTCAGCAATTTTTTGTCCATCCTCGCTAATCATCCAATCCAAAAGTTTTCTTGAAGAAGAGTCTTTTGGTTCTGATTTCCTAAGAACAGCATAATAAGAGGTAGTAAAAGGATACTTTCCTGAGGATATAGTGCTATTGTCCGGAACTACACCATCCACTCCTATAAATTTTATAGTATCTTTGTTGTACATTGTTTTTGCGTAGTAAAAGTAAGAGTAGCCTAAAGCTCTTTCAGAATTATCATATTTTGCTATGCTTTCAATAAGTCCTTCCATTCCGGTAACAATGGTTTTTGGCGCATCCACCATCTTTAGACCTTTCATAACTGTGTTTTGCATGCCTGTCTGGCTGCCGGAGTTGGCTTCTCTTTGATAAGGAATAATTTCACTGTCAGTTCCTCCAACTTCCTTCCAATTCTTTATTTTACCTTGATATATATCTTGTATCTGCTTAGTAGTAAGAGAATTTATCGGGTTTTTAGTGTTCACAAGGAATACAAAGCCTTCCTTGACAACTGGTATAATTTCAAGTTCAATCTTAGCATCTTTAGCCAGCTTCAGCTCTTCTTCAGAAGGTTCAGTAACAAATATAATATCTGCTTTCTTATTTATGAGATTTACATAAGCATTATGCGTTGTATTGTGTTTTATAAACTTTTGAGAATCTTCCTTTGAAATACCAAGAATCTCTGAGGCTGCTGCTTCTGATAGAGGTATAGTTGCTGTGGAGCCGTCAAGCTTAGGATAGGTATCCTTTGTAAACTTAGGCTTTTCCACTTTTACAGGAGTAACTTCCGTTTGTGCTGAGCTTGGCTTAGTGTTTTCAGCAGGATCAACTTTTACCTTTCCGTCATTGCATGCCGAAAGCAGCAAACTTGCTGCTGTAATAAGTATAACTAATTTCTTTTTCATAAAAACTTTCTCCTTTCATTCGAAACACTGTGTAGTCTAGAGTGCTCGTTCCCACTCGCAGGTTGCCCGTTAAAGCCCATTTAGGGCTTTAACCTCCTCATTAAAAATAACACTATATAATATAGGTATATTGACATTATTGACACTTTACCACCAGTCTAATATAATAATTCAAACTATAAGATGGATTATTTTGTGAAATTTCAGAATAAATATATAAAGAGCAGTGTAAAAATTTCTTCTTTAAATGAAAGCTTTAAAATGTTATAATAAAAACAAGTTTTTGGAGGCAGGTGCCCAGAGTATTCCAACTAATAAACAAGGTGGGAAAAGTACATATGGATGAAGAACTTAAAAAAATGCTTGTAAAAATTCTTGAAAATCAGGAAGAATTTAAAGCTGAGATCAGAAAACATACAGAGGCTATCACCAGTCTTGATGAGAAAATCATGCAGAGAACAGAAGCACTATTTGATGGTTATAAAATCAATTCTGAAAAGATTGATGAGCTTACAGATAAGATAGACGATTTAAGATTTGATGTAAATAATTTAGGAATAAAGACTTTGAAAAGTGAAAACAAGATTTTAGAATTAGATAGAAGACTTGCAAAGTAAAATATAAACGGGATGCTGAAAAACAGCCTAAACCCATCTTGTGGTATTTGAATTCTAGGAAACTTTCGCTTTGCAGATAAGACTAATAATTAAAAATTTATAAATCCTAAATCCTATAAACTCACTTCGTTCAAACAATATAGGATTCTTAACGGATTTATAAATTTTTTAATTAAAGTCTTATTGCT
Organism: Clostridiales bacterium oral taxon 876 str. F0540; assembly: GCA_000466585.1. Taxonomy (GTDB): domain Bacteria; phylum Bacillota; class Clostridia; order Clostridiales; family Clostridiaceae; genus Clostridium_AT. The sequence goes on from KE993490.1 coordinate 33,132, forward strand.
GCTTGCTCAAATGTTTCTACGTTTTCAAATACCACGCTAAGTTTGGCTGTTTTGCAACATCCTTTTTTATTTAACAAGACAAGCTGTACTGATTTCTTCCGTTCTTTTTAGCATTAAGCATAGCTTCATTGGCATTTTTAATTACTTCTTCATTATTAGAGCCGAAGGAGAATTCAGAAATTCCAATGCTTAGTGTAAGCTTAACATTTGTTTCCCCAAATATAAATTCAGGTTCAGCTGAAGCTATTATATCTTTTGAAAGCTTAGTAATAAGCTCTTTTGATTGATTTTTAATAATAACAGCAAATTCGTCATTATTAATTCTTGTTACCTCAGTATTTATATTATAACTATCTAAAACAGACTTAATTCTGTTTGGAACCTCAATGAGAACCTTGTCACCAATTTCAAAACCATAATTTTTGTTTATGTTGTCAAAACGGTCAATATCAATATCGAGTACAAATCCACTAGAAGAATTATTTATATTATTAATAACAACATCCTTATTCATTTCTCTATTAATCATAACATTACCTCCTGTTTCATTAAAGCAATTCAATGTAATTTTAGGAAATATATCAATATATACTCCTCTAATCCTATAGTCCTTAGGTGATAGACCGTATAATTTTTTAAAGGCTCTGGAATAGGCTTCAGAAGAATAATACTGATATTTAAGAGCTATATACAAAATAGTATAACTTGAATTAACAAGCTCCAAAGCTGATAAGGAAAGGCGTCTTTTCCTAATATAATCCTTAACGGTTGTCCCAAGTATATTTGAGAAAACAGCATAGAAGGAAGACAAAGACATTAAAGCAGCCTTAGCAGTATCTTCTAGATTAATTCTTTCATATAGGTTTTTCTCTATAAAATCTATAGAACTTTGAATTCTTTCAATTAATTGAATTTCCATGGTAGGAGGCCTCCGTAAGATATCTTAATAATATTATATAGGCTTAAGAAAATTTATGCATGATATTTTTTCCGAAGTTAAAGGAACCTCAAAAAGGTTCCTTAAGTTAAGATATTTTTTATTTCAGGAATGCTAAGTCCTTTTCTTTTTAATTCCTGTATTTCATTAATTTTTTGTATTGCCTTTTCTCTTGGAAATCTGCGTGTCAAATTTTCCTCTTCCTGCTCAAAGGGAATCATGCCTTCTTCTGTATAAAATTTTAAGGTGCTGTAACGGCAGCCAGTTATACGTACTAACTCGCCTATAGATACATACTCAGATGATAGTATTTTTTCCATGGTACGCTGACGGGACATTAAAATCCTCCCCTTCAATAAATTGGATATTTTCTTAAACGTACACCTTGTACTGGAAATTGATAATTCATAGCTGTTGGTACAGCCTCGTACAAGAAATTATCTATTTTTATAAGAGGAACTTCTCCCTTGCGAATTACAGTAAAAGTATGCCCGTATTGCTCTAGTCTTGCCTTTACATCACGAAGACGCTCTTCTTTATTTTCAAACATGGCCTCAGTATCAATAAAGATAGATTGAGAACGCTGGAAAAAAGGAAAAACAAAATTTACACCTGTACCTATTTGAGTAGACATAATATCCTTTTTTATATTTAAAAAGTTCTTTATTGCTGTTTCAATAGATTTGTGAATATTTATTGAGAAAATTTGCCTAGCAAAAGAATCTCCTTCAAATAACTGATTTATTCGCTCAGCTACTCTTTTTAATTCTTCTTTAGAAAAAATATCATAAATAGAGCCGCTTTCTCTCATGAGCCAAAGCATAAGAATAGCTTCCTCTGTCATAATACTATCTTCTAAAATTTCAGCACGAAGACCTTCAGTGATTTTTGTATACAACTCCCCATTACTGCGGTATTCCTTAATGGAAACACCAGCTGTTTTAAATTCTAAATCACATCCAAGAAGGTTAGGTATTTCCTCTAATGCATCAATGCCTTTAAGTGAATCTGCCAGAGTTCGTTCGATTTCCTTCAACTGTTTATTTGATAGTTTGATAACATGTGAAAGATAGTTTGAAAGAGTATCGCTCATGCTTTCATTTCTTCCAAGAATAATCTTTAAAATAGTTTCCTGATAGAAATTAATTGAAGGATTCGATAAATCCTGTTTAGTAAATGTCAAATCTTTTGAGTTAACATTAAATTTTTTATCTAAATACAACTCTAAAATCACTGCAGCAGACATACAACGTAAAGCTGCTTTTTTAGCGGTAGTTAAATGAATACTGTCTTGAGCATTTAATGCTATAATGGAAAAGTTTTGAGCAAAAGTAAGTTCTATCACAATAAAACCCCCATGTATTATTTAGTTATTAGTTATTACTTATTACTTACTACTTACGATTTAAATATAAACCTACAGGAAAATAAAGTCAATAGAAAATAAAAAAACTATGGCTTTTATATAAGCATAGTTTTTATAAACATCTTTATAGTAAAAACACTCCATATCCGATTAATAAAGAAACAATGCCAGATAAAAACATAAGTAGTGTAAAACTCATATTCTTATCTCTTTCTTTCATATAATCTTCAGCAAAATTATTGGAACTTCTTATATAGTTATTGCTTGCGCTTATTTGGGCAGTCTTTCCTGAGCCTAGTATGGCTAGACCTGAAATTATGGACATTACAACACCGCCTATACATATACCATACCCAATATTATGAAGCGTAAACTCATTTTTTATAAGGAATACCAATAGCACAATGACAAGATTTGCTGCTGTTAAAATTAATACTTTCTTTAAATAGCTGATTATAGATCTCATGATATCGCCCCCAAATCTCTAATCTATCAATAGCCTAAAGTTAATATCAATATACAATATTATTTCATATTTTATGATATATTTCAATATAATGTAAATTTATCCTATGAAATTATAGCAATATAGAATATTTCATGTATTCATACTATAATTAATATATTAAAACCCAAAGTAGCAATAAGGGATGAAGGAGACTAAACAAATGAACATACAAATATTCGGAGTAAAAAAATGCTTTGATACACAGAAGGCAGAAAGATATTTTAAGGAAAGAAAAATTAAGTATCAGTTTATAGATATAAACCAGAAGGCCTTAAGCAAAAGAGAACTTGAAAGTGTTAGAGCAGCGGTTGGATTTAAAAATTTAATTGATGAAAAGTCTAAAGAATATACAAAATTAAATATTGCTCAGATAAGAAGCGACAGTGTTAAGGAAGAACTTTTATTAAATAACCCAAAGCTTTATAAAACGCCAATAGTCAGAAACGGAAAACAGGCCTCTGTAGGCTATGTTCCGGAAGTATGGGAAACCTGGGAGTAGGTTTCCTATACTTTTATTGCATATGTCAACCGATTGATATATGCATAGCAGGAAAGTATACTTTATATTGAAAGTTTAGTGGAATACTAATATAGTAGACAAAAATAAAATACAAAATAACTTTTATTTGGAGAGTGAAAAAATGATTAAAAAGTGGTGGCATGATTCTATAGTTTATCAAATTTACCCTAAAAGCTTTCAGGATACAAATGGTGATGGAGTTGGCGATGTTAAGGGTATTATAGATCATTTGGATTACTTAAAGGAGCTTGGAATTAATGTTATATGGATTTGTCCTATATTTAAGTCTCCAATGGTTGACCACGGTTATGATATTTCGGACTATTATGAAATAGATCCTTCCTTTGGAACTATGGAAGATATGGATGAATTAATAGAGGAAGCTAAAAAAAGAGATATTAAGATTTTAATGGACTTGGTAATTAATCATAGTTCAGACAAACATATTTGGTTTCAAAAGGCTATGGAGGATTTAAACAGCAAATACGCTGATTACTACATAATTAGAGAAGGAAAAGATGGAAATCCTCCAAACAACTGGCGTTCTATATTTGGGGGCAGTGCTTGGGAAAGAATTGGTGCTACAAATAAATATTATCTTCATTTATTTACGAAAGGACAGCCTGATCTAAACTGGGAAAATGAAGAGCTTAGAGATGAACTTTATAAAATGGTTAACTACTGGCTTGAAAAGGGCTTGGGCGGCTTTAGAGTAGATGCTATAAGCCATATAAAAAAGAATTTTGATTATGTTAATCTTCCTGCTGATGGCTCTGATGGATTAGTTGGAGCTTGGGAGTATTATCAAAATTCTGAGGGAATTGGCGAGTTTTTAAATGAACTAAAGGAAAAGACTTTTAAAATTTATGACAGCATGACTGTGGCAGAGGCAGATAAGCTTGAGGGAGAAAAATTAAAAAGATTTATTGGTGAAGACGGATACTTCTCAACTGTTTTTGATTTTTCACATGCGCCTTATAGAATAAGAGAGGAAAAGTGGAAAGATAATCATATAGCAATGATAAATGAAATAAGAGACAAGATATTTGAAAAGCAATTATCATCTATTGACTGCGGATTTTTGTCCAACTTCATTGAAAATCACGATATGCCAAGAAGTGCAGATCGGCTTATACCTCAGGAGGATATTAGTTTCTACAGTGAAACAATGCTGGCTAACATGTACTTCTTCTTAAGGGGAATTCCTTTTATATATCAAGGTCAGGAAATTGGAATGAGAGATTTTCCTAAGAAGTCTATAAAGGAATTTCTAGATGTGCCAACTTATCAGATTTATGACAAAATGCTTAAAGAAGGACTGACTAAAGAGGAAGCCTTAAACAAAATAAATATAGAATCCAGAGAGCACAGCAGAACTCCTTTTCAGTGGAGCACTCAGAAGAATGCAGGCTTCTCAGCCGGTACTCCATGGTTTGATATAAACCCCAATTATAAAGAGATTAACGTAGAAAGCCAGATAGTGGATGAGGCTTCCTTATTAAGCTATTATAAGAAATTAACTTTGCTTCGAAGTCATGCAGAATATAAGGAAGTGTTTGTTTATGGAGATTTTATTCCTCTTTATAAGGATAAGGATGGGATAATAGCTTATGAGAGGAAAGACGAAAACAAGAGAGTTATAGTTATAAATAACTGGACTAATAAAGAGTATATTTTAGAGTTTAATGAGGGCTTAAAGAAAATACTATTAAATAACTATAATAAGTTTTTTGTAGACAACGATTCTATAAAATTGATGCCTTATCAAGCGGTTGTATTAGAAATTGGAGTTAAATAAATCTATTATGAAGAATTATAAAGGCAGTCTTACAGTGTAAGGCTGTTTTTTGTCGTTAAAAATATTATAGTTCTATATGTAAAAAATTGAGATTAATTTTATGATTATGTATAATTAAATAAATGTGTAACTATATGAAATGCTGCTCTAATAATAAGAATATATGTGGAGGTAAAAGCCCTAAATGGGCTTTTACGAGTA